>NZ_CP099489.1:3300075-3960090 GCF_023923225.1 Ornithinimicrobium faecis | reverse complement strand
CGTCCCGCTCTATCTCGCCCACGACCTGATCACCGCCATCCTGGCCGGCCTGTGCCTGGGGGTCGGCTATGGCGGCATGCTGGCCAGCAACGACCTGGTCATCGCCCGTGTGCTCGACGAGGACACCGCGGTCCACGGCGCCCACCGGGAGGGCATCTTCCTGGCCGCGTTCGGCTTCTTCGGCCGGCTCTCCGGGGCTGTTGCGGGCGTCGCGCTGGCCTCGCTCGGTGCGTTGTTCGGCTACTACTCCGGCGATGATCCCGGCGGTCAGGCGGGCACGGCCTGGCGGGTCTATGTCTGCGTCTATCCGATGGTGCTCGCCGGGCTCGGTGCGGTGCTCAGCCTGCTGATCCAGGTGCCGACTAATCATCGGGAACATCCGCGACTGTAGGCACAACAACAACACGACGCAGCGAAGTGGATCGCGGAAATATGTTTGACAACTCAAGTGTTGACAGAAGTCCCAGCTGCCGATACCGTGATTATAGTGCCCTGACTGAAGGGGTCTGGGGGCACAACCACAAGGAGTATTCCATGCTCAAGCGAATGGTTGTTGCGGTAGTTGCGACTGTCGGGCTCTTGTTTGGCTTCGCTGGCGCCGCTGTTGCTGCAGAGTATGACTCTGGCTCAGTTACCTGTGAACTCTACGAAGACGCCTATGCCACGGGAACGGGTGTTGGCACGATCGGTTTGCGCGCACCAGGGGCGAGTTCCTGGTGGTACTCGTCTTTCAATAACTATGAGCGCTCTTACAGCGCCACCGTGTACAAGGACGGGGGTAGTTGGTCTGCATCTGCATCTGTTTCAATAAATGCTCCCAGAACCTTCGGTTCGTGCCGCTGACATCATCTGCCGCACGCCAGGCTCAAGTTTCGGAGCACCACCTCGCAATGTGCCCTGACGATACGCCACGCCGTTCGGGATGGTGGATTGTGCTGACGGTTGTCGTGACGCTGTGCGCAGGATTCCTTGTGGCGTGCACTCAAGTACCCGCGGAGGAGGCGGAATCTGCAGCGCCGCCCGACCGGGCAGGGGAGTTGCAGGCTGGGCGAGAGGCGGATGGCCGATTTCATCTCTGCATGGAGGAACGCGGTTTTGTCATCGACCGCAACTCTGATGGTTCGGTGTCAATCAGCGATGCACCCGGTGATACTAGCGGGATATTAACGCACGAGGCGGCAGAGGAATGCCAAGAGGAAGCAGGCTATCCTGAGGTTGCTCCGTTGGATGAAGGGGAGCTCAGGGTGCTCTACGAGTCATCTTTGGCTACTTTGGAGTGCCTCAAGGAGCAGGGCTTCTCGCCGCACGGTCCTGACTCGTGGGAGCGCTTCTTGGCAGAGTGGAAAGCTAGGGTCGGAGGCTCCGACGTGACGCCGTGGTCGCCATACGAGGGTATCGTGGAGATGGATTCGGCACTGCACGCCTGTCCGGAGCCGCAGCCTTGGGATACCGACGGACGCTAGGCGTGTCGCGGCGAGCTCGATATCGAGAATTCTACGTAGCGCTGCAGGTGGCGACGAGGAGTTACGGGCGCTTCGTGCGTCTCCTGGTATTCGCTGCGCTGATGTTCGTGGTGGCTGTCGCCCTCGTGGCACCCAGGAACTCCTGGTTCGTCTTCGATCGCGGCCTCGTCTTGACGACGTTCATCGGAGTGTTGCTGCTCGGCCTTTTGTTCCAGAGGGGACGCACGTTGGCCGCGTGGCAGGCGCGCCGACCGCTGCTCGCGCTCTGCCTAGGTGGCGCCCTCGTGGCAGTCGGTACGACTACCTACGCCTTCTCGGCCGTGATCTCCTATGGTTGGGATGCCGGCGCGGTCGCCAATGCCGCAGAGACTCTCTCGCAAGACCGACACCTCAGCGATCACGTGCTGGACTACTTCGCGCGCTTTCCAAATAATGTGCCACTGCTTGCCCTAGAAATGTTAATTGTCGACCTCGGCCATGCGGTGGGGTTCTCCCCGACCATGAGTCTCGTGCTCTTCCAGGTGTTTTGCGTGGTGGTTGTCTCGATGTGCATAGGGTGTATCGCTTCGCTGCTGAAAGAGCCAGAATGGATCCTGCCTATTCAGGGGATAATTCTGGTATTGCTCGGGCTGACACCCATGGTTGCAGTGCCATACTCGGACCTCCCTGCCGCGGTCTGCGTCGCCGCGGGTGTCACCGCCATGGCAGCGCTCTTTCGATGTCGATCGGGGAGTGGATTCTACGTTTTGTGCTCCGTGGGAGGATGTGTTCTCGCTTTCGCCGTAGTTCTTAAAGTCTATACCGTGGCACTGGTGCTTGGTTGCGGTGTCGGGGTAGTAGCGGCCATCATATTGGTACGGTCACAACGACTTCGCACGCGATATCTCCATGGTGCGGTATCCGCTAGCGCGGTTTTTCTACTTGCTTTCATGGCAAGTTCCTCGGTGGCTGAATCGTATACGGGCCTGGATGATAGGGTACTGAGTGAGGTGCGGGAGCCGTTCCCTGCCGTGATGTGGCTGGCTTCCGGCACATACGACACGAAGGACGCCTCGCCAGTGAGGCGCTATGGTGCATACCGCCAAGAGATGGTCGATGCGACCGCCGCTATCGACGACCAACGGGAACGTCGCGACATGCTGTGGGACAGGGTCGAGTCGAATATCACTTCTCAAGGATTTGTTGCGACCGCACGATTCTTTGTGATGAAGGTGGCCTGGACGTGGGCCGACGGTACGTTCTGGGCGTCGGGAGAGGGTCTAGATAGCCGACAGAAGCCGCAGCCCGTCTTCAACACCCTGGCTCCGCTGTCCGAGGTCGCCGTTGCCAGTGGCTCCCTCTATCCAGTGAAGGCCGCCGTCAGTCAAGGATTCTGGCTGGCCGTGCTGGCGCTGCTGGGGTACTCATTGCTCAGGATGCGACCGGGCGTTCTCGAGACCGCGCTGTGCACCACGCTGGTCGTTGTCGGCGGTTACCTGATGCTCTTCGAGGCCCGACCCCGCTACGTGGTTGCGATGGTCCCAGTCATCGCCGCCCTTCTGCTGGTGGCAAGAGCGCGGGGGCCGAAGGAAGCCGACCCCTGGGCGTGACTTCACAGCTGGCGGTCGGCCTCCTCCGTCCCACCCGTGACCTCGCCCCGCACGATGCGGCCCGGGGCGACGGGGGAGTCAGGGGTATGCGGACCGGTCGCCGGCTCCTGACGCGGCACCCGGGCGGTGGCCCCCTTGGTGCGCCGTCGGGGCCGCGGCACCTTGACCATCACGGTGCTGTCCTGGGGGAGCACCCGCTTGCTCAGGTCGGCCCGGTCCAGGAGCTCCTCGAAGTCCGCCTGTGCCGGGGGGTGGACGGCGATCGGGTCGTCACCGGAGAAGACCACCCAGTGCGCCGTGTTGAGGTGGAAGACCTGCAACACCGAGCCGTCGATCACGGTGGCGGCGTGGGCCATCGCCTTTTTGCGCTGGTTGCCCTTGGCCACCTTGTCCTGGACGAACTTCTCGGCCGGCTCGCGCTGGCTCTTCACCTGCTCCCACACGACGGGGCCCCACCGCTGAGCAGCAGTGACAGCGATTGGCCCGTACTTGATGAGCCGACCCGCCGCCTTGCCCTTGCCTGCCATGGTGCGCCTCCTCGCCACGAAACCCGTTGACCACCCACCCTAAGCGGGCCGCATACTGAGGGCATGGCCAGTGATGAGGTGAGAGCAGTGCTGCGGACGGACTATGCAGGGTCCGGGCTGGGGGAGGAGCAGTTGGCCGCCACACCCTTCCAGCAGATCAGCCGGTGGGTCGAGGAAGCCCGCGCGCGCCAGGAGGAGCAGGGGGACGTGCCCGAGCCCGATGCGCTCTCGGTCGCGACCGTGGACGAGGACGGTCCGGACGTGCGCACCGTCCTGATGCGCTTCCTGGACCCGCGCGGGCCGGGCTTCGTCACCAACCTGCAGTCGACCAAGGGACGGCAGTTGGCGGGCAACCCGCGGATCGCGGCGAGCCTGACCTGGCCGAGCATGTTCCGGGCCGTCCGATTCCGCGGCACCGCAGAGCTGGTGGACCGGGCCGAGGTGGAGACCTACTTCCAGCAGCGGCCGTGGGGCTCGCGGGTCAGCGCCTGGGCCTCGGACCAGTCACAGCCCGCCGGAGGGCGGGAGCAACTCGAGGCGACCTATGCGGAGTATGCCGCTCGGTTCCCTGACCACGGACGTCCCGAGGACGTGCCGGTGCCCGAGCACTGGGGCGCGGTGCGGGTCAGGGCTGACCAGGTGGAGTTCTGGGCCGGCCGCATCAACCGGCTCCACGACCGCCTGGTGCTCGCCCGCGTGGGCGACGGGGACCTGGACGACGCAGCCTCCTGGGCAGTGACCCGGCTGCAGCCCTGAGGCGAGCTCAGTGGTTGTGGCCGCCGGTGTCGTCCGCTGAGTCGTCCTCGCCGTGGCCCATGTCGTCATGGTCCATCGGCTCGCCCTGCTCGGCCACCCCCACCGTCATCCCGGACTGCTCCTGGGACTGCTCGCCACGCTCCTCGAGCATGCCGAGCATGAGGTCGATCTCGGACTCCTGACCGTTGACCATGGCGGCAGCCAGGCGCTTCACCTCGCCGTCGACGCCCAGATCCACCGCAGCCTCGGCCATCTCGACGCCAGCGATGTGGTGGGTGGTCATCAGCTGGAGATAGAGCACGTCGGCCGCCTCGCCGTCAGCGGCCCGCAGTGACTCCATCTGCTCGGGGTTGGCCATGCCGGCCATCGGGGCGCCCTCCACCATGTGCATGGAGTGGTCCACGGGATCCATCCAGTCCATCCGGTCGCCGGGGCGTGCCATCGGCAGGCCCCAGGTGCGGATCCAGCCCTCCATCTGCCCCTGCTGGTTGCCCTGCGTGGAGGCGATGTCGGTGGCCAGCGCGCGCACGCCCTCGTCCTCGGTGGTCTGCAGCACCTCCAACGACATCTCGACGGCCTGCGCGTGGTGCTCGCCCATGTCCCGGGCAAAGCCGGCCGCGACGCTCTCGTCCCCCGGCGTCGAGTTGCCGAAGACCAACCAGCCCAGCTGGGTCCCGAGGATGAGGCCAATGACCGCCACGCCCGTGATCAGGCCGATGCCGACCCCACCGAAGCGCGATGACTGCCGGGCGGAAGGCTCCGAGGTCTCGTCGTCTGCGGCGGCGCCCAAGGTCAGCCGCCGACCCGGTCCACGGAGGTGCCGCCGCTGCAGGCCGCTCCGGGCTCCGGTGTCTGCGGTCCCTGCCGCCAGTCGCGGATGAACTGCTCGATGCGGGTGTCGCTGGCGGACTCGACCCCGAGCTGACGTCCCCAGGCGGTTGCCATGACCGGATACTCCTGGTCCTCGTAGGGCGAGAGGAGGACGAACTCCTGGGAGGCCAGGTCGCGCAGCGCGTCCAGGTCGCCCTCGGCGATGCCCGGCTGGTACGTCAGCCAGATCGCGCCGTGCTCCAACGAGTGGACGGCGTGGTGGCTGGGGACCGGCTCCTCATAGATGCCACAGTTCAGCCAGATCGAGTTGTGGTCGCCGCCGACCGGCGGGTGTTGCTGATACTCCACGGCTGTCTGCACGTGGTTGCGCCCCAGGTCGTCGCTGGGGTCGTCCAACTCGTCATAGGTCACGACCGCGCCCATGCCCGGGCGGTTGTTGTTCTGGTCGATGACTGCCCAGGCCACCAACCCGCCGATCAGGACCAGGACCAGGGCGAGGGCGATCCAGATCACCGAGGTGCTCCGGCGGCCCTTGGCGCTGGCCTTCTTCTGGATGGCGGCGACCCGCGCCTGGCGGTCGGCGGCCGCTCCCTGGGGGGCCTTGCCGCCCTTCTTCTTGCCGCCCTTGGGGGCATTGCTGGTCGAACGGTCCGGCCTGGGCATGGTTCTCCTGCAGTCGTGGGATTCGCCGACCCATGCTAACCGTTGAAACGGCAAGGAATGGTCTGGGCTGCTCACGGCGTTGGTATATCCGTCGCCCTCAGTAGGATCAGGGCCAGACCTTGAGTTGCCACGGAGGGCCCAGCCATGACTGACCTGATCGACACCACCGAGATGTATCTGAAGTCCATCCTCGAGCTCGAGGAGGACGGGGTGGTGCCCCTGCGCGCGCGGATCGCCGAGCGACTCGGCCACTCCGGGCCCACCGTCTCCCAGACCGTGGCCCGCATGGAGCGCGACGGGCTGGTGAACCTGATGGACGACCGACACCTGAAGTTCACCGAGCACGGGCGTCGCACGGCCGTGCGCGTGATGCGCAAGCACCGGCTGGCTGAGCGCCTGCTCGTCGACGTGATCGGCCTCGATCTCGCGCACGTGCACGAGGAGGCCTGCCGCTGGGAGCACGTGATGAGCGATCAGGTCGAGCAGCGGATCCTGACGATCATCAAGGACCCCCTCGTCTCGCCCTACGGCAACCCGATCCCGGGGCTGTCTGAGCTTGATCCAGAGTTCGCTGCGACTGGCACGGCAGGCGGGCAGCACCTGATCGACGTGCTGACCGACGAGGCCGACCTCACGGTCGAGGTCGTGCGCATCGGTGAGCCGGCTCAGGTGGAGCCAGACGTGTTGGCCCTGCTCGGCGAGGCCGGCGTCGCCCCGGGCCAGCAGATCAGGGCGCGGACCGAGGGGGATCGCGTCGTTGTCACAGGCGCGGGAGAGGGCGACACGGCCGTCTCCCTGCCCCACGACGTGGCCTCGCACATCTTCGTGACCACGCCCTGAGGGCAGTCATCGGGGCAGATCTTCTCTAGTCCGAGAATGGGACTCAGCAGGCGCGCGACAGCTTCCGGCGGAGCGCAGCGGAGCCGGATGGGGTGTGGGTGGGTCAGGCGGCTGGTTCGATGGTGACGGTGTAGCCGAGTGCTTCGAGGGCTTTGACGTGGTTGCGGCGTTTGGCGGCGGTGGAGACTCGTCGGTCGTAGTAGTCGGCGCCGAGGTCGATGAAGTGGGCCTCGGGGTCGGACAGGAGTTGCCAGATGATGACCAGGATCGATCGTCCCAGGGCGACGATGGCCTTCTTCTTCCCACGTCTTCGGGCGATGTTTCGGTAGCGGGCACCGAGGAAGGTGTGGGTGCGGGCAGCAGCGACGGCGGCGTCGCCCAGGACGCGGGCCAGGTAACGGTTGCCGTGTCCGGTGGACCCGTTGCCCTTGGTCTTGCCAGCGCTGGACTTGATCCCGGGGGCGAACTTGGCCCAGGACGCCAGGTGGCCAGCGGTGGGGAACCTGGTCATGTCGGTGCCGATCTCGGCCAGGATGATCGCGGCAGCGGTCGGGCCGATCCCGGGGATCTCATCGAGGCGGGTCACGTCGTCACCGAAAGGGGCGATCATCACCTCGATCTCGGTATCGAGGTCGGCGATGTCGGCGTCGGTGCGGTCGATCCGTTCCAGCATCCTGGCCAGCAGGAACCGGTGATGCTCATCGAAGGTCCCGACCTGCAGCCCGGCGAAGGCCTCCCGCAGCAGCTTGATCTTGGGACGCATCCGCGTGCGGGCCATGTCCGCCAGCTTGACGGGGTCGCGTTCGCCAGCCAGCAGCGCGGCCAGCATCGCCCGGCCCGACACACCGAAGATGTCGCTGGCCACTACCGACAGTTTGATGCAGGCATCCTCCAGCAGCTTCTCGACCCGGTTCTTCTCCGCACCACGGACCTCGACCAGGTCGACCCGGTAACGAGTCAGGTCCCGCAACCGGCGGATCGGGGCCGGTGGTACGAAGCTGGGGCGCAGCATCTGTCGTTCGGCGACCTTGCACAACCACACCGAGTCCAGCACGTCCGTTTTGGGTCGTCCGGGCAGGTGGCGCACGTCTTTGGCGTTGACCAGCCACGGGTTCAGCCCGTGGGCCTCGAACAGGTAGAAGGGCGCCCGCCAGTAGTCGCTCGTGGCTTCCATCACGACGCGTTCGATGCCGAGTTCGACGGGTCGTTCGGCCAACTCGCTCAACGAGCCGACCATCGTGGAGTGTGTGCTGACCTCCTGCACTCTCCGTTTGCCTCCCGGTGGTGCTGGGAGTCGTACGCAGCACACGATCTCGGCCTTGCCGATATCCAACGCTGCGACCCGCTCGATGATCTGCTCATCGTCTTGTGACTCTGTGAACACCTCTCGACCTCCTGGTCAGATCACTTCGGATAGAAGCGACCGCCCGGGGGGACCACCAGGGCAAACCAGCGAATCTAGTCCTCGCGCTCACACCGGACACCGAACCGGCGTCCGGATCGGCAGCATTGAAGAGCCCACCATGTGGTTCCCGCACCCGGCTAGACGACGGCCTCGAGGGACCATAGGGAACAACGGCGTCACCGGACGGCCGCACCACCATTCTCCGCCCGGAACGGGCGCCCCGCCAGGGGCACTTTGGCTAGACGTCTGGGGACACCTGGACGTTGCGCTGTTGTGATGTGAACTCCCTCACAGGAACCCTGGGAGTTGTCCCAGGGTGCTCGACGTTCGTGCAGGTCAGTCGTCCACAGCCGCGCGAATGCCTGTTCTTTATCCACAGGACCTTTACCGAAACGTGACATTAGGTCGATCGGGTGTGTACTCTCGTTCCCGCTGCCTCTCCCCGGAGGCGCTCCACCCGCAGGCGCTGAGTCCTGTCACTGCGGGCGGATCTTTGAGAACACCGCTGGCAGGAGCGGGGGACCCAACCTTTGGGGCTTCGGCCCCTAGGGGCTAAGAGTTCCGGTTCGCCGGAGCTCCGGGCGCACTCCAGCCCGAGCCCGACAGCTCACCCCGCAAGCATTTGGAGAGGTACACCGTGACCCACCGCATCCCCGGTCGCCACCGCGCGCCCAGTCGGCTCACTGCAGCTGGCACCACGATTTCCCGCTCGGCGAAGACGACCGCTGTTGTCGCGACGTCCGGTGGCCTGCTGGCCACTGTTGTCGCCCCCGCGAGCGCCAACCCCCAGGGCATCGTCGACGAGGTCGCCTCGGTCGTCTCCGGCAACCAGTTCACTGCCACCCCGGCCGTTGACCTGCTGGCCGCGAACATGCCGATCATGGCTGAGCCCACCGACCTGCCCGCCGTGGCCGTCGCAGCCCCCGAGGACGTCGAGACCGACTTCGGCTCGCTCGGCTTCACCGGCGTCACCCCGGTCGTCGAGGAGGAGCCTGTTGTTGAGGCTGCCCCGGTGACCGAGGCTGCTGCCGCCCCTGAGGCAACCACCGACGTCAGCTCGGCCCCGAGCACGACGACGGACTCGGAGCGTTCCAACGACTACTCCGCCAGCCGCAGCGAAGAGCGCGCGGAGGCCCCGGTCCAGGAGCAGGCCCCCGCTCCCCGTGGCGGCGGCGTGATTGGCGTTGCCGCGTCCTACGTCGGTTACCCGTACGTCTACGGCGGCGGCAGCCCGTCCGGCTTCGACTGCTCCGGCTACACCTCCTACGTCTTCGCGCAGGTCGGCATCAACCTGCCCCGCAGCGCGTCGGCCCAGCAGGCCTACGCCACCCCGGTCAGCAACCCGCAGCCCGGCGACCTGGTGTTCTGGGGCTACCCGGCCTATCACGTCGGCATCTACGCCGGCAACGGCATGGTCTACGACGCGGGCAACCCCGGCGTCGGCGTCACCTACCGCTCGGTCTTCTCCGGCGTCAGCGGCTACGGCCGCGTCTGAGCACCGACAACACCCGCACCACACAGGAAGGCCCCGCTCCGGCGGGGCCTTCTTGCATGTGTGCAGCCCTCACACTGTCCCAAGGAGACCGGACCGTTGGGGCCCACGACAGTGGCGGTTGAGGGCACCTCCGTCATCGGGAGTCGTCGGCGGGCAGCGGCGATCGCGTCGCCCTCCCGCGTGTCGGCCTTCTCCCGGGACAACTGTTGGTCAAGTTCGGCGACAGCGGCCTTCCAGGTGGCCCGATCCACGATCGGTGGGTGGGCGTGCATGTTGAGCGCGCGGCGGGGCAGTCGCATCATTCTTCCTGTATGCCAAATGGCTGGGTCAGGAGGTATCGACCCGCTGGGCGTCAGGGAATCATCGCCGTAGTGGCCCGTGGCCGCTCGGCACCAGCCGTCGGCTCGTTGCCGAACTCGCCAAAGGTCTGCTCGATCGCCCTGCACGGCGGAGTCTTCGACTGGACATGGCCATCATCAGGTTGGAGACCACTTGGCCATGTGTGGGGAGGTGACCCTGCTAACTCAATGTGAGAGTCTTCACATTCCGTGGTGCCTCATGTCAAGGTGCCCGCGAAACGGGGCCCGTGCCTCAACTAGGAACTGCCCGCGAAAGTGGGTGTGGCTCAGCTGGCCTGGACGCGGATGCCGCGGCGGACGTCGGGCAGAGCTGAGGGGAAGCTGGCGAGGTAGAGGTGCTCGGTCTTGTCCTTGGCCAGGACGAGTAGCCGCTCTTGTGGCTCGGCGATGCGGCGGGCGAGGTCGGCTGGGTTCAATGAGTCGCGGTAGGTGGTCAGCTCGGCCTCCTGCTGGGGGGACAAGGACCCGGGCGCTCAGGAGGCGGTCCAGCGGGGTAGCGGGCTTGTCGTAGTGGCGGGTGCGGTGCCCGTGGCGGTCCTGCCCGTACCCGATCGGCTTCTTGGTCGGGGTGAGGTAGTTCAGCCTGTCGTTGACCAACGGCCAGAGCCGGCCCAGCGCCGTGCGCTCCTCAGCGGTGTCGTAGCGGTAGTAGAAGGCGTACTTGCGCACCAGGTGGTTGTTCTTGGATTCGATGGTGGCCTGGTCGTTCTTCTTGTACGGCCGGGACCTGGTGAAGAAGATCTGTTGGTCGGCGGCCCAGCCGATGACGGCGTGGGTGAGGAACTCGCTGTCGTTTTCGAAATTGTGCCGACGTCGGCACAATTTCAATTGTGCCGACCTGGGGATTATGGGCTCATCCCAATCGAGGGTGTAGTTGGGGTCTGAATCCTCCGGCCGCCAGGAGCGCGCGGGCTATGTAGTTGGTGAGGTTCCGGAAGCCCAAGGCGGAACCGCGCAGGTGCTCGAGGCGACCATTCAGAGCTTCGGTGGGCCCATTGCTGGTGCGGGGCCGGTCAAAGTAGGCCAGGACGTCCTCAGCTCGGCGGGACAGGGTACGGCCGAGCCTGCGCAGCTCGACCAGGGGCGCCGGGACATCGGCGGCAAGGGAATCGATGAGCGTGCGCATCAAGGTGGCGCCCTGGGTGCGGTCGGGTTCGCGGTAGACGGTGATCATGGCCTGGTAGGCGCCCCAGGTCAGCTCGACCTGCAGGTGCTCTTCGGCGGCGAACAGCTTGTCGAGCCGGTCTTGCTGTTCCTCCGTGAGCAGGTCCGCTCCGGTGGACAGGGTCCGCCGCGCGCTGTACAGCGGATCGCCCTTGCGGCCCCGGTGCCCACGGGTGACCTGCTGGATCCGTCGCCGGCACTCATCGAGGGCCTCGCCAGCGAGGCGGACGACATGGAAGGGATCGAGGACTGGGACAGCCTCGGGCACCTCTTCGGCGGTCGCCGATTTACTGCCCGAGAACCCGTCCATGGCCACGACCTGCACCCCGTCGCGCCAGGCCTGATCCCGCTGCGCCAGCCAGGCCTTGAAAGCCTTCTTGGTCCGGCCCTCGACCATGTCCAGCAACCGGGAGGGGCCGGTGCCGTCGCGCACGGGGGTGAGGTCGATGATCACGGTGACGTACTTGTCACCGCGCCGGGTGTGCCGCCAGGGGTGTTCATCGACCCCAATGACCTGCACGCCGTCGAGGCGGTGCGGGTCATCGATCAGCACCCGCCGTCCTTCGTCCAAGACCGCGTCGTTAGCGGTACTCCAGGCCACCGCGAGGGCTTCGGCGACCCGGGCCACGGTCAGGTGCTGGACCACGATCCCGACCAGGGCCCACCTCAGCCCCGCACGAGATCTTCGCTCGCGGCGGCGGCGCGGCCTTGCTGCTGTCCTGGCGCCACACGTGAGCGCACTCGGCACACCGATAGCGCCGGACCGTGACCAGCAGCGTCGTGGGTCGCCACCCGAACGGCTCGTGCGCGAACCGCCGGACCACGGTGTCCCGCGCGAACCCCTGGCTGCCGCAGGTGCGGCACCAGTCATCCGGTTCCACCACCCGGCAGGCCAGGACGGCACGCTCGGGCTCGATCAGCTGGCCAGTCGCCACGAGGCCCAGCTCGTCCAGTCCGGTGAAGGTGGTCAGGTCAGGGGTCGTGAAGATAGCGTCCGGCACGTCGAGGTCTTCCAGATCGGGCGGTGTAGGAACTCCCATCATCGGAAGACCTCGACCCACACCCCCGCACCGACGCGCCGCCCCCGATCACACCACCGCTACACCCTCGATTGGGAAGAGCCACTTTAGGTGAGTCTCGTCGCATTGACGTCGGCACGTCGAGCGGTGTACATTCCTCGTGCGCTCATGGGAGTGACGTGTAGCACATTCGCGCTAGGGAAGCAGGGGAGAAGTCGAAATGGATAGATATGGCAAGCCCACGGCTGGCTGCTACTGCCCTCCAGGGCAATCGTGTGGCGCAAAGAAGTCTTGAGATGCACTCAAGAGTTCAGGTTGCCGTTGAAGTTATTTACGTTTTGAGCGCACGCGAAGGAAGCATTTGTCCAATTCCTGGCGGACGCGGTGTTAAGTGGTTGGCTACCCACCTGCCTAGTCACGCATGAGGCGTGTCGGATATGTCGGTGTGGTCATAGTTTGCTTTATGGGCACTGCATGCAGTGCCCATAACGTGGATTCGTCAACACAGACCGCTGAACCCCAAGTTCAGAAGGCTGACAATCAAGGGACTCCAGAGGGGGTTGTCCCAGACTGGGGCGACGCGGAATCTTTTGAGGAAATGGTTGCCCTGGAGCAACAGCGGTGGCCAGAGTTGGCTGCTGGAAATCGGGTTGACGATCCACCACCCGTTGAGATCGTGAGGTTCATCGAAGAGGAAGAGTTCGCCAGTGTGCAGGTGGATTGTCTCGCAGAGTTTGGCTTCGATGCGAAAGCGACACGTGACGGGGGCGTGATTCCGCCGCGCGTTCCCGATGACCAGATTGGCGCACTCAACGAGGCAGTCTACGTGTGTCAGGCGCGGTATCCTCTGGATCCGAGGCGACGACAGGAGTTGCCGCTAGTTCCAGCGCAGGAATACTATGAGCACCTGGTGGAATCAGCACCCTGCGTCGAGCGCCTCGGGTATCCCATCTCGGTCGCACCGTCCCAAGAAGCGTGGCTTGGTCAGTATTACAGTTCAGAGGATTGGTGGAATCCATTCTCGGAGGCAACACCCGAGTCCGAGGCTGCGGTGGCAGAACTGTATGGAGCCTGCCCAAAGGAACCGGAAGGTCTATATCCCCCGCTCCCCGCTCCATGAGGGGCGGCGTCCGTACGGCCATTCTTGAAGCCCGGGCTGCCGGGTGACGCCGGTCAGGCTGTAGGCGTAGGTTGCATGTGCTGGGCACCCGCCATCGGCTCGTCCGTCTCGTCGTCGAACTCGCCAAGGATCTGCTCGAGCAGGTCCTCCAGAGAGATGAGCCCGACCACGGGCCTGTCCGGTTCACCGACCAGGGCGAGCTGGGCGCGCTCCAGACGCATCCGCTGGACCGCGTCGATGAGCGGCAGGGACCCAGGGAGAGTGATGGCCGCCTGCTCCAGGCGAGTCACGGCATACTCCGTCTGGGAGGCGGCCGTCGCCCGCACTGCATCCCGGACGTGAACCAGACCGGTGATCTGGCCGTCGCGGGTCACGAAGAGACGCGAGCGGCCACTCTCGTGGCAGATGTCCTCCACGTCGCGGGCGGTGCCCGTGTGGGGGACGCAGACGGCGTCGGAGACGGGGAACATCACCGAGCCGATCGTCTCCTCCTCGAGCTTGAGGGCTCCGGTGAGCATCGCGTGGTCCGCGTCGGGGAGCACCCCGTGCTGGTGGGACTGCGCCAGCAGCAGCTGCAGCTCCGCTGGACCGTGGGTGGCACTCACGGTGTCGACCGGTTGCACCTTAAAGGCCCGCAGCATCAGGTTGGCCAACTCGTTGAGAACCCAGATGAGCGGGCGGCTCAGCCAGGTGAAGGCGCGGAACGGCAGGGCGAGCAACACCGCCGAGGTCTCCGGGTGCGAGATCGCCCACGACTTCGGGGCCATCTCGCCGACCACCATGTGCAGGAAGACGACCAGGGCCACGGCGATGATCACGGCGATGACGTGGGTCAGCGCAGCGGGCAGCCCGACCCAGTGGATGAGCGGCTCCAGCAGCGTGGCCACGGCCGGCTCGGCCAGGGCGCCCAGTCCCAGCGTGCACAGGGTGATGCCGAGCTGGGCACCAGCCAGCATGAGCGAGAGCTCCTTGCTGGCCGAGACGGCGGCCTTGGCGGCGCGACTGCCGTCGGACGCACGCTCCTCCAGGCGGTGGCGCTTGGCAGCGACCACGGCAAACTCGGCCGCGACAAAGAAGGCGTTCAGGACCAGCAGCACGATGCTGACCAGGAGAGCGGTGCTCGTGCTCACGAGGCCACCTCCTCGACCGCGCGGACCTCTTCATCGGCCAGTGATCCCGGATGCGTGGTGGGGGCATGCACCCGCACCATGTCGGGCACGAAGCGCTGCACCGACAGCACGTCGAGGCGGACCCGGTGCACTTCGGGGGACCCGTGCTCATCCCGGGCGTCCCAGGCGACCTCTATCGTGTCGCCCTCCTCAGCGACGCGCTCCAGCCGCTCCATGATCAAGCCGGAGACGGTGTCATAGTCCTCGTGCTCGGGCAGGGCCACCCCGGTGGTGTCCAGCACCTCGTCCAGGCGCAGGCGGGCGGGGACCTCCCAGGTGCCGTCGGGTTGCTCCTCGACGGACTCCTCCTCGGTGTCTCCCTCGTCCCAGATCTCGCCCACGACCTCCTCGGCGACGTCCTCGAAGGTGATGATGCCGGCAAAGCCGCCGTACTCATCCACGACGACGGCGATCTGCCGGTGTGACTCGCGCATCTGCTCCAGCACCCGGGGCAGCGGCAGGCTCTCCGGGATGATCAGGGCGTCGCTGGCCAGGTCGCGGACCGTGGCCGTGGGGCGCTGCGCCGCGGGGACCGCGAGCAGCTCGTGCAGGCCGATGACGCCGACGATGTCGTCGATGTCGCGGCCAATGACGGGGAAACGGGAGTGCCCGGTCTCCAGCAGCTCCAGGACGCGGGCCGCGGGCTCGTCGGCCTGGACGGTCTCGACGTCGATGCGCGGGGTCATGACCTCCTGCGCGACGTGGTTGCGGAAGGCAAGGCCGCGGCCCAGCAGGCGGGAGAGGTCCTCGTCCAGCAGGCCGCCTGTGTGCGCCTCGTCGATGATGCGGTGCAACTCCTCGGGGGTGGCTCCCTGCGGGAGCTCCTCGAGCGGCTCGATGCCCACCGACCGCAGCAGGGCGTTGGAGGCCCGGTCGAACAGACCGATGATCGGTCCGGCCACGGCGAGATAGATCAGCGTGGAGCGGGACAGCGCCCGTGCCAGGGGCACCGGCCGGGCGATGGCCAGGTTCTTGGGACCAAGCTCACCGATCACCATCTGGATGCCGGTCGCGAAGACCAGGGTGATGGCCAGGGACAGGGAGGTCGTGGCGGCGGGGGACAGGTCGGTGAAGCCCATCACGTTGGCGAGGCCGCGACCCAGCAAGGGCTCTCCGGCGAAGCCGACGAGCAGGGCGGTCAGGGTGATGCCGAACTGGGCACCGGAGAGGGTGAAGGAGAGGCGGGAGGTCACCTTCAGGGCTCGCGCCGCTGCCGGGTCGCCCTCGTCGGCCAGCTTCTGCAGCTGGCCGCGGTCGACCGAGACGTAGGCAAACTCCTGGGCCACGAAATAGCCGGTCAGGACGGTGAGCACGAAAATGACGAGCAGGCCGCTGACGATCAGCACGTTGCGGTCCCCTGCGGGGCAGTGTGGGTGAAGCGCCGGGCCGAGCCCGGCCCGGTACTACTGGGCTCTGCTGGTTCGTCCACTGGGTCTGCCTGTTTATGCATGTCACGAGGATACTCGCTTGTGGCCCCCGCACCCATATTCCTGTGGACAGACCCGGCCAATAGCGCCTCCGATCCGGGGCCGGCCGGTGCGCCAGCCGGGGTCTGTCAGTGCTCTCTCCTACGGTGGGGACACCACCAAGGGAGGAGACGCAATGGTCCGCTTTCTGCACACCGCCGACTGGCAGATCGGCATGACCCGCCGCCATCTGGGCGGCGAGGCCCAGGCCCGGTTCTCCGCCGCCCGGATCGATGCGATCCGGCGCATCGGTGACCTCGCACGTGACCAGCGGTGCGACTTGGTGGTGGTGTGCGGGGATGTCTTTGAGACCAACCAGCTGTCCCGGCAGACGGTGGGGCGAGCGCTGGAGGCCCTGGCCACGGTCCCGGTGCCGGTCTATCTGCTGCCCGGCAACCACGACCCGCTCGACCCCCTCACCATCTATCGCAGCCCACAGTTCGTGCGCGACTGTCCTGCGCACGTGCACGTCCTGGACTCCTCCGAGCCCGTCTCGGTGGGCGACGGGGTGGAGCTCATCCCGGCGCCGTGGTCAGGCAAGCACCCCGACCACGACCTGGTGGGGGCGTCCGTCACCGCAGCCCTGGCCAGCGGCCGTATGCCGACAGCCGCCTCCGCGGACCCGCTGCGGATCGTGGTGGGTCACGGAGCAGTCGACCTCCTCGACCCGGACCGACACAACCGCGGCGCCATCGCGCTGGAGCCCCTGGAGACGGAGCTTGCCGCGGGCCGCATCCACTACGTCGCCCTGGGCGACCGGCACTCGCGCACGAGCGTGGGGGACAGCGGTGCTGTGTGGTATTCCGGTGCGCCCGAGGTCACCGATCACCGGGAGACCCAGCCCGGGGACGTCCTCGTCGTCGAGCTGACCGAGGGGCAGCGCCCGGACGTGACGGCGCACCACATCGGGACCTGGACGTTCCGCACCATCCGCCGTGAGGTCTCCGGAGCACGGGACGTGAGCGCCCTGGCAAGTGAGTTGTCGGCCATCGCTGACAAGGACCGCACGGTGGTCCGGCTGGCGCTGCAGGGGGTGCTCGGCGTCGGTGACCATGCCGCGCTGACCGACCTGCTGGATGAGCAGGGCGAGGTCTTTGCCGCGCTCCACCAGTGGGACCGGCACACCAACGTCGGCATCAGCGCCGACGGCGCGCAACTGTCCGACCTGCAGCTGGGCGGCTTCGTGAGCGCGGCCGCTGAGGAGATGCGCGACCTGGCCGTGACCGAGGAGACACCCGCCGGTGCGCGTGAGCTGGGTGACGAGCAGGCTGACGACGACGCCAGTCAGCATGACGACTCCAACCCGTTGGCCTGGGAGTTCGTCCCGGACGGCGAGGATGATCAGCGCAGCGCCGCCGACGCCCTGTCACTGCTGTATCGCCTGGCGCGGGAGGAGGCACGATGAAGCTGCACCGCCTGCACCTGCGCGACGTCAAGGGCGTCGTGGACCGGTCCATCGACTTCCCCGACACCGGGGTCGTCGTCATCGAGGGTCCCAACGAGGTGGGCAAGACCACCTTGCTGGAGGCCTTTGACCTGCTGCTCGATCCCCGGGCCAAGGCCACCTCTCAGTCGAGGGCTGTCAAGGCGCTCAAGCCCCTCGGCCGCGATGTCGGGCCGCGCGTGGAGGCCGAGTTCAGCGTCGGTCGCCACCGCCTGCGCTTTGCCAAGCAGTGGCTGCGCGGAGCCTCCACCGAGTTGGAGATCCTGAGCCCGGTGCGTGAGCACCACTCTGGTGAGGAGGCGCAGCACCGGCTCGACGCGATCCTCGCTGAGTCCCTGGACCGTCCGTTGTGGGATGCCCTGCGTTTCACCCAGGGCGGCGAGCTGGGCCAGATGGCACTGACCGACAGTGCGGTGCTCACTGAGGCGCTCGACGGGGCCAGCGGGGTCGACCTGCACTCCGCTGATGGGGCCTCGCTGCTGGAGCAGGTGGAGCGGGAGTTCCGCCGCTACTACACCGCCACCGGCCGCCTCACCGGCGAGCTCAAGGACGCCGTGGCCGCTGCCTCCACCGCACGGGATGAGGCGGTCCATGCCCACCGGGCCGTCACCGAGACGCAGGAGCTCGTGGAGCGTCACGAGCGGTTGCGCAACGAGCTCACCGAGCTGACCGATCGCGAGACGTCACTGACGACGCAGCTGGCGACCGCGCGCGAGCACGACGCCGAGGTCACCGAGCTCGTCCGTGCCCACGACGAGTCGACCGCCGCGCTGGCCCGCGCTCGCCAGGACTCAGTTCGTGCAGGCGAGGACCTGGCGCGGCGCGAGCGGGCCCAGCAAGACCTGACCGATGCGCAGGAGCGGCTGAGGGCAGCAGCCGAGTCCATCACCGAAAAGCAGGAGGCGCTGGCCGCGCTCCAGCAGGACACGGCTCCACTCGTCGAGGCACGCGACACCGCGCGGGGGGTGCGTGACCAGGCCGTCGAGGTTGCTGGCCGGGCGAGCGCCGACGTCGAGCTCGTCGAGGTCACCGCACGCGTGGCCACGCTGGAGCGCACGGCGCAGCGGTTGAGGCAGCTGCGTGCCGAGGAGACCGACGAGCGAGCGGTCCTCGAGGATCTGCCGGATCTTGATGCTGACGCGGTTCGATCGCTGGAGGCCGCCGATCGCACCGTGGTGGAGTTGCGCTCCCGGCTGGAGGCCAGCAGCGCCAGGGTGTCCGTGGAGGTCCTCGGCGAGCGTCGGAGCGTGGTCGTCAACGGTGAGACTGTCGACGTCTCCGGGGAGAGTGGTGCCGACCTCGCGGTTCGGGGCGGCCTCACCCTCGAGCTGCCCGGTGACCTGCGGGTCACCGTCCGGCCGGAGGAGAGCTCGGCCCAGCTCGCGACCGACCTGGCCACGGCGCAGGGACTGCAGAGCGAGTTGCTCGAGCAGGCCGGTGTCCGAGACCTTGCTGCCGCGCGTGAGGTGGCTGTCAACCGGGCGTCCGTCGCAGCACGCATCAGGCACGTCGCCGAGCAGATCGACGACCTCCTCGGTGGCCAGCGACCGGAGCATCTGAGCTCTGAGCTCGAGCAGGCCCAGAGCACCCTGGCGGAGTTGTCCGGCAGCCGGCCACAGGACTATCCACTGCCCGAGGACGTCGCCACCGCACGTGCGGTCTCCAGAGCGGCCTCTGCGGCGCGACAGGAGGCTGCGGCCGCCCTGGAGCAGGCTGAGGTGGCGCTGCGGGAGCATGAGCGTCGGTGTGACCAGGTCGAGCTCCAGGTGGAGCGGGCCGTTGCCGTCCAGAGCGAGGTGTCTGAGCGGCTCGAGCGTGATCGCAGCAGGCTCGCCGAGAGCCAGGAGCACAGCTCCGACGACGCGCTGCGCGAGGCGGTGCAAGTCGCAGGGTCGGCCTATGCCCGGGTCGAGGCGCAGGTGGGTGTCACCCGCCGGGCCCTTGAAGAGGCTGATGTTGACGGAGTGCGCTCGCGCCTGGCGCGGATCGAGCAGACCAGTCGTGAGCACCAGGTCGCCCTCGGCAGGGTCCGGCAGCAGCTGGCTCAGGTCCAGGGCCAGGTTGAGCTGGTCAGCGGGGAGGGGCGTCAGGAGGTCTATGCCGTTGCGGTGGACGAGTTCCTGCGGCTGAAGGGTGTGCTCGACGTCGTGCACGGCAAGGCACGGGCTGCGCGTCAGCTCCACGAGACGCTGGGGCGCCACCGCGATGCGGCGCACCGTGCCTACGTGCGTCCCTACCGCGACGAGATCCGCCGCCTGGGTCAGGCGGCCTATGGCGCCTCCTTCGACGTCGAGGTGGCCGATGACCTCACCATCAGCAGTCGGGCGCTCGAGGGGACGAGCGTCCCGTTCGACCAGCTGTCCGGAGGCGCCAAGGAGCAGCTCGGCATCCTGTCCCGTCTGGCGGTCGCTGGCCTCGTCGAGAGTGGCGCTGGGGTCCCCGTCATCATCGACGACGCCCTCGGTTACACCGACCCGGAGCGGCTCCAGCGCGTGAGCACCGTGTTCTCCGGCCCGGGGGAGCGCACCCAGGTGGTGCTGCTCACGTGCACACCAGACCGCTATCGCGAGCTTGTCGACGCGACGACGATTCAACTGACTGCGTAATCTCCGCTTCACTTCTGCGACTCTGGCGTACACTTGGTGTTCACCAGATGTTTACCTTCAGGGGTGAGAGCGATGGAGCTGCACAGAAGTGCCTACCGGCACGCGATGGCACGGGTGCTTGAGGAGTTGACCGAGCGCTACGCCGATGGGTTTGACGCCGCCGAGATCGCAGTGCTGGTGGACCGCAAGCGCTCCAGCTTGGAGGCCGGAGGCAAGCACGCTGAGTTCATCCCCGCCCTCGTCGAGCACGCGGTTCGCGACGAGCTGGCCACGTTGGCACGTTCTCAGGGGCGCACCCTGTCGCCGCTGCCCAAGGTCCTGTTCGTGTGTGAGCGCAACGAGGGCAGGTCGCAGGTGGCGGCGGCGCTGGCCGAGCACCTGTCCGGCGGGCGGGTGCTGGCGCGCTCCGGTGGTTTGCGTCCCACCGGGCGCCTCAACCCGCACGCGTCTACGGTGCTCGCTGAGCGGGGGATCGACCTGGTCAACCCGCTCCCGTCGGAGGTCCAGGAAGACGTGCTGGACGCGGCGGACATCCTGGTCCTCATCGGCTGCCAGGACGCCCCGCTGGTCGGTCGGCGCACCATCCACTGGGAGATCGATGACCCCTATGCCCAGGACCTCCCTGCCGCGCGTCGGATCGCGGCGGAGATCGAGAGCCGGGTGCGCGAGCTCCTCGCCGAGCTCGAGGTGCCGATCGCTCCACAGCGAGAGCTGGCCCACACCGCCTGAAGGCTCCGCCGAGCATGCCGTTGAGTGGGAGAGGCTCCTTATCTGCGTCGCGGGCGCTCCTGGGGCGGGATGCAACCCTTTTGGTGCAGGCTGCGTAGGAGGGGCGCAGGACGGCTGAGGTCCTCGATCCGACCAGGGAGGTCTGCGTGCTGAGCAAGGCCAGGCGGTCGCGAACCTAAAGTCGCTGTTCAGTGTGCCTTCGGGGGTGTGGTGAGTCGTGGCCGGTGGTCACATCCCACCTTCAGGTCCCTCGACGTCAGGGCCAGACTCGTCCTCCGCCGATTGGACGAGGTCTCGGATGACTTCGATCGCCCTGTCGCCAATGATCTGCCCCAGAACGTCCAGGATCTCCATTTCGGGCTTGCGCGACAACCGGACAGTCTGATCGTGGGCTGCTCGGATCCTGTCAGGGAACCTCACGGCCAATCGGGTCAACAGTGTCGCCGCATCGAGGAGGTCGATACTGCGCTCGGACATCCACTTCTGCGGGAAGTGCGGAGTGTTCTCCGTGAGCAGAATGTCCGCGTCGACGCTCATCGCAGCGGCAAGGACGTGCCGGTCCTTGGGGTCCATCTCGACGACCTGAACGCTCGCAAGATCGTCTGGATCGACCTCGATGAGCGCGTACTCGATGTAGTTGTTCATCAAGTTTTCGAGCCGGTCGGTGTCGGCCTGGGTGAACCCGAACTTTGCACGCAAGTTGCGCGACATCTCATCGAGGATCTGCTGGCTCCAGTGAATCTCAATGCCACCTGCGTCGGCGGCGTAGAGGAAGTAGTCGCGCAGTGTTCGCGAGAGCAGGATGTTGGCGTCAGCCAGGACGATGCTGATCGTCAATCGACGAAGCCAATCTCGTTGGAGAACTCGGCAAGCGCTTCGGCCGCCTTGCTACGACGTGCCTGGCGAGCGCGTTGGAACTTCAGGATCGCCTCGGCCGGGATCCGATGGTGAGTGCCGACTTTCACGTGATCGATCTCCCCGGAATCGACCAGCTTCATCAAGGTCGGACGCGACAAGCCGAGCATCGCGGCCGTCTCGGTGGTGGTGAACAACTCCTTGATCGGGACCACGACCGCGCCTGTGGTGCGCTCGGCATCGAGCAATGTGAGGACCTTCTCGGCGCTCGTGCGAGACAACTCCAACGTCACGCTGACCTTGTCGCCCGCACCAGCCAATGCAGTGCGCAGTGTCTGAACGTCATCGGCGAGAACCTCGGACATCCCAACCTCCAAACGGAACAAGTGAAATTAACTGCATTAACTGTAACAGTGCGCAAAGGTCCTAGGCCCGGAGAGGACGTGGAACCCTGCTTCTTGGGGGATGTAGTGCTAGCTGAGATCGGCAGGCGTTTGTGACGGTTCTGGCCAGCGAGCCGATCAAGCGTCTCGTGCCGGTGAACCCACGCAATGTCCTGAACCTGGACACCGTGTCAACGATGTCGCGACTGGACAGAGTGCCCCCGGCAGGATTCGAACCTGCGACACCCGCTTTAGGAGAGCGGTGCTCTATCCCCTGAGCTACGAGGGCGGGGAGGTCGATGGCCCGGTGGATGGTGCTGCCTCCGGGCCGATCGCCGGGGGCGAGCCTATCGCGGCGCACGGGACAACTCCTATCCTGAGGGGCATGCGGCTCCTCTTCTTCCACGGCGCGGGTGGCTTCGACGAGGATCGGGGCCTGGCTGAGGGGTTGGGGTCGGCTCTGCGTGCTTCGGTGGACTATCCGCGCCTCCCTGACCAGGACATGTCGTATGCCGCATGGTCGGCGACCGTAGGTGCCGGACTCGGCCGGGTGGAGCGCGGCGACGTGATCGTCGGCCATTCGTTCGGCGCCTCGATTCTGCTCAAGGTGTTGGCACAGGAACAGTCTCCACTGCGCGCGGCGGTCCTGCTGGCGATGCCGGACTGGAGCCCGAGCGGATGGGGCGTGCCGGACTACCAGTTCGAGGGTCCAGAGCCGGCCAGCTCAATCTCGTTGCACCACTGCACGGATGACGACGTCGTGCCCTTCGCGCACCTGGCACTACCAGGCCGGCGGTCACCAGTTCGACGGGCTCATCGAGACCCTCGCCGCCAGCATCATCGGGCGGGAGTGAGCACCGCGAGGTCGGGACCACCCGTGTCTGTCAGAACCACCCCGCGACACTGGTTAACCTGGCACCGTGAACCAACCAGTCGACGCCCAGGGCCCACGCGTCGACGCGACCTCTGACGAGGAGCGTCCGACGGCGCTCGAGACCGCGCAGGACGCATGGCGCTCAGAGCTCGCGGAACTCGGCGGACGCAACACGCTGATGTGGCATCGCGAGTTGCCCACTGGCACGATCGATCTGACTGTCGCTCACCCCGGTGGCGTCGCCAAGCTCCTGGCAGGACACAACACTCTCCTGTCCGAGCTGGTGCGAGAGTCCATGGCGCTGACCGAGGCGCGACGTCGGGTGAGCGCCATCCGCGCCAAGGGAGTGGAGCTGCAGCGCGAGTACGGCCTGAGCACGCTGTTCCTGGCCGTGGGCATGGCCTCGTGGCAGTTGCGACGCGCGCCCATCCCCCCGCGTGCACCCGTCCTGCTCCGTGGGGCCCGCATTCGCCCGACGGATGCCTCGCGTCGCGACTTCGTGCTGCGTCTGGACTCAGACGTCATTTTCAACCCTGCCCTCGAGCACTACCTCCGGGGCGAGCGTGGGATCGAGCTGGACGGGCACGAGTTGGCCAGGGCCAGCAGCGGACGACACGGGTTCGATCCGCGACCAACCTATGACCGGCTCGAGGCGCTGTGCGGCGGTCTCTCCGAGTTTGGCATTGGTCCTCAACTCGTCCTGAGCACCTATCCCCTGGCCAAGCTCCCACTGGTCGCGGAGCTGGCCGGGCCCGTGGAGACGCTGGCACGCAGACCGCTGCTGGTGTCCCTGGCGGAGGCGCAGGAGAAGTCGGGCAAGGACGTCGCGCCCGCCAAGGGCCACCGACCCCGGGCCGCGACGGTCCTTGCGGTCGATCGTGCCCAGCGGGACGTTCTCAACGTGCTCGCCCAGGGTCAGTCCGTGCTGCTCGACGCGGAACCGGGGACCGGTCGCACGCAGACCATCGTTAACGCCGTGGCACGAGCCGTCGGCGAGGGTGGCTCGGTGCTGGTGGCCGCTGAGCAGCGGCGAGCGCTGGAGGACGTCCAGGAGCGACTACGCAGCATCGGCCTCGGTGATCTGGCTCTCGACCTGCGGGAGACGGCGGCCGCTGCGCGACGCGCTGGGGCGACCCTGGTCGACGCGCTGGACCGCCATCAGAGCGAGCAGCCCATGACCAGTGATTCTGCCGCTCCCGTCGTGACCGAGGACCCCCTCGTGGTGCTCGCGGAGCACCAGGAGCATCTGCACGGACGTCGTGAGCCCTGGGGCGTGACGCTCGCCGAGACGCACGAGGTGTTGGCCCGCCTCGCAGCCCTGGAGCGCTCGCCCGCCTCACACGTGCGGCTGGAGGGCGATGTGCTCGCCGGTCTCACCCCCGACAGCATGAGTGAGATCCGGGAGGCCCTGACCCGAGCCGTGAGCGCCGGTGCCTGGAAGCGTCGTGCGGAGGACCCATGGTTCGGTGCTCAGATCACCACCGACCAGGACGCGGAGCGCGCTGCAGCGCTTGTGGCTGACCATGTCGGTGGGCGCTTCTCCCAGGCACGCGAGGACGTCAACGCACTGGCCAAGGCCGTGGGACTGCCTGCACCGGTGAACCTGCAGCAGTGGAACCGGATCTTTGAGTTGCTCCGTCAGGTCCGGGACACGCTCGACGTCTTCACCCCCGAGGTCTATGAGTCACCGCTGGAGGACCTCGTCCGCGCGACGACCAAGCAACCGCGGGGGAGTGCCGACAAACTGTCGACGGTTGCGCGCACGAGGTTGCGTCGCCAGGCACGCAGTCTGCTGCGCCCGGGCACACCCCCGCCCGACGTGGGCGACCGGCTCGCCCACGCACTGCAAGAACGCTCTGAGTGGGAATCTCTCGCTGGCCGGGCGGCCCGACCGAGCACGCCCAGGGGCTGGGAAGAGGCCGCCGCAGAGTTCGAGGGGATCCACAGCGACCTGACCTGGCTGGCCGAGGTGCTCCAGACCACGACGCACGGTCGCGAGTTTGAGACCACGCACCTGGATCTGGTGCTCGAGCGTCTGGTGCGCCTGGACGCCCAGGCGGACCGGCTGCCGGTGGTGGCGGCTGTGCACGGTGACCTGCAACCGTTGCGGGATCGGGGGCTGGGCCGCTTGGTCGATGACCTGGCACAGCGCGGCGTGGCAGAAGACGACGTTGAGGCTGAGGCTGACCTGGTCTTCTGGGCCTCTGTGCACGACCAGATGGCCCGGCAGACGCCACAGGCCACGGGGGCCGAGCTGCACGGGGTCGTGGCCCTGCTTGAGCGCCAGGAAGAGGCCCGGGCCGAGGCTGCGCGCAGTGCTGTGGTCCACGCTGCTCGCGACCGTGTGAGCGCCGTGCTGGCAGCCCACCCAGAGCAGGCAGACGCCCTGAGAGCAGTGGTCGAGGCAGGGCCGCCGCTGCGGACGATCGACCTGATCCAGGCTGCGCCGGATCTGGTGCGGGCACTAAGGCCGTGCTGGCTGACCAGCCCGCTGACCGTCCCGGCGACGATCCCGACGGACACGGAGCTGGATCTCATCGTGATCGAGGAGGCGCAGCAGATCCCCCTCGCGCACGCCGTGCCAGCCCTGACCCGAGGCGCCACCGTGCTCATCGCCGGCGACTCCGGCGGGCTGCCGGGCCTGCCCGTCGCGGGAGTCGCCGACGCGGCGCAGGACCCAGCCCCCGCTGGAGGTGAGTCCCTCCTCAGCTCGGCGTCCAGGGTTCTGCCGGTGCGACACCTGGACACGCACTATCGGTCCCTCGATGACCGGATGTTGCCCCGACGTCCGGGCTCCGCGGTCACCGGCTATCCCGGAGTCCTGCGCCAGTCCCGGATCGCCGTCGTGGAGGCAGAGGGCAAGGATGAGGCCATCACCCGAATGGTCGACATCGTGCTCGATCACGCTCGGCGCAGCCCCCGCCACTCCCTCGGCGTGGTGGTTGATGATGCTGCCCTCGTGCCACACGCCGAGACCCTCCTCTGGGAGCGGGTGGCAGGTGAGGCGGACCTGGTCGCGTCGTTCCGCGAGGACGTCGCCGAACCATTCGTGCTGAGCACCGTGGAGCGGGCAGCGGGCGATGTGCGTGATCGCCTGGTGCTTGTCCTGACCGGCCGGGACCAGTTGTCGCAGGCCTGGGGAGCGGCCGCGCTCAACGCGGCCCGCCGCTCCATCGTGGTCGTCAGTGACCGCCCCCTGGGCGACCTGCCCGCCTCGCCCGGTCTCGACCTTGTCCGGGCGACCGTTGCACGCGCCGCAGTCGACCCCGAGCAGCCGGGCTCCGCACCACGGGACCCCGCACCGCAGGACTCCGCACCACAGGACTCCGCACCACGGGACTCCGCACCACAGGACTCCGCACCACAGGCTCCGGCGCTCGTGGCAGATCTGGCCCAGCGGTTGCGCGCCGAGAACCTGACTGTCCGATTGGGCTTTGGCAGCGGGCCGCAGAGGATCGAGCTCGTGGTCGACGACCCCGACGACCGGAACCGTCCGCTGCTGGCCATCGACACCGACGCCCACCCGGACCCCGACGGGCCGGACGCCGACCGGCTCTACAACCGGATCCTGCATCTGCGGCAGCTGGGGTGGACTCCGGTGCAGGTCTGGACGACGGATGTCTTCCGCGACCCGGCCCGCGAGGTGGCCCGACTCGTCGACCTCGCCAGGCGTGCCTCAGCGCAGCGACAGCGATGACGCATGACGAGGTGCCGGAGCGGCGCCGACACCGCCGTGTCATCGCTCCCGCCACCAACGCCAACCCAGAGGACACCCCGGACTTCACCGAGCCGCACGGTGACCTGGACGAGCAGGGCTCCGGGGGGGACGGGCCCAGCCAGGAGGTTGGCACCGACCAGTGGTGGCGAGCGCAGCGTCCGCCCCACTGGGGATAGCGAGACCCGCCGCGCACCCTCGCTGACAGGTTGCCGGCACCGACAACGACACGGGCCCGCCTCCCCGAGAAGGGAGTCGGGCCCGTGGGCGTTGAATCAGGCGCTGCTGCTCAGTGCGGCACGCAGCTGGTTGTGCGCAACGAGTTGGGTCAGCCGTTGCGACGAGCGAGCAGGTCGCGGATCTCGGTCAGCAGAGCGACGTCCTCGGCCGGAGCCTCTTCCTCCTCCTTGCCAAAGCCCATGCGCTCGTTGACCTTGTTCATCGGGACAACAATGACGAAGTAGACAACGGCAGCGGTGAGCAGGAAGACGATGACGGCATTGATGATGGCCGCGAAGTCCATGTAGGTGGCCGGGTTGCCACTGATGACGTGGAAGCCCAGGCCGCTGGCCTCAGCACCACCCATGGCGTTGAGCAGCGGCGTGATCAGGCTGCTCACGACCACGTCAACCACTGCAGCGAATGCGGTGCCGATGACCACCGCGACAGCGAGGTCGACGATGTTGCCCCGCATGATGAAATCCTTGAAGCCCTGGAGCATGATTCCTCCGAGTTCTGCGCCCTTTCCTGGACGCTTAAATGCCAATGAATCCTGAGCCGCCTTTGGCGCAGGGCGACGGAGACGATAGCGCAGGGTGGCACAAGATCACAGTTTGTGGCCCGTTGTGTCGTGATGCGACATGACTGTTGAGTAGGAAACGCAGGGCCTTCGACGGCCGTCGGTCAGCGCCGCAGCACGACGGTCAGGCCCGCTCCGGGCTGGTCGCTGCTGCCGGCGACCGCGAGTCGACTCGCCTCTTTCGACGTCACCGCGACCAGAAAGCTGAGCGCCTCGCTGCTGGCCTCCGGGCCCGACACCTGCTGGACGAGCAGGACGTCCTGCGCCAGGACCGTGCCGTCCACGGTGGTGAGGACATCGACCCGCAGCCCGGGGTGCAATGTCCCGGCCAACTCCGGGACGGACAGCGGCAGGTGGGTCAGCACCAGGTCGGGCTCCAGCCCCTCGAGCGGCCCGTCCGGCGCGATGCGGACGTCGGTCAGGATCTCCCCGGCCCGCAACGGCGCGGTCGTGACCGCACCGTGCGCCTCGGCCGAGTCAGTGAGGGCACCGTCGGGGACCAGATGGTCCGGGACCCGGGCCGTGCGCACCGACTCCGGCCCCAGGGTGGCGCCGACGGAGACATCCGAACCGGCCACCAGCACAGCAGACCCGGGATCAGGTGAGGCGGGCGCCAGAGCCGTCGTCGCGGCATACACCGCTGTGCCGAGCAGTGCCGCGGCGAGGGTCTTGCGCGCGACACCCCGACGCCACACTGAGCGCCGGTCGCGCCCGCGCAGTGGCAGTCGTGGGGGCAGTCGTGGAGGTCTGGTCACCCGATGAGGCTAGGGAGCCTCTCAGGCGCTGGCTGCCTTCGAGGAGGAGCTTGTGGACGACGAGCTCGTCGACGTGCTGGGTGTGGACGAGCTGCTGCTCGAGGACTTGGTGTCCGAGGAGCTGCTGGAGGAGTCCTTTGAGGAGCTGTCCGAGGACTTGCTCCCCGAGGAGTCGCCGCTCGAGGCCGACACCGCACCCTTGCGCGAGTCGGTGCGATAGAAGCCGGACCCCTTGAACACGACACCGACCGAGCCGTAGCGCTTGCGCAGCGCACCGCCGCACTCCGGGCACACCGTCAGAGAGTCGTCGCTGAAGGCCTGCTGGATGTCGAATGCGTTGTCGCAGTCCTTGCAGGCATAGGAATAGGTCGGCACGGTGCACGATTGTACGTCGGATGCGCGTCCGGACCGATTCGGTGGCTTACGCTCGGAGCGTGCCCCGAAGTCTCCTGCGTCGCGTCCTCGTCCCACTGGCCGCGGCCCTGGTGCTGGTGATCGTGGCCGCCTTCGTCCTGGGAGTGGGCCTGGTGCGCCGGTCCTTCCCCCAGAGTGACGGTGAGCTGACCCTCGCGGGCCTGTCCTCCGAGGTCGAGGTGCTGCGTGACGACCGGGGGATCACCCACATCTATGCCGACACCTCCGAGGACCTGTTCATGGCCCAGGGGTTCACGGCTGCGCAGGACCGGTTCTTTCAGATGGACCTGCGCCGCCACGTGACGGCTGGCCGGCTGGCGGAGCTGGTGGGCGAGCCCGGGGTGGAGACCGACCAGGTGATCCGGACCATGGGCTGGCGCCGGGTCGCGGAGCAGGAGCTCCCCAAGCTGGACGCGGACACGCGCCGCTATCTGTCCGCCTACACCGCCGGTGTCAACGCCTACCTGTCGGACAAGGGCTCGCCCTCGCAGGTCGCGCTGGAGTATGTCGTGCTCGGACAGAGCGTCCCGGACTATCGGATCAGGCCCTGGGACGACGTGGACTCTCTGGCCTGGCTCAAGGCGATGGCCTGGGACCTGCGCGGCAACTACACCGACGAGCTCGCCCGTGCGCGCCTCGTCGGAGAGCTGTCCCGCGGACAGCTCGCCTCGCTCTATCCCGACTATCCCTACGACACGAACGCACCGATCCTCTCCGAGGACGAGTGGGAGCCCGAGCCGGAGGCCGACACCACGGCGGATGAGGGCACCCGCGGCGACGAGCCCAGCACCGGCAGGGGAGCGCCGGCGCCGGAGCGCAAGAGCGAGCAGGGCACGCAGGGCGGCGGACCGGACCCGGTCGAGGTGGCGGCGGCCTACGACAGTGCGCTGAGCGCGATGGACGCGGTGCCCAACCTGCTCGGTGAGGGGGCGGGCATCGGCTCCAACTCCTGGGTCGTCTCCGGGGATCACACCGAGTCCGGGATGCCGCTGCTGGCCAACGACCCGCACCTGGGCATCACCCAACCGGGCATCTGGATGCAGGCCGGCCTGCACTGCCGCGAGGTCAGTGCAGCCTGCCCGTTCGACGTCACCGGGTTCACTTTCGCCGGGTTCCCCGGCGTGATCATCGGCCACAACAGTGACATCGCCTGGGGGCTGACCAACCTCGACCCGGACGTCACCGACTTTTATCTCGAGGAGATCAACGAGGACGGTCAGGTCCGGCGCGCGACCGCCTGGGAACCGCTCGAAGAGCGCACCGAGGTGATCAAGGTCGCCGGCGGTGACGACATCGAGATCACCGTGCGTGAGTCGCGCCACGGACCGATCCTGTCCGACGTGATCGGCTCCGTGCGATCCGCCGGTCAGACGGCCCCGATCAACGGGGTCGAGTCGCTGACCTCCTATGACGTGTCGATGGCGTGGACCGGCCTGGAGGTCACCCGCACTGCTGACGCGGTCTTCATGCTCAACACGGCCACCGACTGGCACTCCTTCCGCGAGGCCGCCCGCAAGTTTGCGGTGCCCAGCCAGAACCTGGTCTATGCCGACACCCAGGGCAACATCGGCTATCAGGCGCCGGGGTTGGTCCCCATCCGCGAGACCAGCACCAACGGCGCCCCTCCCGGGTTCTATCCGGCCCAGGGCTGGCTGCCGGCGTATGACTGGAAGGGCTGGGTGCCGTTCAGCCAGATGCCCCACGCCCTCAACCCTGATGACGGTGTCATCGTCACGGCCAACCAGGCCGTGACCGCAGGCAGCCGCCCGTTCCTGACCACTGAGTCCGACAAGGGTTATCGCTCCCAACGGATCACCGACCTGATCGCCGAGAAGACGGCCGAGGGCCCGTTGACAGCCGACGACATGCGCGAGATCCAGGGGGACACCCGCAACGCCTTCGCCGACGAGCTCGTCCCGGCGCTGCTGGAGGTGGACGTGCCCAACTCCGACTTCTATCGCGAGCCGCAGCAGATGCTGGCCGACTGGGACCGCACGGCGCCGGTCGAGGGTGAGCAGTCCGCGGCCGCGATGTACTACTACGCGGTCTGGGCCAACATCCTCGACCTCACGTTCGACGACGAGCTGCCCGCCGACCTGTCCGCGGACGGCAACTCTCGCTGGATGCTGGTCATCACCAACCTGCTGGAGCGTCCCGAGGACGACTGGTGGGACGACCAGCGCACGGCCGGGGTGGTCGAGACCCGTGACGAGATCCTGCGCCAGGCGATGATCAACGCGCGCCTGGACCTGACCAAGCGCAGCAGCAAGGACCCCGAGTCGTGGTCCTGGGGCGAGCTGCACAACGTCCCGATGCGGCACGAGGTGCTCGGCGGCGACGACATCCCGGGCATCGTGCGGTGGGCCTTCAACGAGGGACCCTTCCCGACGCCGGGCGGATCATCGCTGGTCAACGCCTTCAACTGGGAGGCGGGCTCCAACAGCTTCCGGGTCACGTCGGGGCCCTCGATGCGCATGGTGGTCGACCTGGGCGACCTGGACGCCTCGACCTGGGTCAACCTGGGCGGCAACTCCGGGCACCCGTTCCACCCCAACTACAACGACCAGACCTCGGCCTGGCTGGCCAACGAGACCTTCCCGTGGGCGCACAGCCGGGCGGCGGTCGAGGAAGAGGCGCTCCACACGCTGATCCTGAACCCCTGACTAGGTCAGGCGCGTCACCCCGTGGGTGGTCAGCACACCACCCACCGGTATGTCGTGGGGCGCGTGCGGCACCTCCAGGTCCGGGGCGGCGTGGCTCGGGAACTCGTGGTCGTGCAGGGCGACGATGACCGGCACCCCTGGCCGGACCAGGTCCAGAGCCCGGTCGTAGTAGCCACCGCCCTGACCCAGCCGCCATCCCTGCGGGTCCACGGCGAGCCCGGGGATGAGGGCGATGTCCACCCCGAGCAGCGCATCCGGGCCCAGCTCGTCACCGGTCAGCCGTGCCCCGTGCATCACCTGGTCCGGGTCTCCGTCACCGGTGGCCTCGGTGGCTGCGACCCACTGCAGGTCGTGACTGTCGCGCACCGTGACGGGAAGCAACACCTGCACGCCCTCGCCCAGCAGCGCCTGCACGAGCTCACCGACAGGGGGCTCGGTGGCCAGCGGACGAAAGGCCGTGACGACCAGGCCGGCGAGGTCTGCTCGACCCAGCCCCGCGGCATACTCCTGCGCCCAGGTGAGGAAGGCCGTGGCGAGCTCGGTGGACTGGGCCGCGCGCCCTGCCGCCCCCTGAGCCTCGACCAGCTCGCGTCGCCGGGACCGCACCCGCGACCTGGCCTCCTTCTTGGCAGCCCGCACGTCATCCATGCCCCGCATTGTCCCCGACCTGACCCCGCGCGCGTGGACCGTTAGTGTGTGGGCCATGAGCGAGCCCATCGCGCGCCCGCGCAAGGCAGTCATCCCGGTGGCCGGCCTCGGCACCCGGTTCCTGCCCGCGACCAAGGCCGTGCCCAAAGAACTCCTGCCCGTCGTCGACCGCCCTGCGATCGAGTACATCGTCGAGGAGGCGGTCCGGGCCGGGCTGTCCGACGTGCTCATGATCACCGGGCGGGGCAAGGGGGCGATCGAGGACCACTTCGACGGGCACCCCGAGGTGGAGCGCGCGCTGGAGGCCAAGGGCGACCAGCAGCGCCTCGACCGGGTCAACGCCAGCACCGGCATGGAGGTCCACTTCGTGCGTCAGGGGGTGCCCAAGGGGTTGGGGCACGCGGTGCTCTGCGGGCGCTCGCACGTCGGGGACGAGCCGTTTGCGGTGCTCCTGGGCGACGACATGATCGACGAGCGCGACCACCTGCTGGAGCAGATGATCGAGGTGCAGGCGCAGCGCGGCGGCTCGGTCGTGGCCCTGATGGAGGTGCCCCGCGACCAGGTCAGCCTGTATGGCTGTGCCGCGATCGACCCGGCCGATGAGGGCCAGGACGTCGTGCGCATCACCGGGATGGTGGAGAAGCCCCCGGTGGACGAGGCGCCCTCCAACCTCGCGGTGATCGGCCGCTATGTGCTGCACCCGCGGGTCTTCGACGTGCTGGAGCACACCCCGCCCGGCCGCGGCGGCGAGATCCAGCTGACCGACGCGCTGCTCGAGCTCGCGGGCGCGGAGGGGGAGGGTGCCGGCATGACCGGTGTCGTCTTCCGCGGACGCCGTTATGACACCGGCGACCGGCTCGACTATCTCAAGGCGGTCGTGCGGCTGGGGCGCGAGCACCCCGAGCTGGGCGCCGACTTCTCCGCCTGGCTCGACGGGTTCGTGCGCGGGGACGCCACGTGAGGACGGTCGCCGAGCATCTGGAGGCGGTGCTCGCCCAACTCACCCCGGTGGCGGCCACGACCGTGCCGCTGAGCCAGGCCCACGGCCTGGTGCTCATCGAGGACGTGAGCAGCCCGGTCGACCTGCCGCGGTTCGCCAACTCCGCCATGGACGGGTATGCCGTGCGTGCCAGTGAGATCGCCGGCGTCACCCCCGAGGAGCCCAGGGTCCTGCCGGTCCTGGGGGACATCGCTGCAGGTGACGGGGCGCCGCGCACCCACCGCGACTTCCACGCCTGGCGGATCCTGACCGGCGCCCCGGTCCCGGAGGGCGCCGACGCGGTCGTGCGTGTCGAGGACACCGACGGCCACCCGCGCGAGGTCATGATCAAGGCGGCCGTCGAGGCGGGTGCCAACGTCCGGCCAGCGGGGGAGGATGTGCGCGCTGGCTCGGTGATCCTGCGGGCCGGGACCCGGATCGGCCCCGCCCAGTTGGCCGTCCTGGCCTCTGCCGGTGTCGCCGAGGTCAGCGCGACCGGCCAGCTCAGCGTCGTCGTCCTGTCGACGGGCAACGAGCTCGTCCCGGTGGGTGAGCCGGTGGGGCCCGGACAGATCCATGACTCCAACGGCCCGATGCTGGCCGCGCTCGTCCGGGCGGCGGGCCACTTCGGGGTGTTTGCCGGCCACCTGCCCGATGACGAGAAGGCGATCAAGGCCGAGATCGATCACCACCTGACCCACGCCGACCTGGTGGTCACCAGCGGCGGCGTGAGCAAGGGTGGCTCCTATGACCCGGTGAAGTCCGTGCTCACCGGTGTCGGGTCGATGGAGTTCACCGAGGTCGGCATGCAGCCCGGCAAACCCCAGGGCTTCGGGCTGCTGGGCAAGCGCAAGGTGCCCGTGTTCACGCTGCCGGGCAACCCGGTGAGCGTGCTGGTCAGCTTCGAGGTCTTTGTGCGTCCTGCCCTGGCCGCCCTGGCCGGACAGCGTTATGAGCCCGTCACCGTGCCCGCGGTGGTGCTGCAGGGCTGGGACTCGCCGGAGGGCCGCGCGCAATATCACCGGGTCTCGCTGAGTCGCGACACCAGTGGCGCCTATGCCGCCCAGCCGGTCAGCGGGCCGGGCTCCCACCTGGTCGGTGGCCTGGCCCTGGCTGACGGGCTGGCGGTCATCCCGGCCGAGGCCACGCAGGTGGCGACCGGCTCTGAGGTGCGCGTCCTGCCGCTGCGGCCGCTGTGGGAGATCGAGGCCGATGTCGTCGCGGAGCGGGACGCTGCGCAAGCTGCGGAGACTGACCCTGCGGAGACTGACGCTGCGGAGGCCGGCCGCGAGGACCGCGGGTGAGCGAGCCGTTGCGACACCTGCGCGCCGACGGCACGGCACACATGGTGGATGTCAGCGCCAAGGCCATCACGGCCCGCGAGGCGACCGCGACCGGGCGGGTGCGACTGTCGCCGGAGGCCGTGCGAGCCCTGCGCGAGGGGACCGCCCCCAAAGGTGACGCGCTCGGCGTTGCCCGACTGGCCGGCATACAGGCTGCCAAGAAGACCCCGGATCTGGTGCCACTTGCCCACCCGGTCGCCGTGCACGCCGTCGAGGTGGACCTGACCGTCGTCGATGACGGCGTGGAGATCCAGGCGACCGTGCGGACCGCGGACCGCACGGGCATCGAGATGGAGGCCCTGACCTGCGTCAGCGTCGCCGCGCTGGCCATGGTGGACATGATCAAGGCGGTCGACAAGTTGGCCGTCATCACCGATGTCATGGTCGTGGCCAAGTCGGGCGGACGTTCCGGGGACTGGACACGGCCGTGATCACCTGGCCGGTCCGGCTGCAGGAAGTGCGTGCCGACGGGGTCGAGATCGTGCTGCGGGGCCTGACCCGACACGACCGCGCCCGCTGGTTGGAGATGCGCGAGGAGAACGTCGACTGGCTGCGGCCCTGGGAAGCCACCGTGCCCACCGGACCGGAGGCGCCCATCGGGTTCACGCGGCTGCGCAGGCTGCTGGATCGCGCCGCCGGGGAGGGCCGGGTGCTGCCGTTTGTGATCGAGGCCGACGGGCTGCTCGTGGGCCAGATGCAGCTGTTTGACATCGTGTGGGGCTCGCGGTGGACGGCGTCGGCCGGCTACTGGTTGGACCATCGCGCCACCGGCCGCGGACTGGCCGCCTGGTCGCTGGCCATGCTGATCGACCACGCCCTGCACGACGTCGGGCTGCACCGGGTCGAGGTCGCGATCCGCCCGGAGAACACCGCGAGCCTGGCCGTGGCGCGGCGGCTGGAGCTGCCGGACGAGGGCTTTCGGGCCGGCCTGGTGCACGTCGACGGCGCCTGGCACGACCACGTGGAGTTTGCGATCACCGACCAGCAGCTGGGCGCCGAGCGCCTCGTGGACCGGCTGCGCCGGCCCAACCCACCGAGCGCGTGAGTGACTGAGGATGGACACCACCGAGCGCGTGAGTGACTGGGGATGGACACCACCGAGCGCGTGAGTGACTGAGGATCGACACCACCGAGCGCGTGAGTGACTGAGGATGGACACCACCGAGCGCGTGAGTGACTGAGGATGGACACCACCGAGCGCGTGAGTGCGGGGACGAGGATGGCCCGATCTGTGCTTTCCCACTGGTGACAGACTCGCCAGTCACACCAGTCACTTCCGCGACACGCAAGAGAACTCCCGAGTAAGCCCTCCCGCGCTCCGTAGAGTTCAGGAGTGCCCAACAGTCTGATCTTCGTGGTGATCCTCGCCGTGTGGGCTGCCTATTTGATCCAGCACTGGATCCGCCGCCGGGATCATGTCGCCACGGCACGGTCTGTTGACCGATTCTCTGAGGCGATGCGGGTGCTTGAGCGTCGGCAGAGCATGCCGCGCGCCGACATCTCCACCCCGAAGCAGCGTTCCTATTCGCTGTCCCTGACTCGACCGGCACACCCCGATGTGGTCGTCAAGCGCGCCCGTCGTGGGGCCCCGGCAACGCCGCAGCATGGCCCTGCCGCGCGTCTGCGGCAGCGCCCGTCGGCGGCGACCCTGCGGGCGGTCGCTCTGCTCGTCGGTGTGATCGCCCTCGTCGCGGGCGTCACAGTGTCCGTGGTCGGCACGTCCTGGTGGGGTGCACTGGCAGGCGTTGCCACGCTGCTGCTCGCCGTGACCTTCGTGCGGTTCTCTGTTGAGTCCACGCGCCGCCGGGCCACGTCGTCCCTGCGCTCGGACGCCCGCGGGGCTGCGTCCCCTGCAGTGCGGGTCGGTGTCGCTCGCCCGGCAGCACGCCGGACAGGCACCTCACGTCCTGCGGGTGAGCGCGACGACCGTGCTGGGCGTCCTGCAGACCGTCGAGCCGCGCCGCGTCGTCGCCCGGTGGCTGTTGCAGCGCCAGGGCCCTCGGCCACGCCGGCACCCGCAGCCTCCGTGGCGCAGACGGGCCCATCAGGGGCCCGCGAGAGCGCTCCGGTCTCGGCTCGCACGACCGAGCTCTACGACGTCGAAGCTGTCGAGCAACCCGTGACGCCGGGCGCCGCCACCGAGGCTGAGCCCACCGTGATCGAGCCCCTGGCACCGGCCGCGGAGGCCGAGCCGGGCACTTGGGCACCGGTTCCCGTGCCTCCCCCGACCTACACCCTCAAGGCTCGTGCCCCCCGGCGCGCGGAGCCGCGCAGCGAGGCGGCCGGCTCCGAGCAGCGTCAGACGTCGGTCGAGGAGCTTCCCTTCGATGGCCACGCGCTGGCCCTCGACGAGGAGTTCGAGGACCTGCCGCCCGTGCACTCTGCCGGCTAGGTTCACCGAACCTGCACAACCCGTCGTCACCTCCGGGCTGGTGCGTCAACCGCGTCACCAGGAATACCAGTCTCCCCGCGTCGCCGTATGACGAGGCTCACCTGCGCGAGACCCTCACCTCTGGACCGGTGCCTTAGGTCCTGGTGTTCTTGTCGCATGCCGGAGTCCCCGCAGGACTGATTCTGCCGGGCGCTCAGCGGCGAGCGGTGTGGTGCGGCCTGCAACGCCTCAACAGCGAGCGGTGTGGTGCGGCCGACACCACTCGCGCGCTCCACAACGCAGCACCGCCACCCAGCTGGTGTGCCGGGTGGCGGTGCGGTGGGGATTCTGCGGGGCGCTCGGGGAAGCGCCCCGCAGAGGTGTTACTCCAGGGTCCTCATGCGGTCAAGGACCTCAGGAGCGATGGCCAGGGGACCTCCGAGGACGAAGATCCTGCCCGGGTCGAGCCGCTCGAGCTCGGCCCAGGTGGCCGCCGGGATGGTCTTGCTCTTGACGAGCAGGACCGGCGAGTCGGTCGTGGCAGCTCGCGCGGCGCCGGCCAGGGCGTCCGGCCAGTTCTCTCCGGTCGCCACGTAGATGTCCTGGGAGGTCTCCCAGTCGGCGGCGATCTCGGCGGCGGTCTCATAGCGGTTGTCGCCCGCCACTCGCTCCACCGACCCGAAGTCACCCAGCCGGTTGACGACCCCGTCAGAGATCGCGACGGGGCCACCGAGAGCCACGATGCGCTCCGGAGCGAGGCGCTCCAGCTCGGCCACCGTGGTGTGCGGGACCCGATCCGTCTTCACCAGCAGCACTGGCCCGTCCAGTGAGCCCGCGCGGGCCGCGCCGGCCAGGGCGTCCGGATAGTCGTGGCCGGTGGCGACATAGACCACCTCGGCCGACTCGAAGTCACCGGAGATCAGCGCGGCTGTTGCGTAACGGTCGATGCCGTCGTGCCGGGTGATCGAAGTTTCCGGCAGGAAGTCGCGCAGCTGCTGCTCAACCTCCGTGGAGACTGCTTCGTGTCCACCCACCAGGACGATGTTGGCCGGGGCCAGACGGTCCAGCTCGACGCGGGTCACACCCGGCAGCCAGTCCGGCCGGACCAGCAGGACTGGTCCGTCCAGGCTGCCGGAGCGTGCGGCAGCAGCCAACGCGTCGGGGAAGTCGGCACCGGTCGCGATATAGACCGTGTCAACGCCCGGCGCGAACTGCTGGGAGACGCGGGCGGCGGTGTCATAACGGTCCACGCCGTCGACCCGGACGATCTCCGGCGGCACCGGCTCCGGGTTCTCCTGGCACTCCACGCTGAGCATCGAGAAGTCCTGGGTGACCGAGCCGCCCCGGATCAGATCGACCAGGTGGGAGTCCGGGCGATAGTTGGGCAGCGTCGCCGTCATCTCGAGCTGTCCCAGCTGGGTGTTGATCCAGCGGGCGTAGTTGCCCTCGGTGTCGGTGTAGATCACCCAGCCGTCACCCACATCGCGGACCGGTGCGACATCGATGCCGATGCCATCACCCGCGGTCTGGGTGCCGTCGCAGGCCTCGAGATAGGCGGTGCCCAGCACCTTGCCCCAGGTGGCGGGCGGCGTGACGTTCATGGTCACGTCGACCGGCTCGGGCTTGGTGGGCACGTTGCCCTTGATGGTGACTCCCGCGGTGTAGGCGCCGGGCTGGTTGACCACCGAACTGTCGGTGGTCACGGTCACCGTGAGGGTGTCACCTGGCTCGAGCACGGCCTCCGTGGTGTCCAGGGAGAGCCACTCGACGTCGGCCCCACCAGCACAATCATCGTAACCCGGGAGCATCTCTGCAGAGTCGGTCGGCATGAAGCCACCCAGGTCACCACCGACGCGGACGAAGCCGCAGGCAGCTCCACCGCGATAGACCGCCTCGTTGGCGTTCGGGAGCGCCGACCAGCTGTCGCCCGCCGGGTCGTAGGCCCACGAGGCATTCGTGATGTTGCCGTCCTGGACGCCAGAGATCACGAGCAACTGGTCGTTGGCTGCTGCCGTCGCCGGTGCGAACAGCGTCGCCGGGGCGGCTGCCAACTCGCTCCAGGAGTCGCTGGCCGGGTCATAGCCATAGGTGGAGTCCGTCTCCGCCTGGCTGACGTCCAGACCACCGGCACAGACGACCATGTCCTCCAGCCCGCCACAGGCGGGGAAGGCGATCTCCGACGGGAACGGGGCGACCGCGGTCCAGGTGTCGGCACCGATGTCGTAGACCTGCACCGTGTCGACGATGGGGTCACAGTTTGCGGTGGTGCAGCCACCGATGGAATAGACGAGGCCGTCGATCACGGCCACACCACCGGACGTGATGGCTGTCGGCAGCGGTGCCCCGGCAGCCCAGCTGTCGCTGCTGGGGTCGTAGATCCAGGTCTCGTCGGTCGGGTCGCCGTCCTGCCAGCCGCCGGCGACGACGATCTGACCGTCCACCGCCGCGGCCACCGGCAACTGCGCCGGGGCCGGGAGGTCGGCGGCCGGCATCCACTCCAGCGCCGCCGCGTCATAGCGGAAGACGTTGGTGAAGGACGTCATGCCGTCCGAGCCACCGATCGAGTACCACTCGCCGTCGAGGTTGACGACCCGGTTGTCGAGCAGTTGGGTCGGCAGCGGCGCGAGGTCGGTCCACGGCTCGTCACTCGGCCGTGGAGGCGTCGTCGCGTCCGCGTCGACCTGCCCGGGGGCGAAGGCACTGACGGAGTAGTCGATGTCGCGCTTCACGAGAGGAGCGCCCTCAGCTGTTGCGACCTCTTCCATCGTCAGGGTGGTGCCATCGGCGCGCAGCATCTCGAACCCGCCCTTGGCCTCGCCAAAGGTGAGCTCAGCGCTGCCGCTTCCGGTGTTGGTGACCGACAGGGCAGCGGTGTCGGAGTCGCCGAGCTCGACCGTCGTCTCGATGGAGGTCGGGTCGATCTCCAGGGCCGCCGCGCCGAGCACGAAGTCGGCCCGTGTCACGTCACCGGCGACCACTGCGACGTCCTGCGTGGTGCTGGTGCGGTTGGTGGCAGTCGCCTCGAACGGGTGGGTGCCCTCGAGTGAGGAGTAGAGCCAGTAGAAGCCGTCGTCCAGCTGCTCGTCGGCAGGGGTCTCGCGGCTCATGCCTGAGTCGTCGGTGTTGTCCACCGAGGTGACCTTGGCGCCGTTGATCGCGGCGGCGTCCACGTCGTCCTGCACGTGGCCGACCACCAGACCGCCACCGGTCGGGTCACATGTGCGGTTGCCGACGAAGACGTCGTCCACCTGCCAGTAGAGGTCCCAGTTGGCGATGTAGCGGAAGCGCACCTGGACCTCGTCGGCTGTGGGCAGGTCCACCCGGACCTCACCCTGGCTGTCGCTGGTCTGCTCCCAGACGGGCGTCCAGGTGGCTCCACCGTCGGTGGTCACCTCGGCGGAGGCCGAGCCGAGACCGAAGGTGATGTAGGAGTTCTTGAAGATCAGGGTCGGGTCCGTCTGCCCGCTGAGGTCGATCGGGGGTGACACCAGCAGAGCGTCCCAGACCGAGTCCATGTAGGCATCGCTGTTGGCGACGGCGAAGCCGCCCTCACCGCCGGTCTCGTTCTCCAAGCCATACGGGTCCTCGAACTCCCAGTTGTGGCCCTCACCAGCGAGGTCCTCCAGGGTCCATCCCTCTGGCAGGGCGTAGTCGTCGAAGGATTCCGAGAGCCCGTCCAGGGTGGCGGTGTAACCAGGCGCCGAGCAGCTGACCGGGTCGACGCCCAGGGCGAAGTCCTCGGTGGTGTCACCGGCCTCGGTGATCTCCACGTCGCGGACCTCCGCGAGGTAGCCGGGGAGCTGCGAGGTCACGCGCACCGCGTGCGTGCCGGCCGGCAGTTCCAGGGTGAAGGCGCCGGTCTCGGGGTTGGTGAAGGTCGCTGCAGAGTCCTGTCCCTCCACGCTGATGCGGGCATAGAGCGGCCATCCCTGACCGGACCCGTCCGTGACGGTGCCGCTGAGCGTGCCGGCGGGTGCCGGGTCCAGCGCCACGTCGTGGGTGACGGTGTCGTCCGCGGGGATGGTGACGGTGGCGTTGTCCTCGAGATAGCCGAACTTGCTGACGGTCGTGTCCCAGTCGCCGGCGCCGAGGCGCAGGCCGTAGGTGCCGTCGGCGGCCGTCGTGGTTGCGCGCTCGCGCTCACCGGCGAAGGTGGCGGTCGCGCCCGGGATCGGATCGGCGGTGACAGCATCAGTGACCGTCCCGGCCACCTCGCCGGTGTCACCGATCGGTGCCGAGCCGAGCAGTTCGAGGGCGTCAAGGCGACCCTCGCCGAAGACGTTGTTGTCCTCGGCGGTGCCGCCACAGGTCAGGTCCTCGGTGTCGATGGCTGAGCCGTCCAGCAGGGCACGGGTGCCCTCGATGTCACCGATCAGGTCTGGTGCCGCTGACCACAGCAGCGCGACGGCGCCCGCGGCGTGCGGGCTCGCCATCGAGGTGCCGCTGTAGTTGGCGTAGCCACCGCCTGGCACGGACGAGCGGACATCGGTGCCGGGGGCGGAGATGTTGGGCTTGATCTCCCCGTCCTGGCCAGCGCCCTTGCCCGACGTGTCGGCGATGTCGTGGTCGACGTCGTAGTTGCCGACGGAGTAGGCGATGATCCGGCTGCCCGGCGAGCCCGAGGACTCACAGGCGGGACCGCTGTTGCCGTTGGCCCACATGCTGAAGATGCCTGCGGCGTCCCAGGCCTCGATCACGTCCTCCATGAACGGGTCGTTGCTCGGCAGCGTGGAGCCCCAGGAGTTGTTGATGATGTTGGGGCGCATCGTGGTGTCCGGGTCGGACCCGTCCAGCTTGGTCGGCGCCAGCATCCACTCACCGGACGTGATCAGTGCCTCGTCCGAGGGGCAGCAGCCGTTGGCCGCGATCCAGGTCGCGCCGGGAGCGACACCGATCTGGTTGTCCCCTCCGTCGTCGCCGACCATGGTGCCCATCGTGTGGCTGCCGTGGCCGTCGCCGTCGGACGGCTCATCCGGTGACACGCCGGCGGCGTCGAACCAGTTGTAGTCATGGGTGAAGCTGCCGTCACCGTTGTTTCCGCGATACTGGTTGACCAGCGCCGGGTGATCGAACTGGACGCCGGTGTCGATGTTGGCGATGACGATGCCCTCGCCCTGCACCCCGAAGTCGGACCACACGTCGTCCGCGTTGATGTCCGCGACGCCCCACTCGACCGCCGACGGGCCCCTGTCTGCAGGAGCCGGGTCAAACTCTGGCAGCTCGTAGTCGGTGGGCAGGTAGATGCCCTCGACTCCGGCGTTGGAGGCCACGCTGGTCAGCAGCGCCTCGTCACCACCCTGGATGAGGATCGAGTTGCTGATGAAGTGGCTGTCGTAGGTCACCCCTGCGTCGTCGAGCGCGGCACGGGTCGTCGCCTGGCTGGTCTCGGCCGTGCTGGTCAGCGCGTCATAGACCGCCTGGCCCCTGGCGTCCCAGTCCGTGATGGCGGCAAACGAGCCCATGTCAGGTCGCGCGTCAAACCGGACCAGGACCGTGGCACGCCCGTGATCGTCGAGCTCGTCCACGACGTCCGGCTGGAGCTTGTCGACCGGGTCGACCATCGGCCAGTGTGGTGTCGGAGGCGCCGCGCTGGCACCCACTCCGCTCGCCAGGGTGCCGCTGACGGCAAGCACCCCTCCCACGGTGACAGCCAGCCAGCGCTGTGCTGACCTGCCCTCCCGCGACCCGCGTGTTCTCGGCAGTGACATGTTGGTTCTCCCCTTGATCGGCCGTGCTCGTCGGGGCCAGCCCCCGGCTGCCGGCACGTGCTAAAGAACCTAGGCCCCCGTGACACGCTCGACATCCGTGGAACCACTGAGAGGTTCTGAATCAGCGATCTGTCAGCGCAGCGACGAGACGAGCGGCGATGCCGGAGCGGCTCCGGAGCCCGAGCTTGGCCAGGGCGGCGCTCACGTGCGACTCGACGGTGCGCTCGGACAGATAGAGCCGGGTCGCGACCTGCCGGTTGCTCAGCCCCTGGGCGACCAGGGTCGCGACGGTGTGTTCCCGCGGGGTGAGCGAGTCAAGCCCCTGATCAACAGCCGTATGCCGAGGGCTCACCTGAGTGCGTGACGATGGGCCTCGTGGAGCTCGGCTGTGGTGGTCGGGGAGGGTGACGGCCTGGGTGAGGATGTCCCGGATCTCCGCCTCCATCGACCGATCGTTCGTGGCGGCACGGATCCGCAGCAGTCTGCGGACCTCGTCGTCCAGGTGTCGAACCGTCACTGTGGCCATGACTGCGATGCTAGCGTCGCAAGCGATCTGATCACCACTGTGTGACTGAAGTGGTGGGTGGGACTGCGGCCGGGAGGGTCCGCGTGGCCTATTTGTCAGCCTGGTCGTAGCTCGCCACGGTCGTGACATGCAGCGGAAAAGTGATGGGGAACTCGCCGAAGAGCAGCCGCCCCGCAACCTCGGCGGCCGCTATGACGATCTGCTCCACGACCGGCGCGAGCTCGAGGGGCGTGTGCACCACGATCTCGTCGTGCAGGAAGAAGACCAGGTGCGGCGAGCCATCTGGTGAGGCCGCGCCATCTGGTGAGGCCGCGCCACCTGGTGAACTGGCGCTGTCGGGTGATGGCAGGTCGCGCAGACGTCTGCGGGTCTCCGCCATCCAGCACAGGGCCCACTCCGCGGCCGTGCCCTGCACGACGAAGTTGCGGGTGAACCGTCCGCGGTCCCGGGCCTGGCTGCGGGCGCGCCGCTCATCGGTGGTGATCGCGTCGTTCTCACCGGCGCGGCCCTGCACTGCGTGCCAGGCTGGCCCCAGCGGCGGGCTGGTCCGCCCCAACCAGGTGCGCACTGTGCCTCCGCGCTCGCCGACACCTGCTGCGTGATCGACCAGACCCGTGGCTCGCGGATAGGCCCGGCGCAGCCGGGGCAGGATCGCCCCCGCCTCACCGGACGTCCCGCCATAGAGGGCCGAGAGCATGCCGACCTTCGCCCGGTCCCGGGTGTCGACCACGCCCGAGGCGACCAGTCCGGCATACAGATCACCGTCCCGACCGGCGGTTGCCAGGGCCTCGTCGCCGGCCATCCCGGCGAGGGCGCGCGGCTCGACCTGTGCGGCGTCAGCAACGACGAGGGCCCACCCGGGGTCGGCCACCACGGCTGCCCGGATGGCTTTCGGGATCTGCAGGGCACCGCCGCCACTGGTGGCCCACCGTCCGGTGACCACCCCGCCGGGGACATAGTCGGTGCGAAAGCGCCCCGACCGGCCATCGCCCGGTGTCACCCACGTGTCCAACCACGCCCACCCGTTGGCGGAGAGCAGACGCGCGAGGCGCTTGTACTCCAGGAGCGGCTCGATGACCGGGTGCCCGATGCCGCTCAGCTCCCACTTGGCCGTGGACGCAACATCCAGCCCGGCGTTGCGCAGGGCCTTGAGCAAGGTGGCCTGAGAGTCGGGGTTGAGGCTGGGAGAGTGCAGCAGCTCGCGGATCTGCATCGCGAGCGCCTCGAGTCGCTCAGGCCGCATCCCCAGCGGTGGGCGCGGTCCCAGCTCGGCCGTGAGGATCTCGTCGTGTCGCACCCGGTCCCAGGGGAGACCATCAGCGTGCATCTCGGCGGCGATCAGGGCCCCGGCGGACTCGGCGGCGAGCAGCAGCCGCAGCCGGCCAGCGCCGGGAGAGCCGCTCAGCGCGGCCACCTGACGATCGAGCTCGGTCGACACCTCGCTCAGGGACGGTGAGTTGTCCGGGGTCAGGTCGTCGAGCAGGTTGGGGGCGGCGGGCTCCGCCGCGGTCGTGAGCCACGAGGGTGCGGGCCATGGGTCGGCGGTGGCCAGGCTGAGGATGGCGTGGCACAGTCGCAGGTCGTGGCAGCGCGCCAGGCGCACCCCGGCCGCGAGCAGGCGGGGATAGACCGAGGCCGTGTCTGGCCACACCCACCGCACGGCCTCGGGCCCTGCCTCGCGCTCGCGGACCCAGGCCCCGGCATCAGCCCAGGGCAGGGTGCGCTCTCCCGATCCAGAGGGGTCGGCAACGAGCAACCCCGCTCGAGTCGGCGCCACCACCAGGTCCACGACGAGTCAGCGTAGGTGCTGGGAGTGACATTCCTTGACCCGCCGCCCCCGTAGGTCTCGAAGCCCCCGCGCGCCGCGGCGCACCACGGCCTGGCCGCGCTCGCGTCCACGCCCACGCTGTGCGGACTCTGGAGGGAACCTGGACGGGACCGGTAACGTCCACGGGTTATGCGAGCCCCGATCCTGCTGACGTTGGCTGCGGCCCTGGCGCTGTCCGCCTGTTCTGGGAGCGACCCGATTGAACTTCCCGAGGAGGAGCCGCCCGGTGTGGAGCTCCTGGACGCCGCGTGGGCGGAGACCCAGATCGACACCCTCCTGCTGGCAGTGAGTCAGGTCTCTGACGCCCCGATCTTCTACGAGGAGTTGTATGACGTCACAGACAGTGGGGCCGAGCCGCTCATCGCGCACTACGACGACTGGTTGACGGAGCAGGGGTGGGAGCGGCTCGGGAGCTCGGCGGCGATCGACGGGGCGCTCGGTGCGAGCTGGGAGCGTGACGGACAGGACGTTGTCATCGCGCTGTTGAACGTTGACGACACCGCCATCGCCGCAGTTTTCGTCTCGCCGCAGGCCTGACCCGGGCGTTAACCTGGCGGCATGCTGGAGTGGGGACACAAGAGTGCTGGTCTCGCGCCGATCCTGCTGGACGGTGAGCCGGTGGCGTCGGTTGATCCCGAGTTTTGGCGCGAGGGCGCCGAGGTGGTGATCGGGGGCGAGACGTGGGAGTTCACCCGGGACGGCAGGGACCGTGTGGCCCGGCTGGCTGGTGAGAGCCGCGACCTGTTGCGCGCCCATCGCAAGAGCTTCTTCAGCTCGGCCTGGATCGTCGAGGGGGACGGCGTGAGCTATGAGATCGGTCCGCAGTTCCTGGCCTCGGCCCACCAGGTCCGGCGCAACGGCCAACTGATCGGTGAGGCGCCCAAGGCCGGGTTCTGGAGCTCGCGGGCCTGCCTGGACGTGGACCCGTCGGTCCCGCCGATCCACCAGTTGTTCCTGCTGTGGCTCTCCCACATCATCCGCAGGCGGGCTCAGTCCGCGGCTGCTGCCTCCAGTTGAGGGCCAGCGAGCACCTGCCGCCAGGTCGCGCAGACGCCGCGGCTACGTTGGGGTCATGAGTGAGATGACCTACCGCCCGCTGGGCGACTCCGGCCTGCGGGTCAGCACCGTCGGCATCGGCTGCAACGCCTTCGGCACCCGGATCGACGCCGACGCCGTGCAGGAGATCGTCGACACGGCGATCGACTCCGGCATCACGTTGTTCGACACGGCCGACAGTTATGGCCGCGGAGCGTCCGAGACGCTCCTCGGGGAGGCGCTCAACGGCCGTCGCGACGAGGTGGTGGTGGCCACCAAGTTCGGCATGGACATGCAGGGAGCCAACGGTCCTGACTGGGGCGCTCGCGGGTCGCGTCGCTATATCCGTCGGGCCGTCGAGGCGAGCCTGCAACGGCTGGGCACGGACTGGATCGATCTCTATCAGTTGCACCGGCCCGACCCGGCCACCCCGATCGAGGAGACGCTGGCGGCGCTGTCCGAGCTGGTCACCGAGGGCAAGGTCCGCTACGTCGGCTCGTCCAACCTGGCTGGCTGGCAGGTCGTCGACGCCGACTGGACCGCGCGCTCGAACGGTTTCACCCCGTTCATCTCCGCGCAGAACAAATACTCACTGCTCGATCGCCGGGCCGAGGAAGAACTGGTGCCGGCCTGCGAGACGGTGGGCGTCGGCATACTGCCCTTCTTCCCGCTCGAGTATGGCCTGCTCACCGGCAAGTATCGGCGGGACCAGGCCCCGCCGGAGGGCAGCCGGTTGGCCCTGGACAGCCAGGCCGAGCGGCTAGCCGGTGCGGACTGGGACGAGATCGAGCGGATCGACGACTTCGCGCGCGAGCGTGACCTCTCGATCCTGCAGGTGGCCATGGGCGGTCTCGCTGCCCAACCGGCGGTGTCCTCCGTGATCGCCGGGGTGACCAGCGCCGAGCAGGTCCGCAGCAACGCGGCCGCTGGACTCTGGGAGCCCTCCGCCGAGGACCTCGCCGAGCTCTGAGCTGTCGGTCCCCAACTCGGAGATCTGGGTATGCCGGTGCTACAGTTCGTAGCCGCCGGTACACCTTGGGGCTGTGGCGCAGTTGGTAGCGCGTCTCGTTCGCAATGAGAAGGTCAGGGGTTCGATTCCCCTCAGCTCCACCCTCGATAAGGCCCGAACTTGTCAACGCACGTTGGCTAGGTTCGGGCCTTATTGCTGTCCGCTGGGTTCAGCCTGCTGGAGGAGCGGAGGAAGACCGCGACGAGGACGGCAGCACCGAGGGCCACGGCCGCGTTGACGCCGACGGCGACCCGCAGGCCGGGCAACAACGTGGCGGCAGCAAAGGACGTGGCGAGGGCTGACATGACAGGTGTGCCGAGCGCGATGCCGACCTGCTGGCTCATGGTGACCAGTCCGGTGGCCAGGCCCTGCTGCTCGGCGGGCACGCCGGCGGTGGCGGTGACGGCATAGCCGACGATGGCCACGAGGTTCGCGACACCGCCGATGAAAGTCAGGATGAGCAGGGGGACCAGCCAACCGCGGCTGTCCGAGACGAACGCGAGCGGCAGGGTCGCGGCGGCCTGGAGGAGGAAGCCGATGACGATCGCGAGCTTGGGGCTGGTGCGGCTGATGACCTGCGGTGCGATGAGGCCGCCGATGACGGTGCCGATGCCGAGACCACCGAGGATCAGCCCGGCGGTGAGGGCGCTGAAGCCCAGGGTGTCCTGCAGATAGAGGGTCAATAGGAAGACCAGTGACGTCTCGGTGGCAAACGCCAGCAGGCCCGCGAGGTTGCCCCAGGCGATGCTGCGACGCCTGAGCAGTGACGGCGCGATGAGCGACTCGGCGGTGCGGGACTCGATCCTCACGAAGGCCGCGGCGAGGACTGCGGCGGCGGCGAGGCACCCCCAGGTGCCGGGGTGATCCCAGCCCGAGTGTCCGGCGGTGTCGATGCCCAGGACCAGGGCGACGAGAGCCAGGGTGATGGTGATGGCGCCGGGGACATCGAGCCTTGGGCGGCGCCCCCGCGCGGGCTCGCGGAGCACGAACGGTCCGATGAGAAGCACGGCGCCGGCGATGACAACGTTGATGAAGAAGGCCCACCGCCATGACACCGTGCCGGTGAGCAGGCCGCCCACGAGAGCGCCGGTGGTGAACCCCGCGGCCATGAGAGCTCCGTTGAGACCGAGCGCGCGAGACCGGGCGGGCCCTTCGGGGAACATCGTGGTCATCAGCGACAAGGCGGCAGGAGTGACCATCGCGGTGGCGATGCCCTGGCCCACCCGGGCGGCGAGGAGCAGGGCCGGCTCGGAGGCCAGGCCTCCGGCCAACGAGGCGATGCCCAACAAGGTGATGCCGATCAGGAACAGTCGTTTGCGGCCGAACAGGTCAGCGACCCGGCCGAAGAGCAGGGTGAATCCGGCGGCACACAGCGCAAACGTGGTCACGATCCACTGCAGGGAGGACGTGGCGAACCCGAGGTCCGCACCGATGTGCGGCAGCGCCACATTGAGGATGGAGAAGTCCACGGCGAGAGTGAAGTTCGCCGTCAGCAGGACCGCCATCGCGGTCTTCTGTGCTGGGGTGAAACGCGCCGCGCGTGGTGCGGCGACTGAGGGCGGTCGTGAGGTGTCAGTTGTGCTCATGCGATCCAGGCTCGCGCGGGGCGGGAAGCGCAGCCAGAGCCCCGGTTTGACGAGTCTCGACGTGCCTATCCCTGACAGGGACAGGCTCTGCGGCGCCCGGCGAGAGACACTGGAGAGCATGGAACGATTCCCCACCGACCGCGACACCGACGCCGCCTTCGGGGAAGCCGAGCGCCCGGTGACCGAGCTGGGAGAGTTCCTGCGCTCACGGCGCGACCGGATCACACCGGATGAGGCCGGCGTGAACAGTTATGGCCGCCGCCGGGTGCCCGGGCTGCGCCGCGAGGAGTTGGCACAGCTCGCGGGAGTGTCCGTGACCTATCTGACCCGCCTGGAGCAGGGACAGTCGCAGAACGCCTCGGACGCGATCATCGGTGCCCTCGCTCGCGCCCTGCAGCTCGACGCCGACGAGCGGGCCCACCTGCACGCGCTGGCCCACCCGGCACCGCCGAAGCGGCCCCGCACAGCGACCAGGCCGGAGGTGGCCAAGCCGGGCGCGGAGCAGTTGCTACACGCGATGGTCGACGTGCCCGCGGTCCTGCTGGGGCGGTTCAACGACATCCTCGCGTGGAACCGGGCCGGGCACCTGCTGCTCGCTGGCCACCTGGACGCCGACGCGCCCGTGCTGGTCGAGGACCGCCCGAATCAGCTCAAGCTGCTGTTCCTGGACGAGCACACCCGTGACCTCTATGCCGATTGGCCCAGTGAGGCTGCCCGCGCGGTGGCCTCGCTCCGCTATGTCGCCGCGCAGTTTGCCGATGATCAGCGTCTGGCTGAGCTGGTCGGGGAGCTGAGCGTGAGGAGCCCGCAGTTCGCTCGGCTGTGGGCCGGGCACGACGTGCGCCTCTGCACGAGCGGTGCCAAACGCTTCCGCCACCCCGAGGTCGGCGAGCTGGAGTTGGGTTATGAGGTGCTGCACCTGCCCGAGGGCAACGGCCAGCGCATCCTCACCCACACGGCCGCGCCGGGCAGTGCCTCTTGTGCCGCCCTCCGGCTGCTCACGTCGACCTCCTGATCCGCGCTCGAACGCGGGACGTTGGATCGTGCCTCAGAGGGCCCGGACCTGCCAGCCCACCGTCACCGGCTCTTCTGTCAGCATGATCAGGTCGGTGCCGGAGTTGAAGGCGTCGGGCGGACAGGTCATCGGCTCGAGAGCAACGGCGTGCCGCGGACGGCGCGCGTCCCACTGAGCCGTGAAGATCTGCACCCAGCGGTGGTCCGCAGACCAGGTGACCTCGACCCCGGAGCCCGCTGGAGTGGTCAGCCTGGCGACGCGCTCGGTCAGCCCGCCAAAAGCATGGTCGATCTGCTGCTCACCCAGCATGCGCCCGCCACGCAGGTCCAGGCTCGCCTCGCCGACCGGGACGAGATCCTGGGGCACCAACCGCTCATCGACCGTGAGGACCGACTCGGCCGGCAGCTCCAGGGTCCAGTCCTGCGCCGGACCCTCACCCGCCACAAAGTAGGGGTGCACCGTCACGCCATAGGGCGCTGGGCCGGCCGGCCCCGTCTCGATCGGCCGCTGCTGCGCCGTCACCTGCCAGGTCAAACCGCCTTCGGCGTCCAACTCGTATGCCGTGGCGAGGGTCAGTGCCCACGGATAGCCCGGTTGTGGCTGGGTGTCCAGACCCCACCGCGCGGTGGTGGCCGTGGACTCCAGCAGGTTCCAGCGCTGGTCGTGCACGAACCCGTGGAGGGCATGCCCCCGGTCGGGTTCGGTGATTGCCAGCTCGTGCTGTTGCCCGTCGTGCTCCCACCGGCCGTCGACGACCCGGTTGGGCCACGGTGCACAGATCGCACCCTCGAACGCCGGCCGGCCGAGCTGCCCACCGGAGGGCAGGACCAGGTCGCGGTCGTCGTGGCGCAGCGAGGCGAGGGCGCCGCCGGCCGCGGTGGTCGTCGCGGTGTAACGACCGGCACGCAGCGTGACGTGGTCGGGGGTCTGGGGCTGGGAGGTGGAGGAGGGCACCCGACGGTTATACAGGGCGGGTCGTGCTCTGGGCGAGATCGACGATCATCTCGGCGCTGCGGGTGGCTCCGACCGGCTGCGACAGGTCACGCATGCGGCGCGCGGCGCCGCGCAGGTGAGCATCGGTCAGGAGCCGGTCAACGATGGCCGGCAGGTTGCCTCGCCGGAGGTCACGGGTGGTGAACCGGATGGCGTTGCCAGCGCGGACACACTCGTCCAGGTTGAGACGCTGTTCGGCCTGCAGTCCGATGCCGGCGAAGGGCGCTCCCGAGGCGCACGCGGTCTGCACCGTGCCCTCGCCTCCGTGGATCACGGAGGCGTCGATCCGCCCGGCCAGGAGGTGTGCGGGGAGGAAGTCATAGACCTGCACGTTCGGCGCGAGGGCGGCTCGGTCACGATCGGTGAGGTAGCGTCCGGCGCTCGACACGATCTCGATGTCGAGGTCCGAGACCTGCTCGAGGACGGTGCGGGCCAGCTCTCGTCCCGCCGACGATCCCAGACCGACATAGGCCACGGGGCGATCGACGGTGGCGAGCGCCTCCACGCGCGTGGGCAACGACCCGGTCGCCTGGGCAAACACCGGGCCCACCGCGACCTCGCGCGTGGCCAGTGGTCGTTGATCCAGGAGGGGAGGCAGGGAGGCGATGAGGTTCAGGTCGGCGTCGAGGGCCTCGATCGTCCGGGCCGGGAGCCGGACGCCGTGTTCGGCGGCGACGCGACGAAACGAGCGGGGCTTCCAGCGCACCGACCGAACCAGCCGGCCCACCACCCTGGCGGTCACTCGGTTCACCCCCGAGGCCACAGCGCCGTGTCCCGACAGCAGGGGGAAGGTCTCCATCCGCGTCAGGTGGCCCCGGCTCATGGCGTAGGGGCGGACATAGACCAGCGGAACCTTGCTGGCGCGTGCCGAGATGAACAGGCTCAGCGTGGTGCCGATGACGATGCACTGCGGCTGCCAGCGCTCGATGATGGCGCGTTCGCTCGCCACCCGGCGCCGCACGACATCCGTGGTGAAGGGGTGGCGCAGCGAGCGCCCCTGGTCGGCTGCGATGAGCTGATCGGCGTCCCGCTCGCTGAGCTCGGGGTCGAGGAGGGTGAAGGTGAAACCGCCCTCCCGGATGTAGTCGGCGAAGCGCCGCGAATAGCCCATGAACGCCACCTCGCCGCCCGCGGCCTCGACGGCCCGTGCCACCTCGACCGCCCGGGTGGTCTCGCCCAGATTGAAGGTCTCCGGAGCGAACAGGACGCGTGCCTGGGACGCGCCCGTCACGAGGAGTCTTCCTCGGGAAAGAAGGCCGCAAGGGCGCTGAGCATCAGGTCTCGCACCTGCTCGGGGTTCGTGGGTGGCCCGCCCCCGACGGGGTCCGGCCCGGCGATCCCGGCGAGGTGCGGGAACCGCTCGGCAGACAACTCGCCACTGGCGTGCGCGGCGGACGAGAAGAGGTGAGCGAGGTCATCGAACCGGCCACGGTCAGCGCGGCGACGGGCCTCGAAACGGATGTTCTCGGTGATCAGCAACACCGTGTTCAGCCGTTCTGCTCTCGGGAGGGAGCTGTCGGCGAGCACGCTCAGTGCGGCATCGATCCACGCGGCGTTGCGTGGGGTCAGGGCGGGGGTGTCCCTGGGCAGTTCTAGCAGCCAGGGATCGCGCGCATATAGATCGAGAAGGGCCTGCCACAGCCTGCGGAATCGGTCGCGCCACGAGCCCACCAACTCTGGCGGGTCCCCGAGGGCGTGATCGAGCATGGCCGAGAGGAGGTACTGGTGGCTGCTGACGTGCCGATAGAGCGCCATCTTTGCGCAGCCCACGTCCTCGGCGACCCGCGTCATGGACACTGCTGGCAACCCGTCGGCGCGTGCCGCCGCGACCGCCGCGTCCACGATCTTCGGCAACGAGAGTCGCGGCCGAGGTCCCGGCCGGCTGGCTGCCGACGTGTCCGGTGCTGCCCACAGCCGGGAGAGGGCCAGACCTGCCTCCCGAACCTGCTGTGCCGCTCCCTGTTCGTTCACGAGAGCAACGATAGCGTCCATCGGACGCAATTAAAAGATGCTGGACTCGCGACCGAGTGGGTTCCCCATGCCCACCCTCATCCGGAGACGCGATCAGCACGCGGTGGTGCGCTGTTCCTTCTGAGCGGTCACAGGTGCCTCGTGCGGGGCTGCCCGGCTCAGTGGCTCTCGCTGCCCCTCGCGACCTTTTCCAGAGGTATGGCTGGGTTGGCCGCCAGCCCGGCGTGTGCTCGCCTCGTGTCCCCGGACTACCGACTCACTCGGTCGCAGTCCGGTGTGTTCAATCCATCAGCTCAGTGGCCCAGTTGGCCTCCTGCAACGTGCTGTCCAGCTCGCGGTGGGCACGCGCCTGCTGATCTGCCTCGCGGCGTAATTGCGGGACCGAGAGATCAGTCACGTCCCGCAGCTCTGATCGCAGTTGCCGCCCCCAGCCCAACTCACGACGCTGCCCGCTGGCAGCATCCGCCAGCGTGGCGGTCAGAGCGCGCTTGGCCGACAGGGCGTCCCGTTGCGCGAGCGCGTCAGTGATGGTCAGGTTCGGCGCCAGCTTCGTGGCAGCGTTGGTGCGGTTGATCCGCCGGACAAGTTGCTCGATCTCATCGATGACGGCGAGCGCCTCGGTGTGCAGCTCAGCCGGATCCTCCGGGGGTGGGCACCCATCCTCGTCCCCTCTCATCAGCCGTTTGCACAGCATGGCTGAGATCCGGAACCAGTGCCGAGAGTTGTCCACAGGCTCAAGCAGATGGGGCAGGAGTGACTCAGGACAGGCCAGTGATCGTCCCGTCCGCCGACAGCTCGATGCGCTCGGCATTGGGGTGCCGGGACAGACCGGGCATCGTGCGCATGTCACCGGCGATGGCATAGACATACCCCGCGCCGACGTTGGCTCGGACCTCGCGCACCGGCAACCGCCATCCCGTGGGGGCGCCCATCAGGCTCGGATCCGAGCTGATCGACAGATGGGTCTTGGCGATGACGACCGGCAGCTCGCCGAAGCCGGCGTTCTCATAGGTCGCCAGGGCCCGGGCTGCGGCCGGGGCGTAGTCGACCCCGTCTGCGCCGTAGACCTGTGTGGCGATGGCCTCGATCTTGTCGGTGAGGCTGTCCTCGAGGGCATAGGTCGGGATGAAGGCCGCCGGCTCCTCGGCGGCGGCCAGGACCTCACGAGCGAGATCTTCCGCCCCGGCGCCACCCTCCGCGACGTGTCGCGTCACGGCGCAGCGCACGCCCATCTCGGCGGCTAGCTCCCGGATGACCTCGTGCTCGCTGTCGTGGTCCTGCGGGAAGGCGTTGATGGCCACGACCGGGCTGACTCCGAAGGCACGGACGATCTCGATGTGCGCCCGCAGGTTGTCCAGCCCCGCGCGCACCTCGTCAGGGTTCTCGGCGAGCAGGCTCTCGGGCAGTGGTCGCCCGGCCTTGATGTCATAGCGGCCCGAGTGGACCTTCAGAGCGCGCACCGTCGTGACGATCACGGCGGCGTCAGGCTCGAGGCCACCCACGCGACACTTGACGTTGAAGAAGCGCTCCGCCCCCATGTCGGCGCCGAAGCCCGCCTCGGTCACGACCAGGTCCGCGTGGCTCAGCGCGATCTGGTCGGCCACGACGGAGGAGGTGCCGGTCGCGATGTTGCCGAACGGGCCGCAGTGCACCAGCGCGGGGCCGCCCTCGAGGGTCTGCAGCAGATTGGGTTTGAGCGCATCGCGCAGGATGACCGCCATCGCGCCGGCCACCCCCAGATCCTCCGCGCTGACCGGCTTGCCCTCGCCGGTGTAGCCCACCACGATCCGGCCCAGTCGGGCCCGCAGGTCCTGATAGGACGTCGCCAGCGTCATCAACACCATCACCTCGGACGCAGCGGTGATGTCGAAGCCGGTCTCGCGCACCAGGCCGTCCGCGCGGGCGCCCATCCCGACGACGATGTTGCGCAGAGATCGGTCGTTGACGTCCATCACCCGGCGCCAGGTGATGTTGCGCAGATCGAGGTCGAGCTCGTTGCCGAAGTGCAGGTGGTTGTCGACCGCGGCGGCCAGCAGGTTGTGGGCGGCCGTGATGGCGTGGAAGTCGCCGGTCAGGTGCAGGTTGAGCCGCTCCATCGGCACCACCTGGCTGTAGCCACCGCCGGCGGCCCCGCCCTTGATCCCGAACGTCGGGCCCATCGACGGCTGCCGCAGCGTGGCCACGGCGTTGGAGCCGAGCCGCCGCAGCGCCTGGGTCAGGCCGACCACCGTCGTGGTCTTGCCCTCGCCCAGGGGAGTCGGAGTGATGGCTGACACCACGACATACTTCCCTCGCGGTTCGTTCGCGGCCGCGGCCAGGTCGATCTTGGCGACATCGCGCCCATAGGGCTCGACGTGCTCGGGAGCCACACCGAGGTCACTGGCAACTTCGGCGACCGGGCGCAGGGTGGCGGCGCTCGCGATCTCCAGATCGCTGGGCAGGGGAGTGGGACGGGTCATGGGACGAGCGTAGGCGTCCAGGCTCCGGGCCCTGGAGGAAGGGCGGTCAGCGGTAGAAGCCCTCGCGCAGATTGATGCCGTGCTCGACCCAGACCTTCAGAGCGCTCAGCATGCCGGTCCAGCCCTCGCAGTTGCCGAAGGCGTTCTTGGCCCCCGCGGTCGTGGGTTTCCAGCTGGACTCGGTGATGGTGACCAGCGTCCGGGTGTCGTCGTCCAGCGGCTCGAACTCGAAGGTCGTCGTGGTGGTCCCCGACGGGTCGGTGGTGGCCTCGCTGCCGCCGTCGGCGCCCCACTGGATCACGATCCGGCGCGGCGGGCCCGCCTCGAGCACGGTCACCGGGAAGCGGCCGGGCTCGTCGTGGAAGTCCCAGGTGACGTCGGCGCCGGCCTCGAGCCGCCCACGGGCACCACCGGTCGTGAAATAGCGGGACAGCTGCTCTGGGTCTGCCACCGCGTCGTAGACCTCGGCGCACGGCCGCGCGACGCGCCCGGACACGGTGAAGGACAGTTCGGTCAGCTGCGGTGAAGAGAACATGTGATAGTTATATAACATGAATGGCGAAGAGGGCAAGAGCTTTGACGAGGACGACCGCGTCTTCAAGGCCCTCGCCTCGGCCACCCGCCGGCAGATGCTTGACGTCCTGCGGGACGCGCCCCGCACCACCGGTGGGCTCTGCGATCAGTTCCCGGCGCTGGACCGGACCACCGTGCTGCAGCACCTGAGGGTGCTGGAGCGCGCCGACCTCGTGATCGGTCGCAAGGTGGGCCGGGAGCGGCATCTCACGCTGGCGCCGCAGCCCATCAAACGCATTCACGACCGGTGGATCGGGGACTACACCCGCGCCGCCGTCGACCTGCTGGACCGCCTGGGGGAGTGAGCTGCTCGCCCGGTGGCATAGTGATCTCAGACACATTGGGCACGTGAGCGCGAGATCGGGGACATGACATGGGGCTGTTTGGCAGCGACGAGGACAAGGCGCGCAAGGAGGCCGAGCGGGTCGAGCGGGAGCGCGCGCTGGCCGATCAGCAGCAAGCGCAGTCGGAGACCCGTGCCCGGCAGGAGTGGGCCGCCTCACCCCTCGGCCAGGCCACCCTCGCGAAGGAGGGCGGTCAGACCTTCTTTGAGGTCCAGGTCGAGGTGGGTCGCGCCGAGGGTCAGGCGATGTGGGGGACCCGGGACTATGCCTCGAGTGAGCAGATCACCAGCTCCGCCGAGCTGCTCGGTGAGATCGAGCGTCTGGGGTGGCGGCTGGAGCACGCTGGCTATGTCTTCCGGATGACCGGTCAGTCCAGCACCGAGCGGATGTTTGTCTCGGGCGAGGAGTCCGCCGTCAGCGGTGTCACGCTGGGGATCTATCTGTTCCGCAATGTCGGGGGTGCGATCGACCAGGGCGGCGCCGACCAGGGCGGCGCCGGCCAGCGCCGCGCCAGCCATGCCGCGGACAACATCAGCGCGGGCAGCCAACTCTAGGCTCAGCGGGCCGCGCCGGAACGACGCAGGCGGCGCGCGATCGACCTCTGCTGCGCCCGACTGGCCCGCACCACGAGCGGCGCGACCCGCACGGCCAGTCCGGGGGCCAGGTCCAGGGCCCGGGCCTGGAGGCCGCGCCAGCGCGGCACCGACGTCACCGGGCGCGGCCTGGCCACCACCTGCATCACCACGTCGGCGAGCTCTCCGGGCCGGAGCAGCTTGCCGGAGAAGGACATTGAGGCGCCCGGGTCGTCGAGCTTGTCGAACAACATGGGGGTCCACAGACCGTCCGGGCAGAGGCAGCTGATGTGGATGTCGGTGTGGCCGGCCAGCCGCAGGTCGGCCAGGGCCGAGGTGCTGAACCCGAGGACGGCATGTTTGGACCCGGCATAGACGCCCTCCCCGGGCACGGTGACCAGCCCGGCGAGTGAGGCGATGTTGATGATGTGCCCACGCTCGGCCGGCCGCATCACCTCCAGGGCGGCGATCGTGCCGTGCATCGTCCCGAGCGTGTTGACCTCGAGCATCAGTCGGCGCGTGGCGTCGTCGTGCTCCCAGACCGGGCCGGTCGCCAGCACTCCCGCGTTGTTGACCCACAGCGCCAGGCCGGGGTCAGCGAGCCGTTGCGCCAAGGCGCGGCAGGCCTCCTGATCTCGCACGTCCAGGGTCTCGCCCACCGCTGGGTGAGCCGGGGCGGTGGCGTTGATGTCCTCCGCCGTGGCGCGGGCCTGGTCCCCGTCCACATCGGTGACGTGCACGGCATACCCCTCACGGGCCAGGCGCACCGCGATCTCCCGACCCAGGCCCCGCCCCGCTCCGGTGACCACCGCCGCGCCGTGGCGCCGGCGGGTGGCACGCTGACGCCCTCGACGCCGCTCGCGGGACAGGTCCCAGAGATAGTGATCGAAGTCGACCTCCATCGTGTGGCGCGGGGAGGCATAGAACCGGGCGGCGTTGCGCTCGTGGTCGGCGGTCATCTGCGTGCGCACCTCATCCTCGGCGGGGAACGCATAGCTGCCAGTGAGGATCTCGGTGATCCACTGAGCCTGCGCCTCCGCCAGTGGCATGACTGCCCCGATGGGCTGCAGCAGGCCCAGGAAATAGAGCCCGGGCAGGTCGGGGTGGATGGTGCGCTTCCACAGCGGCAGGTTGTTGCCCGGGGCCGCGAGGAGTTGGGGGTCCAGGAACGGGAAGCTCACTCGATAGCCCGTGGCCCAGACGATCAGGTCGGCGGGGGTGCTGCTGCCGTCGACGAAGTCCACCCGGTCTCCCGCCAGTCGCTCGATGGCCGGGCGCGGGGTGACCCGGCCCGAGCGCAGCGCATCGCGGATCTCCTCGGACTGCACCGGGTGCGACTGGCCCGGAGAGTGCGCGGGTTGGGGGAGCCCGAGGCGGGCGATGTTGCCGGCGCTGAGCGCGCCGAGGCGCAGGCGGGCGCGGGTCAACAGCCAGGGCGCCCACCCCGGCGCGGTGATCTGGTCGGAGGCGATGCCAGCGGTGAACTTGGGCAGCACCCACTGGCCGCGTCGCTGCGACAACGTGGTGGACGCGGCGACCTGCGCACCGGCGGAGGCGATGTCGAGGGCGGAGTTGCCGGAGCCGACGACGACCACGTGGCGATTCCGGAGCTGCTCGCTCGAGCGATAGTCGTGGGAGTGAATCTGCTCCCTGTCGAAGGTGCCGGGATAGGGCGGATCGGGCCATCGCTGGTCCCAGTGGTGGCCGTTGGCGACGAGCACCGCCGCATAGTCCCTGGTCGTGGTGCCCTCGGGGCCCTCGGTCATCACCCGCCAGTCGTTGCGATCCACGGGGTCGTCGAGCGAGCCGCGTGCCTCAGCGCCTCGCTCGACGCTGGTGACGCGCGTGCCGAACGTGATGGTGTGGCGGAAGCCGAAGTGGTCGACATACGCCTCGAAATAGGCCGCGACCTGGTGGTGCTTGGCGTAGGGCGGGTAGTCCGGTGGCATCGGGAAGTCGGAGTAGGCCATCCGCCGGGTCGAGGTGTTGATCTCCAGGGTCTCGTAGCAGGCGGACTGATCGTTGGGGTTGTCGAGCACCCAGTTGCCGCCGACCACGGAGCCCATCTCGAAGCAGTCGAAGGGCACGCCCGCCAGATAGAGGGCCTTCGCGGCGGCCAGCCCGCTGGATCCTGCCCCGATGACACAGACCCGGGGCAGCGAGAGGTCGGGCTCCACGCGCTCGGTGACGGCGGGGGCACGGTCGCGCTGCGTGACCAGATAGGGCATGGCGGTCATGCTGCCACGATGGTTACCGCCTGGTCACCTGGGTGTCAGCCCACCGTCTGACCGGCCCACAGGTGCGCTGTGGCCCAGGCGCGGTGGGGTCGCCACGTCTCCGCCTCCCGCTGGGCCTGCGGGGCCGGGGCACCGTCGAGGGCACGGCGCACCACGGCGTCGGAGGACGGGAAGGCGTCTGGGTCACCCAGGGCGCGCAGCGCGAGGTATTCCACCGTCCACGGGCCGACGCCGGGCACGCCCAGGAGGTGCGCCCGTGCGCTGGTCGGGTCGGCCTCAGGGGTGAGGTGGAACCCGTCGGCGAACAACTGGGCGACCGCCTGGACCGTCCGCGCCCGCGAGGTGGTCAGCCCGACTGCGGCGCGCAACTCCTCCAGTGGTGCCCGCACCAGGGTGTCGGCGGAGGGGAAGATCCGCAGGCCCTCCACAGCGCCGGGGGAGTATGCCGCCCGCAACCGTTCTCCGAACAGCCTGGCAGAGGAGAGGGTCACCTGTTGACCAACGACGGTGTCGATCGCCGCCTCGAAACCGGCCGGGTGACGCAGTGGTCGCAGGGCGGGGCGCTGGCTGACCAGTGGGGCCAGGCGTGGGTCGAGCGACAGGCGGGCGGCCACGGGTCCTGGGTCGGTGGTCAGATCGAACCACCAGGTGACGACGTCGGTCGCCTCGTCGAGGACCGGAGCCGGCGCCCGGAGGGTGACCCCGCCGGGGTGGATGAGCACGGTGATGGCGGTTGGTGCACCGCCAAGGGTCAGCAGACGCCGGTGGGTGCCGGTCGCGTTGTCGGCGACGTTGCCGGCGCGCGGCTCGAGCGTCACCGACTCGCTGCCGGGTGTCGCGTGGTTGACCAGGGTCGTCAGGACCGCCCCTGCCTCCAGCCCGCCGACGGCTGGCAACTCCACCTGGTCCATGGGTCATGCCTAGCACCCGCCGGAGACACAGTGGTGCGGAATGGATCATCGAAACCACTCCACCATGCCCGCCCGTATTGCGAGACGTGCATGAACCTTGCCCTCGCATCGCCGGTCGTGGCATCACGACTATGCCGAAGAGGGGGCTCTTGCGGTTGCCTGACCCAGATGCTGTAGGTCAGCCCCCGGCCGCCTCCTTGCTCGATGCCTGTGCCAGCCGTTCCACGAGGTCGTCCGGGATCGGTTTGCGCGGCGAGAAGGTGATGCCGGTCTTTGTCGCCTTCAGTCCAGCGGCTGCGATCTCGTCTGCCTGTTCGGCGATGGCGCCGGGGAGGAGATACAGCCCGCACTGCCTGCTGAACGCTGCATAGCTCGCGACGACCGTGCCACCGATCCGGAATCCTGGCATGTTGTAGGCCACCATCTCCTCCGCTTCGGGCAGGGCACGAGCCAAGATCGCGCGCAACCGTGTCAGCAATGGTTGGAAAGCCTCGGGCGCCGCCTCGATGTAGGCGTCGTGGTCAACGACCGTCGTCATGGCTGGTTCTCCCTGTTGCAGGTCCAAGGTTCTGCGTCCATTCTGCCGAGATCTCACCCGACACGCCCAACTCTTGTGGCGGCTCAGTGGAGCAATCTGTCAAAGACCGTCTGTTCTGTCGCCCGGCATCCGCAGCAGGGGAGTGCCCGGGGCCGCTGGCTATCGTGAGGTGCATGGCTTCCCCCGAGCCGCGTGACGCGGCCACCCGCAAGGCGGACTCCCTGACCCTGCTCACGACCGAGGCAATCGACGCCTGGGTGGCGACGGCTTCGACGGACGGCGCGCCGCACCTGGTCCCGCTCTCCCTGCTGTGGCGGGACGACTCGGCGGTGATCGCGCTGCCGGAGTCCTCCGTGACGGCTCGCAACATCGTCGCGACGGGACGAGCCAGACTCGGCGTCGGACCGACCCGTGACGTGGTGCTGGTCGATGTCGTCCTGGACAGCGCGGTCGGGGTGGAGACGGACGAGGATCTGGCCGATGCCTATGCGGCGCAGGCTGACTGGGATCCACGCGGCGCGGAGGGTTACGTCTACCTGATTCTGCGACCCGAGCGGGTGCAGGCCTGGCGCGAGGCCAACGAGATGGTCGGTCGCACGCTGATGCGCGAGGGCGCCTGGCTGGTCTGACCACTGCCGGGACGGGTGCGGGTCGACGCGTCCATCAGTGCGATGCTTGGGGGAGCGTGATGCACGCATGCGAGAACTGGCGATGGGCAGGGAAGGAACACGAGATGGCAGTTGACCTGCGGGGCCGCAGCCTGCTGAGCCTGGTCGAGGAGAGCCCGGAGGAGATCCGGCACCTGCTGGACCTCGCCGCCGACCTCAAGGCCGCCAAGCGAGCCGGGACCGAGCAGCGTCGCCTCGCGGGCCGCAACATCGCGCTGATCTTTGAGAAGACCTCCACCCGCACCCGGTCCTCCTTCGAGGTGGCTGCCGCTGACCAGGGCGCCGCCACCACCTTCCTGGAGCCCAAGTCCACGCAGATCGGGCACAAGGAGTCCATCAAGGACACCGCACGGGTGCTGGGGCGGATGTTCGACGCGATCCAATACCGCGGCTCCGAGCAGAGTGTCGTCGAGGAGCTTGCTGCATTTGCCGGGGTGCCGGTCTACAACGGCCTCACCGACGACTGGCACCCCACCCAGATGCTGGCCGATGCGCTCACCATGATGGAGCACTCCGACAAGCCGCTGGAGCAGATCTCCTACGCCTACCTCGGCGATGCCCGCAACAACATGGGCAACTCGCTGCTGCTGATCGGCGCCAAGCTCGGCATGGATGTGCGCATCGGGGCGCCGCGGGCCCTGCAGCCGACCGACGAGCTCATCGCACAGTGCCAGGCGGTCGCCGAGCAGACCGGCGCGCGGCTCACGCTCACCGAGGACCCGCTCGAGGCGGTCCGGGGCACCGACTTCGTGCACACCGACATCTGGGTCTCCATGGGGGAGCCCGCGGCTGCCTGGGCCGAGCGCATCGAGGTGCTCCTGCCCTTCCAGGTCAACAGCGCCCTGATGGAGGCGACCGGCAACCCGGACGTCAGGTTCATGCACTGTCTGCCGGCCTTCCACGACACCGGCACGGACACCGCCCGCGAGCTCGTTGGGCGCTATCCGCACCTCGCCGACGGCGCCGAGGTCACCGACGAGGTCTTCGAGTCGGAGGCCAGCATTGTCTTCGACCAGGCCGAGAACCGAATGCACACGATCAAGGCGCTGATGGTCGCCACCCTGGGGGGCACCACATGAGCACGGCCACGGGCGACCCCGCCCTCCGCGACCCGGCCCGCAAGGTCTCCCGGAGCGCCATCGGCTATTGGACGACCACCGCGCTGATCTGGGAGGGCATCTTCCTGGCGATCCTCGCGGTCGTCTATTTCGTCGTGCTCCCCGACCGGTGGTGGTGGGCCACGGTGATCCTGGCGCTCGCCGTCGTGATGGCCCTGGTCGAGATCCTGATCGTGCCGCGGTTCAAGTTCGCTGTGCACCGCTGGGAGGTCACCGAGACCGCGATCTACACCCGATCGGGCTGGCTCAACGTCGAGCAGCGCATCGCGCCGCTGTCGCGGGTGCAGACCGTCGACTCCGAGCAGGGCGCAATCCAGCGGATGTTCGGCCTGGCCTCCATCACGGTGACCACGGCGTCCTCGGCCGGAGCGATCGAGATCAACTGCCTGGACCAGGACGAGGCCCGCCGCGTGGTGGCCGACCTGACCGAGATCACCGGCCGCGACGAGGGTGACGCAACGTGACGGTGCCCTCGGACACCCCACCCAGCGGTCCGGCATACGACCTCCCGGCGCCGCAGGCCGTCCGGGACCAGGAGTGGCACCGGCAGTCCCCACGGATGCTCCTCGTGCACCCGGTCCGGGTGCTGTGGTCGATGGCCGTCCCCATCGTCATCGCGTTCATCGGGATCAGCCGTTCGGACGGCGGCTGGTCGGTCCGGTTGCTGCCGGTGCTGGTCATCCTCGCGCTCGCGGCCGGTGTGATCCCGTGGTTCACCACGCACTATCGGTTCACCGACACCCAACTGCAGGTGCGCAAGGGTCTGCTCAACAAGTCGGAGAAGACCGCGCCGCTGGACCGGGTGCGCAGCGTGGACCTGGAGTCGCCGCCGCTGCACCGGGTCCTCAGCCTGTCCCGCGCCAAGATCGGCACGGGCGTCGACGAGTCGCGCGTCGAGCTCGACGGGCTGGCCACGGCCGATGCCGCACAGCTGCGCGAATACCTGCTGCTGCGAGGTGCCCAGGGGCGCTCGCCGTCCCCGGCGGGACCGACAGAGCCCGGTATGCCGCAGGCTGGCCCCCAGGGCGCCGCATCGCAGTCCGTGGGTCCGGTGGGTCTGCCCCAGGAGCAGCTGCTGGCCGAGATCGACTGGTCCTGGTTGCGGTTCGCGCCGTTCAGCCTCTCCAGCCTGGTCATCGTGGCCACCGCCCTGGGTGTGCTCTTCCAGTTCGGTGACGACTTCGGGGTCCTGAGCCAGGATCGGGTGACCGGCACCTACGAGTGGGTGCTGGCCCAGGCGATCATCGCGATTGTGCTGGTGGGCCTGATCGTGCTGATCGTCGGCTGGCTCGTGGTCTCGACCCTCAACTATGTGATCCAGTGGTGGAACCTGCGGTTGGTGCGTGAGTCGGGCGGCACGATCCGGCTGACCCGGGGCCTGCTGACGACCACCTCCACGACCGTCGAGGAGGCCCGGATCCGCGGGGTCCAGTTGACCGAGCCGCTGCTGCTGCGGGCCGTCGGCGGGGGCGAGCTGTCCTCGCTGGCCACCGGTGTCGGCTCCGGGGGCACCACCAAGTTGCTGCCTCCCTGCCCGCGCCCGGTGGCCGAGTCGGTCGGGCACAGCGTGCTCGGCACCGGCGAGCACCTCGTCGACCCGACCGGCGCAGACGACCAGGACGCGGGCACGGGCGGTGACGGCACGCTGGACGGGCCCCTGACCGTGGGCGTGCGCAGCCACGGAGATGCTGCGCACCGCCGGCTGCTGTTCCAGAGCCTGTGGCCGACCCTGACCCTGACCGCGATCGTCGGGGGACTGACCTGGTGGCTGGCCTGGCCGTGGTGGATCGTCGGTGCAGTCTTCGGTGGCACCGGTCTGCTCAGCCTCCTCTCGGCCGAGCTGAGCTTCCGCAACCTCGGGCACCGCCTGACACCGGAGCACGTGGTGAGCCGCTCCGGTGCCTTCCAGCGTCAGCGGGTCGTCCTCGAGCGCGCGGGCATCATCGGGTGGGTGGTGCACCAGTCCTTCTTCCAGCGGCGGCGCGGGCTGGCTGACCTGCTCGCCACGACGGCGGCCGGTCCTGAGGTCGTCAGGGTCTCCAACATCCCCCTGCCGTGGGCCATCGAGCTCGCGAGCCAGACCACCCCCAACGTCGTCGACCAGTTCCGGTCGGCCAGAGAGGAGGCGTGATGGCCGAGGACCTCACGCAGACCTATGACCGGGCCACCTTCCTGTTCGAGAACAAGGAGTTCGCCAAGGCCGCCGAGCTGTTCGCGCGACTGGTCGAGGAGGAGCCGGACCATCTCGAGTCCCGGATGTGGCTGGCCCGCTCCTACTACCACTCCGCCCAGCTCGGCCGGGCGGAGGAGGTGCTCGTCGTGGTCGTCGGACGCTGGCCGAGCGAGGCCTATGCCCACCTGCTGCTGGCCCGGACCCTGCAACGTGCCGGCCGGGCCGAGGAGGGCCGCCAGCACCTGCTGCTCGCTGAGGCGATGGGCCTGACGCAGTAGTCCTGCGGCTGCGGAAAACCTGAGGCGCCTGAGTGGACGCGCGGCTACGTTCGAGGCATGGCCACCACCGACCCCGTGCCCAAGGACTCTGTGCCCAACGACTTCGTGCCCGCGGGATTTGAGCCCCCGCGCTCGCTGACCACCGACCGCTTCCGCCTCGAGCCTCTCGGCCCGCAGCACAACGAGGCCGACCGGGCCGCGTGGATGAGCAGCGTCGAGCACATCCGGGCCACACCGGGCTATCCGGACGGCAGCTGGCCGCGCCCCGAGGGGATGTCACTGGAGGACAACCTCAAGGACCTGACGCGTCACGAGGCCCATTTCGAGGCCGCCAAGGGGTTCACCTTCACGGTGCTCGACCCGCGCGACAACGACGTCATCGGGTGCGTCTACCTCTATCCGACCAAGGAGGAGGGCCACGACGTCAGCGTCCAGTCCTGGGTCCGGGCCAGCCACGCCGACCTCGATGGGCCGCTCGCGGACGCCCTGGTCGCCTGGATCGACGCCGACTGGCCGTGGGAGCGTCCCTACCGCTACGGCCGGTGAGAGCAGGTCGGCGCGGAGTCAGGTCCGGCTAGGTCCAGAAGTCGAACCACATGCGCAGCTCCCACTGATCGCGCGGGATGGTCGAGGCGGTGTAGACCGGGTAGTACCAGACGAACAGGGCCACGGCGGCGGTCACATAGAGGATCACGATCGCCGCACCCCACCGGCGCCGGATCAGCGGGTCCTCGGCGCGACCGAGCGCCAGGGACAGGCAATAGGTGACGATCAGCACCAGCCACGGCACGAACGCCACGGCATAGAAGCTGTAGATCGTGCGGGTCTGATACATGAACCACGGCAGCCACCCGGCGATCAGCCCGGACAGCGCGGCCCCGGCCCGCCAGTCCCGCCCGATCAACCACATGAAGGCCACGACGAGCAGCCCCAGGGTGGCGCCCCACCAGATGAACAGGTTGCCCAGGGAGGCGATGTAGGTGACGCAGTCGGCCGCTCCGCAGCCGTCCTCGCCGAGTTTTGGCCACCGGGAGTAGAACAGCGTGGGCCGGCCCTGGACGATCCAGGACCACGGGTTGGAGGACCACGCGTGCTCGTTGTGCAGCCCGACGTGGAAGGTCATGATCTCTTGGTGGTAGGCCCACAGCGACCGCAGCGGGTCGGGCACGAGGGACGCCAGCCCCAGGGCGGGGTTGTCGGCGGCCCACTGCCGCTTGTAGCCGTGGTCGGTCCCGAACCAGCCCACCCAGCTGACCAGATAGGTCACCAGCGCGACGGGCACGGTCTGCAGGAAGGCCGGTATGCCGTCGCGCACCGCTGAGCCGATGAACCACTTCTGTGCCCCGGCGGCTCGGCGAGCGCCCATGTCCCACCAGACGGTCATCAGGCCGAAGGCCGCCAGGAAGAACAGGCCAGACCACTTGGTCCCGATGCACAGCCCCAGGCTGACCCCGGCGGCCACCCGCCACCAGCGGATCCCGAGGCCCGGGCCCCACTGCATACTGCCGGGTGTCGGTGCCAGCGCGTTGACCCGTGCCGCCAGGCGCTTGCGGCCGTCCTCACGGTCGATGAGCAGCAGGCAGAACGCGGCGAGCGCCCAGAACATGACGAAGATGTCGAGCAGCCCCGTGCGCGAGTGCACGAAGTGGTGACCGTCAGCCGCCAGCAGGGTGGCTGCGGCCGTGGCCAGCAGGGGGTTGTGGAACATCCGCCACGCGGCGCGGCCGACCATCAGGATCGACAGGGTGCCCACCACGGCGGCGATGATGCGCCAGCTGAACGCGTTGTCCACCCCGAACATCCACTCGCCCAGGCCGATCATCCACTTGCCGACGGGCGGGTGCACCACCATGTCGGGGGTGTCGCCGAAGACGTCGGGGTTGCCGGCGGTGAACAGGACGTCGGGCTCCTCCAGCCCGTCGCGCACCTCCATCTCGGTGCCGAACTTGATGAGGGACCAGCCCTGCTTGACGTAGTAGGTCTCGTCGAAGATCAGCGAGGAGGGGTGCCCCAGGTTGATGAGTCGGATGACGCCCCCGAGCACCATCACGATCAGCGGCCCCCACCACGCCCAGGCCGCGGACCGGGCACTCACCGACGGTCCGAGCAGGCGCGCGCGCAGGCGGGTCGGCCCCCCGGTCGGTTCGGTCACCGCGTCATAGTAGGCCGCGAACCTGTCCCAATCACCGCTCCCGTCGCCCGGTCGCGGCGGGTATCCGTCAGGCGGCGTGTCGCCAGTAGTACAGTCCTGACGTGGCCACCTCAACAATCTCCGCAGGCAAGCGGCCCAAGACATCGAGCATCCTGCTCAAGACGGTGATGGCCGTCACAGGGTTGATCTTTGTCGGGTTCATCCTTGCCCACATGTACGGCAACCTGATGATCTTTGCCGGCACGGACAGCTTCAATGAGTACGCGCACCACCTGCGCGAGTTCGGCACCCCGATGCTCCCAGAGAAGGGTTTCCTCTGGGTCATGCGCATCGTGCTGCTGGCCAGCGTCGTGCTGCACGCGGCCTCGGCCTTCATGCTGTGGGGCCGTGCCGGTCAGGCCCGCACCACGCGCTATGTCGCGCGCAAGGGTGAGTGGGCGACCTTCGTCAAGCGCTCCATGCGCTGGGGCGGCGTTGCCCTGCTGATCTTCGTGGTCTTCCACATCCTGCACTTCACGACCAACACCATCCAGATCGGTGGCGACTTCGACAACCCGGCCGACCGCCTGGTGGCCAGCTTCGGTGAGTGGTGGGCCGTCCTGCTCTACCTCCTTGCCGTGGCCGCCCTGGGCATGCACCTGCTGCACGGCATCTGGTCAGCGGGCATGACGCTGGGCCTGAACACCAGCCTCGACATGGCCGAGCGCCTGCGGCTCGTGGCCATCCTCGTCGCGGTGGTCGTCGTGGTCGGCTTCGCGCTGCCCCCGGTGGCCATCCTCCTCGGACTGATCCCATGACCGCACACTCACTGACTGCCGGGCGCACCAGGACGGAGCACACACGATGACCGCACCCCTGATCGAGGGTCTCTACCGCGAGGGCGAGCCGATCGCCGACACGGCGGCTCCCAAGGTGCCGATCGAGACGATGTGGACCCAGCGGAAGTTTGACGCCCAGCTGGTGAACCCGACCAACCGGCGCAAGCTCGACGTGATCATCGTCGGCACCGGCCTGGCCGGCGCCTCCGCGGGGGCGACCCTGGGCGAGGCCGGCTACAACGTGAAGTCGTTCTGTTATCAGGACAGCCCGCGCCGCGCGCACTCGATCGCGGCCCAGGGCGGCATCAACGCCGCCAAGAACTACAAGGGCGACGGCGACTCGATCTACCGGCTGTTCTATGACACGACCAAGGGCGGGGACTACCGCTCGCGTGAGACCAACACCTACCGGTTGGCCGAGGTCAGCGCCGACATCATCGACCAGTGCGTCGCCCAGGGTGTGCCCTTCGCCCGTGAGTACGGCGGTCTGCTGGACAACCGGTCCTTCGGTGGCGTGCAGGTCTCGCGCACCTTCTATGCCCGCGGTCAGACCGGCCAGCAACTGCTGATCGGTGCCTACCAGGCCCTCGAGCGCCAGATCGGCGCCGGCACGGTCAAGATGTATGCCCGTCACGAGATGTTGGAACTGATCGTCGTCGACGGCAAGGCCCGCGGCATCATCGCCCGCGACATGGTGTCCGGTGAGATCCAGACCCACCTGGCCGACGCGGTTGTGCTCGCCACCGGTGGCTACGGCAACGTCTACTTCCTGTCGACCAACGCGATGGGGTGCAACGTCACCGCCTCGTGGCGTGCGCACCGCAAGGGTGCCTACTTCGCCAACCCGTGCTACACGCAGATCCACCCGACGTGCATCCCCGTCTCCGGTGACCACCAGTCCAAGCTGACCCTGATGTCGGAGTCGCTGCGCAATGACGGGCGCATCTGGGTGCCCAAGCGGCGCGAGGACTGCGAGAAGGACCCCCGCGAGATCCCCGAGGAGGACCGCGACTACTACCTGGAGCGGCTCTACCCCTCCTTCGGCAACCTGGTGCCCCGCGACATCGCCTCCCGGCAGGCCAAGAACATGTGTGACGAGGGCCGCGGTGTCGGCCCCAAGGTCGGCGACTTCCGCCGCGGTGTCTACCTGGACTTCAAGGAAGCCATCGGACGCCTCGGCGAGGACGCCGTGCGCGCCAAGTACGGCAACCTGTTCGACATGTACAAGCAGATCACCGGCGAGGACCCCTACCAGGTGCCGATGCGCATCTACCCGGCGGTCCACTACACGATGGGCGGGCTCTGGGTCGACTACGACCTGCAGGCCACCATCCCGGGACTGTTCGTCGCCGGCGAGGCCAACTTCTCCGACCACGGTGCCAACCGCCTCGGTGCCTCGGCCTTGATGCAGGGTCTGGCCGACGGCTACTTCGTGCTGCCCAACACGATCCGTGACTACCTCGCCAGCGGCCCCTACGAGCCGATCGACGAGCAGCACCCGGCCGTGGTCGAGGCGCAGGACGCCGTCGAGGGCCGCATCGCGACCCTGCTCGGCATCAACGGCGATCGCACGGTCGACTCCTTCCACAAGGAGCTCGGGCACATCATGTGGGAATACTGCGGCATGGAGCGCACCGAGGAGGGCCTGCGCAAGGCGATTGACCTGATCCGGTCTCTGCGCGAGGAGTTCTGGCGCAACGTGCGCGTGCTCGGCGCCGCCGACACGCTCAACCAGTCGCTGGAGAAGGCCGGCCGCGTCGCCGACTTCCTCGAGCTCGGTGAGCTCATGTGCATCGACGCGCTGCACCGCCGCGAGTCCTGTGGTGGTCACTTCCGCGCGGAGAGCCAGACCGAGGACGGCGAGGCGCTGCGGCACGACGACGAGTTCCTCTACGTCGGTGCCTGGGCGTGGGGCGGCGACAACAGCGAGCCGATCCTGCACAAGGAGCTCTTGGAATACGAAGCCATCGAGCTGAAGCAACGGAGTTATAAGTGATCAGCCCCAGCAGTGCCCCGACCGTTGCCCACTTCGACTCTCGTGGAGGGACCCGATGAAACTCACCCTGAAGATCTGGCGGCAGACCGGCCCGGAGGACAAGGGCGGTGTCGTCACCTATCCGATCAATGACGTCTCCGAGGACATGTCCTTCCTCGAGATGCTGGACGTGCTCAACGAGGACCTGATCGCCAAGGGCGAGGAGCCGGTCGCCTTCGACAGCGACTGCCGTGAAGGCATCTGCGGCATGTGTGGCGTGATGATCAACGGCGAGGCGCACGGCCCCGAGCGCACCACCACCTGCCAGCTGCACATGCGCTCCTTCCGCGACGGCGACGAGATCGTCATCGAGCCCTGGCGGGCCGACGCCTTCCCGGTGATCAAGGACCTGTGTGTCGACCGTGGCTCCCTCGACCGGATCATCCAGTCCGGCGGCTACATCTCGGCCAACACCGGCTCGGCCCCGGACGCCCACGCCACACCGGTCCCCAAGGAGGACGCAGACCGTGCGTTCATGGCGGCCGAGTGCATCGGCTGCGGCGCGTGCGTCGCCGCGTGCCCCAACGCCTCGGGCATGTTGTTCATGGGCGCCAAGATCACCCACCTCGGCGAGTTCCCGCAGGGCCAGCCCGAGCGTGACGCGCGCGTGCTGTCCATGACGGCGCAGCACGACGAGGAGGGCTTCGGTGGGTGCACCAACCTCGGCGAGTGCTCCCGCGCCTGCCCGAAGGGCATCCCGCTCAACGTCATCTCGCAGATGAACGGCGACCTGCTCCGCGCCACGCGGCACCAGGCCTGACCAATTTTGATAGAGGTTTCGTACGCCCACCCCGCATTTTGATAGAGGTTTCGTACGCCTACCCCGCATTTTCGTAGAGGTTTCGCACACCGACCGGGTCGCTCGTGGCGATCCTGCTCGGGCCCGGCACCGTGGAGGGATCGCCTGTGACCCAGGACTCGCCCGGCGTCGGGCGCGCGGCACTCGTGTTGGCGGCAACCCCGATCGGCGACTCCCGGGATGCCTCACCGCGCCTGCTGGAGGAGCTGACGACCGCCGACGTCGTCGCCGCCGAGGACACCCGCCGGCTGCGTCGCCTCACCGACCGCCTCGGGGTCACGGTCACGGGCGACGTCATCTCCTATCACGAGCACAACGAGGCCTCGCGCACACCCGATCTGGTCGCGCGGATCGCGGCGGGGGAGCGGGTGCTGCTGGTCACGGACGCGGGCATGCCGTCGGTGTCCGACCCTGGCTATCGCCTCGTGGCCGCCTCGGTGGCCGAGGACCTGGCAGTCACCTGCGTGCCCGGTCCCTCCGCCGTGCTGATGGCCCTGGCCGTCAGCGCCCTGCCCGTCGACCGGTTCTGCTTTGAGGGCTTCCTGCCCCGCAAGACCGGCGAGCGCGAGCGGGCCCTGGCCCAACTCGTGGCCGAGCCGCGCACGATGGTCTTCTTTGAGGCGCCGCACCGGTTGGCCGCGACCCTCACCTCGATGGCCACCGTCCTGGGGGAGGACCGACCAGCGGCCGTATGCCGTGAGCTCACCAAGACCTACGAGGAGGTCCGCCGCGGTGGGTTGGCTGAGCTCGCTGCCTGGGCCGCTGACGGCGTGCGGGGGGAGATCACGGTCGTGGTCGCGGGGGTGGATCCCGCCGCCGGGCCGGTCACCGAGGTCGCCGACGTCGTCCCAGAGATCCGGGAGCGCACGGAGGCTGGGGAGCGGCTCAAGGACGTCTGCAAGGACGTCTCCCGGCGCACCGGCCTGTCGGCCAAGGCGCTGTATGACGCGGTCCTGGCTGCCCGCTGAGGCCTCTCCTGGCCCGGTGCTGAGTAGTTGGTGCTGCCTGTAGGCAGGCGTCAGCCGTAGTAGGCCGCGACGGCCTGCTCGCGCTCGCGGCGCCGCTTGCGACCCTTGCGCCACAGCACGACGGCGCCCCACAGCATGAGCAGCAGCGCGAAGATCACGATGATCGGGAAGAAGATCGCCACGAAACTCAGGCCCACCGAGGCGGTGTCCTCGGCGGTCGACATCAGGGGTGCGCCGATCCCCAGGGTGCTCGCGTTGACGACCGGACGAGTGACGGCCTTGCCGGTGTGCACGATGCCCGCTGTGACGATGCCCAGGACCACACCGATCCAGGGGTTGTCCTGCATGAAGGAGGAGCCCTGCTCCAGGTCCTCAGCGGCCTGGGTGGCGGCGAAGATCAGACCACCAGAGGCCGGGCGGATGAAGGTGCCGACGGCATCATTGATGTGGTCGACGACGGGGATCTTGTCGAAGACCACCTCACCGACGAGCAGCACCGCCGCGCCGCCAATGGCCCAGTCGGACTCGATCCAGGCATATTGCGACGGCAGGTTGAGGACCTCCGTGAACCGGGCGACCACCGCCACGATCAGGAACGGGATGTAGGCATTGAGCCCGGCCGCGGCAGAGAGCCCGGCCCCAGTGAGTGCAGCGAGCATGGTCAGCCTCGCCCCCTTCGTCGATCGGCGGGCCCCGGCGGGGCCCGTTGCAGTCAGTCAACCATGACGGGCCTAGGACGTGTTCTCGTCAGCACCGGTTCCGTCACGCTGATGTGACCTAGCCAACGACGGTGGGCCCGCCCCGAGCAAACTCGGAGCGGGCCCACCGGTCGAACGGTTCACTCAGGGCGTGTAGACAATCTCGCCCAGATCGTCCTCGACACCCTGGCTGATCGCGACGCGACCACCCAGGATCTGGATCTCTTCCGCGCCCAGCCGGGTGAGCTCACCCATCGTGGCGTGCGGGATGTGATCCTGCTGGACCAGCAGGACGGGGCTGTTCAGGTGACCCGCCAGAGCGGCACCGGTCAGCGCGTCCGGATAGTCCAGACCGGTCGCCACGAAGACATCGTCCAGACCCGCCGGGAACTCGGCTGCGATCTCGGCGGCGGTCTCATAGCGGTTGTCGCCCGCGGTGCGCTCGACCTCGCCATAGGCGGCCAGTGCGTCAGCGACCTCCGGAGAGATCGCCTCCGTGCCACCCAGGATGACGATGTTGGTCGGGTCGAGCCGCTCGAGCTCGGCCGCGGTCACGTGCGGGAGACGGTCCGCCTTGGTCAGCAGGACCGCGCTCTCGTCGGTGCCGGCGCGGGCCGCGCCCGTGAGGGCGTCGGCGAACTCCTCGCCGGTGGCGACATAGACCGTGTCGATGCCGGGCTCGATGTTCGACGAGATCGCTGCAGCCGTGCCATAGCGGTCGTCACCGGCCACGCGGCGCACGCCACCGTCGGTGAGCCCATCGAGCTCGAAGAGGACCTCGTTGCTGATGGCCACGGGTCCGCCGAAGAGGACCACGTTGCCGGCGTCGAGCCGCTCGAGCTCGAACCGGGTGGCAGCCGGGATGGCGTCCGGCTTGACCAGCAGGACCGGCACGCCCTCGGCGCCCGCCCGGGCCGCGCCCGCGAGGGCATCCGGGTAGGTCAGACCGGTGGCGATGTAGACCGTCTCGACACCCGGGTCGTAGTTCGCCCCGGAGATCTTGGCGGCCGTGGAGTAGCGGTCGGTGCCGTCAACACGGGAGACGATCGGGGAGGTGGGTGCCTCCTGCGCGTCCTTGATGGTGAACGGCTGACCGGTCCAGGCCTCGGTGCCGGCCTCGCCCTCGTCGTTGAACGACTGGGCCTTGGTGATGGTCATCTCCAGGAGGTACTTGCCGTCCTCGACGGTCGCACCCTGGAAGGTGCCGTCCCACGTGAACGACAGGAAGTCGCCCGGGGCCTCACTGCGGCGCAGGTAGTCCTCCGTGTAGACCACGCCGACCTCCTCGCCCTGCGTGCCGTCGTCGTTGGCCTTAAAGGCCGTGACCTCGACGCTGCGGGCCTGGTGGCCGAACTCGGCGAGGATCGCCGGGTCGTCATAGTCCACCAGGGAGAAGATCGGCTCGTCACCGTTGCCGGTGTCCGGGAAGACGTCGTAGTTGCCGGCGCCGTCGGTGGAAACGCCCAGCACCGGGAGGTCGAAATCATCGTAGGGTCCGGGCAGCAGCACCTCGCGGGCCTGGTAGTCACCGGCGTAACCGGCGTAGGGGACCCGCAGGACGTCACCAGCAGTGTCGCCGGTCGGCTCGAACTCGAGGTAGCCGCCGTACTGCAGGCCGACCGTCATCTCCTCCTCGAGGGTCGGGCCGGTGAAGGTGACCTCCACCGACGTGGTGCTCCCAGCCGCGACAGTCACCGTCTCAGGAGCGTCCACCGTGGTCGCTGCCGTCCAGTAGCCCGGTGTGTAGTCGGGGCCGTCGGTGGCGATCGTGGCGGTGTTGTTGACCAGGGCGTAGGTCACCGGCTCGTCGCTGGTGTTGCGGACCTGCACGCTCTGGGTCACCGGACCCGCGTCGGTCTCACCGAGGGAGATCTTGCCCGGGCTGACCATCGCGCCAGCCGTGATGGCGTCGTCGATGTCCACCATGCCGGCGCCCTGACGGTGCACCGGCTCCAGGATGCCCAGGCTCGGGTCACCGAACCACATGGCCGGGTCGGCGCTGTTCTGCAGCACGGTGCGGACGTCCTCGGTCTTCAGGTTTGGCCGTGCCTGCAACAGCAGAGCGGCGGTGCCCGCCACGTGCGGGGACGACATCGAGGTGCCACCGAGGGAGGCATAGCCACCCTTCTCCAGCGGGTAGGCCGAGAAGATGTTGCCACCGGGCGCGCCGATGTCGGGCTTGAGCTCCAGCTCAGCGGTCATCCCGTAGGAGCTGAACGAGGAGATCAGGCCGGCCGTCGGGCTCTCGACCGAGGTCACCTCGTCGGTCCAGGTGAGCTCGACCTCATCGCCGTTGGCAGCAATGGCCGCGTTGAGGTCATTGCCAGCGCCCTGCTGGATCGAGACGACGGGGATGGTGATCGCCGGATCGCCCTCGACCGTGGCGTTGATGACACCAGGGACGTTGTTGGCCAGGACGACACCCACCGCGCCAGCCTCCTGGGCGTTGGCGGCCTTCTCGTGGAAGGGGCAGACGCCGCGGTCGACGAGGACCATGGTGCCCGTGAGGTCTTCGCTGATGCCGCCGTCGGCGGTGCAGGCCATGCCCTCGACCGAGCCAGGGTCGCCCAGGCGGACGAGCGTCTCGCTGCCCTCGGTGGGCGGCTCAGGGGCGCCGGTGGCCGGGGCGTAACCCACGGACACGGCGTCGGCGCCGTAGGTGAAGGCGTTCTGGGTGACCATCGCGTTGTCATAGGACGCGACGCCGATGGACTTCTCGGAGACGCCCGGGGCGCCGGCCGAGAAGGTGCCACTGGCGCCCTCGTTGCCGATCGAGGCAGCGACGACGACGCCGGCGTCGACCAGCGAGTCTGCGGCCACGGCGGTCGGGTACTGCGGCCAGGAGGCCCACCCGGAACCGATGGACATGTTCACCACGTCCATGCCGTCCTCGTAGGACAGCTCCATCGCCGACAGCATGATGTCCGCGTTGGTGGAGCCCTCACAGCCGAACACGCGGTAGGCGCCGATGACAGCGTCCGGGGCGACACCCTCGACGCCGCCGGCCTCCTCGTCACCGTTGCCGGCGGCGATGCCGGCCACGTGGCTGCCGTGACCCTGGCAGTCGTCGGGGTTCACGTCCGGGACCGGGTAGTCGGTCTCGGGGGTGGAGGCGTCGTAGTCGTCGCCCACCAGGTCGTAACCGAACTGGACCTGCTCGGTCTTCCAGTCCTCGGTGATGCCGTCTCCCGGCGTGCCGGAGCCGCCGAAGTCGGGGTGGTCGATGTCGACGCCGGTGTCGATGATGGAGATGCGCATGCCCTCACCGGTGTAGCCCATCTCGTGGGCCTCGTTGACGCCGGTCATCCCCTTGGCATAGAGCATCTGCGGGGACGTCTCTGGGTCGAGCTTGACCTCGGGGGCCTCGATCTGGTGGACCGGGAAGACCGCCACGACGTCCTCGGAGCCGGCTGCGAGCTCGACATCTGCGCGCGAGCCGGAGACGGACAGGCCGCTCCACACCGACTCGTAGGTCTCACGGACCTCGAGGTCCGCCCCGACCGAGGCAGCGTGGGCCAGGAAGGCATCGGTCTGCGAGGTGACCGTGGCGGCCGAGCCGCCCTGGATCACCGGTGTGGCGGCGAGCTGGACGAAGTATGCGGACGGCTGGGCCTTCAGGCCCTCGATCGAGCCGTCCTGGAACTTCGTGCCGCCGTCCGGGGCGACGACGCCGTAGTCAGCTGCCTCCCCGAGGTCTCGTGCGCCGCCATCAGCCTCGTCCGCGAATGCGCCGCCACTGCTGACGGTCGTCACGGCCAGGGCCACTGATGCGACCCCTGCTGTCGCGACGCGGCGCAGGCCCCGCGAGGGCGCCCCTCTACCTACTCGTCTCATGTGCTTCTCCCAGAATCAGAAACGGGCACACCACTGTGCCCACCGGTGAATCCCACCGACTGCTCGACAGTAGGCAGGTCTGCACCGTTAATCCAGACCCCCGCGCCCGGTCCGTTACCGATTCGTGACCTAAACAGGGCTGGGCGGTGTGAGTGGGCCTCGTCAGAGCGTCGGGGCCGGTCGGTGGCGGCGCGAGAGGCAACTAGACTCGCCAGCCATGAGCCATGTCCTGTCTTCCGTCGCCTGGCCGTATGCCAACGGCCCCCGCCACATCGGCCACGTGGCCGGTTTTGGTGTCCCTTCCGACGTGTTCAGCAGGTACATGCGCATGGCCGGGCACGACGTGCTCATGGTGTCCGGCTCAGACGAGCACGGCACCCCGATCCTGGTGCAGGCCGACAAGGCCGGCATGAGCGCTCAGGAGTTCATCGACGTCAACCACCGGCTGATCGTCGAGGACCTCACCGCCCTCGGAGTCTCCTACGACCTCTACACCCGGACCACGACCGCCAACCACGACCAGGTGGTGCAACAGATGTTCCTGGCCTGCCACCGCAACGGCTACATGGTCGAGCAGAGCCAGCAGGTGGCGATCAGTCCCTCGACAGGGCGCACGCTGCCGGACCGCTACATCGAGGGCACCTGCCCGATCTGCAAGTATGCCGAGGCGCGCGGTGACCAGTGCGACAACTGCGGCAACCAGCTCGACCCGGTCGACCTCATCGAGCCGCGCAGCAAGATCAACGGCGAGACCCCCGAGTTCACCGACACCCAGCACTTCTTCCTCGACCTGCCCGCGCTGGCCGAGGCCTTGACGGAGTGGCTCGACGGCCGCGAGGCCAGTGGTCTGTGGCGGCCCAACGTCATCAAGTTCTCCCAGAACATCCTGGAGGAGATCCGCCCTCGCGCGATGACGCGTGACATCGACTGGGGCATCACCATCCCGCTGCCGGGGTGGGAGGACAACCCGACCAAGAAGCTGTATGTCTGGTTCGACGCGGTCATCGGCTATCTGTCGGCCTCGGTGGAGTGGGCCCGTCGGCAGGGGGAGCCGGAGTCATGGCGCCAGTGGTGGAACGACCCGGAGGCGCTGACGTACTACTTCATGGGCAAGGACAACATCACCTTCCACTCCCAGATCTGGCCCGCAGAGATGCTGGCGCACAACGGGCAGGGGAGCCGAGGCGGCGAGCAGGGTCCTTACGGTGAGCTCAACCTGCCGACCGAGGTGGTCTCGAGCGAGTTCCTGACCATGGAAGGGCGGGCGTTCTCCACCTCCCGCTCGATCGTCATCTACGTCCGGGACATCCTGGATCGTTATCAGCCCGATGCGCTGCGCTATTTCCTGTCGGCTGCGGCCCCCGAGACGGCCGACTCTGACTTTTCCTGGCCGGAGTTCGTCAAGCGGACCAACAACGAGCTGGTGGCCGGCTGGGGCAACCTGGTCAACCGGACCGCCTCGATGATCGCCAAGAACTTCGGCGAGATCCCGGCGGCGGTTGAGCTTGAGGAGGTCGACCGCGCCCTGCTGAGTCAGGTCGCCGAGGGCTTCACGACCGTCGGCAAGTTGATCGGCACCCACAAGCAGAAGGCGGCGCTGGCCGAGGCCATGCGACTCGTCGGCGAGGCCAACGCCTATGTCTCGACCACCGAGCCGTTCAAGCTCAAGGGCGATGACCAGCGCGAGCGGCTCGCCACGGTGCTGCACGTCCTGGCTCAGGTCGTCAGCGACCTCAACACGATGCTGTCGCCCTTCCTGCCGCACAGCTCCAACGCGGTGCACCTCGCCCTGGGCGGGTCGGGTCAGTTCATGCCGATGCCGCACGTCGAGGAGGTGACTGACCTCGACGAACCCGACCGATCGGCATACCCGGTCATCACTGGCGACTATTCGGGCATGCCGCGCTGGGCGAGCCGGCCGATCACGGCCGGGGCACCGGTGATCAAGCCGACCCCGATCTTCACCAAGCTCGACCCCTCGGTGATCGACGAGGAGCGGCGCCGACTCGGCCTGCTCGACGATCCCGATGCCGACGGGGACAGTCCCGACGACCCCGGCGCCGACGGCGACGATCCCGATGCCGAGGGCGACAACCCCAAGGACCCGCAGGCCTGATGCCCGACGACCGCCTGGCGCAGGCCCCGCCCGCCCCCGAGCCGCTGCCGATCCCGGTGGTGGACAACCACTGCCACCTGGACATCGACCGGGACGGGCACGCGGTCGACATCGCCGAGCAGATCAGCGCCGCGGCCCGGGTGGGGGTCAACCGGCTGGTGCAGATCGGCTGTGACCTGGGCAGCGCCCGGTGGACGGCCGAGATCATCGACCAGCACCCCGCGCTGCTCGGTGGTGTCGCGATCCACCCCAACGAGGCGCCCGGGCACGAGACGGCCGGCGACCTCGCTGAGGCGCTCACCGAGATCGAGGCCCTCTCCGCACACCCACGCATGCGCGTGATCGGGGAGAGCGGCCTGGACTATTTCCGGACCGGACCCGAGGGGGTCGGTGCCCAGCAGGAGTCGTTCCGTGGGCACATCGAGATCGCCAAGCGGACCGGTCTCGCCCTGCAGATCCACGACCGGGACGCTCATGAGGACGTGCTGCGCATCCTGGCAGAGGAGGGGGCTCCGGACACGGTGGTGCTGCACTGCTTCTCCGGGGACATGGCGATGGCGCGCGAGTGTGTGCGCCGCGGCTACTACCTCTCGATCGCGGGCACGGTGACCTTCAAGAACGCGCGAGCCCTGCGCGATGCGCTCGCCGTGACCCCGCTGGAGCACCTGCTCGTGGAGACCGATGCGCCCTACCTGACGCCGAGCCCCCACCGCGGCCAGGTCAATGCGCCCTATCTGATCCCGCTGACAGTGCGTGCCATGGCGACCACCCTGAACGTCGCGGTCCCCACCCTGTGCGAGGCGCTGTCGGCCAACTCGGAGCGCGTCTACGGCCCCTGGTGATCCGCGTGCTGAGCTCTCCAGCCGCCCGACGCGTGCACCCGGACAGGCAACGTCGCGGTGGTCGCCGAGTCGCAACGCCCTGACCAGCAGCGATGTCACCGAGGGTTTGACGTCGCCTGTCTGAATGCTCGACCATCCGGGCATGACAACGGCCCCGGTGCGATGCACCAGGGCCGAGGCCGTGGTCAGCGAGCGCTGACCAGAGTTGCTGTGATCAGGCCTTGGGGACGATCAGACCGTTGGTGGCGGTCCGGGCTGCCGCGAAGCGCTCCTGCACGTCGGCCCAGTTGGCGACATTCCACCAGGCGGTGACGTAGTCGGCCTTGACGTTCTTGTACTGCAGGTAGAACGCGTGCTCCCACATGTCCAGCATCAGCAGCGGCACGATGCCGGCCGGCAGGTTGCCCTGGTGGTCATAGAGCTGGCACAGGATGAGCTTCTGGCCCAGGGTGTCCCAGGCCAGGATCGACCAGCCGGAGCCCTGGATGCCCAGCGCGTTGGCGGTGAAGTGCGCGCGGAAGGCGTCGAAGGAGCCGAAGTTGTCGTCGATCGCGGCAGCGAGCTCACCGACCGGCTTGTCGCCGCCGTCCGGGGACATGTTCGGCCAGAAGACCGAGTGGTTCACGTGGCCGGCCAGGTTGAACGCGAGGTTCTTGGACAGCATGTTCACGTTGCCGAAGGAGTCCTTGTCGCGGGACTCGGCCAGCTGCTCGAGGGCGGTGTTGGCGCCGGTGACGTAGGCGTTGTGGTGCTTGGAGTGGTGCAACTCCATGATCTCGCCAGAGATGTGCGGGGCGAGTGCGCCGTAGTCGTAGGGAAGTTCGGGCAGTGCATAGTCAGCCACAGCAAACAGCTCCTCAGTTGTCGATGTCCACAGGCTTCGAGCCTGTCCTACCTACAACGTAGTTGCAACCGTGGAGCATTCCCTCGGCGGGGCCTGTTGCGCGACGGCGCCCGCACCAGACCGGCCCTGGCGGCGGCTAGGCTGACCGATCATGGAGCCACACCCTGAAGGCCAGTTGCTCGGCCCTGCGCAGATCCGCGAGCTGGCCGGCCGGTTGGGAGTGCGCCCCACCAAGAACTGGGGCCAGAACTTCGTCATCGACGCCAACACGGTCCGCAAGATTGTGCGCCAGGCCGGTGTTGGACCAGACGACGTGGTGGTCGAGGTCGGGCCCGGTCTGGGCAGCCTCACCCTCGCCCTGCTGCACACCGTCGACCGGGTCGTCGCCGTCGAGATCGACCCGGTCCTGGCCGAGCAGCTCCCCAGGACCGTCGCCGAGCTCGCCCCCGACCGTGCGGATCGGCTCACCGTCCTGCACCAGGACGCCCTGACTGTGACCGCGCTCGCGGACCCGCAGCCCACCGCGCTGGTTGCCAACCTGCCCTACAACGTGGCCGTGCCCGTCGTGCTCCACCTGTTGGAGATGCTGCCCAGTCTGGAGCGGGTGCTGGTGATGGTGCAGCTCGAGGTCGCCGACCGGTTGGCGGCTCCTCCGGGCAACCGGGTCTATGGCGTGCCCAGCGTCAAAGCAGCCTGGTATGCGGAGGTGTCACCGGCGGGGAAGGTCGGCCGCAACGTCTTCTGGCCAGCGCCCAACGTCGACTCCGGGTTGGTGCGCATGGTCCGCCGCGACCCGCCGGTCACCACTGCCTCCCGGCGCGAGGTGTTTGCGGTGATCGACGCTGCCTTCGCCCAGCGCCGCAAGACCCTGCGGGCCGCCCTGGCCGGATGGGCCGGCTCCCCCGCCGCAGCCGAGCAGGTGTTGCGGGCTGCGGGGGTGGATCCGAGCGCTCGCGGTGAGCGGCTGACCATCGAGGAGTTCGCGGCCATCGCTGCTGCCCGGGATGCCGACGCATAGGGTGGCGGCATGAGTCTGGCCGTCGAGTCCCGGGGCGTCACCGTCCGTGTCCCCGGGAAAATCAACCTGGAGCTGGTGGTGGGGCCGCTCCGTGAGGACAGCTATCACGAGCTGGCCACGATCTATCACGCCGTGGGCATCTATGACTATGTCACCGCGATCGAGGCCGAGTCGTGGTCCGTCGAGGTCACCGGCGCCACGGCCGAGGGGGTGCCCGCCAACGGGACCAACCTGGCACTCAAGGCCGCCAAGATGCTCGCCCGGCGCTTCGGTGTCGAGGGCGCGGTCGCGCTGAGCATCGACAAGAACATCCCGGTCGCTGGCGGCATGGCCGGTGGGTCGGCGGACGCGGCGGCGGCGCTGGTCGCCTGCGAGGCGCTGTGGGAGCTGCAGCTGACCCGCGACGAGCTCGAGCCGATCGCGGCCAAGCTGGGCTCGGACGTGCCCTTCCTGCTGCACGGCGGCACCGCGATCGGCTCCGGGCGTGGGGAGCGCCTGGCCCCGGTCCTGGCCCGTGGAGAGTTGCACTGGGTCCTGTGGGTGAGCCCGGAGGCGGGCCTGTCCACCCCGCAGGTGTATGCCGAGTGCGACCGACTGCGTGAGGCCGCCGGGATCGAGGTGGGTGACCCGACACCGTCGGGTGCGTTGGTGGCTGCGTTGCGCACGATGCACCCGGGCGAGGTGGGTGCCGCGCTGCGCAACGACCTGCAGGAGGCCGCGATCTCCCTGCGACCGGTGCTCAGTGAGGTGCTCGAGGCGGGCACCACGCTGGGGGCACAGGGGGCGATCGTCTCCGGCTCCGGACCGACCGTGGTCTTCCTGGTGGGCACGCAGGCCGAGGCGATTGATCTGTCCGTCGGCCTGGCCGCTCGCGGTCCGGCCGGTGACATCCGTCGCGCCACCGGCCCCGTTGCCGGTGCTCAGGTGATCCAGTCCGTCTCGCCGACCGGCCCACAGAACTTCACCGGCTGAGCGGATGGCCAACCTCATCGCGACCGACCGGGCACGCCTGATCGCCGGCACCCAGGTCCTGCTGGACGACGTCTCCCTCGGCGTGCTCGACGGGGAGCGGATCGGCGTGCTCGGCCGCAACGGCGGCGGCAAGACCTCCCTGCTCGCCGCCCTGCTGGGCACCCGCGAGCTCGATGCCGGGCGGGTGCTCCGACCGGCCGGGGTGACCAGCGGCATGCTCGCGCAGGCCGACATCCTCGACCCGGACGCCACGGTGCGCGAGGTCGTCCTGGGCGACCTCGCCGAGCACGAGTGGGCCGGTGATCCCCGGGTCCGCGAGATCCTGACCGGGCTGCTGGGCGACCTGGGGGCCAGCGCGCTCGGCGGTCTGGACTCTCCGGTCGGGGCCAAGTCCGGTGGGGAGTTGCGCCGACTGACCCTGGCCGCCCTGCTGGTGTCGGACCCGGACCTGCTGCTGCTCGACGAGCCCACCAACCACCTGGACGTCGAAGGGGTCGCCTGGCTCGCGGCATACCTGTCCCAGCGCCGTCCGCGCCCTGGCAGCGGACTGATCTTTGTCACGCACGACCGGTGGTTCCTGGACGCCGTCGCCACCCGCACATGGGAGGTGAGCGACGGCCAGGTCCACAGTTACGACGGTGGTTATGGCGCGTATGTGCTGGCCCGGGCGGAGCGGTCACGGGTCGCCGCCGTCACCGAGGAGCGCCGCAACAACCTGCTGCGCAAGGAGCTCGCCTGGCTGCAGCGGGGGGCGCCCGCACGGACGAGCAAGCCCCGCTTCCGCATCGACGCCGCTGAGGCACTGGTGGCCAACGAGCCCCCGCCGCGCGACAGCGTCGAGCTGGTCCGTTTTGCCACGACCCGGCTCGGCAAGGACGTGTTTGACCTGGTGGACGCGACGGTGCAGCTCGGGAACAAGGTGCTGCTCGACGACGTCACCTGGCGGATCGGGCCGGGCGACCGGTTCGGCATCGTCGGGGTCAACGGTGCCGGCAAGTCGACGTTGTTCCGCGCGCTGATGGGCCAGATCCCGCTGCAGTCCGGGACGCTCAAGACGGGCAAGACCGTGCGCCTGGCCTGCCTCAGCCAGGACCTGCGTGAGCTGGAGGCGGTCACCGGCCGCACCGTCATCGACGCCATCACCGAGGTCCGCTCGTTCACGATCCTGGGCGGCAAGGAGATCTCGGCGAGCCAGCTGGCGACCCGGCTCGGGTTCACCGGCGGGCGCCAGCAGTCCCGGGTGGGTGACCTGTCCGGCGGTGAGCGTCGCCGCTTGCAGTTCCTGCGGCTGCTGATGGACGAGCCCAATGTGCTGATGCTCGATGAGCCCACCAACGACCTGGACATCGACACGCTGACCTCGATGGAGGACGTGCTCGACGGCTGGGCGGGCACGCTGCTCGTGGTCTCGCACGACCGTTATCTGCTCGAGCGGATGACTGATCGCCAGGTTGCGCTCCTCGGCGACGGGGCGCTGCGCGACCTCCCCGGGGGAGTGGACCAGTATCTCCAGCTGCGGCGCGCGATGGCGGCTCCGGGTGGAAGCGGTCCGGCCCGTTCCCGAGGCGCGGGCAGCCCCAGCGCTGCTGCCTCCAACGCTGCTGCCCCCAGCGCCGCGGACCCCAAGGCTGCGGGTCCTAGTGCCGCGGAGCTGCGCGAGGCCCGCAAGACCGTGGCCCGCGTCGAGAAGTCGCTGGCCCGGCTCGGCGAGCGCGAGGCCCGGGTGCACGAGGAGATGGCGGCGCAGGCCACGGACGCGGGTGCCATGACGCGGCTCAGTGGCCAGCTCGCCGAGATCCATGACGAGCGCGAGGCTCTCGAGCTGGAGTGGCTAGAGGCCGCCGAGCTGGTCGACTAGCCAGGTGCCGCACACCCTGCCCAGCCGCCACCGGCACGGGCGTCTGGTCGCCGTGCTGGCACTGCTGGGCGCCACCGTGTGCTGGGCAGGCAACTACCTCGTGGGTGCTGCCGCCGTGCAGAGCATCACCCCGCTCGACCTGGTCCTGCTCCGCTGGCTGGTGGCCCTCCCGTTGCTGGTGCTGCTGGCCCAGCGGCTGGAACGGCCGGCCTGGCGTGAGGTGCTCTCGCAGTGGCGCTGGTTGGTGGCACTGAGCCTGACCGGGCTGCTGGGCTATCCGCTGCTGGTTTATGTGGCGCTGGAGCACACGACGGCGCTGAGTGCCTCGCTGGTCAACGCCACCAACCCCGCGCTGATCGTCCTGGTGGCGGCGCTCACGCTGCGCGAGCGGCTCCGTCCTCTGACGCTGCTCGGGGTGATCATCGCGATGGCGGGAGCCCTCGTTGTGCTCAGCCGCGGCGACCTGGGGGTCCTGGCCGGTGCCCGGTTCGGGGCGGGTGAGCTGGTCATGCTGGGGGCCGTCGTGGCCTGGACGGCCTACACGATCATCGGTCGCGCCGGGCAGGGCCGTCTGCGTGTGCCGCCGGTGACTGCTGTCGCGGTGCAGGCGGCGATCACTGTGGTCGTGGTTGCTCCGGTCAGTCTGGCCACCGGAGGGCCGAGCCTGCCGATGACCCCGCAGGCCGCGGGTGCGGTGCTGTTCATCGCCGTCTTCCCGTCGGTGCTGGCCTATCTGCTGTGGAGTCGTGCGCTGAGCGATCTGCCCGCGGGGAGTGCGGGAGTCTTCCTCAACCTGATCACCGTGTTCGTCGCCGCCTTCACGCTCCTGGCCGGTCAGCCCTACTCACTCGCCCAGCTCGTCGGCGGGCTGATCGTGATCGTCGGAGTCATCGTCACCAACGTCCCGGTGCTCCGCCGGGGGCGCGCTTCGGTGTCTTGACCCCAGCCCAGTGTCTTGACCCCAGCCCAGTGTCTTGCGGCCCGCCCGGTGTCTTGACGCACGCTTCGGTGTCTTGACGCCAAGAATCTTGAGGCTCACTACAGTGAGGCCATGGCTGACACCGAGCGCACCGCTCCCGATCAGGTTGACGGCATCGTCGCGGCCTGGCGGCGCGAGCGCCCGGACCTGGATGTCTCACCCCTCGAGGTGCTCTCGCGGGTGAGTCGGCTGGCTCGCCACCTGGACCTGGCACGGCGGCACGCGTTTGACCAGTGGGGACTGGTGGCCTGGGAGTTTGACGTGCTGTCCGCGCTGCGCCGGTCGGGGGAGCCCTATCAGTTGTCGGCCGGGGAGCTCGTCCGCGAGACGCTGGTGACCAGCGGCACCATGACCAACCGGATCGACCGGCTGGTCTCGCACGGCATGGTGGCGCGCACCGCGTCACCGAGCGACCGCCGCACGGTGCTCATCACGCTCACCGCCCAGGGCCGCGAAGCGGTCGACGGAGCCCTGGCCGGTCTCGTCGACGATGAGCGCGACCTGCTGATCGGCCTGTCGCCGCAGGAGCGTGGCGAGCTCGCCGCCCTGCTCCGCCGCCTGCTGACACCCTTCGAGCAGGACTAGGACGAGGCCGACTCGGTCTCCACCCGCGAGGCTTCCACCGACGAGGCTCCCTCGGCTTCATCCAGCAGAGGACCCTCCAGGCGACCTTCGGCGCGAGCGGAGAACCAGGCCGTCCAGGCAATCATCGAGACGCTCAGCAGGGGTGTGGCGGCCCGCAACCAGGGGGCGGCCACCTCCACGGGCAGGGTCAGGACCGCCGTCACATGACCGGCGGCTGCCAGGAGGTAGACCAGCGCCCACACGACGGTGAGCCGGCGATACAGCCAGCGGAACGGTGTGCTCCCGTGCCACAGCTCCTCCCACTGGTGACGTCCCTCAGATCCAGGCGCCACGAAGCGCCGCACCAGCCAGAACAGCAGCGGCCGACCCCACACCAGGCTCGCGGTGGCCACCACCCCGAACAGGGCGAGCCCGACCGACCCCTTCAGCAGCAGCACCCTGGCGTCTCCGCTCACGAGCGCGAGGATCAGGGAGGTCAGGAAACCCAGCACGACCAGCAGCAGCGAGGTGTCGAGGGTGCCGCGGATGACAGCTGTCCAGACAGCCCGCGCCACCGCGACCGTGCCAGCGGCCAGGATGGCGCCCACTGTGCCCCACCCTGCGGCGATGGCGAGCCAGAACGCCGCGAGGGACAGCCCGACATCGAGGGCGAGCTCACCGGCCAGTGCGCCGACCCACGAGGAGGAGCGTCGGGACGACATCTCCTCGCTGTCGGTGACCTCGCTGTCGGTGACAGTCGTCGATGACCCCATACGATGAGACTGACATGTCGAGTTCGACATGTCAAGATCGTCATATAGGCTCCTGACGTGGCCCTCCGATACGCGATTCTCGGCCTGCTGCTGGACCGTCCGAGCAGTGGCTATGACCTGACGGGACGTTTCGAGGATGTCATTGGCGCCTACGCCTGGGATGCCAAGCACAGCCAGATCTATCCCGAGTTGCGCCGTCTCGATCTGGAGGGGCTGGTCGAGGTTGTCGATCGGGGGGCGCGGGGGCGCGTCACGTACCGCTGCACGAAGGAGGGGCTGGCCGCCCTGCGTGCCTGGTTGATGGCCGCCCCGGCCTCAACCGGCGGAGTCAAGAATGAGCACGCGCTGCGACTCTTTCTCCTCCCGGCGCTCGAGCCTGACGACGCACTCGAGGTCCTCCGGCAGACCGAGGCTGGTGCAGTGGCGCAGGTTGAGCACCTTGAGGCTGAGTTCGCGGCCCTGCAGGAACGGACGGGCAGCGCGTCAGGCGGGCCGCTCGGGATCACGGCCCAGTTCGGCATCCTCAGTTTCCGCGCCACCGCGCAGTGGGCGCGCTGGGCGCGCGACCACGTTGGGGGCGAGGTCGTTCTTGGGGGTGACGTCGAGGCCAGGGGTGACGGCGACCCCGGGGGTGACGGCGACCCCGCGGATATCGCCAACGCTGGGCGTAGCGCTGACCCCGGGTCTACCGCGGGTTGATCAGGCGCAGGCTCGGCTTGGACTCCAGGCCGGACAGCCCGTTCCAAGCCAGATTGACGACGTGGGAGGCCACATCCTCCTTCTTGATCTTGCGGGAGTCCAACCACCAGCCACCGGGGGTGGCGACCATGCCGACCAGCATCTGTGCATACAGCGGCGCCATCTTGGGATCGAGCCGCTGACGCTTGAACTCGGCGGCGAGGATGTGCTCGACCTGGCTGGCGACGTCGCTGATCAGCGAGGCGAAGGAGCCGGTGGACTGCCCAGGTGGGCTGTCTCGCACCAGGATCCGGAACCCATCGGTGGAGTTCTCGATGTAGTCCAGCAGCGAGAGGGCAGCGCGCTCGAGCAGTGCTCGCGGGTGGCCCGGCTCGGACAGGGCGTTGGTGATCGCATTGAGCAGGGCCTGGATCTCGCGGTCGACGACCACGGCATAGAGCCCCTCCTTGCCCCCGAAGTGCTCATAGATCACCGGCTTGGACACCTCGGCATTCGCCGCGATCTCCTCGACCGTGGTCCCCTCGAACCCCTTCTCGGAGAAGAGTGCCCGCCCGATTGAGATCAACTGCTCACGCCGCTGCGGGCCAGTCATTCGATGGCGCGCAGCGGGCACAGTCAACTTGGGATCGGGGCGGCTCACGGGGCCCATTCTGCCTTGTCAACGACCGCGGGTGTCGTCCCGGGCCGGATCTGTCCTAACCTTGTCCGGTCCGGTGCGTGTGCATCGGGTGTTCCCCGGTTGCTCTGCTGGCAGGGGCCGCCTGACTTTGAATCAGGATTAGCGACGAAGGTTCGATTCCTTCCCGGGGAGCTTGCTGTGGGCGCGCCATCTGGGCGCGGCCCCGCACATTCAAACAGGTAACGTCGTCGGCTCCAGGGCAAACCTGCAGGTCAGCAGGCTGCGCCCGGGGATCGAGCGTGACGTTTCCTGTTTGAATGCACGGCCGGGCGCCGCGCGGGGCGGGTGGTGTGAACGTGCGCCGGGGCCGGCGAGTGGGGCCGGCGCGGGGTGGGTGGTGTGAATGTGCCCCGGGGCCGGCGAGTGGGGGCGGCTCGCGGGGCGGGTGGGGCGCGTCAGCCGGCGATCGCCAGCTCGGCGGGGGTGGGGATGTCCTCGCCGGTGACGGCGCCGAGAACCAGCTCCTCGGCCCGCTCCTCGGTGACGCGGAGCGCCTCGACGAGTTCGCCGAGCAACGGCTCCTTGGCACGCTTGAGCAGGTCCTTCTCCGCGGGCGACACGCCGTCGGCCCGGTCTCGTCGGATCAGGTCGCGCACCACGCCAGCTGTGACCCGGAGGTCGCCCTGGAGCAACCGGTCCTGCTGGTTCTTCATGCGGCGGGAGAACTGCCGGTCGAACGGCACGCTGGGTGCCCTGAGCTCGTCGAGCACCTCCTGCAACTGCTCACCCGAGAGGATGAGCCGGATGCCGGCCTCCTCGGCGGTGTCGGCCGGCAGCGAGACCGTCAGGTCGCTGCGTTGCACGCGCAGGGTCACATACTTGCGCTCGGTGCCGCCGACGACCCGCGTCATCGTGCCCTCGACACGTGCCGGGCCGTGGTGGGGGTGGATGAGGAGCTGACCGGTGTTGAACTGCATTGACTGTGACCCTTCTCCGACGCAGAACGTCAGATTTCGATAAACAACGTCAGGCCCGGGGCGACGCACATCGTGCTCCTCACGGAGCGCGGTCCCGTCGCGGACCGACAACTGTTTCAACGCCGATCGGGCCGGAAAGATTCCCTGGAGGCGGGGCCGGGAGACACCACCCCCAGGAGACGGGTAGCATCCACCAGGGTGACCCCGTGGGCCGCCACCACTGTTCAGTCCCCGAGACATGGGAGCGACTTCGCGTGAGCGAGAACCGCCCGGCAGCCGTCATCATCCTCGCAGCGGGCGAGGGCACCCGGATGAAGTCCAAGACACCCAAGGTGCTGCACCCCATCGGTGGGCGCACCCTGGTCGGACATGCCATCCATGCCGCCCGCGGCACCGACCCGGCCCACCTGGCCGTCGTGGTGCGGCACCAGCGCGAGGTGGTCGCACCGCACGTCTCTGAGGTTGATGCCGAGGCGCTGATCGCCGATCAGGACGAGGTCAAGGGCACCGGCCGCGCGGTCGAGTGCGGCCTTGAGGTCCTGCCCCCGGATCTGACCGGCACGGTCCTGGTGACCTACGGCGACGTGCCGCTGCTGACCACGCAGACCCTCCGCGCGCTGACCGCAGCGCACGAGGAGGCCGGCAACGCCGTCACCGTGATCACCTCGATCCTGGACGACCCGCACGGCTATGGCCGCGTGGTGCGTGACCAGGACGGGCAGGTGCTCAAGATCGTGGAGCAGAAGGACGCGATCGCCGCCCGAGAGAGCGGTGGTGCGGACGCTGGTGCGCTCGACATCAAGGAGATCAACTCCGGGATCTATGCGTTCGACGCCCAGGTCCTGCGCGACTCGCTGACCCAGGTCGGCACCGACAATGCCCAGGGCGAGAAGTACCTCACGGACGTGCTCGGTCTGGCCCGTGCGGCGGGCCGCCCGGTGCGGGCCCACGTGGTCGATGACCGCTGGCAGTCCGAGGGCGTCAACGACCGAGTCCAGCTCTCCAACCTGGGGCGGATCCTCAACGAGCGCACTGTCGAGCGCTGGCAGCGCGAGGGGGTCACGATCGTGGACCCGGCGACCACCTGGATCGACTCGGACGTCACCATCGGCCAGGACACAGTCATCCGACCCGGCACCCAGCTGCTGGGCGCCACCACCATCGGCGAGGGGGCTGTGGTCGGTCCGGACACGACGCTGACCAGCGTGCAGGTCGGGGACGGTGCCAGCGTGGTGCGCACCCAGGCCGAGCTCGCCGTGATCGGACCCGAGGCGACCGTGGGCCCGTTCAGCTATCTGCGCCCGGGCACCGAGCTGGGCGCCAAGGGCAAGATCGGCGGCTTCGTGGAGACCAAGAACGCCGTCATCGAGGACGGTGCCAAGGTCCCGCACCTGACCTACGCCGGTGACGCCACCATCAAGGAGGGCGCCAACATCGGCGCCGGCACGATCTTCGCCAACTACGACGGCGTCAACAAGCACCACACCACGATCGGGCGACACTCCTTCGTGGGCTCTAACTCGGTGCTCGTGGCCCCGGTGAACGTCGCTGACGGTGCCTACATCGGGGCCGGCTCCGCCGTGACCAACGACGTCGAGCCCGGGCAGATCGCGGTCTCCCGGGCCCGCCAGCGCAACATCGACGGCTGGGTCGAGCGCAAGCGCGCCGGCACCAGCACAGCGGCGGCGGCCGAGGCGGCGGGCGCCCAGCAGACTGACGCCCCGCAGACCGACGCACCAGGGACCGACGCACCAGGGACCGACGCCCCGGCGAGCGGGCAGGACCAACCCGCCCCTCGGCATACGGCCAGCGAACCCGAAGGGGGCCAGGCGTGACCGGCATCCAGAAGACCACCCAGAAGAACCTGATGATCTTCAGCGGGCGGGCGCACCCTGGCCTGGCTGAGGAGGTCACCACGATCCTGGGCACCGACCTGGTGCCGACGGATGCCTACTCCTTTGCCAACAGCGAGATCTATGTCCGCTTCGACGAGTCGGTCCGCGGCTCCGACGCGTTCGTGATCCAGAGCCACACGGCGCCGATCAACGAGTGGATCATGGAGCACCTGATCATGGTCGACGCGCTCAAACGCGCCTCGGCCAAGCGGATCAGTGTGGTGCTCCCGTTCTATGGCTATGCCCGCCAGGACAAGAAGCACCGCGGCCGCGAGCCGATCTCGGCCCGCCTGATGGCCGACCTGTTCAAGACCGCCGGTGCCGATCGGCTCATGTGCGTGGACCTGCACACCTCGCAGATCCAGGGCTTCTTCGACGGCCCGGTCGACCACCTGATGGCGCTGCCGATCCTGAGCTCCTATGTCAAGAAGCACTATGGCAAGGAGGAGCTGGCGATCGTCTCGCCCGACGCCGGCCGCATCAAGGTCGCCGAGCAGTGGAGCCAGCGCCTGGGCGGTGCCCCGCTGGCCTTCATCCACAAGACCCGTGACATCACCCGCCCCAACCAGAGCGTGGCCAACCGCGTCGTCGGTGAGGTCGCCGGGCGCACCTGCATCCTGGTTGACGACATGATCGACTCCGGCGGCACCATCTGCCAGGCGGCGGACGCCCTGATGAACGACGGTGCCAACAGCGTCGTCATCGCGGCCACCCACCCGATCTTCAGCGGTCCGGCGGTGGAGCGGCTGTCCAACTCCATCGCCCGCGAGGTGATCGTCACCAACACGCTGCCGCTCTCGGCCGAGGCACGCGCGCTGGACAAGATCACCGAGTTGTCGATCGCCCCGCTGATCAGCCAGGCGATCCGCGCGGTCTTCGAGGATGGCTCGGTCACCAGCATGTTTGACGGCAACGCCTGACGGTCGTCTCGACCCGCCCCTCCGCTGATGCCCAGCTATGTCGGATTCCTGCGGGCCGTCAACCTCGGCGCGCGCCGCAAGTTCCCCAAGGATGACCTGCGCGCGGTGGCCGAGGCCGCCGGGTTCACCGACGTGCAGACCTATCTGAACACCGGCAACCTGCGCGTCACCTCACGGATGCGCTCCCTGACCCGGGTCGAGGACGCGCTGGAGTCGGCCTTTGAGCGCGACCGTGGGTTTGCGGTGCCCACCATCGTCTTCGGGCTCGCCGAGCTGGCCGAGATCTCCTCGTATGCCGAGGGGCTGGGGGAGCGACACGGTCCCCTGCAGCGGCACTACGTCTCCCTGCTGCGCGAGCCCCTCTCGGCCGAGTCTGTGGCGCGCGTCGAGTCGGTCTCCGGGGAGAAGGTGACCGTCGTGGTCCGTGGGCGCAGCGTGCACCAGATGTGGGAACACGCCGTCCCCGGCGATGTCGATCCGCTGGGAGCGGCGACCTCACGCCTGCTCGGAGTGACCACGGCCCGCACCGCGGGGGTGCTGGCAGAGCTGGTGCGGCGGTGGGCGTGAGGGCGGGTCAGGTGTGAGCGCAAAAGCGAGTTGGTCGGCGGGGTGCGGCTGCCCTAGACTGGCCCACTGTTGCCTCGGCGAGGGACGCTGCACGAAGATGTGGCTGCGTCCGTGAATCGACGCGGTCTGTGCCGATGATCCGGCCCTGCTGCCGCGTCGTGCCGCGCCCCGCGTCGAGGCCCACCCGATGATCCACCAACCACGGAGGCCCCGACATGGCTGACAAGCTTTCCATCACCGCCGAGAAGCGCACCGAGTTTGGCAAGGGCGCTGCCCGCCGCGTGCGCCGCGCCGACAAGATCCCCGCCGTCCTCTATGGCCACGGCACCGACCCGTTCCACCTGACGCTGCCGGGCCACGCCACGATGATGGCGCTGAAGCACACCAACGCCGTCCTGTCCCTGGACGTCGAGGGTGACGAGCACCTGGCCCTGGTCAAGGACGTGCAGCGCGACCCGATCAAGCGCACCATCGAGCACGTTGACCTGGTCATCGTCCGCAAGGGCGAGAAGGTCATCGTCGACGTCGCGGTCCACGTCGAGGGCGAGGCCGCACCGGACACGCTGGTGACCACCGACTACACCGAGGTCTCGGTCGAGACCGACTTCACCAGCATCCCGGAGTCCTTCGTGGTCACGGTGGAGGGCCTGGAGGCCGGCAACCAGATCCTGGCTGGCGACATCAAGCTGCCGGAGGGCGTCACGCTGATCACCGACCCGGAGGCGCTGCTGGTCAACGTCACCCAGGCCATCTCCGAGGAGGCCCTGGAGGCCGAGCTTGCCGAGGCCGAGGAAGAGGCCGGCATCGAGCACGAGGAGTCCGACGAGGAGGCTGCCGAGGGCGGCGACGAGGACAAGGCCGAGGGCGAGGAAGAGGCCAAGTCCGAGGACGCCTGACCGGCGCACCTGCCGGACCACACGGCATACGATCGGGGTCGCCTCGGACAGCACGTCTGAGGCGGCCCCGCCGTCATTCTTGGAGGACTCATGGACCCCTGGTTGGTGGTCGGGCTCGGCAACCCCGGGCCGAAATATGCCGGCAACCGGCACAACATCGGTGCCATGGTGATCGCCGACCTGGCCGCCGCTGCCGGGGTCTCGGCCAAGCAGCACAAGTCCCGCGCCTGGGTCAGTGAGATCCGGCTCGGCACCCTGCCCGGCGGTGCTCCCGGGCCCCGGGCCGTCCTGGCCCAACCGATGACCTACATGAACGTGTCCGGTGGGCCCGTCGCCTCGCTCGTGCAGTTCTACAAGGTGCCGCTGGAGCAGATCATCGTGGTGCACGACGAGCTCGACATCGACTTCGGCTCCATCAAGCTCAAGCGCGGGGGCGGTGAGGGCGGGCACAACGGGCTGCGCTCCATCAGCCAGTCCCTGGGCACCAAGGACTATCTGCGGGTCCGCCTGGGGGTCGGACGGCCGCCGGGACGGCAGGACCCGGCCGCCTATGTGTTGTCCGACTTCCCGGCCCGCGACCGGGTCGAGGTGGAGTTGCTGATCGGCGATGGCGTCGATGCCGTCACCGACCTGGTGCACACCGGCCTCGAAGCGACCCAGGGGCGGTTCCACTCCCGCTGACTGCCGCACTGAACCGGTCGGCGGCGACGGTGCAGGTGAACGGATCATTCACAGGAATCTGGAACATCGTGTGAAGGATGCATGCATCTGCACCTGCTGGCCGCTGGATCATCTGCTGGTCGTTGGATTGCCTGCTGGTCGCTGGATCGCCCGCTGAGCGGGGACACGCGCCAGTCGCCTTCGCCGGTCGGCGGCGACGGTGCATGTGAACGGATCATTCACAGGAATCTGGAACATCGTGTGAAGGATGCATGCATCTGCACCTGCTGGCCGCTGGATCATCTGCTGGTCGTTGGATTGCCTGCTGGTCGCTGGATCGCCCGCTGAGCGGGGACACGCGCCAGTCGCCTTCGCCGGTCGGCGGCGACGGTGCAGGTGAACGGATCATTCACAGGAATCTGGAACATCGTGTGAAGGATGCATGCATCTGCACCTGCTGGCCGCTGGATCATCTGCTGGTCGTCGGCTTGCCTGCTGGTCGCTGGAGTCGCTCACGGGAGCGGCCCGGGCTAGAAGCGCCCGCCGCGGGAACTGCGCGACGAGCGCGAGGACCGGCGCGAACTGCTCGAGCGACTGCGCGAGCGGCTGCTGGAGCGCGAGCGGCGAGACCTGCTGGACCGTGAGCTCGACCGGGAGCTCGACCGGGAGCCGCCCCAGGACGAGCCCCAGGATGAGCCCCAACCGCCGGATGACGTGCTGGCCTCGGCCCTGTGGCGCACGTCGTGGATCGAGCTCAGCGCACTGCCGGCCCGACTGGCGGCGTCGCGCAGCACCGTGTCGGCCCTGGCCGGGTCGGACTCCAGGATCGAGCGCCCCTCGGTGAGCAGCGCGCGGGCCTCACTGGACCGCGTCAGCGCCGTGGCCGTGACATGCGCCTGGTTGACGCGCAGCTCGGACTCCATCGAGCGCACCCGCGACTCGGTGCGGGCCAGCTGGGCACGGGCGGTCTTGAGCTCCTTGAGTCGCCGCTCCTCGGTCTCCCGATGACCGCTGAGGGCCGCGTCCAGCACGCGCTCGATATCGCCGAGATCCTCCGCCAGCTCCACCGGGTCCTCGGCCGCGTCACCGACCCTGGCCAGGGCAGCCCGGGCCTGCTGTGCTGGGCCGGAGACTGCCGCGTCCTGTGGGGCGAGGCGCTCGGCGTCGGCCACGTCCTGGCTCAGCGAGTCCGTCGCCGCTGTCAGCAGCCCCTGCCACTGCGTGATCAGGGTGTCGAGGTCGGCGAGTTGTTCGGCGCGTGCGGTGAGTCCCGTCAGCGACTCCTCGGCAGCTTTGAGGGGCAGGACCGCGTCCTCGGGCTCGCTGGCGCCGATCCGCTCCCGTGCCTGCTCGAGTGCCGTCTCACCGTGGGCCAGCATCGTCTGGGACTCCTGGGCCATCGCCTCCACCTGCGCACGCTGGCCTGCGCGCAGGTCAGTCCGCGTGGTCGCCAGGGCCATCACGTCGAGCAACCGTGTCGTGACCTCCGCAAGGCCTGCGGTCAGCTCCTCGACGCGTTGCGGTGCCCGGTCGGCGAGGGCTCGCAACTCGTTGAAGGCGGCGGCGTGCTCGTCGAGCCGGGAACCGGCCCGGGAGATCAACTGCTCCAGGTTGCGATAGCGGTCCCGCACGCTCGCGGACTCCTCCACCGGGTCCTGCGCGGCGATCTGCTCCTGCAGGCGGAAGGCCTCGAGCGCTTCCTGCCGGGACGTGGTCAGGGCCTCCCGGAAGGGGGCGGTGAGGTCGGGGGCGAACTCGGCCTCGGCATACTGCAACTCTCCCTCAGCGGCGGCGAGCGCGGTGTCCAGCGCGACCAGTTGCCCCCCGACGCGTTGCGACGTCTCGGCGAGCTCCTCTGCCACCTCCGCCCGCTCCTGACGCTGGCGGTGCCACCGGCGGCCGCGATAGGCGCCGAACCCGAGCAGGGCCACCCCACCCACACCGGCGATGCCGACCCACCCGCTCGACGACTCGGTGGCCGCCTCGAGATAGCCCTCGGCCGCGCCGATCGCGGCCCCGTCCCAGTCGTCGTCGCGCAGGGCGGGCTCGATGTGCTCGGAGGCCACGTCGTCGAGCTGGCTGTCGGACAGCCCGGAGTCCTCGGAGATGCTGTCGCCCCAGGACCGTTCGTCGGTGGCGACGGCGACCAGCAGGTCCTGGTCGCCGAGGTGGGAGAGCTCGGCGGTGCGGTCGGCCCACTCGGGCCCGCTGAGTCCGCCGAAGTCGTCGACATAGACCACGAACAGCTGCAGCCCGGCCTCGTCGAAGAGCTGGTCCTGGGCCGCGCGGACCGCGGCCTCATCCTGGATCGCGCCGGTCTGGTCGACCAGCTCGTCGGGCAACGGGAACGGCTCCTGGGCGTATGCCGAGGGGCCGGTCAGCAGCACACCGCCGGCCACGAGGGTGGCCAGGACGGTCAGGGGTGTGCGGAGCTGAGGTGTCACGGCAGGCATGGGTGAGTCCTTCCCCCGGTGGAGTGTTCGAGACCGACCGCGGGCCCACCGGAAACTTCCGGCGGGCCCGCAGGGGTGCTGCTGGTCAGGGCGTGCCCGACCGTGGTGCGGAGCGGGTCAGCCCTTGCTCCGCAGAGCGGCCAGGCGCGCCTCGATCTCGGCGTCGTCGCTGTGGTCCTCGAGCTCGTCGAACTGGTCCTCGATGCTCGTGGCGTGGGCCTCGGCGCGACCGGCGACGAGGGCCTCCTCGCGCTTGATCTTCTCCTCGAAGCGGCCCAGGTCGCTGGTCGGGTCCATGACGTCGATGGAGCGCATGGCCTCGTTGACCTTGCCCTGCGCCTCGACGGAGCGGGCCCGGGCGACCAGGGTGCCGCGCTTGGACTTCAGCTCGCCGAGCTTGGTCTTCATGCTGACCAGGCCCTCCTTGAGCTTGTCGACCGTCGCGTTCTGCTGCTCGATGGCCGGGCGGGCGGCGTTGGCCTCGTTCTCGTGCTGGATCTGACGCTGCAGGGCCACCCGAGTCAGGTTGTCGAACTTGTCGGCGCCCGCAGTGTCACCGCTGCCGCGCAGCTCGTCGGCCTTGCGGTTGGCGGCGCCAGCCTTGCGGCCCCACTCCTGTGCGGCCTCCTCGTCGCTGCGCAGGTCAGCCTCGGCCATGCGCACGTTGGCGATGGTCTGCGCGACGGCCTCCTCGGCCTCGGCGATGGAGTTGGTGTAGTCACGCACCAACTGGTCGAGCATCTTCTCCGGGTCCTCGGCGCGGTCCAGGAGGGAGTTGATGTTGGCCTTCGCGAGCTGGCTGATGCGGCCCAGGATGGTCTGCTTCTGAGTCATGGTCCAAGTGTCCTTTCGTGGGACAGGTGTGGTGCGAGGTCGTCGTGCCAGTTCCTGTGTATTGACGGTCAGCGCCGTCGAATGGTTCCGTCCAGTCAAGCCGATCGGCGAGGTGAAACGTCAGAAGCGCCCTCCCACCGAGGTCGAGCCGCCGCCCCCGCCGAAGCCGCCGCCCCCGCCGAAACCACCGCCGCCTCCGCCAAAGCCGCCCCCTCCGAAACCGCCGCCACCCCAGCCGCCGCTGTGCCGGTTGCCTCCGCCGGCCAGGATGCCGCCGAGGATGACCGACAGCGGGTCGATGCCGCCGCGCCGACCCCCGCCGCCCATGCCGCCACCCATCGGGCCGTTCCAGCGGTCGAGGTCCTGCTGGGCCTCGCTGAGGGCCCGCTCGCCGAGTTGCTCGGCCTGGTGCAGCAGGTTGGCCGCCTGTTGGGGGTCGTCCCGGGTGAGTCCCTGGGCCTGTTCGAACAGCCGCATCGCCTCGGAGATGCGGGTGCGGGCTCCGCTGTTGACGGCCCCGCGCCGCGTGGCGATGGTCTCGTCGATGCTGCGCAGCCGTGCGCCGACCCGGTTGACCCGAGCGTTGAGGTCCTCGCGCACCTTGGTGCGCTGGCTCTCGGCGTCGCGCAGCGGGTCGAGCAGGGTGTCCAGGTCGTGCTCGGTGGCGTCCAGGGTGGCCAGGGCAGCCAGCGGGTCGCCGGAGGTGTCGGCGCTCTGTCCCTGCGTGATTGCGGCACGGGCGCGCTCCACGACGGGCTGGATGACCGGGTCCTTGGGGGCGAGTCGCTGGGCGTCCTGGATGTCGGAGGTCAGTGACGCGATGGCCTTGGCCAGCACGTCCTGGGCGTTGGCCAGGTCGTTGTCGGCGGAGCCGATGGCGTCCAGCAGCCGCACGGCCTGGCCGAGGGCCTCCTCGGCGGCACGGGCCGCGGCCACCGCTGACGGGCGGTCGCTGTCCACGGCCTGGCGGCCGGCGTCAACAAACCCATCGGCGCTGCCCAGCAGCCGCTCGGCCTGGGCGCGGTGGTCGCGCACCGTCCCGAGAGCCTGCTGCGGATAGCGCGCGGCGAGACTGTTGATCTGCTGGTCGGCGACGGGCAGTCGTCCGCGCACCTCCTGGGCCCGGCCGGCCAGCTCCTCGAGGAACTGCGGCACGGTGTCCTGCAGGGCGCGCATGTCGGCGAACTCGGCGGCGTGGGCGTCCAGGCTGGCCTTGGCGCTGGAGCACAGCTCGATGATCTGACCCAACATGTTGCGGGCGACCGGCTCGGCCTCCTTGTCGGAGTCGTCGAGCTGCTGGCGGATCCGGAAGGCCTCCTGGGACTTGCGCCGTGCCTCGCCGAGGACCGTGCGGAACTGCTCGGTGCGCTGCTGGCCGAACTGCGCCTCGGCGAAGGTGAGCTCCTCCTCGGCGCTGCGCAGCGAGTTGTCCAGGTCGACCAGGGCGGCCGCGGAGACGCGCTGGAGCTCCTGGGTGGGCACCTGCGACGTCTGGCTCGACTCGGTGGGCAGGTCGCCGGCACGTTCCCGGCTCTGCCGGGCGCTCTTGTTGCCCATCGCGGAGATCACCTTCGAGCCCGCGATGGCCACGACCGGCACCGCAAACAGCCACGGGATGTCGAAGCCGCCACCGGAGGAGCCGCTGTGGGACCCTTCGGAGTTGCCCTGCCCGCCGGAGTTGACCGGGGTGTTCACACCGTCGGGCAGCACGTCGGCCAGCCCCTGGGTCGCGGCGATCGAGGCGCCGGCCCAGTCGTCATCACCCAGCGCCGGCTCGACGTAGTTGCTCGCCACCTCGTTCAGGGTGCTCTCGGGGATGGCCGAGCTGCCGGTCAGCCCATAGGCCCGCTGGTCCACGGCCACAGACAGCAGGATGTCGTCACCGCCGAAGCCGTTGAGGTTGTAGGTCTCATCGGACCAGCCCGGACCGTCCGCCCGGTCGAACTCGTCGACATAGATCACGAACAGCTGCAGGCCCGTGTCGTCGCGCAGGTCGGCGATGGCCTCCTCGATCTCGCCCTCGCTGCCGCTCAGCACACCGGCCAGGTCGTTGATCGACTCGGTGATCTCCAGGGGTGCTTCCTCGGCCATGGCCACCTCGGCCGTGAGCGCCAGCGGCACGGCGAGGGCGGCCCCGACGGCCAGCGCCGCACCCCAGGATCTGGTCGTGCGGCGGCTCGGCTCGGCAATCTGGGTCACGATGTGATCTTCCTGTCCCCGGCCCGGCAGCGCAAGCGCCCCCGGCCGCATCAGTCTCCCTGTCGGTTGTGGCCTTTAGACTGGCAGAAACCCCGCTCAGTTCCCAGATCGGGGTCGTTTGTGCTGTCGGCAGGTGTGTCGCCGGCCGCCACCACACTGCCCATGTTGCCGCAGAGAGGGCCCCTCGTGAGTCTCACCCCAGTGCTAGCCGGCCTGATCACCGATCCGGGCGTCGCCGCCGTCCTGGCTGCCGCCGACGAGCGGGAGCCGCTGGTCGACGTGGCAGTCACGGCGGGTGCCCGTCCGTCACTGGTGGCCTCGCTCGCCGCGAAGGCGCCGCTGCTGGCGGTCACCGCGACGGGCCGGGAGGCCGACGACCTGGCGTCCGCACTCGCCGAGTTTCTGCCCGCCGAGACGATCACGACCTTCCCGAGCTGGGAGACGCTGCCCCACGAGCGACTCAGCCCCCGCTCCGACACGGTCGGTCAGCGGTTGGCCGTGCTGCGCCGCCTCGCCCACCCGGAGGTGAGTGAGGAGAGCACCGGCACCTCGGCATACGGTCCGGTGCGGGTCGTGGTGGCCTCGGCCCGGGCCCTGTTGCAGCCGTTCGTGGCCGGCCTCGGTGAGCTGGTGCCGGTGCGGCTGCAGGCGGGGGAGACGCACGTGTTCGAGGAGGTCGTGGAGGCCCTGTCCGCGGCCGCCTATGTGCGCACCGACCTGGTCGAGCGGCGCGGTGAGTTCTCGGTGCGCGGCGGCATCCTCGACGTCTTCCCGCCGACGGAGGAGCACCCGTTGCGGGTGGAGTTCTGGGGCGACACGATCGAGGAGGTCCGGTGGTTCAAGGTGGCCGACCAGCGCTCGCTGGAGATCGCCGAGGGCGGGTTGTGGGCCCCGCCGTGCCGCGAGCTGCTGCTGACCGACCAGGTGCGTGAGCGAGCCGCCGAGCTGGCTGAGCAGTTGCCCGGTGTGGCGGACCTGCTCGGCAAGGTGGCCGAGGGCATCGCCGTGGAGGGCATGGAGTCGCTGACCCCGGCGCTGGTGGACTCGATGGAGACGCTGCCCGACGTCCTCGCGGAGGGCACGCGCGTCGTCCTGCTCGACCCGGAGCGGATCTCGACCCGGGCGCACGATCTGGTCGAGACCAGCCTGGAGTTCCTCGGTGCGAGTTGGGCCAACGCCGTGGCCGGCAATGTGGTGCCGGTCGACCTGCAGGACGTGCTCGGCACCGCGTCCTACTGGTCCCTGGGTGACCTGCGTGCCCGGGCGCTGGAGCGGGGTCGCGACTGGTGGACCATGACTGCGTTCGCCGGTGACGAGGAGCTCGCGGAGTTTGTCGAGGACGACGCCGCTGACGACGTGGTGGCCCGCCGGATCACCGTCGAGTCGTCCCCCGTCGAGGCCTTCCGCAGCGACGCCGAGGCGATCGCGACAGCGTTGCGCCGCTGGCTCGCCGATGACCAGCACGTGGTGCTCTCGCTCGAGGGGCCGGGTCTGGCCCGCCGGGTCAGCGAGGTGCTGGCCGAGCAGGACGTCCCTCACCGGCTCGTCCCCGACCTCGAGCGGCTCGTGCCCGAGGTCGTGCAGATCACGACCGGCTCGGTGGGGCGCGGTTTTGTGCTGCCCGGCGCCCACCTGGTGGTGGTCGGCGAGACCGACCTGACCGGCTCGGTGAGCACCGGAGGCTCGACCAAGGACATGCGGCGTATGCCGTCGCGCCGGCGGGCGCAGGTCGATCCCCTGCAGCTGCGGCCGGGTGATCACGTGGTCCACGAGCAGCACGGCGTCGGCAAGTTCGTCGAGATGGCCCAGCGCCAGGTGCAGGGGGCGGTGCGGGAGTATCTCGTGCTGGAGTACGCCTCCGCGAAGCGCGGGCAACCGGCCGACCGGCTCTATGTGCCGACCGATCAGCTGGACCAGATCACCAAATACGTTGGCGGAGAGTCCCCGACGCTGAACCGACTCGGTGGTGCCGACTGGCAGAAGACCAAGTCGCGCGCCCGCAAGTATGTCCGGCAGATCGCCTCCGAGCTGATCCGGCTCTACAGCGCCCGGATGGCCACCCAGGGCCACGCGTTCGGCCCGGACACCCCGTGGCAGCGCGAGCTCGAGGACGCCTTTGCGTTCGTCGAGACGACCGACCAGCTCTCCAGCATCGACGAGGTCAAGGCCGACATGGAGAAGGCGGTCCCGATGGACCGGCTGATCAGTGGCGACGTGGGCTATGGCAAGACCGAGATCGCGGTCCGCGCGGCCTTCAAGGCCATCCAGGACGGCAAGCAGGTGGCCGTGCTGGTGCCGACCACCCTGTTGGTGCAGCAGCACTTCCAGACCTTCACCGAGCGCTATGCCCAGTTCCCGGTCGTGGTGAAGGCGTTGTCCCGCTTCCAGTCCGACAAGGAGGCGCGGGAGGTCATCAAGGGCCTGGCCGACGGCAGCGTGGACCTGGTCATCGGCACCCACCGACTGTTGTCCACCTCGGTGACCTTCAAGGACCTGGGGCTGGTCGTCATCGATGAGGAGCAGCGCTTCGGCGTGGAGCACAAGGAGCAGCTCAAGGCGATGCGCACCAATGTCGATGTGCTGGCCATGTCGGCCACGCCGATCCCGCGCACGCTGGAGATGGCCATCACCGGCATCCGCGAGATGTCGACGCTGGCCACACCCCCGGAGGAGCGGCACCCGGTGCTCACCTTCGTCGGCGGCTATGACGAGAAGCAGATCGGCGCCGCGATCCGGCGCGAGCTGCTGCGGGACGGGCAGGTCTTCTTTGTGCACAACAAGGTGACCTCGATCGAGAAGGTCGCCGCGCGGCTGCGCGACCTGGTCCCCGAGGCCCGGGTGGCCACCGCGCACGGGCAGATGGGGGAGCACCAGCTCGAGCAGGTCGTCGTCGACTTCTGGGAGGGCAGTTTCGATGTGATGGTGTGCACCACGATCGTGGAGACCGGCCTGGACATCTCCAACGCCAACACCCTGATCGTGGACCGCGCCGACCAGTTCGGGCTGTCCCAGTTGCACCAGCTGCGGGGCCGCGTGGGCCGCGGGCGGGAGCGGGCCTACGCCTATTTCCTGTATCCGCCGGAGAAGCCGCTGACCGAGACCGCGGTCGACCGACTGCAGACGATCGCGGCCAACACCGACCTGGGGGCCGGCACGGCCGTGGCGATGAAGGACCTGGAGATCCGCGGCGCCGGCAACCTGCTCGGTGGTGAGCAGTCCGGCCACATCGAGGGCGTCGGTTTCGACCTCTACATCCGGTTGGTCGGCGAGGCGGTCGCCAACTTCAAGGGCGAGAAGGACGAGACCCCCACGGAGATCAAGATCGAGCTGCCCGTCGACGCGCACCTGCCCCATGCCTACATCCCCGGTGAGCGACTGCGTCTGGAGGCCTACACCAAGTTGGCCAAGGTGACCGACGAGGTCGAGCTGGCCGAGATCGAGGCGGAGCTGGTCGACCGCTATGGCGCCCCGCCGGTGCCCGTCCAGACGCTGCTCGAGGTCGCCCGACTGCGCACCCTGGCTCGCAGCGCGGGGATCAGCGACATCTCGTTGCAGGGCTCGACCATCCGCTTCGGGCCGGTCGAGCTGCGCGAGAGCCAGCAGTTGCGGCTCAACCGGCTGTTCCCGGGCACCATCCTCAAGGCCGCGACGCGCACCATCCTCGTGCCCGTGCCCAAGACCGCCCGCGTGGGTGGGAAGGTGTTGCGCGACAAGGAGATCCTGGACTGGGCGAGCGCACTCATCAGGCACGTCCTGCTGGACGACATGAGCGCCGTTGCGCCAGGTTGAGCTGATCCGGGCACAGGCCGGTGCCTGCGAGAGCCTGGGCTCACCGTTCTACGCCCACCTGCTCGAGCAGGTGGCCGACGATGTCGCGGCGGGTGGGCCGGCTGCCGCGGTGCTGGCGGGACACGAGGACGCACCTGGCCCCTCGGCCCTGGCCCTGCGACTGATGGCAGCCGTGCACCGTCTCGTGCTGACCGAGCGAGCACCGGCGCTCGCGGCCCACTATCCAAGCGTCGGCGGCGACGGGGATGCTGCGGCCGCTTGGCCTGCCTTCCGCGAGGTTCTGGAGGAGCACCAGGAGCTCATCCGCGCCGGACTGGCTTCGCCGCCACAGACCAACGAGGTCGGTCGCTCCGCGGCCCTGTTCGGTGGTCTGCTGCAGGTGCTCGCCCGCGCACAGCGACCGGACCTGCCGGTCCGGCTCGTGGAGATCGGTGCGTCGGCGGGGTTGAACCTGCTGGCCGATCACTTCACCTACCTCGCTGCGGACGGCGGACAGTGGCCGCGGCCAGCCGGTGGCGGCAGCACAGAAGGAGTCACACCAGGGGGTGCGCGCCCAGCCACCGTCGTGCTGGACCCTGCCTGGGAGAGCCGGCCCCTCGGCATACCGGAGGGGGTCGAGGTGGTCGAACGACTGGGCTGCGACCTCGCGCCGATCGACGCACGCTCCCAGGAGGGTGCGCTGTCACTGCTCAGCTGTGTGTGGCCGGACCAGACGCATCGTCTCGACCGGCTGCGCGGCGCCCTGTCCCTCGCCGCGGAGCACGCCGTGCGTCTCGAGCGGGCGGGCGGTGGCGACTTCCTGGACCGACTGGAGCTGGTGGAGGGCCAGCACACCGTCGTGTGGCACTCGGTGATGTGGCAATACGTGTCGCTCGAGGAGCAGCAGCGCATGCTCGCCCGGCTCACGACGCTGGGTGACGCCGCCACACCCGATCGGCCGCTGACGCACCTCGCCTTCGAGCCGCGTCGCCTCGCGCCAGGCGCGCCGCACCGCTTCGTCGTCGCGGCCACCACCTGGCCCGGGGGCACTGAGTGTCTGCTCGGTGAGGCTCCGCCGCACGGTGTCCCGGTGCGCTGGGGCGACCCCACGCGCTGACGGTCAGCATGGCGCGCTGTCGGGACCGTGTGCCACGCTGGTGAGATGGCTGAGGATCTCGTGGTGACGCCCTATGACGCGATGCACGCCGAGGGGATGGGGGACTGGCGCTTCTTGCTCGGTGTCCTGGTCGCGCGGTTCGACACCGGCACCCCCGCCGCAGGGGCCGCCCTCGCGACGGCCATCGTCGCGGCGGGCCACCGGCTGCACCACCACCCCGCCCTGGACCTGCGCTCCGACCACGTCGTGGTCCGCACCCACACGGAGTCGGTCGACGGCGTGACCCAACGCGACCTCGACCTGGCGAGGGTGGTCAGCGAGCTGGCGGACGAGGCAGGCGCGACGGCCCGCCCGGAGCTGGTCTCCTCGCTCGAGCTCGCGATCGACACGGTGGATGCTGACGCGATCCGGCCGTTCTGGCAGGCCGTGCTCGGGCTGCAGGCGAATGCTCGCGGTGACCTGCTCGACCCGGATGGTCACCTCCCCAGCCTCTGGTTCCAGGAGATGGATCCGCCGCGCACTGACCGCAACCGCATCCACTTCGACATCACCGTGCCGCACGATGTCGCCGAGGAGCGGCTTGCTGCCGCGCTGGCGGCGGGTGGACGACTGGTCTCGGACCGGCGCGCACCGGCGTTCTGGGTCCTCGCCGATGTCGAGGGCAACGAGATCTGCATCTGCACCTGGCAGAACCGGTCGAGCAGCGGGGGTCCTGGGGCGGGTCGCTGACCGCGCTCGCCTGCTGGGCGTGGGGTCGCGCGGTCGGTGCCCGCGGGTCTAGCGTGGTGCAGTGGCACCGGTGGTGCGTCAGCAGCGCCGACGGCCGAGGAGGAGCGCCGTGGAGCAGCACGTTGTCGAGGTCACGGACCTGCGGGTCACGCGCGGTGGTCGTGAGGTCCTCCACGGTGTTGATCTGAGCGTTGGTGCGGGTGAGCTGGTCGGTGTTGTCGGGCCCTCCGGGGGCGGCAAATCGACGCTGATGCGCTCCATCGTGGGGGTGCAGAGCGGCGTGCAGGGGTCGTTGCGGGTGCTTGGCGAGGAGGCCGGGAGTCCGGGGGTGCGAGGCCGCGTGGGCTATGTGACCCAGGCAGCGTCGATCTATCACGATCTGACCGCCCGGGAGAACCTGGAGTTCTTTGCCGCCATCCTGGGAGTGGGCACGGCCGAGGTGCGGGCTGCCCTGGCAACGGTCGATCTCGCGCACGCGGCTGACCAGGTGGTGGGCACGATGTCCGGTGGTCAGCAGTCGCGCGTCTCCCTGGCCACGGCGCTGCTCAACGACCCCCCGCTCCTGGTGCTGGACGAGCCCACCGTCGGCCTTGACCCGGTGCTCCGGCGCTCGCTGTGGGCCACCTTCGGTGACCTCGCCTCCCGAGGGGCGGGCGTGCTGGTGTCCACCCACGTGATGGACGAGGCGGAGCGCTGTGACCGGATCGCGCTCCTGCGCGAGGGCGAGGTGATGGCGACCGGGACTCCGGCCGAGCTGCTCGAGCGCACCGGCGCCGACAGCGTCGAGGCTGCCTTCCTGGTCCTCATCGACGAGGCTGCGGCGTGACCCCGCGCATCACCCTGGCCGTGGCCCGCCGGGTTCTGCACCAGTTGCGTCGGGACCCGCGGACCATCGCCCTGCTCCTGCTCGTCCCGTGCCTGGTGCTCCTGCTGCTGTGGTGGGTCTTCTCCGAGGTGGCCGGCGGCAACATCATCAACAGTTTCGGCCCGGCGCTGATCGCCTTCATGCCCTTCACCGTCATGTTCATCGTCACGTCGGTCACGATGCTGCGCGAGCGCACAGCGGGGACCCTGGAGCGGATGCTGGCCATGCCCACCGGCCGGGCCGACATCCTCCTCGGCTATGCGCTCGCCCTGCTGGCCGTGTGTTTCGTGCAGTCGGCCCTGGTGATCGGCCTCGGTGTTGGCATCCTCGGCATGGAGGTGGGCGGCCCGATCTGGGCGCTGCTGCTGGTGGCGCTGGCCGACTCCTTCCTCGGCACAGCGCTGGGCCTGGCCGTCTCCGCCTTTGCCCGCACCGAGTTCCAGGCTGTGCAGTTCATGCCTGCACTGGTCTTTCCCCAGCTCCTGCTGTGCGGGTTGTTCATCCCGCGCGAAAACATGCCGGGCGCCGCCCAGGCGATCTCTGATTTCCTCCCGCTGACCTATGCGATCAACGCCATGCAGGGCGTGCAGGCCGGTGTCGACGGGCAGGTTGCCAGCGGGACCTGGACCGACCTGCTGATCGTGGTGGGCATCGCGGTTGTGGTGCTCGCCCTCGGGACGTTCACCCTGCGTCGGCGGACCGACTGAGCTCTCGCATCGGCGCCGTGGTCGTGCTCGTGCCCGCCGGCCCGCGATCCCGTGGGCCCGGCGCACCCCGCTATCCCTTCCGCAATCGGCTCACTCAGGCGGCGTGGCTCTCGATCGCGGCGCCGACGCGGGGGAGGGCGGCGATGACGTTGTCCTTGGCCTTGCCGCGCAGCGAGCCGTAAACCTTCTTGACCACGCCGTTGCTTGAGCCGGCCACGTTGCTGTCGGTGACGGCGAGCAGGGCCTCGGCGGCCTCATCCTGTCGGGCGACCAGGGTGTCGGCGAAGGCGCGGTCTCCCCGCTCCTGCCAGAACGGGTCCAGCGCGGCACTGAAGCCGGGCAGCAACTTGTTGACCGCCTTGGCCACGAACCCGTCGGACACTTTGGTGACGGCCGCATAGCCGGTCTTGATGATGCGACCGCTGATGCCGGATTTGCTCGCCACCTCGGCGTCGACGACCGCGACCAGGGTCTTCACGACGGCGGGTCGACGGGCGGGCTCGAGCAGGGTCTGCTGCAGGGAACTCATGGACGCAAGCGTAGGTGCACGGAGCGTCGGCGTGCACCAAGGCAGGCGACGTCACTGCTGTGAGCGAGCGGGACGTCGCTGACCTGCAGCGATGCGCAGGGCGAGATGACGTCGCCTGTCTGGGTGCACGTTTCGCCAGCGGCTCGGTGGCCGTGACTGTGGCTGTGGCCGTCGCCGTGCAAGCGCAGGCGGCAGGTCAGGTCGTCCAGGCCCGCCAGAGTGCGGCATACTCCCCGTCCAGGGCGACCAGCTCGTCGTGGCTGCCGAGCTCGGCGACCCGCCCGTCGATGACGACGGCGATGCGGTCGGCGTCGTGCGCGGTGTGCAGCCGGTGTGCGATGGCGACAACGGTCCGCTCCGACAATAGGGCGTTCATCGAGCCCTCCACGCTGCGGGCCGTGTGCGGGTCGATCAGCGAGGTGGCCTCGTCGAGCACGATGGTGTGCGGGTTGGCCAGGATCAGGCGGGCCAGCGCGACCTGTTGCGCCTGCCCCGGAGTCAACTCCTGCGACCCGGAGCCGATGCGGGCGTCGAGCCCCTGCGGGAGTCGTTGCACCCAGTCCCAGGCTCCGACCGCGCGCAACGCCTGCTCCACCGCGGTGTCGTCCGAGCCCTCCTTGGCCAGCACGATGTTGTCGCGCACCGTGCCGATGAAGACGTGGTGCTCCTGGGTGACCAGGGCGACCTCGCGGCGCAACAGGGCCAGCGGCAGGTCAGTCAGCTCCACGCCGCCGACGGCGACCGAGCCGGTGCGTGGCCCGTGGATGCCGGCGAGCAGCCGGCCCAGGGTCGACTTGCCCGATCCGCTGGGGCCAACGATCGCCAGGCGCTCTCCCGGCTCAAGGGTCAGGTCGATGCCGTGCAGGACGTCATGCCCGGGACGGTAGGCATAGCGCAGATCCTGCCCGACCAACGTGGCGTCGGCCGGCTCGCCCCGGCCCTCCTCACGGTCCGGCGGCACGGTCGCGATCCCGAGCAGACGGGTCGTCGAGGCCACGCCGACCTGCACGTTGTCGAGGGTGTGCACGAGCATGTCGAAGGGGCCCCACAGCGCCTCGGTGTAGAGCACGGCCGTGGTGATCTGACCGATGGTGACCCAGTCCTGGGAGTAGGCGAAGGCGCCCACGGCCAGGACCAGCACCCGCGGCAGGGAGAAGGCCAGGTCCATCACCAGGAACAGCAGGTTGCGCAGCGTGATCCCATAGCGCTCGGCCTGTGCGGACACCTCAATGTCGTCGTCGCCGACCCGCTTGCGCTCGTCACCGATCTCGAGGGCCTCGACGGTGCGGGCACCCTCGACGGTCTCGGTCAGGTGCGTGTTGATGCGCGAATAGGTGCCGCCCTCGGTCAGATAGCCGTTGGGCGCCCGCTGGAGATAGCGGCGCACCTGCACCAGCGAGATCGCCAGCAGCACCAGCGAGGGGAGCGCGAGCAGCCAGCTGTTGACGATCATCGCCAGCAGCGTGGCGATCACGGTGGTGCCGGCCACGATGACCTGCGGCAGCGCCCAGCGCACCGTCTCGCTCATCGTGCCGACATCCCGGGTCACGCGCGTGACGAGGTCACCGGAGCTGGCGCTCTCCACCCGGGACAGCGGCAGACGCAGGATCGCGCGCACCACAAACTCGCGGGCCGACGCAAGGATGCCCTGGCCAAGGACGGCGGAGGCGCTCTTGGCCGCCAGGGTCAGCAGCGCCTGCAGCACGACGATCCCGGCGACGATCAGGGCCACCAAGTCGGCCGTGGCCAGTGCCGCACTCGTGCGACCAGCCTCGACATCGGCCACGGTGCTGTCGACCAGCCGGCCCAGCCACCAGGGCACGAGCAGCCCGGCGACCGCGGCGAGGGCGTTGCCCAGGACGACGGCGACCACCCAGAGGCGTCGCTCGCCCAGGAGTCGGCCGATGAAGCGCACGACCTGCCGGGGCTGCGCGATGGGCAGTCCCTTGGTCGAGCTCATCGTCTCGGCGACGAAGTCCGCGGCCCGGCGCTCGCGCAGCAGGTGACGCTGTCGCATCGCCGACGCGCGCTCGGCCACGGTGGCCTCGGTCGGGGGGATGAGCTCCGCGGGGATCACCGGACCCTGCTGGTCAGCGGCATCCCAGGTGCGTGCCGACTCAGCTGCCAGCTCAGGGGGCAGCAGGGGAGCGTGTGTTGTGCTCACAGCACCTCCTGGGGGGCGGGTCGGGTCATCTGGCGGTGGGTCTCGGGGTGGGTGTCGTCCGGCTCGGGCGGGTCGATGGTGGCCGACTCCTCACCCCGCACCACGACCGAGCGGTATGCCGAGTGCTCGGCGAGCAGGTCGGTGTGCGTTCCCCGGGCGGTCACCTGACCGTCCTGCAGGAGGACGACCTCATCGGCGTGGTGCAGCAGGAGCGGGGAGGCGGTCATCACCACGGTGGTGCGGCCCTGGCGGGCCCTCCCCAGGCGTGCTGCGATGCGGGCCTCGGTGTGGGCGTCCACGGCTGAGGTGGGCTCGACCAGGACGAGGACCTCCGGGTCGGCGGCGAGGGCGCGCATGAGCACCAGGCGTTGGCGTTGTCCGCCGGACAGGCCGCGGCCGCGCTCGTCGAGCTCGCCGGCCCAGCCACCCGGGACGGCGTCGAAGACGTCGTCGGCCGAGGCGGCCCACAGCGCGGCCTCTGCAGCCTCCCGGCTGAGTCGGCCGTGCGGGTCCACCGCCGACCGCAGGGTGCCGGCGAACAGGTGCGGGCTGGTGTCGCTGACCAGGATGTGGGAGCGCACCTCGGGCAGCTCGACGGCGCCGAGGTCGACGTCACCGACGAGCACGCCCCAGGCCTGACGGGCGCGCTCCTCATCACGGACGGCCTGCTCGGCGCGGGCGATCACGCGACGTGCGCGCTCGCGACGAGCCGCGCGACCCTTGAGGTCCTCGGGCAGCTCGAGGGCGATGCGGGCGTCCTGCTCCTCGGGCAGATAGCGACCGAGCCGGTCGGCCAGTGCTGCCGAGTCATCGGGCACCCCGGAGACGACCATCGTCAGCAGCCCCGGCGTGACCACCAGTCCCGAGGCATCGTCGGTGATCGGCGCGTCGTGCGGCAGCGTCTGCGGAGCGGTGGGCGGCAGCCAGGGCGGGCGCTGCTCCAGCACCGCGATGGCCTTACGGGCCGACACGACCGCGCGGGTCATCTTCTGGGCGAACTCCACGAAGGTGCGCATCGGCTGGATCAGGAACAGGCCGTAGCCCAGGATGCTGATGAGCTGACCCACACTGAGTTGTCCGTTGATGACCTCTCGGACCCCAACCCACATCAGGGCAACGACGAAGATGCCGCTGAGCAGCACACCGACGGCTTCCACCGCCGCCTGCCAGGAGCCTGCCGAGACGCCGGACTGGCGCACCCGCTGGGACTGTCGGGCGTAGTTGCCACCGAAGGTGTTCTCGCCGCCGATGCCGCGCAGGATCCGCAGCCCGCCGACAATGTCGGTTGCCTGCGAGGTGAGCTCGGAGTTGCGGGAGCGCTCGATGCCCTGCCAGCGCTGCATCGGGCGCAACAGCGGCATCCCGCACAGGACGAGCAGCGGCGCGGACAGGAGCACCAACACACCCATGGTGGGGCTGATGGTGAGCACGATGGCGGCCACGCACAGGAAGGCGACGACCTCGGAGAGTGCTCGGGTGACGATCTCGATGAAGCCGCCGAACTGGTCACTGTCGCTGCCGGACACGGACAGGACCTCACCGGTGGGGGTGCGGCGCGGCAGGATGTGACCGAGTTGGAGCGTCTTGCGGGTGACCAACTTGGTCGTGCCATACAGCGCCACGAGCCACTCGCGCACGATCACCGTGTGATAGACGGTGCCGCTGAGGCCACCGACCACGGTGATGGCCAGCAGCACCAGCACCCACTGCAGGAAGGCGCCGGAGTCACCGCCGACGATGCCGTCGTCGATGGCCCGGCCGACCAGCCACGGGCCGAGCACCTGGGGGAGCATCCACACCAGAGCGATGCCCACGCCAGCCAGCGCGAGCGTGCCCTCGAGCCGGATCATCCACCAGAGGAAGTGCCTCGGGCTGCGGGTGTCTGGCGCGGCGTCGTCGCGTGCTGAGTAGGCCCGGATCTCGGGCGGAAAGTCTTGCATGGCTTGGCTAAGAGTACGGCTGTTCGCAGGGAGCTGACCACCGATTATCCGTGCTCAGCCCACCCCGCCGCTCGCCTCGAGGTGGCGCAGGACCGCCACGACCCGACGGTCACTGTCCTCTCCCACCGGCAGGTCGAGCTTGGCGAAGATGTTGCGGATGTGTTTGTGCACCGCGTTGTCGGTGATGAACAACTGCTGGGAGATCGCGGTGTTGCCCAGTCCCTGCGCCATCAGGGCCAGCACCTCGCGCTCCCGGTTGGTCAGCGCCGCCAGGCGGTCGGCGGCACGTCGGCGGGCGAACAGTTGGGCCACCACGTCCGGGTCGATCGCTGTGCCACCGCGGGCCACCCGGTCCAGGGCCTCCAGGAAGGTCTCGACTCGTCCCACGCGCTCCTTGAGCAGATAGCCGAGCCCACGGGCGCTGCCGGCGAGCAGCTCGGTGGCGAAGCTCTGCTCGACGTGGGCGGACAGCACCAGGACGGCCAGGTCCGGCTGGTCCGCCCGGGCCGCCACTGCGGCTCGGATGCCCTCGTCGGTGTGGGTGGGTGGCATCCGCACATCCACGATGGCCACCTCCGGCCGGTGTTCAGTGACGGCCGCGAGGAAGGCCGCACCGTCCTCCACAGCGGCCACGACGTCCAGGCCCTCACCACGCAGCAACAGGACCAGGCCCTCCCGCAGGAGGGCGTCGTCCTCAGCGACCACTATCCGCACGGGAGCACCACCTGCACCAGTGTCGGGCCACCGATGGGGCTGCGCACCTCAAGGGTGCCGTCGTGTGCCTCCACCCGGTCGCGGATGCCGCTCAGCCCGGATCCCTGCCCGACAGCGGCCCCACCGGAGCCGTCGTCGGTCACCTCGATCCACAACTGGTCACCGCGCTGCTGCACGCTGACGAGGGCTCCCTGTGCTGCGCTGTGCCGGGTCACATTGGTGAGCGCCTCGGCCACCGCGTAGTAGGCCACGGCCTCGACCGACACCGGCAGCCGCACCGGCACCGACACCTCCAGGCGCGTCGGGACCGCGCACTGAGCGACCAGCGCAGCCAGCGCACCGGGCAGGCCGTCGGCCTCCAGGACGGGGGGCAGGATGCTGCGCACCACAGAGCGCAGCTCGGCCAGCGCGAGCTCGGCGCTGTCCTGGACCCGCTCCAGGATGGGCTCGGCGCTCGCGGGGTCCCGGGTCAGGGCCCGGCGGGCAGCTGCCGCGAGGACGGTGACCGCGACGAGTCGGTTCTGGGTGCCGTCGTGCAGGGCGCGCTCGATGCGGCGCAGCTCCACCGCGTGCGCGTCGAGGGCGGCCGCCCGGGTCGCGCTGAGCCGGGCCACGAGGGCCGGCAGGTCCTGGCCGGGGTGTGGGGCCAGCAGCCGCAGCCCGGGCGCCGCCTGGCCACGGGCCAGCAGCGGGGACAGCAGCAGCCAGAGCAGGGCCCACACGATGCCGGTGACGACCGCCCAACGGGCTCCGGCCCAGGTGTCCACGGTCACGAACCCACCAGCGAGGGTGGCCTGACCCGGCGCCAACTGCCACCACAACGGAGTGCTGATCTCCTGGACCGCGCTGGACAGCAGTTCCAGCGGCAGCAGCCCGAGGACGAGCCCCACCGTCGCGTGCAGGACGAGCCACCCCAGGTCCCGTCGGGTGCTGACGTCGGCCCGGACGAAGCGCAGGATCTCCGCCCACCCCGTCGGGACCGGGCCATACGGCGAGGCCGTCGGGTGTCCCATGGCCGTCAGCCGACGGCGCTCCAGATCAGCCACCCAGCGCACCACGCGCAGCGCAGGACCGACCAGTGCCAGCCCGACGGCGATCAGGCACAGTGCGGCGACCAGGAGCAGGACCACGACGGTCAGCAGCGCCAGCAGGGCCGTGCCCAGGCCGAGCACCAACCACTGGGTGGCGACAGCGGCCGCCACGACCTGGGACCTGAGGGTCGCCCAGAGACCGGGACGCGCGGGGGCACCGGTCGACACGGGTCCTCCTGGGCTGGACTGGGCAGTGAGTGCCCAACGTATGCCGAATGGCAAGTCAGCGTCCATGTCCGCCGACTCCCTGGGTCCGGAGAGCGGCAAAAGGTACAGCCTGCTGTACCTGCGATCGGGTAGTTCACGGGATGGTCGCCGGCCTTCGAGATTTCTAGCGTGGAGAGCACGTTGACCACCACGACTCAGGAGCACCCATGAACGACCCCTACTGCCTCACCGACGCACCCGCTCGCGGGGGTGCCGGCCCGTCGCCCACCGTCGGGGATGACGGCCCGTCGCCCGCCGTGCCTCCCGCGGACAGGGACCGCCTCACCGGCCTGCTCTGGGTGGCGCTGGCCATCTGTGTCGGGCTCAATGCGATGTTCTCGGTGATCAGTCCGGACAACCTGCTGCCGTCCCTGGCCTTTGGGGTCGCGGCGCTCGGCTGCGTGGGACTGCTCGTGGCCCGTCGTCTCCGGCGGCGGCAGCCATGAGCACCCAGACACAGGCACCGGTCCGGCGTGACCCGCGATCCGCGGATGCTCGTGATGTTGCGGTGCGACTTGAGGACGTGAGCCGGGTGTTCCGGCGCGGTGGTGAGGTCAAGGCACTGGACGGGGTCTCGCTGTCGGTGCCGCGCGGTTCCTTCCTCGCCGTGATGGGCCGGTCGGGCTCGGGCAAGAGCACCCTCCTGCAGATCGCGGCCGGGCTCGATGTGCCCACCAGCGGCTCGGTCTGGATCGGCGACACCGAGGTGAGCTCCCTGCGGGAGACGCCGCGCACCCGGTTTCGTCGGGACCGGGTGGGCTTCGTGTTCCAGGGCTACAACCTGCTGCCCTCCCTGACCGTCGAGGAGAACATCACCCTCCCGCTGCGCCTGGCCGGGACGGCGGTGGACCGTGCGTGGGTCGGCACGCTGGTGGAGCAGACCGGCCTGGCCGACCTGTTGCACCGGCTTCCGGGTGAGCTGTCCGGCGGTCAGCAGCAGCGGGTGGCCATCACCCGGGCCCTGGGGCCGCGGCCCGACGTGGTCTTCGCGGACGAGCCCACCGGGGCGCTGGACCTGGCCACCGGTCAACGGGTGCTGGCGCTGCTGGGTGAGTTGGTGGCCGAGCACGGACAGACGGTGGTGATGGTCACCCACGACCCCGGCGCAGCCGCCTTCGCTCACGACACGGTGGTGATGGCCGACGGGCGGATCCGCGAGGTGCTGTTGTCTCCCGACGCCGAGTCGCTGGCGGCTGTCCTCGGGGAGCAGAGCGTCCTGGATGCGCAGGGCGGCCCGGATGCGGGTGCGCAGGGCGTCCCGGATGGGGAGGGCGTCCTGGATGCGCAGGGCGTGCTGGGTGGGCAGCGATGAGAGTCCGCCCGCCGCACCGCCTCAGCGAGGTTCTGGCCGTGGCGACCGCCGTCCTCGTGGGCGCCGTCCTCGCCAGCCTGTGCCTGGTCCTGCTCGACACCGGTCTGCGCTCGCCGGTGCCCCCGCAACGTCTCGTGACGGCCGACCTGATCATTGGCGGTGAGCAGAGTGTCCCGCGGGCCGAGGACCTCGACGTTGCTCTGCCCGAGCACGTCGGGGTGCCGGCTGACCTGATCAACGAGGTCGCTGGGGTGCCCGGTGTGGCCGCTGCGGCAGGCGATCTCAGCTTTCCGGCGGCAGTCAGCGACGGTGCTGGAGGCTTCCAGCCCGGCGCGGACCCCCGCCGCGCCGGACACGGGTGGGGCTCGCTGTTCGGCGAGGTCGCCCTCGTCGGCCGACCGCCGGCCGGTGCCCACGACGTGGTCCTCGATGAGGCGACCGCAGCCACCGCTGGTGTGTCGGTGGGCGATCAGGTCGAGGTGGCTCTCGCGGGTGAGCCGCAGACGATGCGACTCACCGGAGTGCTGGACCCGACCTGGTCCCACGCCGGGATCTTCTTCAGTGACGACCTGGCCCGGACAGTCGCTTCCCTCGCACCGGGCACGGTGGACCTGATCACGGCCACGACCGAGCCAGGCACCGATCCGGCAGCGGTTGCCGAGCGCGTCCAACAAGTGGTCGGCGAGGACCTCGTGGTCAGCTCCGGATCAGACCTCGGGGCGGCCGAGCGGCCCGCCGCGGCGGCCACCACCGGGATGCTCGTGCTCCTCGTGCTCTCGGCAGCAGGGGTCGTGGTGATCCTGGTCGGCTTCATCACCGGGGGAGCCGTCAGCGTCATGGTCGCCAACCGGGCGAGAGAGCTCGCCCTGCTGCGGGCGATCGGGGCAACGCCGGCCCAGGTCCGCTCCCTGATGGCGCGACAGGCGAGCACCGTCGCGCTCGTGGCCGCGGTGGGTGGTGCCGCCCTGGGTCATCTGCTGGCCTGGTGGGCGCAGGACTCCCTGGTCGGTCTCGGTCTGCTCGCGACCGGCCAGCAGCTGAGTTGGAGTCCTTGGCCGGCGCTGGTCACCGTGCTGCTCCTGGTGGGCATCGTGCAGGTTGCGGCCGGGACAGCCTCGTGGCGGGTGTCCCGCCTGTCAGCCACCACGGCGGTCGTCGAGACCGAGGCCGAGCCGCGCTCCGGTGGCCAGGCCCGCACCAGGGTCGGTGCCGTCCTGCTGGCGCTTTCCCTGGGGACAGCGCTGGCGCCACTGATCACCCGCACCGAGGCAGCCATCATCGGCGCGGCCTCCGGTGCGCTCCTGGCCAGCATCGGTGTCGCCCTGATCGCGCCGACCGTCGTGCGTCGGCTGACCCGGTGGCTCGCTCCGAGACAGCGCACCGTCAGTCGCTGGCTCGCCGTGCGCAACAGCGGGAGCTTTGCCCTGCGGACCGGTGGAGCCCTCGCGGTCCTGGCCCTGGCGGTCGGGCTGACCGTGACACAGATCTTTGCGACCACCACGCTGTCATCGGTCGCCGCCCACGAGGCCCGCGAGGGCACGATCGCGACCGCCCAGGTCACGGCGGACCAGACCGGAGGTGTGCCAGCGAGTGTCGTGGAGGAGATCGAGGACCTGTCCTCGGTGTCCGCAGCGGTGACCGCGCGGCATACCAGTGGGGTGCGCACCTCCGCCGATGGCACCCAGGCGCTCGTCGACGCAGACGCCCAGGAGATCCTGGCGGTCGGCCCGGGTGTGGCCGAGGTGCTTGACCTGGGGGTGGTGGACGGAGACCTGGCCGATCTCGTGGGTGACACGGTGGCCGTGGACGCCAGCCTGGCGTGGCCCGGCACCATCGAGGTCGGGGACACCCTGCCGCTCGCTCTCGCCGACGGCACCCGTGTGCAGCCCACCGTGGTGGCGACCTATCGTCACGGCTTTGGGTTCGGCAAGGTCGTCGCCTCGGGCGATCTCGTGTCCGGTGGCGCCGGACCCTACGACTCGGTGCTGGTGCAGGGGCCGGAGGCAGCAGCGGTGGACCGAGACCTCACGACACTCGCGGCAACCCATCCCGGCCTTGAGGCGAGTCATCCGCTGACACAGGAAGACTCGGACCCGGCTGCGCTGGACCCCGCGGTGTGGATCAACCTCGGAGCGTCTGTTGTCCTCTTCGGCTACATCCTGCTCGGCGTCGCCAACAGGCTGGTGGCCACCACGTTGCGTCGTCGACGTGAGTGGCAGCTGCTCGGTGCACTGGGTGCCACCCCGCGTCAGTTGTGGGCCATGGTCGCGACGGAGACCGGGCTGATCGCTCTCGGGGCAACGGCCGCCGGACTGATGATCGCGCTGGTGCCGATGAGTCTGGTGGCGCTGGGCTTCCTCGGCACTCCCTGGCCGCAGGGGCCAGCGTGGGTCGTGGGCGCCACCGTGCTCGTGGTCACGGCAGCCGCCTATGTCGCGACGCTGGTGCCGACCCGCCACCTGTTGCGGAGGCGGGGACCCCTGGTCCCTGCCGGATGAGCCTGCATTCAGCCCACGCCGAAGCGGGCCTGGCAGGATCGCGAGTATGACCACCGCCGACTACGACGACTTCGCCGCTGCATACGACGAGGCGAACGAGCACGGGCTGTTCAACGCCTGGTATGAGCGCCCAGAGATGCTGCGCCTGGCAGGCGAGGTCGAGGGCCTGCGGGTGCTCGATGCCGGGTGCGGGTCTGGGCCACTCACCCAGGCGCTGCGCGATCGGGGTGCGCTCGTCTCTGGCTTCGACCTCAGCCCCGCGATGGTGGCCCTGGCCAAGGAACGCCTGGGCAGCGAGGCAGACGTGCGGGTGGGCGACCTGAGCGACCCGCTGCCCTATGGCGAGGGCGAGTTCGACCTCGTCACGGTGTCGCTCGCGCTGCACTACGTGAAGGACTGGGCTCCGACCCTCGCCGAGCTGCGCCGAGTCCTCACGCCCGGCGGCCAGCTCCTCGTCTCGATCATCCATCCGTTCGGCTATGCCGCCAGTTATCCGGACGGGGACTACTTCGCCCTCACGCAATACTCCGAGGACTACGAGTTCGGCGAGACCACTGCCGTCATGACGTACTGGCACCGGCCCCTGCAGGACGTCCTCAACACCTTCATCCGGGCTGGCCTGCGCATCACGAGCGTGACGGAGCCAGCGGCCGTGCCGGACACTCCCGCCGAGCTGTTGCCACCGAGGGGCCGCAACTTCATCTGCTTCCTCTTCTTCGCCCTGCAGTCCCCGTGAGCACACACGGCGAGACAACGCGGGTGGGCATCGGGGTCCGCCGCCTTGCGTCGGGTGTCCCGACTCGGCTGTCAGCCCGTGCAGCGAGTGGCGACCGAGCGCGGCGGCTTACGCTGGCGGCGTGGATCACCAGGAGCAGCAGACCGGGAACGAAGACGTCGTGAACCAGGACCCCGTGCAGGATGAGCACGCGTGGCTGGAGGACGTCGAGGGGGAGGCCCAGCTGGACTGGGTGCGCGAGCGCAACGCCGGGGAGGCGGCGCGCATCGCGGGCACGCCGCAGTTCGAGGCCATCCGCGACCGCATTCTGTCGATCCTCGACTCGGACGCCAAGATCCCGGACGTCGCCAAGATCGGGGAGCACTACTACAACTTCTGGAAGGACGCCGAGCACGAGCGCGGGCTCTGGCGCCGCAGCAGCCTGGAGTCCTATCGCACCGAGGCCCCCGACTGGGAGATCGTCCTCGACCTCGACGCCCTGAACGAGACCGAGGGGGAGAACTGGGTCTGGCACGGCGCCACGGTCCTGCGCCGCAGCGGCAGCAGCGAGACCGACGATCACCGTCTCGCCATGGTCGACCTGTCCCGCGGCGGTGCCGACGCGGACGTGTCCCGTGAGTTCGATCTGCACGCCAAGGCCTTCGTGGAGGACGGTTTCCACCGCCCAGAGGCCAAGGGAAACCTGTCGTGGATCGACCAGGACACGCTCTTCCTGATGACCGATCTGGGACCGGGGAGTCTGACCGACAGCGGCTATCCGCGCACCGCCCGCCGGTGGCGCCGGGGGATCCCGATCGAGGAGGCCGAGGTCGTCTTCGAGGGGGACGCAACAGACATCGCGGTCGCAGCGTGGCATGACCAGACCCCCGGCCACGAGCGCGACCTCATCCACCGCGCCCCGACCTTCTTCACCAGCGAGCTCCACCTCCTCGACCCCGACGGGAGTCTGATCCGGATCGAGGTGCCGGACTCGGCGCAGGCCTCCGTGACGCGCGAGTGGCTCACCATCGAGTTGCGCGATGACTGGACCCCAGAGGAGGTGACGTATGCCGCGGGCTCGCTCCTCGGCATACGGCTGGGTGATTTCCTGGCTGGGTCCCGCGACGTGCAGGTCCTGTTTGCGCCGACCCCGGCCCGGTCCCTGGCCGGGCACACCTGGACGCGTCACCACCTGGTGCTCAACATCCTGGAGCACGTGACGAACCGGCTCGAGGTGCTCACCCCGGAGGCGGACGGCACCTTCGCGAGCACGCCGTTGCCAGGGGTGCCCGACGACGGCACGACCATGGTGGGGCCGGTGGACGCAGTGGGCTCGGACGCGGTCTGGGTCTACACCACCGACTTCCTCACCCCCACCACCCTGGCGATCGCTGACCTCGCAGACCTTGAGACGTCAGGTGCCGCAACGGATTTCGTGGAACAGCTGAAGGCCATGCCGGCCTTCTTCGACGCGGACGGACTGGTTGCGCAGCAGCGGTTCGTCACCTCCGACGATGGCACGCGGGTGCCCTACTTCCTGGTGCACCGCGAGGGGCTGCCTGCTGATGGCACGACCCCGACCCTGCTCTACGGCTATGGCGGCTTCGAGATCTCGCTCACCCCAACGTATTCGGGCGTGCTGGGGGTGTCGTGGCTGGAGCGGGGCGGGGCCTATGCGCTGGCCAACATCCGAGGCGGGGGTGAATATGGCCCGACCTGGCACCAGGCGGCTCTGAAGGGGAACCGGCACCGCGCCTATGAGGACATGGCAGCCGTCGCCCGCGATCTCGTCGACACCGGAGTCACGGTGCCGGAAAAGCTTGGCGTGCAAGGAGGCTCGAATGGCGGGCTGCTCGCGGGCAACATGCTCACGCAGTATCCCGATCTGTTCGGCGCCGTCGTCATCCAGGTGCCGCTCCTGGACATGCAGCGCTACTCCCACCTGCTGGCCGGCGCCTCCTGGATGGCGGAGTATGGCGATCCCGACGTGCCCGAGGAGTGGGCCTTCCTGCAGACGTTCAGCCCCTATCAACTCTTCGAGGCCGGGCGGGACTATCCGCCGGTGTTGCTGACGACCTCGACCCGCGACGACCGGGTGCACCCGGCGCACGCCCGCAAGATGGCGGCCAGGATGCTCGCGGCGGGCAAGGACGTGACCTACTACGAGAACATCGAGGGCGGCCACGGTGGTGCGGCGACCAATGGCCAGCTCGCGCACATGCAGGCGCTGGCCTATCGCTTCCTGGCTGAGCGGCTCGGGCTCGACTGAGGTTCCTGGCCGGCCTGAGCCTGGCGCTCCTGCCAGCGCGCCATGATGCCGTCCATCTCGCCGATCAGGAAGCTGAAGAACTCCTCCAACTCGGCGAGTCGGTCGGCTGCCGCCCCACCGGGCTCGACGACGTCGCGGCCGCGGGCGAACCCGCTCACCCAGGCTGTCAGGGCGTTGGTGTCGTGGGTGACCAGACGGATCAGGGACTCGCTGTCCACGACGTAGGACTCGCGCCGCGAGCCCGGCACCGTGCGACGGGTGATCATAGAGACCTGGGTGAGCCACTGCACGGCCGTCGAGACTGCCGCCGCACTCACCTGGAGGGTCGCTGCCACCTCAGCTGACGTCATACTGCCGCGTTCGTGGACCAGGATCGCGGCGTAGACCCGGGAGGCCATCCGAGGCATCCCGGAGGCCGTCATGACGGCTGCCAGCTCCTCGATGTAGGCGCGCTGCGCCTCCGTGAGGTCCTCGTGGGTCACCTGATCGGTCATGCTGCCTCCCGCATTTTTAATTACATTCACAAATCTGTGAAACTTGTGTAGATTCTAACCCATGGATGCACCGATTGTCGTGGAACAGCTGCACAAGTCCTTCGGGTCGACCCACGCCCTCGACGGGCTCGACCTGACCGTTGCCCAGGGGGAGGTGCACGGCTTCCTCGGCCCCAACGGGGCGGGCAAGTCGACCACCATCCGGGTGCTGCTGGGCCTGCTGCGCGCCGACTCGGGGAGCGTGGGGCTGCTCGGGGGTGACCCGTGGCGCGACGCTGCGGCCCTCCATCGCCGCCTGGCCTATGTCCCCGGTGACGTCGCCCTGTGGCCGGGACTGACCGGGGGAGAGGTGATCGACCTGATCGGCCGGCTGCGCGGTGGGCTCGATGAGTCCAGGCGCGCCGCGCTGCTGACCGACTTCGAGCTCGACCCGGCCAAGAAGAGCCGGACCTATTCCAAGGGCAACCGGCAGAAGGTCGCCCTTGTCGCGGCGCTGGCCTCCGACGCCGACCTGCTGATCCTGGACGAGCCGACCAATGGCCTGGACCCGCTGATGGAGGAGGTCTTCCAAACCTGGATCCAGCGGGCCAAGGACGATGGGCGCACCGTCCTGCTGAGCAGTCACATCCTGGCCGAGGTCGAGGCGTTGTGTGATCGGGTCTCGATCATCCGGGCCGGTCGCACGGTGCAGAGCGGCACGCTGTCGGACCTGCGCCACCTGACCAGCACGACGGTGACCGCCGAGACCGGCCGCCCCGCTGACGGGCTCTCGCAGATCACCGGCGTGACGGACCTGGAGCGTGTCGATGGCCGGGTCACCTTCAAGGTTGACACCGACCACCTCGATGAGGCGGTCGCCCACCTCTCCGGGCTCGGGATCCAGTCCCTGCAGGCTCATCCGCCGACCCTTGAGGAGCTCTTCCTGAAGCAGTATGGCGAGCAGTTGCCTCCCCAGGACGCCGCACCGGAGCCGGTGGCCGGCTCAGTCGCCGGGGCTGATCGCGTCGAGGCAGACCGATGAGCACGGTGACCACGGGCAGGGGTGGTGCCACCGCGCGCGGTGCCCGGCACCGCGGGACCGGCTCCGGCCCGGTCGCCACGGAGCGGGTCGGTCCTGGTCTCGGCGGCTCAGGCCTGGTCGGCACGGGGCACATGGTGCGACTCTTTCTGCGGTTGGACCGGCTCCAGCTGCCGCTGTGGATCGTGGCCATCGTCGGACTCGTTGCAGCCTCGGCCTCTGCGGTGCAGGGCCTGTATGGCACGCCGGAGCTGCGGGCGGGCTATGCCGCCACGGTGAGCAGCAGTCCCGCCGCCATCGTGATGAGTGGCCCGGCACAGGCGCTCGACACCGTCGGTGGGATCACGCTGTTCGAGATCAACCTGATCGCGGCCCTCGGCGTCTCCCTGATGGCGATCTTCCTGACCGTGCGGCACACCCGCACCGAGGAGGAGGCCGGGCGCACCGAGCTCCTGCGAGCCGGCGTCCTCGGGCGGCACGCGCCGCTGGCCGCTGCGCTGATCGTCGTGGGCGGTGCCAGCGTCGTGGTCGGACTGTTGATCGGCCTGTCCCTGGTCGGGCTCGGACTGCCGGCAGGAGGCTCGCTGCTGTTCGGTGCGGCCATGGCCTGCCTGGGCCTGGTCTTCACGGCCGTCGCCGCGGTTGCCGCCCAGGTCACCGAGCACGCTCGTGCGGCCCTCGGCATTGCCGTGGCGGTGCTGGGCGTGTCCTGGGGCCTGCGCTCGTTCGGTGACGTGCGCGAGAACATCGCCTCCTGGTTCTCGCCCGTCGGATGGGTGCAGGCGGTCGATGCCTACGGCGACCAGCGGTGGTGGCCGCTGCTGCTGGCTCTGGCGCTGGCCGTGGCACTCACCGTCGTGGCCGTCGAGCTGACGCGGCGCCGCGACGTCGGTGCCGGGCTGGTGCCGAGCCGGCCCGGGGCGCCTCGCGCCTCGGCAGTGCTGTCCTCGGTGCCCGGGCTCGCGTTCCGCCAGCAGCGGTCCTCCTTGTTCTGGTGGGCCGTCGGGCTCTTCCTGGGCGGTTTGGCCTTTGGCTCCTTCGGCAACGAGGTGACGACCATGGTCGAGGACAACCCGGCGATGAAGGACCTGCTCGGCACCGGTGGCAGCGAGGATCTGGTGGCTGGCTATTTCGGCCTGATCCTGTTGATCCTGGCCCTCGTCGTGGCCTGCTTCACCGTCTCCTCGGTCCACCGATTGCGCTCTGAGGAGTCGGCGGCCCGGGCGGAGTTGCTGTTGTCCACGCCGACCTCGCGGCGATCCTGGCAGCTCGGGTGGCTCACGGTGAGCGCCGTCGGCACAGTGCTCGTGCTGCTGGCCACCGGCGTGGGGGTCGTGGTGGCGGACGCGGCGGTGAGTGGCTCGACGGATCGCTCGGCCGAGTTGATCGGTGCCACGCTGGCCTATCTGCCTGCCGTGGCTGTCCTCGGCGGTCTGGCCGCTGCCCTGCACGGCTGGGTCCCGAAGCTCGGGCTGGTCGCCTGGGTGGTGCTGGCGGGGTGCTTCGTTGTCGGGTGGCTCGGTGACCTGCTCAAGATCCCCGCGTCGATCCGCGACCTGTCACCGTTCAATGCCACGCCGCGGTTGCCGCTGGAGTCGATGGACTGGACGGTTGTCGGGGTCCTGTCGGCACTGGCCGTCGTCCTGCTGGTCCTGGCTGTGCTGGGCCTGCGACGCCGCGACATCGACAGTGCGTGACGCGGGTCTGGCGGTGCATCAGGACCGTTGGGTGACCCGTCGCGGCGAGGGTGTGGGTGGCTTTCGGGAACAGGTGACATGATGTGCCCCGTGAGGATCGCAGCCAGTGCCCAGTCCCGTGCCCGCCGTTCGGCCAGCGTGCTCGCCGTCGCCACAGCCGGTGCCCTCGTGCTCTCCGCGTGCTCCAGCGGCGGCCTGTCCTCCGGTGTGGCCGCTGTTGTCGACGGCCAGCAGATCACCGTCGCCGACGTCCAGGAGGCGACCGAGCAGTTCAACACTCTGCCGGTGTCGCCGACCACCCCGACCGATGTGCTGACCCTGCTCGTTTATGGCGACGTGGCCGAGGAGGCGCACCGCGCTGCCGGCAACCCGCCGATCCCCGATGCCCAGCTGCTCAACGACCTGCGCGGCGGTGGGTTGCAGAACCCGGCTGACAGCACGATCGACCTCTATCGCGCGATCAATCACCTCCAGATGGCCCAGGCGCTCCCGGCCACTGAGGACGTCGACATCGAGATCAACCCGCGCTATGGCGCGTGGGACAGCACCAACGCCCAGGTCGTCGCGCAGACCCCGACCTGGATCACCGAGGTGACCGAGGCAGCCGCCGACGGCGGAGCCCAGAACTGACTGGTCGGCTCAGCCTGCTGCTGACCTCGCCGCGGCTGGCCCCGGGTCTCCTGTCGCGTGAGGCCTGGCGACGACTGGAGGAGGCGAGCGCGGTGCTCGCGCGCACCCTCGCAGACCCCCAAGCTCGTGCCATCGCGTCCGCCGGCACCACGGTGACGCCTGCCGAGGGCGACCCGCGCGTCCTCGCCCGCGACCTGCTGGACCGCGCGAGCGACGCCACCGTCGTGTGGATCGGCAGCTCCGACGGCGACCCCGGCCTGACCGACGCTCTGGCGGCAGAGGCCACCCGTCGTGGTGGGTCGGTCGCTCCCGAGGTTGAGGTGCTCGTCGGCTCCTGGGACCAGCCCGGGTCCCGTCTGCTCGATGTGGTGACCGTCATGGACCGGCTGCGCTCGCCCGGTGGCTGCCCGTGGGATGCGGAGCAGACTCACCAGTCCCTGGTGCCCTATCTGATCGAGGAGGCGCACGAGGCCGTCGAGGCGCTGGAGTCCGGCGACGACGACCACATCATCGAGGAGCTGGGTGACGTGCTGCTGCAGGTTGCCTTCCACGCCCGGGTCGCCGCCGAGCGCGAGGACGGGTTCGACATCGACGACGTCAGCGCTGCCCTGGTGGAAAAGCTGGTGCACCGCCACCCGCACGTGTTCGCGAACGTCGAGGCCGCCGATGCGGCTGCGGTGGAGGCCAACTGGGAGCAACTCAAGGCGGCCGAGAAGCCGGACCGGGAGCACCCCCTGGACGGCATCCCGCCCGGCATGCCAGAGCTTGCCCGCGCCACCAAGGTCGCCTCCCGCCTGGAGCGGGCGGGCCTTGCCGATCAGTTGCGGAGCGAGGTGGACGCCCGGCTCGCAGGTGGCGAGCAGGTCGTCGCGGCCCAGCTGATGGACCTGGTCCTGCGAGCCCGCGCCGACGGCGTCGACCCCTCGGCAGCACTGCGCGTGCTCCTGCGTGACCTGGCCGCCACAGACTTCGGGCCAGCCAGCCCATGAGCCCCGGTCCATGAGCCCCGGCCGGGTGCAGCGGATCCACAGCCGCAACGCCAGTTTCCAGCAGTGGCACTCGCTGCTGGGCAACCGGACCAAGCGCAACCGCCATCGTGAGTTCCTGGTCCAGGGCGTGCGTCCGCTGACCCTCGCGCTCGAGCACGACTGGCCGGTCCGGGCGCTCCTGCGCGGTGATGGTGACCTGTCCAACTGGGCCCAGGGAGTCTGGGAGGAGACCGCTGCCGAGAGTCACGGCATACTCGCTCCGGAACTCATGGCTGAGCTGGGCGGCAAGGACGAGGCGACCCCCGAGTTGCTCGCCGTGCTGGAGTTGCCGCCCGACGATCTTGACCGGGTCCGCGCAGCCGAGCGGGTGCCGCTGGTGACCGTCTTTGACCGGCCCTCCAGCCCGGGCAACATCGGGACCCTGGTGCGCTCCGCGGACGCTTTCGGGGCGTCGGGCGTGGTGGTGGCCGGGCACGCTGCCGACCCCTATGACCCGCGGTGTGTCCGGGCGAGCACCGGCTCGATGCTGAGCGTCCCCGTCGTGCGCGTGCCCTCGCACACCGAGGTGCTCGACTGGGTGCAACAGCAGGGGACGCAGGGTGGCGCCTGGACCGTGGTCGGCCTGGACGAGGGCGGTGACCTGCCGCTGCGCGCCGTCGACCTGACCGGACCGACCGTCCTGGTGGTCGGCAATGAGACCCGAGGTCTGACGCGGGCGTGGCGGGAGGCGTGCGACCACATCGTCAGCATCCCGATGGTCGGTGACGCCAGCTCGCTCAACGCCGGTGTCGCGGGCTCCATCGTGCTGCACGAGGCGCTCCGCCAGCGCCTCGGGTGACGGAGCACCAGCGCGTCGTGCGCTCGGTGGGGGTGGATTGTCGCCACACGGTGCGCTCGGTGGGGGTGGATTGTCGCCACACGGTGCGCTCGGTGGGGGTGGATTGTCGCCACACGGTGCGCTCGGTGGGGCTGGATTGTCGCCACACGGTGCGCCCGGTCGGGGTTCGGGCGGCTGGCCGTTAGGCTCAGGGGGACCTGATCTGTGTGCACTGTGGAGGAGTAGTCGTGGCTGTCATCGACGCGATCATCGCCCGGGAGATTCTTGACTCCCGAGGCAACCCGACTGTCGAGGTCGAGGTGGGCCTGGACGACGGCACCGTGGGACGGGCCGCCGTGCCCTCCGGCGCCTCCACCGGTGCCTTCGAGGCGGTGGAGCGCAGGGATGGCGACGAGGGCCGTTATCTCGGCAAGGGCGTGGAGAACGCTGTCGCCGCCGTGATGGACGACCTCGAGCCGCGACTGCTCGGCTTCGACGCCAGCGAGCAGCGCCTCGTCGACAACGAGATGCTCGCCGTCGACGGCACCGACAACAAGGCCGAGGTGGGCGCCAACGCCATCCTCGGCGTCAGCCTGGCCGTGGCCCGCGCCGCCGCAGACTCGGCCGAGTTGCCGCTGTTCCGTTATGTCGGCGGCCCCAACGCGCACGTGCTGCCGGTGCCGATGATGAACATCCTCAATGGCGGCTCGCACGCAGACTCCAACGTGGACATCCAGGAGTTCATGATCGCCCCGATCGGCGCCGGCAGCTTCCGCGAGGCGCTGCGCTGGGGCACCGAGGTCTATCACGCGCTGAAGGCGGTCCTGAAGGAGCGCGGCCTGAGCACCGGCCTCGGTGACGAGGGCGGGTTCGCCCCCAACCTGGAGTCCAACCGTGCCGCGCTCGACCTGATCCTTGAGGCGATCAGCAAGGCTGGCTACACCCCCGGCAGCGACATCGCACTGGCCCTGGACGTGGCCGCCAGCGAGTTCTTTGAGGACGGGTCCTACACCTTTGAGGGTGGCACCAAGAGCGCCGAGGAGATGGTCGACTACTACACCGAGCTCGTCGACGCCTATCCGCTCGTCTCCATCGAGGACCCGCTCAACGAGGAGGACTGGGACGGCTGGAAGGCGATGACCGACCGCCTCGGCTCCCGTGTCCAGCTTGTCGGCGACGACCTGTTCGTCACCAACCCCGAGCGCCTGCAGCGCGGCATCACCGAGGGCATCGGCAACGCCCTGCTGGTCAAGGTCAACCAGATCGGCACGCTGACCGAGACCCTCGACGCGGTCACCCTCGCGCAGACCAACGGCTATCGCTGCATGATGAGCCACCGCTCCGGTGAGACCGAGGACGTCACGATCGCTGACCTTGCGGTGGCCACCAACTGCGGTCAGATCAAGACCGGCGCCCCGGCCCGCTCCGAGCGCGTCGCGAAATACAACCAGCTGTTGCGCATCGAGGAGGAGCTCGACGACGCGGCGGTCTATGCCGGCGCCGGGGCCTTCCCGCGCTTCACCGCGCAGGACTGACTCGCTCGGACCCGCCAGGGCGCTGACCCAGGTCGGTCCGCCGCGGGCGCACCGCACGCAACCACTCGGCATACAGAGCACGTCGCACCACAGGGAGGAGGAGACGATGGCCACCAATCGCGGCCCCGGCCGGGGATCCTCGCGCGCCACCAAGCGCCCGACGCCCGGGTCGCGTCCGACCAGTGCGCCACGCTCCGCCCCCCGGACCCCGAGCGCACCGACCGCGAGCCGGCGCAACACGCCACCGCACCTGTGGCGGCTCGGCGCCTTCATCGTGCTGCTGGGCTTCCTCGCGCTGTTCCTGACACCCACGTTGCGCGGCTATCTCGACCAGCGGGCCGCGATCTCCAGGGCCGAGCAGCAGATCGCCACGGAGCAGGCCAAGATCGATGGGATCGAGGCGGAGCTGGAGCGGTGGGACGACGACAGTTATGTCGAGCAGCAGGCCCGTGAGCGGCTGCGTTTCGTCAAGCCCGGTGAGGTTGCCTTCACCGTGCTCGACGACACCGGCGAGCAGCTCAGCGAGCCGTTGCCCGGCATGACCCCGGTCACCGAGGACGTGCACGCCCAACGGCCCTGGTATGGCCAGGTGTGGGAGTCGGTCATCACCGCCAACGAGGGGGTGCCTGAGCCGGAGGCCCCGGCGCCCGGCGCGCCCCAGACCGAGCCAGCCCCGGAGGGTGAGGCTCCCGCGACGGATGCCCCTGATGGTGCCGACAATGCCCCTGACGATGGTGCCGAGGACGATGCCACACCCTGATCTGCTGCCCCGCCCCGATCACCAGGCCGCCACGCAGGAGGACCTGGACACCATCCACCGTCAGCTCGGACGGCTGCCGCGCGGCGTCGTCGCGATCGCCCACCGCTGCCCCTGCGGCTGCCCGACGGTCGTGCGCACGGAGCCACGGCTCCCCGACGGCACGCCCTTCCCGACCTCGTTCTATGCCACCTGCCCCCGGCTGACCGGCGCGATCTCCACGCTGGAGAGCAACGGGATGATGAAGGAGATGACCGAGCGGCTGGAGCAGGACCCCGAGTTGGCCAGTGCGTATGCCGAGGCTCACCAGGACTATCTGGCTCGGCGGGCGGAGCTCGGGTCGGTGCCCGAGATCGACGGCATCTCGGCTGGTGGGATGCCCACGCGGGTCAAGTGCCTGCACGTGCTGGTCGCGCACTCCCTGGCCGTTGGGCCAGGCATCAATCCCCTCGGTGACGAGGCGCTGGCAGCGCTGCCGCAGTGGTGGCACGACGGCTGCTGTGCGGCGGACGACGAGGAGGATCCTCGATGACCAGGGTCGGGGCGATCGACTGCGGCACCAACTCCATCCGGCTGCTCATCGCGGACGTGACTGAGGGGTCCCTGCAGGAGGTGCACCGCGAGATGCGGATCGTGCGACTCGGCCACGGGGTCGACGCGACGGGGCGCATCGGTGCGGAGCCGATGGCCCGGACCCTGGCCGCCGCTGCGGACTATGCCGCCCAGTGTCAGGAGGCCGGGTGCGAGTCGGTGCGCTTCGTGGCCACCTCGGCCTCGCGCGATGCCGCCAACGCCGAGGAGTTTGTGGCCGGGATCCAGGAGGCGTTCGCGGCCTTCGGCACCGTCCCCGAGGTGATCTCCGGGCAGGAGGAGGCCGCGCTGTCCTTTGCTGGCGCGACCACCGGGTTGCGGGGCGCGGCAGCGCCCTATCTGGTCGTCGACATCGGCGGAGGGTCGACCGAGTTTGTGCGCGGCACGCAAGGGGTGGAGCAGTCGGTCTCGGTCGACATCGGCTGCGTCCGGATGACCGAGCGGCACCTGCACAGTGACCCGCCCACCGAGGAAGAGATCTGGCCGGCGCTGGGCGACGTCACGGTCGCGGTCAACGCCGCCGCCGAGCAGGTCGACCTCACGGGCATCGGCACCCTCGTGGGGGTCGCGGGGTCGGTCACCACGGTGACTGCCCACGCGCTGGGCCTCGACGCCTATCGTCCCGACCAGATCCATGGTGCCGAGCTCCCGGTGGAGCAGGCCATCGCTGCGTGCACGGAGCTGGTCCAGATGAACCGCACCGATCGGGCCGCACTGCCCTACATGCATGAGGGGCGCGTGGACGTCATCGGAGCGGGAGCTTTGGTGTGGCGCAGCATCATCCAGCGGCTGCAGCACGACTCGGGACTGAGCACCGTGCGCACCTCCGAGCACGACATCCTGGACGGCATCGCGCTGTCTCAGGCGGCAGCGGGCTAGGCAGGTCGCTCCGATGGGTGGCGTCGAGCCGATCAGTGGCACCGACCCGCACCCGGTGACTGGTCAGGCGTTCCCCTCACCGGTGCCACCGGGGACGGGTTGGCCCGGCGACCCAGCCACGGCGGACACCCCAGTCGCGAGGACGCCCGCGCAGGTTGCTCGGCTCGCTCGCTCGGCACAGAGCACGGCAGAACTCGACGCGATGGTGACCGTGTGCCGCGCCTGCCCCCGACTCGTGGACTGGCGTGAGTCCGTGGCCACCACGGGCCGGCGGGCGTCTTTTGCCGACCAACCCTATTGGGGCCGACCCGCTGCCGGCTTCGGTCCGGCGGGTGCCCCGGTGCTCGTCGTGGGTCTGGCCCCTGCCGCAAACGGCGCCAACCGGACCGGGCGCATGTTCACCGGTGACCGCTCAGGGGACTGGATCTATGCGGCGCTGCACCGCGGCGGTTATGCCACCCAGGCCGCCAGTGACCACGCCGGCGACGGCCTCGAACTGCAGGGCATCCGCATCGTCTCGGCCGTCCGGTGTGCCCCGCCGCAGAACAAACCGACCACGCCGGAGAAGGCGACCTGTGCGCCGTGGCTGCACCGAGAGCTCGAGCTTGCCGTGCCCACCCTGCGCTCGATCCTGGCGCTCGGCTCGATCGGGTGGGACGCGACCCTGCGCACGGTGCGTGAGATGGGCTGGGCCGTGCCGCGCCCGAAGCCGAAGTTCGGGCACGGCGCCATCGCGGAGATCGTGACTCCTGACGGGCGGACGGTGCGCCTGGTCGGCAGCTATCACGTCAGCCAACAGAACACCTTCACCGGCAAGCTCACCGAGGCAATGCTCGATCAGGTGATCGCGACCCTGTGATCGCCGCTCGCGGGCCAGTCACGGGTAGCCCTGCCAGAGCACCCCTCGGGCGACGCGCACGAGAGCGGCATTGTCTGCGGCGGCGGAGCCGTCCGGCAGGACCAGGACGTCCTCCAGACCGACGCGGGTCTGCAGACCCGCCCATCCGGCATACTCCAGCGCTTCCCAGGCGGTGCTTCCCTCGCCGTGCAGGAGGACCCGGCCGACGGGGACGCTGCCCTGCAGGGGTGCCAGCATCGCCTCGGCGAGACCGCGGACCTGATCTGCCTCGGGGCCGTCCGGCAGCTCCAGCAGCACGCGGCTGCAGCGGTCACGCAGGGGCGAGCCCAGCCAGCGGGTGACAGCCGCCGCAGACCACAGCCCGACATCGACCTCGACACCGCGCTCCAGCAGCAGCTCGGCCATCTGGTGCGCACCGTCCTCGTGCCAGTTGACGGACGCGTGATCGGGGAGCGTCGTCCAGTGGCGCACCCAGTCGAGTCGCTGTGTCGGGCTGCCGGTCCAGGCGCCGGTGGTGATCCCGACCGGAGTGCCCGGGACGGCCGTGGTCACCGCGATGATGGCATCGGCGACCGCCGCAGGCTCGAGCGTCTCACCACCCATGGAGTCCCTGGGGTGCAGGTGCAGGTCGGTGGCACCGGCTGCCACGGCGTCTGCGGCAGCCACGGCGAGGTCGCGTGGAGTGATCGGCACGGTGGAGTGCTCTGCCGGGGTGAGACTGCCGTTGAGGCACGCCTGGAGCACGCCGATCAGCCCCGCCGGGTGGGGTGGAGGTGGCTCACGGTCCCATCGTCGCACCCGGGGTTGGTCGGTGCACAGAACCGAGCCCCCGGCACGCGGCGGGCATGATCAGGCGTCGGCGGTGCACTGAGTAGGCTAGGCGCGGCCCTCGTAGCCCAACCGGCAGAGGCAGCCCACTTAAAATGGGTCCAGTGCGGGTTCGAATCCCGCCGGGGGCACCGTTGCGATACGTCCCCTGTGCTGCCTTCCCGCCGCTCAGCGAGCTAGGCGGACAGCACCCCCTCGAGTGTCTTCACCTCGACGTGCCGGTGAACAGAGCCGGCCTCCCTCCGTCTGCGTGCTCTCTGCCGTCTCGCCGCGGCTCGCCGATGGCCCCAGTTGACTTTTCAAGGGCGATGATGTGAGATGAACCTGCTTTACCAAAACTTTACTTGTACGCGAGAGTACATTTACTCATCGCTGGGGAACGAAACCGTCGTTGAAAGGCCATCGACCATGCTCGAACTTGCTGACTCCACGCTCTTTGTTGCCCTTGAGAGCTTCACGTCTGGCACCGGAAGAGTGCTCCTGCGCCTGGCCGCCACCTTGTTCCTCGCCTACATGCTCACGATGGGCGTGACCCTGGCGATCTGGTCCGGTCGTGGTGTCACCGAACGCTTCCGGCCCAGCCTGACGCGTGGCTCGGCCCTCGTCGTCGCCCACCGTCCTGCGGCGGCCGGCTCGCAGGTCTCTCGGGCGTCCTGACATGGTCTTGATCGGCGGGCAGCGCGTCGACCTGGTGATGCTCCTGGCGGTGGCGCTCGTCCTGGTGTGCGTGTGCTATCTCGTGATGTTGGTGTGGCTGTCCCGTCGGGACCTTGAGGGCGACGGGCACCGTCCTGTCGACCTCACCGCCGTCGACCCGGGATGTGACGTCATTGTCGTCATCCCGTGCCTCAACGAGGAGCGGGTGCTGGGTGCCAGCCTGGAGCGGCTGCTGCTCCTGCCCCACCCGCGACTCAGGGTCCTCGTCGTGGATGACGGATCCGATGACGGAACGGCAGCAGTGGTCCAGGACGTGTCGGATCCCCGGGTCCACCTGTTGCAGCGAGTCCTGCCGATGGCACGGCAGGGCAAGGGCGAGGCGCTGAACGCCGCCATCAAGCACGTCCTCGACGGCGGGATCGGCGAGGTGGCTGATGTCGAGTCAACGATCATCGTGGTGGTCGACGCGGACGGCCGACTGGAGGAGCACAGCCTCCACGAGGTGCTGCCGGGCTTTGCGGACCCGACGCTGGGCGGCGTGCAGATCGGCGTCCGGATCAACAACCGCCACGCCAACCTGCTGGCCCGGATGCAGGACTTCGAATTCGTCCTCTACACCGAGGTCTTCCAGCGGGGCCGTCGTCACCTGGGCAGCGTCGGGCTGGGCGGCAACGGCCAGTTCGTGCGGCTCTCCGCCCTCACCAGCCTCGGCCCGAAGCCCTGGACGCACTCGCTCTCCGAGGATCTGGACCTCGGTGTCCGGCTGCTCATCGCAGGCTGGCGCCTGGACTTCTGCCGCCACGCGGCCGTGCACCAGCAGGGCCTGGTCGACCTGGGGCGGTGGGTCCGTCAGCGCACTCGCTGGTTCCAGGGACACCTGCAGTCCTGGGGCCTGGTCCCCGACGTGCTCGGGCGGCTCTCCGGCCGTCGTCGTGCCGACCTCTACTACCACCTGACCAGCCCGTTCCTGCTGCTGGTGAGCTCGCTGTTCACCCTGGCCTTCCTGGCCTGGATCGCCCGACTGGGGATGGACGTCGTTGCCGGGCAGGCACACTTCAGCTGGATGTGGGTCAGCTCCTATCTGTTTGCCTTCGGGCCGATGGTGCTCCTCGCCACCATCTATCGGCGCGTCGAGACAACCAAGCACAGCTTCGGTCTCCTGCAGTCCATCGGGTTAGCCCACCTCTACGTCGTCTATGCCACCTTGTGGTACATCGCGGGGTGGCGAGCGGTGGGCCGCACCCTGCGGGGCAGGACGGGATGGGTGAAGACCGACCGTCTGGATGAGTCACAGGCTCCGGACGCCACACCCGGCCTCACCGGTGTCATGGCCCGGGAGCTGCCTTGAGACGGACAGGAACCCGTGTTGCCGTGCTGCTGATCATGACGTCGTTGATGACGGCCTGCTCCGCCGCGGGCTGGGCAGAGGGCGACGAACGGCACGGCTGGACCCTAGTCTTCGCTGGGCACGGAAGCGCGACCGAGGAGGACGGATCTGTGGTCCTCGAACCCCAGAAGGCACAGTCTGCCGACACCACGCACGGGGGACTGGTCGTGACCAGCGAAGGCCATCCCAATGACACGACTTTCACGGTCACGGTCCACACCGAGCAGCAACTGCGCGACGGCGCACCCAATCCGTGGGAGGTGGGCTGGGTCCTGTGGAACTACCAGGACAACGAGCACTTCTACGCGGTGGCACTCAAGCCCGGAGGGTGGGAGATCTCCAAGCAGGACCCTGCCTATCGCGGCAACCAGCGGTTCCTGCTCACCGGCACTGAGCCCGTGTTCCCGATCGGCAGTGACTATCAGGTCACGGTGACCCAGTCTGGGGCCACCATGACCGTCGCAGTCGACGGCACACAGCTCGGCACCGTGACGGACACCGAGCGGCCCTACACGGAGGGCGCAATCGGCCTGTACACCGAGGACGCCCGAGTCCGCTTCTCCGGGCTCTCCGTCGACAAGCACCTCGGCTGACCTCGGGTCCGACCAGTGTGCCCGCCCTCATCGACCCACAGCTGTCCAGAGCAGCACTCGCCAACCAATCACACTCATGGAGACTTGACGTGCCCCTGATGACATCTCGCGCGACCGGCCTCACGATCGGCGCCTCGGCAACCCTGGCGGTGCTCGTGTCGGGATCGGTGGTTTTCGGACTCACCGATGACTCCATTCGGCAGGGGGAAGGGTCGCAGTGGGTGCAGACCCTGGTTGACCCGGTGCGCGGCGACGATGACCCCGAGGCCATGGAGCAGGCAACCTACCCCACAATCTTCGGCGGCCCGGGCCCGGCGACCACGCTGGTGCTCTATGACGGAACCGGCACTGAACGGGGCAGGGGAGAGATGGACGGGTTGGCCGCTGCCCACCTGGCCACCCACTTCGGGCAGGTGCAGCTGCAACCCGTGGCCGACTATGAAACAGGGCAGATCTTCGACGTCGACGCGATGATCTACCTCGGCACGAACGACTCCGAGATCCTGCCGAAGCCCTTGATCGACGACGTGCGGGTCGGCGACACGCCCGTCCTGTGGGCCGGTGCGAATGTCGAGGAGCTTGCCGGGCCCGAGGGCACCCCAGCAGCAGCCGAGTTCGTTGCGACCTACGGCTGGGACGCCAGCGTCTCCACCATGAACAGCCTCGATGCGGTGACCAGCATCCGCTATGACGATGTCAGCCTGGTCCGTGACTCCCGGATCGTGGACGGGTTGGTCCTACCTGTCATCACCGACCCGGACCTGGTCGACGTGCTCGGGACAGCGGTCTGCGGAGACGGAGAGCGCGCCCACGCCTGCCGCGGTGCCGAGGGCTCAGCGTTCCCCTGGGCCATCCGCTCTGCGAACCTGACCTACGTCGGCGAGGTGCCGTTCGACTACATGGATGAGAACAGCCGCTACCTCGGGTTCGCTGATCTCTACTACGACCTGCTCGCTCCCGACACCCAGCCCGTGCGGCACGCGGCTGTGCGTGTCGAAGACGTGGGCCCTGAAGCAGATCCACAGGACCTGCGTCGCCTGGCGGACTTCCTGCACGAACGCGACATCCCGTTCCAGGTGGCCGTCATGCCGATCCATATCGCCACTGTCCCGGGCGCGGACCCGACCCGCCACTACGGCATCAGTCTGCTGGATCGGCCACAGGTCGTCGAGGCGCTGAAATACATGCAGGCGCGGGGTGGAACCCTCATCCAGCACGGCTCCAGCCATCAGTACGGCGCGATCAAGAACCCCTACAACGGGGCAACGGGTGCCGACTACGAGTTCTACCGTGCCGGGTGCAGTGCCACCCAGCAAGCCCCCTTCGAGTGGGAGGACTGCGTCCAGACGTCGTGGATCCGGCTGACCGGGCCCGTGAGCCAGGACGCCGTCGAGGATCACGCGGCGCGTCTCGAGGCCGGGCGCGAGGTGATGATCGACGCTGGCCTTGGTGATCCCACCATCTTTGAGGTCCCGCACTACGCGGCCTCGCCCAACGCCTACGAGGCAATCCAGAACACCTACGGCGCACGGTATGAGCGCGGGATGTACTTCGCAGGTCTCACCACCGGTGAGGAATTCCAGGACCGTCCCTCGTTCAGCCAGTTCTTTCCCTACCGGGTGCACGACGTCTACGGCAGTTTGGTGCTCCCAGAGAATCTCGGCAACGTCACCGAGGCCATGCAGAACAACCACCCCACCCGGTCGCCCGACGCCCTCATCGACAACGCGAAGGCCAACCTTGCCGTGCGGGAATCGACCGCAAGCTTCTTCTTCCATCCATTCCTGGACACGCACTACCTGGATGAGGTCGTCACGGGCATCGAAGACCTCGGCTACACCTTCGTCCCGGTTGGGGACCTGCCGTGACGATGTAGTTACTCGCGAACTCTGCGCATCTCCTCGGCCAGGGCTGGGTTGGTGGCGCCGATCTCCTCGACGATCCGGTCCTGCACCACGACCGGCTTGTTCTGACTCAACTTGCTGCGGGCATCGAAGCGCGTGACGCGCACTCGCAGCCCGACGGTGCCCTTGGCCGCACGGCGGGTCCCAGCCTCGTCCTCGGACAGGCTGCGGCCGTCCGGGCGACCCGACTCGAAGTGGTCGGTCAGCCGGGAGAGCACTGCGTAGTTCTCCTCCTCGGACAGGATCTCCGGGGTGCCGTAGAGGTGTGCCGTCACGTGGTTCCAGGTCGAGACCAGGTCACCGGGCTCATACCAGCTGGCCGAGACGTAGTCATGCGGGCCTTGGATGATCACCAGCACCTCGTGCTGGCCCAGCTCGTGGAGCTGCTCGTCGGGTCGACCGAAGTGGCTGACGATGGAGATCGCGTCGCCCTCGTCAGCGTCGCCCTCGTCCGGGGCGTCCTCGAGTAGGACCGGGTAGTGCGAGGCCACCAGACCGTTGCTGGTCGGCGAGACGATGGTCGCCCACGGGTTGTTCTGGATCAGGCGCCTGACCTCGTCTGGGTCAGTCATCAGGTAGTGCGGGGTGTGCCTCAAGTCAACCTCCATCACCGGTGACGCGACCGCGTCCGGACTTGACCTGGGATCTTAGGCGCTTGCCCTCCAGGCGGCGTCGCTGGCTGCCCCGCGTCGGCTTGGTCGCGCGACGCTGAGGTGGCGGGGGAGCGGCGGCACTGCGCAGCAGGTCGATCAGGCGCTCTCGTGCGGCGATCCGGTTCTGTCGCTGGGCCCGGTGCTCAGAGGCGACCACGACGAGCTGGTCGGCGACCAGGTGTGGCTCCAGTCCGCGCAACAGTCGGTCGCGGACGGACTCGCGCAGCTCGGCCACCGCGATCGACGAGGCAGGACGATAGGTGAGCTGCACCCGGCTGTCGGTGGTGTTGACACCCTGGCCGCCCGGGCCGGAGGCGCGGGAGAACCGCTCGAGCAACTCCCCCGCGGGGATGACCATGCCCTGTGGCAGCCCGGGGCCGGCCGGGACGCTCAGGTCCGCGCCCGGTGCTGAGACCCGGGCCACCGGTCAGTCCTGCAGAGCGGACCAGAACAGGGCGCGCCCGATCAGGGGGTATTGACCCTTGGGGTGGGCCCGGAACAGCGGCTGGCTCCCGACGAGCGCTGCGGCGCCGTTGTTGTCCACACCGCTGACGATGAGCGCCTGGCCCGCGGCGGCGTCCTGCCCGCCCTCCTCGGCTGTGCCGGCCCAGTGACCGCTGACCAGGACATCGTCGTCGGCATAACGCTGGTCGACGGTGACGTCCTCGCCCAGCTCGGTGAACCAGGCGGGGGAGTAGACGAAGGACTCCGTGGTCGCGGCGGAGGCGATGGCAGTGTCGGCGTTGTCGACCGCGACCACCCCGTTGCCGTCGCTGCGGCCACGCTCCAGCGTCACGTCGAGCAGGTCGAGCTCGTTGTTGAGGTTGGTCCCGTTGTGGCCACGTCCGACGAGGCCGCCACCGTTGCGCAGGAAGGACGCCAGGTCGTTGCGGGCCGAGTCCTCGAGGGAGGACCAGGCAACCGCGGAGGTTGAGACATACAGCGCGTCGACGTCGGAATAGTCGAAGCCGTCGTTGAGGACGGTCGCGTTGACCTCGCGGACCTCGAAGCCCATCTCGTTCAGGGCCCAGAGCTCATCCGAGGAGGCTGCGGCAGCAACGACCATCTCGTCCACCGGGGTGCCGCTCTCCCCGTCGGGGGCAGCGGTGAAGGTGACACCGAAGGCGTCGGCGGTCGACTCGGCCTGCTCGGCTGCGTCCTCGGGGACCAGGATCGACCCGTCGTCGAGCCACTCGATGCCGACACCGGAGCGAGCCAGGTGATTGAGCGCCGCGACATCGGAGGGGTCCTTCAACTCCAGCAGCAGGTCATCGTCGCCGCTCACCCGACCCGAGGGGATGGCGGCGTCGATCGGTCGGCCAGCTGGCGGCATACGAGGGCCGTCCTCAGCAAGAGTGGCGACGTCCGCACCCCAGAGAGCGGCCAGGCTCCAGCCGGAGATGTCATACATCGAGTCGACACGGTCGCTGATGTCAGTGCCCCGGCCGAGCATGGTGTTGGCCAGGCCGCGACGGGACTGGTGCATGTCGATGAGATAGCTGCCGGAGGGATAGGTCGTGCCCTCGATGGTGACCGGCCGACGAGTGGTGCGCACCTCCACGCCGTTGTCGATCAGGTGGTCAACCACGCGGGCGGCCGCCGGAGCGGAGCGCTGCCCCTCGTCCACCGGGATGACATAGGCCCGCGGATATTCGGTGAGATAGACGTCCTCGGGACCGATCTCGGGGAAGATCTCGTCGGTGACCTCGACCGGCTCGGCACCGGTGACGCCGCGGCGGAAGATCTCGATCTGGTCGGCGAGGAGCTCGCCGCGGTGCTCCTGCAGATAGCTGATCGAGGAGGTCATCGCGGCGTGCGCGATGTCGGTGTTGATCGCCGAGCGGCGCTGCAACTCCTCCTCGGGCAGGTCGTAGGCGGCGTTGTTGACGCGCAACGGGATCTCGACGGTGTGGGCGACAGCACCGTGGTAGGCGGCGTATTGCGGCGTGAAGATCGGCGGCCAGTCGTCCCAGCCCTCGTCCCAGTCACGGAACGGGATCTGGGGCGGGTTCACGCCGTCGTCCTCGGGGGTGTAGCCCAGGTCGAGCACCGCCTGCTCCATGCCCAGCCCGTTGGGGTAGGCGTGCTTGATGAACAGGTCGTATTCGTAGTTCTCGCCGTGCGGCGGGGTGGTGGGCTCGATGAGCGTGCCGTTGACATAGCCGTGCAGGTCAACCATCACCATCGGCTGGGTCCGGAGGAGGGCGTCGCGGACCGCGATGACCTCCGGCTGTGTCGCGGTGAGGAAGTCACGGTTCATGTCGAAGCCGGAGGCGTTGGCGCGCGTGTTGTCGTGGCGCCCGTCCGGGTTCATCGTGACGACGACATAGATGCGGCTCTGCTCAAGGGCCTCCAGGACGGCCGGGTCATCGCTGGTCGCGTAGTCCTCGATGAGGCGCAGCGCGGCGTCGGTGCCCTCCCACTCGTTGCCGTGGATGTTGTTGTTGAGGAAGATCGGCGTCTTGTACTTCTTGGCCAGACCCTGGTCCTTGGCCGCCTGCTCGGGCTGGCGCAGGATGCGCTCGCGCATCCGGTCCTGCGCCTTGGTCTCGGCAGCGGACTCGGGGGCGGTGAGAGTGACCAGATAGAGCTCGCGCCCGGTGACGGTCTGACCGAGCACCTCCGCGCTGACCCGCTGGGAGGTTTGCTGCAGCTCGTTGAGCTTGGGGGCGATCGCGTGATAGGGCGTCAGCCCGAGCTTGATGGAGGCGTCCGCCGGGTCGGCCGGCGGCTCCACCAGGGTGTTCTGACGCGGATAGCCCTCGCTTTGGGGAGTGGGCGCCAACTGGACGTCGATCGCGGGAGCCGGCCCCTCGGCATACGCCATCGGCACGACGGCACCGGGCACGGCCAGTGCGGCCGCGGCCGAGATGCCGACCAAGCGTAGGCGGGCACGATTCGACACGTGTTGCTCCTCTTCGAACGGCCGTGGTTCCCCCCGGAACGGCTCCCCAGGATATCCCGAGAACACCCCCCGAGCGCAAGAGGTTGCCCAGGGGAACAATCACGAGGCCCCACACGCTTAGACTGTGACGTGACGACACCTACGTGCCGCTAATGAGGAGGCCAGAGATGGCGACCAATCCTGTCTTTAACCGTATCGATAAGGAAGCTCAGCAGCAGTATGCGGGCTTCAACCAGGCCCCGCAGCAGGGCCAGGCCGCTCCCCAGGGCCAGCCGCACCAGGGCTACCCCGCACCACAGGGTCAGCCCCAGATGCCGATGGGCTACCCCGGCGCCTCGGAGTCGATGAGCCCCGAGCAGTTGGAGCAGATGTATCGCCAGGCCCCCGCTGGCCCGGCGCAAACCGGTCGCCTGACGCTGGACGACGTGGTCATGAAGTCGCTGGCCTTGTTTGCCGTCGTGGTGGCTGTGGCTGCGGGCACCTGGTTCTTCGTGAGTGGCACCGTCGACCCGGACACGGGTCAGGCGCCGCTGGCGATGCCGATCTGGCTGCTGGGCATGTTCGGCTCGCTCGGACTGAGCTTCGTCATCGCCTTCCAGAAGAAGGTCAACGTCCCGCTCATCGTGGGGCACGCAGTCCTGCAGGGTGGCTTCATTGGCGCGGTCAGCTTCACCTTCGAGCGGGCCTACCCGGGCGTTGTGACCAGCGCGGTGGTGGCCACCCTCGGCACCTTCGTCGGCATGTTCATCGCCTGGAAGGTCGGCTTCATCAAGGTCACCAGCAAGTCTCGCCGCATCTTCGGGATGATGGCGATGGGCTATCTGGTCTTCCTGCTGATCAACATCGGCGCCAGCTTCCTGGGCTTCGGCGATGGCTGGGGCATCTACGGTGGCCCGCTGGGCATCGTCATCTCGCTGCTGGGCGTCGCGCTGGCGTCCTACTCGCTGGCCGTCGACTTCGACTCGATCGACCGGGGCGTGCAGGCGGGTGCGCCGGAGAAGTACTCCTGGCTGATGGGCCATGGTCTGGTCGCATCCCTGGTGTGGCTCTACATCGAGTTCCTGCGGTTGTTTGCGATCCTGCAGCGCAACTGACGCCCATGAGTGACCCCGACCCGAGCGCCGCGCGCGAGGAGATCGGGACAGAGTTGGAGCGCGTGGTCCGTCGGTGGCAGCAACTGCCGCTGGACCACGCGCTCTCTGTGTCTCCGCAGGTGCGCGTGTTGGTGCAGCACCTCGCCGATCGCGTCGCCGAGGCGGAGCGTATGCCGAGTGGTCCCGTCCCCGACCTCGGCCCGGCTGTGCTGATGGACCAGTTGCGCGTGATGGTCTTCGACCACGCGGCAGCCGGTCTGGACCCCGTGCCCCTGGCCGCCGAGCTCACCACGCTGCGGCGGGCCATCGGCTGACACGGGGCCATTGAGTGAGGCGTCTCAGCTCACCAGAGTCCTTTGCCGTGCACGAGCGTGACCTCTTCGAGCTGGTTGTCTCTGGCCTGGATGAGATAGAGCCAGCCGTCTTGCCGCTCGGCGGCGATGGTTCCGCTCACCGTGTGATCGAACGTGAATGGTGCAAAGTCCGCCCTGGTGTCACTGGCCGCGAACGCTCCAGGCCGCAGGAAGTGGTCGATCAGGTATTGGAGCTCGACGGTGGCGTGGTTCGACTTCTCGACCTGCTTCCACTGGAGGCAGCACCCGTCCGTGCATGGGTGCCAGTCGAAGCTGTGCAGGCCGCGAGGGATGATCAGGACTCCTGGCGAAGACTCACCGACCAACGGGTGACCGACGGCTTCCGCCCCTGGGTTCATCGGCACCGCGTACGGGTCATCCGGGTGGAGTCCGCGGTGGGTGCGTTGGAAGGCTCGAAGCCATACAGTCTCCTCGGGGTTGAGCCGAGGCGCGATGTCGAGTCGGCCGAGATACTGCGTGCTGTAGCCCATGCTGCTCCTGACGTGTGATTGAGGCCAAGCCGACCAGATGCGCGACCTCCGCGGTTGAAGTTATCCACAGGTATGAGGTCCCTCGCCCCAGACCAGGGTCATTGCCGACACACTCGTGCTGCATGAAGACACACAACAGAAATCCATGGGAACTGCAGGACACGGAGCGGACGCTGTCGGAGATTGTGCGACGAGGGCGTGCTCGAGCCGGGGTCACGCTGATCGCCTGCATCGACAACGAGTCGCAGGAGGTGCGCGAGGTGAGGAAGGTTATGACACCGACGCCTTACCGAGGAGACGACGATGAGGACGAGTACTGGGCCATGGACTCGCTGCGCGGCGAGGTGCTGGCGATCGCGCAAGAGATCGCTCCAGAACGGACTCGTGACGGTGGGCATTGGAGCCCAATGGTGGGCACCTTTGTGACCGTGGTGTGCCGTGAAGGTCGAGCTGTCTCGACCGACGTCGAGTGGCAGTTCCTGCCGGCCTGGCGCTATTCCAACCACTTCACGGCAGCGTTCCAAGGGGACATCTTCGTCGTGACTCCGCACGGATGGACAAGCACATTGTCTGAAGCGAGCGGTCACGAGCCAGCACTCAGGTCGACCCCTGCCGTGTCGCTGGTGCCAGATCTCCAGAACTGACGGCGGTCGCCCGTTTAGAAGGGTGGTGGGGAGTCGGGGTCGCGGGGCCAGGGGGTGGGTGAGTCGGCCGGCTGCTCGTTGGCTGCTTGCCCGCCGGTGTCCTTCTCGCTGTCGGGGATTCGGTCGTCGGTGTCGTGGTGGCGTTGTGCCTCAGCGCGCATGGCCTCGGGGGCGGGGTGGTAGGTCCGGCGTCCGCTCTCGGGGGTGTGGGTGAGGGTGACGGAGTCCCAGCCGGTGAAGACTACGCTGAAGTCGTCGTCATCCTCAGCTTCGAGCTTGGCGCCGGCGGGCCGGTAGGACAAGGCCTGGTACACCGCGGCATCGACAGCCGCAGCAGGATCATCCCCTGACGCTATGGCTTCGTGGACCTGTGTGGTGGCTGCAGTCAATAGCTTGGTGTACTGGTTGTAGTCATGGGCCTTGGTGGTGTAGATCCGCCCGAGCAGGGTAGTCCAGGTGACGTCCCTGTTGGCGTGGATCACCGCGTCCCAGAGTTTCTTGGTCTTCAGATCGTGGTCGGGGGCGTCGAGGGGTTGGCCGTTGGCGATGCAGGTGTGCCCGCCGGGAGTGCCGTGTTCTTGGACGTGATCAATCTGCGCCATCGACGCCGGCTTCAAACAGCCCGGCATTCTGCAGAAAACATCCGCGGCGATGATGTGCGCCCGCATCCCAGCATCGAACGGGTACGCCTTGATCGACCTCTCCACGAGGACCCCGGTGGATGGGTCGGTCAGCAGCCGGTGCATCGTCGACCCCGGTGTCAGCGCGAGGGTGCGGACCTCGTCCGGGGACAGGAAGACACTGTGTTTGCCGATGACCTCGCCGACGCCGACCTCACCATCAGCCTCACCGGGAGTTGGTGGCGGCTGGGTTCCTGGCACTGCCTGCTCGGGCGGTGCCTGCTGGGGTGGGCAGTCTGGTCCTGTCTGGTCGGGGTCGGGGCAGTCTTGTCCCCTCGAACCGTCTCCGGGTGCTCGATCAGGGGTCGCCTCACCGGTCTCCGCGCCGCAGGTGCACTCACAGGTGCACGAGCTGCTGGCGCGGGTGCCTGGTTGGTCAGCGGTTGGGTGACCAGCAGCAGTGCTTGGGGCGGCGAAGGCTGCGGGGATCGGGTTCCCCTCGGCATCGACAGGGGCCAAACCGCCGGGGGTGGTGCCGATCAGGGTGTTCAGCGGGACGATGACGTTGAGCTGCGCAGACGGGAGTCCGTAGAGGATTTTGGTGAGTTGTTCGGACTGTTCGACGGTGACCAGGTCGGGGTCGTCCGGCAAGCTGTCGAGGTCGGCGGTGCCGTGCAGCAGCAGGGCGATCCCGGCCGCGGCACGGAGTTGGCACAGGGGGCGTGTGTCGCCGGCCTTGCGGGCAGCCCGGGCAGCCTTCTCGATGCGGTCAGCGACCGCGGCGCCTTGGGTGGCGGTGCAGCCGATCATGATCTGGGCGGTGCCGTTGTCCTCGATCAACACCCTCGTGTCGTTGGCGGCGAGGTTATCCTCACGAGTCTTCTTCGTGGACTGCGGGTCGCGACCTTTGATCTTGTTCACTTCACGGTCCAGGGCCCGGTAGAACTCGCGGTGGCGCCACGGCCCACCGAGGAACTCACCGGCAGAGTCGAGCCGCTCAGACACGGAAGCTTTCGGGTCGTTGCCGAACATCCCGTTGGCCACAGCAGCAGCGTCCTCGGTGGTGAAGGTGGAGCAGGCCCGGTGGTAGCGGCGCACCAGCCGCCACGTCGACTCACCCGTCACCAACGAATGGTTGACCGGGGCGGTGACCGCGGGCGGCAGGTTGGCGAAAGCAACGAGGTCGGAGATCTCACCCGGGCACCACCCCATCGCCGCGCCCATCTCGTTGCGGGTGACACGTTTGCCGTAGGCACGCCACTTCTTCCGTTGCGACGCGGTCAGCTCATCGGGGGACGTCGCGCCCTTATCGGCCAGCAGGATCTGGGCATCGACACCCGTCAGTTGCCGGGTCGCCGAGAGCAGGACCGCGTCCAGGTGGCCAGCGGTCGCGTTCAACGCCTCGATGCTGGACAACAGCGCCTGACCGCGAGCCACGAGAGCAGGGGCCTCAACCAGACCCTCCCCGTTGTCCTCGCCGTGGTCGTGGTGGGCCTGCTCGTCGCTGACCGTGGCACACGCTTGCGCCAACGCGGTCAACGAGTCGAGCATCGCGTCGTCGACGCCGAGACCTCTCAGGCCCACCCGCAACTGTGCGGTCGCGGCCAGTTGTGCCTGTGCGGCACGCGACCGCGGGTCATCGGTGTCAGCCGGTGAGCCGCCTTCCGGCGAGTAATGGCCCGGGGTGTTGGGGTCGAGGTCGAGGGGCCACCACATCTTGCCGTTGGCATCGCTGTGAGGGGAGTCGTCTTCGACCAGGATCGTCACCCGCGGGCGGTAACCATCGACGTCCATGTCCTCGAACAGCGACGGGTCCAACACGAACCACGGCTCCACCTCAGGAGAGAGCCGCACCCGCGGACGCCGCCCCAACTCACCAGCAAGAGCCTGGGCCGTCAACTCCTGCCCCAGGTAATCCTCAAGGTGCTCTTCCAACGACCTGGCCTGCATCACCACCAACACCCCCTCCCGATCGCATCGTCGCGTTCCCGGCCTGTCCAACTACCACCAGAATAGCACACGTGTTCGACGAATGCTATGGCTTTCCGGATCTGTGGACAACAGGCGAGGCGGGTCCTGGAGCACAATCACCGACAGCAACCACACTGCCACCCACCACCGACATGCATCGGTGACGGTTAAAGGTCACGGTGGCTGGGAGCGGATGAAGCCTTGACGGTCCCCTGCACGGCACCCACGGCCTGACCTGACCGCTCGCCTCCTACGCGTGCGGTCGAACCTGGGTCGCGAGGCCGAGCGCACGCAGTGGGGGAGCCGGGAGGAGACGTGAGCCTCGGCATACGGACAGACGACGGCGCCGGCACCCCGAGGGGATGCCGGCGCCGTGCCGATCAGGAGTGGGTCAGTTGAGCCGCTCGAGGATGACGGCCATGCCCTGGCCTCCGCCGACGCACATCGTCTCCAGGCCGAACTGGCCGTCACGGGTCCGCAGCGCATTGATCAGCGTGGTGCTGATGCGCGCGCCGGTGGAGCCGAACGGGTGACCCAGAGCGATCGCACCGCCGTGGACGTTGAGCTTGTCGAAGTCCATGCCGAGGTCGTCGGCGCTGGGGAGCACCTGGGCGGCGAAGGCCTCGTTGATCTCATAGAGGTCCATGTCGCCGATGCTCATGCCGGCGCGGGCCAGTGCTTGCTTCGAGGCCTCGACCGGGCCCAGGCCCATGACCTCGGGGGACAGGGCGGAGACGCCGGTGGACACGACGCGGGCCAGCGGGGTCAGCCCCAGCTCCTTGGCCTTGGTGTCGCTCATGATCACCAGGGCGGCGGCGCCGTCGTTGAGGGAGCAGCAGTTGCCGGCGGTGACCGTGCCGTCCTCGCGGAAGACCGGCTGGAGCTGGGAGACCTTCTCCAGGGTGACGCCGGCGCGGGGGCCGTCGTCGGTGCTGACCACGGTGCCATCGGCAAGGGTCACCGGGGCGATCTCCCGCTCGAAGACACCGGCCTTGATGGCTGCCTCGGCGCGGTTCTGACTGGTCACGCCCCACTCGTCCTGACGCTCGCGGGAGATCCCGCGGGAGGTGGCGACGTTCTCGGCAGTCTGGCCCATCGCGAGATAGATGTCGGGCAGCAGACCCTCCTCGCGCGGGTCGGTCCAGGTCTGGTTGCTCTCGGCGATCTTGGCGCTGCGGGCGATGGCGTCGGCAAACTTCGGGTTCTGCCACTCCTCCTTGCTGCCGCCGGCCCCGGAGAACTCGGCATAGCGGGACACAGCCTCGACGCCGGCGCTGATGAACACGTCGCCCTCACCAGCGCGGATGGCGTGCAGTGCCATGCGCGTGGTCTGGACGGAGGAGGCGCAGAACCGGTTGACCGTGGTGCCGGGCAGGGAGTCCAGGCCGAGCAGCACCGAGACGACGCGCGCCATGTTCTGACCGTGCTCACCCCACGGCTCGGCGCAGCCCAGGTGCAGGTCGTCGATGGTGGTCGGGTCGAGCTCCGGCACCTGGTCCAGAGCCGCGCGGATCACGCCCGCGGCCAGGTCGTCGGGACGGACAGTGGTCAGCGAACCCTTGAAAGCACGTCCGATCGGGGTGCGGGCAGCGGCAACGATGACGGCCTCGGGCATGGTTCCTCCTGATAGTCGGTGCTGCCGAGTCTAGGAGGCCTGCCCTGATCGACCGTCAGCGGACTCCCACCGGGACAAACTGCTCTGGTATGCCGACAGCTGGCCCAGGCGCCCAACTCACCCGAGGCGGCTCAGCCAGGGATGGTCCGGGTGCGCCAGGGTGAGGGCCTCGCGGAGCCAGGCCCGCTGATCACCGGACAGGTGGGGCAGCACGGTCTCCAGGTCCTGCTCGTCCTTGGGTCGGCGGCCACGCGCCTTATAGAACAGCTGCACCTCGGGCGCGAGGAACGGCAGACCAGAGGCAGACGTATGCCGTAGCTCACCGAGCGGACGCCGCACCTGTGCGTTGCGTCGGGAGATCCACTCGTCGCCCTCGGCCTCGTCGAGCATGAACTGCACTCGCCAGGGGGAGTCGGCACCGGGGCGGCACCAGATGTCGTGCACCCCGGTCGGCAATGTCTCGTCGGGGAGCCAACGACGGAGCTGTCCGGGTGGCTCCGCCGCGTAGATCTCCCAGCCGGGCAGGACCTCGTGCACAGCCTGCTGGTCCCGCCGGAGCAGGAGCACGTCGATGTCGGCATGCGCCCGGGTCGTGCGCCCGACGAACAGGTCGATGGCGTGACCGCCGGCGATCAACCACGGCCGGTCGGTCCGAGCCATCAGTCCCGCGACCTCACTCGGGGACAAGGGATCCCACGGGGCGGTCACCAGGTCGTCAGTCATGGCCTCAGTCTCGCGTGGTGCTGCCCGAGTCATGCGTGTCAGTCTCGTAGATGTCCGGGACGCCATCCTGGTCGGCGTCGACCGCGTCCGCGGCCTCAAGCTTGGCGTAGTAGCGGTTGCGGGAGCTCAGCACGATCGAGCCGATGATCGCCGCGAGCAGCGAGGCAACGAAGATCCCGACCTTGGCCTTGTCGCCCAGCTCGGTGCCGATCCCAAAACTGAGCTCGGCCACGAGCAGCGACACGGTGAAGCCGATGCCGGCGAGTCCGGCCACACCGATGACGTCGATCCAGCGCAGGGAGGGGTCGAGCCGAGAGCGGGTGACCTTGGTGACCAGGAAGGTGACCCCCGTGATGCCGATAATCTTCCCGACCACGAGTCCGGCCACGATGCCAATCGTCACCGTTGAGCCGAGGGCCGTGGTGAGACCCTCCACCCCCCCGATCGCGACGCCCGCGGAGAAGAAGGCAAAGACCGGGACCGCGAAGCCGGCGGAAAGAGGCCGGATGCGGTGCTCGAAGATCTCGGCCAGCCCGTGGTGCCTGTCGCCGTCCGGCTCGCCCCGGTCCGCGCGCGTCCGTGCTGGGATCGTGAAGCCGAGAATGACCCCGGCGATGGTCGCGTGGATGCCAGACGCATGGACCAGGGCCCAGAAGGCGATGCCGATGGGCAGCAGCAGCAGCCAGGCTGCCATGTGACCGGTGCGGAAGAGAGGTCGCTGTCGCCGAGCGAGCAGCGCATAGGCCGACAGGGGGATCAGAGACCACAACAGCATCGACATGCTGATGCCAGAGGAATAGACGAGAGCGATGATCAGGATCGCGATGAGATCGTCGACGACCGCCAGCGTCAGCAGGAAGATCCGCAGCGCCGGCGGCAGGTGCGAACCGATGATGGCCAGCACCGCCACCGCGAAGGCGATGTCCGTCGCGGTCGGGATCGCCCAGCCCTGGGTGGCCGCGGAGTCACCCCAGTTGATCGCCAGATAGATCAGGGCGGGGACCGCGACGCCGCCGAAGGCTGCCGCAACAGGCACGATGGCCTTGTCCCACTGGCGCAGGTCGCCGATCATGATCTCGCGTTTGAGTTCCAGCCCCACCATGAAGAAGAAGATCGCCAACAACCCGTCGGCGGCCCACGCACCGATGCTCAGCTTCAGGTGCCAGGGCTCATAGCCGAACTCGACGTCGCGGATCGCGAAATAGCTGTCGGCGAAGGGTGAGTTGGCCCAGACGATCGCGACGAGGGCGGCACCGACCAGCAGCATGCCGCCGACCGTCTCCTTGCGGAGCAAGCTGCCGATGCGAACGACCTCGGAGTGAGTGCCCCGCCCCAGCGTCGTGTGTGCGGGCGGCGAAGGGGTGTCCTGGTGATCAGACATCGGTGTCTCCTGGGGTCGGTGGCATCACGCCGACCAGACTTCCCGGCACACCAGGGTCCACTCTAACCACAGACAGCACAGTGCGTATGCCGTGGCGTGGGTCAGGTGGTGGCGTCCGGGTGGGTCGGTGCGTCAGCCCCGTCAGTGGGTGCCAGGTCACGGTCGGGGACTGCCTCAGAGTCGGCAGCGGTCGCCGGGGCCGCCTGGGCCGGGTCCGTGTCTGCGTCGCTGTCCGGGGCAGTGTCCGCGTCTGTATCCGTGTCGGGGGCGGGTTCGCGGCGAGGCGCGTCGGTGTTGCGGTGCCGTCGGAGCAGCTGGGCCCAGCGCCCGCGCTCTCCGCGGGAGCGGCCGTCCACGTCCACGGCGCTGACCTCGCTGCCCGGGTCGAGGACGGCGCGCTGCGCGGCCTCGGCGAGGGGCTCCACGTGCTCGCCGCGGCGGTGATCGGGAGTGCGGTCGGTGTCGAGGGTGCGCAGCCCGAGGGCATCCATGACGCTGGGCAACAGGGCGGCCGCAGCGCGTGCGTAGCCAGCTGAGGACGGGTGCAGCCCGTCCGGGCTGAACATCTGGGCCGGCGACTCCCGAAACGATGGGCCGAGCATGTCACCGGTGGACACGGTCCGACCGCCGGCCTCGACGACGGCCACCGTCTGTGCTGCCGCCAGGTCGCGGCTCCAGCGCTGGACCAGCGCACGCAGCGGCTGGGGGATGGGCCGGACCGTGCCGAGATCGGGGCAGGTGCCCACTACGACTCCGGCACCCAGGCCGACCAGGCGGGTCACCGTCTCGCTCAGCGCCCGGACCGACCCCGCGCGGTCGATGCGCTCCTTGACGTCGTTGGCGCCGATCATGATGATCACGACCTCGGGATCAGGCATGTCGGCGAGTCCGCGCTCGAGCTGACCGAGCAACTGCGGGGAGGTGGCGCCACTGCGAGAGGCATTGCGCAACTCGACGGGACGCCCGCTCAGGGCGGCGACGCCGGTGGCGATGATGGAGCCGATCGCCTCCTCGGGCCGACTCGCCCCAACACCCGCGGCCGTGCTGTCACCCAGGACCAGGATCCGGTGTGCCTCACCAATACCCGCGCCATAGGTGCCCTCGTGCTTCTGGGAGACTCCGGGGCCGTCACCGATGACCCGCTTGGCGATCTGCACCTCAGCCTGCAGCAGGGCCCAGCCCGCGAGACCAGCGATGGCCACCCCACCGCCGCCATAGGCCGCCGCAGAGGCGGCCCGACGTGCGCGCGATGCCCTGCTCATGCCTCAGCCCCAGTCCCTCGTCTCGTCGCCACCCGGTGCGACCCACGCTACTGGGAGGTGGTGCCCTGTGCCGATTCGTGGTCTGTCGATTCTTGCTCTGCTGCAGTCGCCTCGGCCAGCAGCTCGAGCCCCTCGGCCAGGCTCACCCGTGGTGTCCAGTCCAGGACCTGGCGCGTCTCGCGCTGGTCAAACCAGTGCGCGGTCGACAGCTGCTCGGCCAGGAATCGGGTCAGGGGCGGCTCGGTCATCGGGGGCACCCCGGGGAGCACGTGCGACAGGGCCATGACGCCCTCGACGGCGGCACCGGCGGCCCAGGCAGCCCGAGCCGGGATGCGCAGACGCGGGGGAGGTGCCCCACCGGCGCGGCAGATGTCGCTGATCAATTCACCGATGGGCCGCGGTTCCCCGTTGGTCACGACCAGGGCCCGCCCACGAGCCTCCTCGGCCCGGTCGAGGGCAGCGACAATGGCGTCCGCCGCGTTGGTCACATAGGTCGTGTCGACCAGGCTCGTGCCGCGCCCCAGGATCGGCAGCCGACCGGCCTTGGCGCGCTGCAGGATCCGCCCGATCAGCTGGGTGTCCCCAGGGCCCCACACCAGGTGGGGGCGCACCGCGGTCACGGTCAGGTCTGGACCGTCCGAGCCCAGGGCGATCAGCTCCGCGGCCGCCTTGCTGCGGGCATAGTTGCCGCGCGCCCGCTCGGGGTCGGCTGGCCCGGCGCCCACGCCTGCCAGGGAGTCGCCAGCGTGCGCGACCGAGGGCGAGGAGACCTGCACGAAGCGCTGCACGGAGCCGGCTCGCGAGGCCTCCACCAGGGCGCGGGTGCCCTCGATATTGGTGCGGCGATAGTCCTCCCACGCGCCCACCACGTTGACCTTGGCCGCGAGGTGGATCACCGCGTCCTGTCCGTCCACCGCCGCCTGCACAGCGATCGGGTCGGCGACGTCACCGAGCACCTCGTGGTGGGGGCTGCCCGACGGCCGTCGCTGCAACACGGTCACGTCCTCGCCGCGCTCGGCGAGGGTGTCCGCGACGGCGCGTCCGAGCATGCCGCTGGCGCCGGTCACCAGGAAACGCATTAGTGACCCCCGGTGCGGGGCAACGACTCTGGGCGCAACGGGTCTGTCTGCATCAACGACTCCGACGAAACGGCGCCCTCGGGTGCCGGCGGAAAGCCTCGCGCGCGACCTGGCTGCCGTGCAGCAGGGCGGTGGCCCAGCGGGCGAGCTCGGTCCGGTCGACCTTGGCGGCATGCCGTATGTCGACGGGCAGCCAGTCCTTGCGCAGCACCGCCGCGACGGGCACCCCGGCGACCTCCCGGACCCGGGCGGCCACGTCAGCGGGCACGGTGGTGTCCCGCTGGCGGCCGCGTGCGTTCGCGCCCTGCGGCACGACGATCGCGACGACCTGCTGGGTGCCGACGGGGCCGACACCGACGACGGCGGCCCGGCGCACTCCGGGGACGGACTCGATGGCCGACTCCACGGCATACGGGGCGACGGGGCCCTCGGCGGTGGTGATGACATGGGCGAGCCGGCCCTCGACCCAGACCCGGCCTTGGTCGTCCAGGTGACCCACGTCTCCCGTGCGGTGCCACCCGGCCGGTCGCGCGCTGGCCCGTTGGGTGCCCCAGAGCCGGTCATAGCGGTCCTTGACGTGCGGGGCCCGGACCACGATCTCGCCGAGCTCGCCGGTGGCGGTGCTGAGCTCCTCGGACGTGCTCCCGTCGGCGTGCACCGGCGCGAGGCGCACGGTGACCCCCTGCAGCGGCACACCGACACAGACCCCGGCCTGGCGGTCAGCCGGATCGCTGGGGTCCAGGCTCGTCGGGTCGAGCGTGGCGACCGGCAGCGCCTCCGTCATGCCATAGGGCGTCTGGGTCGTGGCGGCGGGCAGCAGGTCCTTGACCCGGCGCAGCAGGTCTGCCGGGACCGGGGCGCCGGCCGACAGCACCAACTCGGGTCGGCGCAGCTGCTCGCGCTGCGTCTCGGAGAGCTCGTCGGAGGTGTCGATGATGTTGGACAGTGCTGCGGGAGAGGCAAACACGATGCTCGCGTCCACTGCCTCGACGGCGTCGGCCAGGGTCGCTGCGGTCAGCGTGTCGGGTGCTGTGACGTCCATGTCCGGGACGGCTGAGGTCAGGCCCAGGGCCGGACCATAGAGCGCGAACGGTGCGAAGGCGGCCACGAAGCGCTCACCGGGTCGGAGGTTGAAGCCGTCCCGGAGCAGGGCAACCTGGGCCCCAACCTGGCGGCGGGTGTAGACCACACCCTTGGGCGGCCCGGTGGCGCCGGACGTGAACAGGATGGCCCCATCGAGATCGAGCTCGGCGGTGGGACTGATCAGCTCGCCCGGGCTGGGCTGGTGGCCCACGCCCTCGGCGAGCAGCAACGACACGTCCTCAGGGCCGAGGCGGATCCACTGGCCCGGGATGCCGGCTGCCAGGACCAGGGCCCGTGCTGCGGGGAAGCCGATCACGTGGTCCGGTGCTGCACCACGCAGTGCTGCGCCCAGGCGTCGCCGCCCCAGGCCGGCGTCGGCGACCACGGCGATGGCACCCAGGCGCCACACGGCATACAGCACGGTGGTCAGGTCGATCCCGGGTTTGACGAGCAGGGCAACCCGCTGGCCGCGGCGCACCCCACGGCCGTGCAGACCTCGAGCCAGGTGCTCGACGCGCTCGGCCAGCGCGCCAAAGGTGATGTGGCCGCCGTTGCCGGACAGCTCCACGATCGCGGTGCGCTCCGGCGCGGTCACGTCGATCTGGATCGGCACCCACTGCGAGGGGTCGGCAGCCACCTCGTCCGGCCGGTTGGTGAGCCAGTCCCAGATGAGGGCGACGCCCTCGGGTCGGTCCTCCAGCGGCAGGTGCGAAGCGTCCGGATAGGTGTGCACGTCCGCGTGGGGCAGGCGGCGCTGCAGGTCAGCCAGATAGCGACCGGAGAACACCGGGTCCCGCAGGCCCCACACCATCAGGACCGGCACGTGCGCCAGACCGCCGAGGCCCTCGGCGATCTCGGTGAGCGCCGGGGTGCTGGGGTGTCGGGGCGAGATCGGGATGTCCGCCACGAAGTCCCGCACCGCGGTCCGACGCTCGGGTGAGGCATAGGGGACTGCGAAAGCGTCGCGGACCGTCTTGGGCAGCGCCGGGCGGCAGGTCGCAGTGGCGGCCCAGACGAAACCCGGAGTGCGGTGGGTGATCAGGTCGAGCAGCGGCGGTGTGCGCACGGCGGCGATGGCGCTGGGCAGGGGTGAGCCCTCCGGCTGGTGCACGGCGGTGTTGGTGAGGACGACCTGCTGCACCTGGTCACGGTGGGCGAGAGCCCAGCCGAGGCTGATCGGGCCCCCCCAGTCGTGGGCCAGCGTGGAGACCGGGCCATCGATCCCGAGCTCTGCGGTCAGTTGGCCAAGATCCGCGACACGCTGACCGAGAGTCCGGGGGGTTTCTGTGCGCTCCGAAAAGCCCATCCCGAGGTGGTCGACCGCCACGACCCGCCATCCCTGCGGGGCAGCAGCGATCACCCGGCGCCAGAGATAGGACCAGGTCGGGTTGCCGTGCACGCAGAGCAGGGTGTGCTCGACGGCGGTGCCAGCGGCGTCAAGCTGCGGACCGTTGTCCAGCACGTGCCAGGTGCGCGAGGTGCCCTCGGCATCCGGGGCCAGGACGGTGCGGGACCAGGCCGGGTCAACGCCCGGGAGTCCCTGCGGGAGAGGTGACCCGGTGGTCACCAGGCCAGTTCCAGGCAGGTCATGTTCAGACCCGAGCCGATGCCCATCATCAGCACGCGGTCGCCTGGGGTGAGTTGCTCGGCCTGCTTGGCCAGGGCCACAGCCACAGCGGCAGGGCCCATGTTGCCGAAGGTCGGGAAGGTCAGCGGGATGCGGTCGCTGGGCAGGTTGAGGACCTTGGCGGTGCGGCCGGTGTGGACGGTCGAGACCTGGTGCACGACATAGCAGTCCATGTCCGTCCAGTCGAAGTCCTCGCGGGCGTCCTCCCACAGGTCACTGGCCAGCTGCATGCCGGCGACCAGCAGCCCCTTGGTGTCGGTGCTCATCCGCTCGTAGTCGCCGACGCACAGCTCGTGGTGCTGGGTGGCGGCACGGGAGGCGCCACCGATGACCCGGTGTCCCTCCGGGTGCTCGCTGGCCCGGCCCAGGACCATCGCGGCGGCCCCCGACCCCAGAGTCAGCGTGGCGAACTCGTTCTGCAGGTCCTCGGCGGTGGCGTCGGGGCCGGACAGGCGCGCCAGGGCGCTCTCCTGGGCGGGGCGCGAGCCCTCTCCGTCGACGATCACGGCGTAGTCGATCTGGCCGGCGTCGATCATTGTCGCGGCCAGCTGCATGCCGTTGACGAAGCCGAGGCAGGCGTTGGTCAGGTCGAAGTTCAGGCAGCTGGACGGCAGGCCGAGCTCGGCGTGGACCTTGACGGCGATCGACGGCTCGAGGTGCTCACGGCTCACGGAGGTGTTGATCATCAGCCCGATGCGGGCCGGGTCGACCCCGGCCTCGGCGATGGCCTTGGCCCCTGCCTCGATGGCGCCGTCGACGAAGGTCGTGCCCTCCTGCCACCAGCGGCGCTCCTGGATGCCGGCCAGTCGCGAGAGCATGCCGGAGCGCATGTTGGTGCGCTCATAGGTGGCAGTCAACTGCTCGTCGAACTGCGCCGACGTGACCACCACCGGTGCGTCGACCGCAGTGACGGACAGCACGGCCGTGTCGTGGTGGCGGAAAATGGTGTTGCCGTTCATGGAACCTCAGGGCTCTGCGAGTCGTCAATCAGTTGGATCAATAAGAACACAGCCCACGCGGTGGCTGTGAAACGATGAGGTGAAACAGGCACCAGGTGCCGCACCAGGCACTATGTGCCACACCAGAGGGAAGGCAGAGATATGCGACGGAACACCACGACGTGGGGGATGATCGCGGCGAGCGGGGCACTGGTGCTCACGCTCGCAGCATGTGGCGAGGACTCGCCAGAGGTCGAGGAGCCCAGCGCCAGCGCTGAGGGCGATGCCGGCGCCGATGAGACTGACGACACCGACACCGGTGCCGAGACCGAGGACACCGACGCTGGCGCCGAGACCGAGGACGCCGACACGGGTGCCGAGACTGAGGACACTGACGCCGGCACCGACACGGGCACCGAGACCGAGGACACCGATGCAGGTGCCGGGGCCGAGGGTGGCGACGCAGCAGCCGGCGAAGAGGTCGACCCGGCCGCCTTCGTGGCCCAGCTGAAGAGCCCGGGCATGGACTCCATGACCTCGTTCACCATGAACATGGACATGCAGATGGAGGGCCAGGCCGTCACGATGATCGGCAAGGCCGACCTGTCCGGTGCCCCGGCCATGGACATCAACATGGAGATGCCCGGCATGGGCGCCATCCACATGATCATGGTCGACGGCAACGCCTACATGTCGATGCCGGGCGTCACCGAGGAGGGCCAGTTCATCCAGATGCCTCTCGAGGAGGTCATGGGTGAGGACGCTGACGAGTTCACCAACCAGATCGACATGACCTCGCAGTGGGACGACTGGGAGACCGGCGCCCAGAAGATCACCTTCGTCGGTCCCGAGGACGTCGACGGTGAGTCGCTGAACCACTACGAGCTGCTGCTCGACACCGCCGGGCTCGAGGACGCCAGCGCTGCTGGCATGCCGGCCGAGATCACCTACGACGTGTGGCTGGACGACCAGAACTTCATGCGCCAGGTGACCTTCGACATTGAGGGTGCCGAGACCGTCATGAAGATGGACGACTGGGGCCAGCCGGTGGACATCGCCGCGCCGGACGCCTCGTCCATCGTCGAGATGCCGGGCGCACCGACCGCTCCGTGACCCACCTGACGCCGGGGTGCTGATCAGTCACCTCAGGTGAGGGTCGCAACCGACCCGACCCAGCGTCATACGCTCGCTGCCCCCGCAACCCACGAGGTTGCGGGGGCAGCGCTGTTTTCGGGGCTTTTGCGGGTAGCGTGACGACACCCCTCTGCGGGGTCTGTGCTGCTGCTCACGGGGCGTCGACTAGCCAGTAGTCCCCCGAACGTGGCAACGTCAGTGTGCACGACTGTCACCGGCCCCGCGCCCGATCAAGTTGGAGACGGATGTTCTCTCGTATCGCCATCGTCAACCGAGGTGAGGCCGCGGTCCGGCTGATCCACGCTGTGCGGGATCACAACGCCGCCGGGGGACCCCAGTTGCAGACCATCGCGCTGTTCACTGATGCCGACCGGCGGGCGATGTTCGTGCGTGAGGCAGACATCGCCCACTCCCTCGGGCCTGCCTCTGCGCGGCCCTATCTCGACCTCGCGGTCCTCGAGCGGGCGCTCGTGGAGACCGGGGCGGACGCCGTCTGGGTGGGTTGGGGCTTCGTGGCCGAGGACCCGGCCTTCGTGGACCTGTGCGATCGGCTGGGCATCACCTTCATCGGCCCCAGTGCCGATGCGATGCGCAAGCTCGGCGACAAGATCGGCTCCAAGCTGATTGCCGAGGAGGTCGGGGTCCCCGTTGCCCCGTGGAGCCGCAGCGGTCTGGACACCCTCGAGGACGCGGTGACCCGGGCCGCGGAGATCGGCTATCCCCTGATGCTCAAGGCCACCGCCGGTGGTGGCGGTCGCGGCATCCGCAAGGTCACCGACGAGGGCGAGCTGCGCGACGTCTATCAGCGCACCCGGGACGAGGCCGAGCGAGCCTTCGGCAGCGGTGTCGTCTTTCTCGAGAGCCTGGTCACGGACGCCCGGCACGTCGAGGTGCAGGTCATCGCCGACAGCCACGGCACAGCCTGGGCGATCGGGGTGCGCGACTGCTCCGTGCAGCGCCGCAACCAGAAGATCATCGAGGAGTCCGCCTCCCCGCTGTTGACCGCTGAGCAGTCCGAGGAGCTCAAGGCCGCTGCCGAGCGCCTGGTGCTCGCCGTCGGTTATGAGGGCGCCGGCACCGTCGAGTTCCTCTATCGACCGCAGACCCAGCAGTTCGCCTTCCTCGAGGTCAACACCCGCCTGCAGGTCGAGCACCCGATCACCGAGTCCACGACGGGGCTGGACCTGGTCCGCGCCCAGCTGCACGTGGCAGCCGGTGGGCACCTCGAGGGCGAGCGACCGACCGAGCGCGGTCACGCCGTCGAGGCCCGACTCAACGCCGAGGACCCGGACCGTGACTTCGCTCCGGCCCCGGGCCGGATCACGCTCCTGGAGTTCCCCACCGGGCCCGGCATCCGGGTCGACACGGGGGTCGGCGAGGGCGACAGCATCCCGGCCGACTTCGACTCGATGATCGCCAAGATCATCGCCTATGGCCGCGACCGCGCGGAGGCCCTGTCGCGACTGCGCCGTGCCGTCGGTGAGACGACGGTGGTCATCGAGGGCGGTGCCACCAACAAGAGCTTCGTCCTGCAGCTGCTCCAGCAGCCCGAGGTTGTGGGCCCGGACCTTGGGGGTCTGGGGGCGGAGCCCCCAGCGGGGGGACACGGGGGCGGAGCCCCCGTGTGGTGCGACACGGGGTGGATCGACCGGGTCCGGGCCGAGGGCCGACTCGTCAGCCACCAGCACTCTGGGGTGGCCCTGGTGCAGGCGGGCATCGACGCCTACATGGACGAGGTGCAGGTCGAGGTGCGTCGTCTCCTCGAGACCGCACGGGGTGGTCGCCCGCAGGTGCAGCACCAGGTGGGCCGTCCGGTGGACCTGAAGCTGCGGGGCGTGACCTATCAGGTCACTGCGGTGCAGACCGGGCCACACCAGTTCCGCGTCACCGTCGCTGGCGGCGGTCAGGAGCAGACCGTCACCGCTGAGGTCGAGCGGTTGGGCCAGTTCCACGGCCGTCTGACCGTCAACGGCCGGCGCCACAGGATCGTCAGCGCCATCCACGGCCCGACCCACCTGGTCGAGGTCGACGAGGTCATCCACCGCGTCAGCCGGGACGAGGGCGGCATCGTGCGCGCACCGTCCCCAGCGTTGGTCGTGGCCACACCCGTGGCGGTTGGCGACGAGGTCGCGGCCGGCGCGCAGGTGCTGGTGCTCGAGGCGATGAAGATGGAGACCGTGATCCAGGCGCCGTTTGCGGCGCGGGTGCGCGAGCTCCTGGTGCGCACCGGCAGTCAGGTCGAGACCGGTGCCCCGCTCGTGCGGTTGGAGCCCACTGCTGACGCGGAGGCCGACGGCGCTGCCGCGGTCACCACGGAAGGTCCCGACCTTGACCTGCCCCCCGCGCCCGAGGCGCCGTCCCTGCAGACCCGGGCGGACGGTATACGTGCTGCTCTGGTCTCCCGGGTGCTCGGCTATGACGTGCCGGTGGACGACGACCAGGACCTGCTGCCGAGCTATCTGGCGGCCCGCACCGAGCTGCGCGGTCAGGGGGTTGACGTGCTCGAGGGCGAGATGGAGCTGCTGGCGACCTTCGCCGACCTCGCCGAGCTCAGCCGCAACCGGCCGAGCGAGGCCGAGGAGCGCACCGAGCTGCGCGTGCACAGCCCGCGCGAGCACTTCCACACCTATCTGCAGAGCCTGGACGTGGAGCGCGGCGCACTGCCCGAGGCGTTCAGCGAGCGGCTGCGGCAGGTCGTGTCGCACTATGGCGTGAGCGACCTGGAGCGCAGCGAGGACCTCGAGGACGCCGTCTTCCGGGTGTTCCTGGCCCAGCAACGCTCGGTGAAGGACCTGCAGGTGGTCACCGCCGTGCTGCAGGCCTGGCTCGGGGAGCCGCCGCCCCCGAACGGTCGGGCGACCGAGGCACGTCTGGTGCTGGAGCGGCTGGTCCGCGCCACGCAGCTGCGCCACCCTGCCATCAGCGACATGGCCCGCAGCATCCGGTTCCGCTGGTTCGACCAGCAGCTCGTGGCTGCGGTGCGGGCCAGTGCCCTGGAGGGGCTGGCCGAGGAGGTCGCCGCCCTCGCGGAGGCCGAGGAGGTCCCGGATCGTGCGGCGCGCATCGAGGAGATCGTCGCGATCCCCGTGCAGATCGCGGGGATCCTCTCCGACCGGCTCGAGCAGGGGACATCCCGCTGGGAGCCACTGCTCGAGGTGCTGGTGCGCCGGCACTATCGGGAGTTCGACCTGCACGACGTGACGCGACTCACCGCCGCCGACCGGGAGTTGGTGCTGGCCGACTATGTGCTCGATGACCGGCCGACCCGCCTGATCACGACGGTCGGCACGCTCGACGAGTTGCGCGACCCGGGCTCGGCTCTGGTCGCCGCCCTGACCGAGCAGGCCGCTGCCGGTCGCCAGCTCGGTGAGGTCGTGATGGACCTCTATCTGCGCTGGCCCGACATGCCTGAGTCCTCCGACGAGGCCAGCGCTGAGTTGGCCGGGGTGCTCGCGGGGCTCGGCTTCCCGGTGGACTGCCGCCGAGTCGCCGTCGGCGGCTGCCCCGGGGGCGGACGCGAGGTCGACTACCTCACCTTCCGACCCGACGATCAGGGCGGGACCCACGAGGACACGCTGGTGCGCGGCGTCCACCCGATGGTGGGCCGACGCCTCGACCTGTGGCGCCTGCGGGAGTTCGACATCACCCGCATCGAGGCACCGGACGACGTGCTGCTGTATGAGTGCGTGGCCCCCGACAACCCAGCCGACCGGCGACTGGTGGCGCTCGCCCAGGTCAGGCAACTGAGCGTCATACGGGATGAGAATGGTGCCGTCGTCAGCCTGCCGCAGGGGGAGCGGGCCGTGGAGAGCTGCCTGGAGGCGATCCGCCGGGCGCGCACCAAACGCGGCGCCGAGGGGGTCCAGCTCGACACCAACCACGTCTGGGTGCAGGTCTGGCCCGTGATTGAGGCCACGCCGGCCGAGCTGGCGACGCTGCAGCACAAGATCACCCCGCTGACCGAGCGGGCCGGGCTGGAGGAGGTCGTCGCGCAGGGCCGGGTCGCCCGCCCCGATGGCACCTCGGTGCAGGCCGCCATCCGGTTCCATGCCAAGTCCGGCGCAGGCGTGGTGGCCTCCTTCGAGGCCCCGCCGACCGAGCCGCTGAAGCCGCTGGACGACTATGGCAGCAAGGTGTTGCGGGCCCGGCGCCGCGGACTGGTCTATCCCTATGAGCTGGCCGACGCCCTGACCGGCGAGGGCGGCACCCTGGTCGAGCACGACCTGGACGAGACCGGCGCGCTGGTGCCCGTCGACCGCCCGCACGGGCTGAACACCGCGGGGATCATCGTCGCGGTGGTGACCACGCCGACTGACCTGCACCCCGAGGGCGTCACGCGCGTGGTGCTGTGCGGCGACCCGATCAAGGCCCTGGGCGCGCTATCCGAGCCGGAGTGCACCCGGGTCATCGCGGCCATCGACCTGGCCGAGGAGATGGGCGTGCCGCTGGAGTGGTTTGCCGTCTCCGCCGGTGCCCGGATCTCGATGGACTCGGGCACGGAAAACATGGACTGGGTGGCCGCGGCGCTGAAGCGGATCGTTGAGTTCACTCAGGCCGGCGGCGAGATCAACGTCGTCGTCGCCGGGATCAACGTCGGCGCCCAGCCCTATTGGAACGCCGAGGCCACGATGCTGATGCACACCAAGGGCATCCTGGTGATGACGCCGGACAGCGCCATGGTGCTCACCGGCAAGCAGTCGCTGGACTTCTCCGGCGGCGTCTCGGCCGAGGACAACCACGGCATCGGCGGCTATGACCGGGTGATGGGGCCAAACGGTCAGGCGCAGTACTGGGCGCGCGACCTGGCTGGTGCCGTCGACACGCTCATGGCGCACTACGAGCACACCTACACCGCTCCTGGTGAGCCCGGCCCGCGCCGCGTGGAGACGAGCGATCCCGCCGATCGGGACCTCACGGCATACCCCCACTCGCACCCGGCCGCGCCGGACTTTGCCACGGTGGGCGACATCTTCTCCGCCGAGAAGAACCCCGACCGCAAGAAGGCCTTCGACATCCGCACCGTCATGGCCGCCCTGGTCGACCAGGACCACCCGACGCTGGAGCGGTGGGCCGGGATGGCCGATGCCGACACGGCGGTGGTGCAGGACGCGCACATCGGTGGTCACTCGGTGGCGCTGCTGGGCATCGAGTCCCGCCCGGTCCCGCGGCACGGCTTCCCGCCCACGGACGGCCCCGACACCTACACCGCTGGCACGCTGTTCCCGCGCTCGTCGAAGAAGGCGGCGCGCGCGATCAACGCCGCCAGCGGCAACCGGCCCCTGGTGGTGCTGGCCAACCTGTCCGGCTTCGACGGGTCACCGGACTCGATGCGCCACCTGCAGCTGGAGTATGGCGCCGAGATCGGCCGGGCCATCGTCAATTTTGACGGGCCGATCGTCTTCTGCGTGATCTCGCGCTATCACGGTGGAGCCTTCGTGGTCTTCTCCAAACGGCTCAATCCCCGTATGACGGTGCTCGCCATCGAGGGCTCGTTCGCCTCGGTCCTGGGCGGGGCTCCGGCGGCGGCGGTGGTGTTTGCCGGCGAGGTGGAGAAGCGGGCGGCGGCCAGTCCGGAGGTCAAGGACCTGCAGGAACGGATCAATGCTGCCTCGCAGGAGGAGCGAGCGGCCCTGATGGTCGAGCTCGCCGATGTCCGCGCCGGTCTGCGGTCGGACAAGATCAGTGAGGTCGCCGCAGAGTTCGACGGTGTCCACAACATCCACCGGGCGGTCGAGGTCGGCTCGGTCGATGCGGTCATCGCCGCCGCCGACCTGCGGCCCGAGGTGATCCGCGCGATCGAGGGGCATCAGCAAACCTGACGTGTTCCGTCCGCAATGGGTTCTAGCGTCGTCTCTATGAGCGACGACGACGTGACGAGCTGGCTGTTGGCGGGGGATCCGGCGATCCGTTGGCAGGTGCTGCGCGACCTGACCCACGCCCCGGAGCAGGAGGTCGCGGCCGAGCGTGCCCTGGTGGCGACCAGCGGTTGGGGCAAACGGCTGCTTGATCTGCAGGCCGACGGGCAGTGGGCCGGCGGCGCCTGCTTCCCGGGCCAGGGCTGGCGCCCGCCCGGACCGGTCGTCGGTGACCCGGAGGCGCAGCCGTGGGTCGCGACCCTGCCGACGCTGCGGCTCCTGCGGGACTGCGGGGTCGACCCTGCTGACCCGGCGGTGCGCACCGCCGTCGAGGAGGTCCGGGACACCAGCCGGTGGGAGTATGCCGGTGAGCCGTTCTTCGAGGGCGAGGTCGAGCCGTGCGTCAACGGCGGCGCGGTCGCGCTCGGTGCCTATTTCGGCCAGGACGTCGAGGGCATCGTCACCCGCCTGCTGGGCGAACAACTCGAGGACGGCGGGTGGAACTGCGAGGCCGAGAACGGCTCGACGCGGTCCTCGTTCCACAGCACGATCTGCGTGCTGGATGGGCTGCTGGAGTATGAGCGGGCCAGCGGCACCCAGGACGTGTCGGCCGCGCGCCGCGCAGGGGAGGAGTATCTCCTGAGCCGCGACCTGTTCCGTCGGGCCAGCACCGGCGAGGTCGTCGATCCCGACTGGTTGCAGTTCTCCTTCCCACCGCAGTGGCACTATGACGTGCTGCGTGGGCTCGACTACTTCCGGGCCGTCGGCGGCACGCCGGATCCGCGACTGGCCGAGGCCGCAGACCAGGTGCGGGACAAGCAGCAGCCCGACGGCACCTGGCTGCAGGAAAACACCCACCGCGGCCTGATCCACTTCGAGCTGGAGGACGGCGACGGCGCGCCGAGCCGGTGGAACACCCTGCGGGCGTTGCGGGTGCTGCGCTGGCACGACGGCGCCTGATGAACTTCCTGACACACTGGCGACATGGGTTGGTGGAGCGAGCGCGTGGTGCCGCGGCTGACCCATGCCACGCTGAACAACCCGGAGGTCGCGCGCTATCGGGAGCGGGTCTGTGCCGACCTGTCTGGTGACGTCCTGGAGCTCGGCTTCGGCACCGGCCTGAACCTGCCCCACCTCCCCGCCGCCGTGCGCTCGCTGATCGCGGTGGAGCCGTCCCACCTGGCGTGGGAGATGGCCTCGTATGCCGTGGGAGACAGCCCCGTCGAGGTCACCCGGGGCGACCTGCGGGCGGAGAGGATCAGCCTGCCCGACGCGAGCGTGGACGCCGTGCTGGTCACCTTCTCGCTGTGCACCGTGCAGGACCCGGCCCGGGCGCTGTCAGAGGCCGCCCGCGTCCTGAGGCCCGGCGGGGCACTGCACTTCCTGGAGCACGGCCGGTCGCCCGATGAGCGGGTGCGTCGTTGGCAGCAGCGGGCCGAGCCGCTCCAGCGGGCCATGGTGGCGGGTTGCCACCTGACGCGCTCGGCCCCGGAGCTGGTGGAGGCGGCTGGGTTCCGGCTCGGCACCGTGGACTCCTGGTATGTGCCGGGCCCAGGCCTGTCCAAGCCGTGGGGCTATCTCTCGCTCGGGCGGGCCGAGCGGCCCCTCACGTGAGGCTCGACCTGGCCCGGATGGGGCAGGGCCTGCCCTTCGCCACGGCCCTGCCTGATCTGCAGGCCGCCGTTCGCGAGCGTGGAGTTGCCGTCGTCCAGGCGCCACCGGGGACCGGCAAGACGACGCTCGCCCCACCGGCCGTGGCGGACGTGCTGGGTGCTGGGTCTCCCGGCGCGGCGGGTCGTGTTGTCGTCGTGCAGCCACGTCGGATCGCGGCACGTGCTGCGGCCCGGCGGTTGGCGTCCCTGAGTGGCACGCCACTCGGTGAGTTTGCGGGCTTCACCGTGCGCGGCGAGCGCCGCGTGTCGGCTGGCACCCGGGTTGAGTTCTGCACGCCCGGGATCCTGCTCCGCCGTCTGTTGGCCGACCCGGACCTGCCGGGGACTGGTGCGGTGATCCTCGATGAGGTCCACGAGCGTGGGCTGGAGACTGACCTGCTGGTGGGGATGCTGGCCGAGGTCAGGGCGCTGCGCGACGACCTGGTGCTGGTGGCGATGTCGGCGACCCTTGACGCGCCCCGCTTCGCGTCCCTGCTCGGAGACGACCAGCACGGTCCGGCGCCGGTCGTGGACTGCCCCTCCGCTCTGCACCCGCTCGACGTCTGGTGGAGGCCTCCGACTGCGGCGCGGACCGATGCGAGAGGAGTGTCCGACACCTTCCTGGAGCACGTCGCTGCCACAGTGGCTGACGCGCACGCTCGGGCGGGCTCCACGCTCGGGCTGACCGCGCCGCCCGATGCGCTGGTGTTCGTCCCCGGTGTCCGGGAGGTTGATCGTGTCGCAACTCGGGTGCGCGCTCTGGTGCCGGACGCGGAGGTGCTCGAGCTGCACGGCAGGCTCGACCCGCGGGCACAGGATCGGGTGACCGCCGGGTCGACCGCGGGGGATCGACCCCGCATCGTGGTCTCGACCTCGCTGGCGGAGTCCTCGCTGACGGTCCCGGGCGTCCGCCTCGTGATCGATGCCGGCCTGGCCCGCGAGCCGCGACGCGATGCCGCACGTGGCATGTCCGGGCTGGTGACTGTCGCGGCCTCGCGGGACGCGACGATCCAGCGTGCTGGACGTGCGGCACGACAGGGGCCGGGGATCGCTGTCCGCTGCTTTGACGAGACCACCTTCGCGGCGATGCCGGCACACGTGACGCCCGAGGTCGTCGTCGCCGACCTGGTCGGGCCGGCCCTGACCCTGGCCTGCTGGGGATCCCCGCGCGGGGCGGGGTTGTCCCTGCCCGATGCGCTGCCGCCAGCAGCCCTCAACGATGCCGAGACGGTCCTGCGCCGCCTCGGTGCGGTCGACGAGGAGGGCCGAGCCACCGACCTGGGGCAACGCCTCGCCGGGGTGCCGGCTGATCCCCGCCTCGCACGCGCTCTGCTCGACGGGGCGGAGCTGGTCGGCGCCCGCACGGCGGGCGAGGTGGTCGCCGCCCTGGCCGACGACCACCGGCCGGAGGGTGGCGACCTGTCGGCGCTCCTGCGCAGTCTGCGTCGCGGCAGTGCCCCCGGCGCAGGCCGATGGAAGGACGAGGTGCGCCGTCTGCGAGACCTGGCCACTCGGCATACGGAGGCCTCGGTGGACGCCTCGGGCGCTGGCGGGCGCCCTGCGTCCGACGGTGACGCGATCGGGCTGGTCGTCGCGCTGGCCCACCCCGACCGGGTCGCCAGACGGATGGGGGAGGTCTATCTGCTCGCGTCCGGCACCCGAGCGGCCCTCCCGCCTGGCAGCCTGAGCGGACAGGAGTGGCTCGCTGTCGCGGACGTGGCGCGGGCCGAGGGACGAGTCGCTGCCGGCACCGGGGCCGTCATCCGCGCCGCGGCGCCCTTGAGTGCGGAGTCGGCCGAGCTCGCCGCAGGGGGACTGCTCACGGACCAGACGACAGCGACGTTCCGCGATCACCGGGTGGTCGCCCGCCGGGTCCGGTCGCTCGGAACGATCGAACTCGCCTCTGCCGCAGTGCGACCCAACCCCGAGGATGCTCGCGCAGCCGTTGAGTCCGCACTGGCAACCCAGGGACTGGCGATGTTCACCTGGTCGCCTGCTGCGGACGCCCTGCGCCGCCGACTGGCCCTGCTGCGCCGCGTCCACGGTGAGCCGTGGCCCGACGTGTCCGATGCTGCGCTGGAGCAGAGGTGGCCGGAGTGGCTCGGCCCAGAGGTCGATGCGCTCGCGGGTGGTGGTCGCGCCGATCGGATCGACCTGCACGACCCGTTGCGGCGGTTGCTGCCCTGGCCGGAGGCATCCCGGCTCGGTGAGCTGGCGCCCGAGCGGCTGGGGGTGGCCAGCGGACGTGACGTGCGGATCGACTATCCGGCGGTGGACGATCCGGAGGGGCGGCCGGTCGTCGCGGTGAAGCTGCAGGAGTGTTTCGGCTGGGCGGAGACGCCGAGGGTGGCCGGCGTGCCGGTCCTCTTCCACCTGCTCTCGCCAGCCGGTCGGCCGCTTGCGGTCACCGACGACCTGGCCTCGTTCTGGTCCGGGCCCTATGCCCAGGTGCGGGCCGAGATGCGCGGGCGATACCCGAAGCATCCGTGGCCCGAGGACCCATGGACGGCTCCTGCCACGGCGCGGACCCGCGGCCGCCGCTGACTCTGGTTCTTGTGGATAACCCCGGCCGCCCCCGCCGGGATCGACCTACTCTCGGTGCATGGATGTGGTCAAGAGCAGGCTATTCGGCGGGATTGGTGACGCCATGAGAGCGCTGATATCTTGTGCTATCAGGAGGTGGTCTGCCATGACCGATGTTCTGATCCGCAATCTGGATGACGAAACGATCCGCCGTGTTGATGCTGATGCGGCGCGGCTCGGGCTGTCGCGCAACGAGTACCTACGCCGGGCGGTAGCCCGGTTGGGCGGGGCGGCCCGAGCGACGACCCGCGAGGATCTTGATCGGTTCGCCGATCGGTTCGCCGATCTGAGCGACGAAACGGTCAGGGGAGCCGCGTGGTCCTGACTCAGCCATGGCTGATTGACACGTCTGCGTTCGCGCGGTTGTCGACCTCACCCGACGCGGTGGTCTGGATGGAGCGAATCGACCGCGGCCTGGTCCGAGCCGCGACCGTCACGCTGCTCGAGCTGGGATACTCCGCGCGGTCTGGCGCAGACTGGACCAACGGGTTCCAGCAGCCTCCGTTGAGTCACGTGCCGGTGGAGAACCTGACTCCAGCCATGGAAGCCCGAGCCCTGGTGGTGCAGGGACTCCTGGCCGAGCGCGGACATCATCGCGCGGCGAAGGTTCCAGACCTGATCGTTGCGGCCACTGCAGAGACGGCAGGGCTGACGGTGTTGCACTGCGACAAGGACTTTGACCTCATCGCCGACGTGACGGGGCAACCGGTGGAGAGGCTGCGCGTCAGCGCCTGAGCCGTGGCACGTCGGTCCTGTTGCGCCTCGAGCGTTGGTCAGAGGGGCCGGCCGTCTGCGCCCAGCACGGTGAGTGGCCCCTCCTTCGGCGTGGGCACCTCGAAGTGGTCGAAGTAGGCGGCCGCCAGATCCGGTGACAGCTGGAAGTCGTCGGCGTGGTCGATGCCGCGCGCCCGCACCCGGCTCAGGCAGGTCTCCCGGTCGGTGGCCAGATAGATCGTCTCGGGCTCGATGTCGAGGGGCCGCAACAGCTCGCGGTAGTCCTCGCGCATCGCCCGGGACCAGAACGAGAAATCCAGCACGACGTCCCTGCCTGCGGTGACGAGGGCGCTGAGGCGGTCCTGCAGTTCGGCCTCGATGTCTCGGTGCGCCTGCTCGGGCAGCGGCATGCTCCGGTGGCCGCGTGCCCAGGCCTCCTGGTCGAACGACAGCCGGACCAGTCCTTGGCTCTCCAGGTCGCGGGCGACCGTCGACTTGCCGGACCCCGCGGGCCCGCACATGAAGACGACGCGCGTGCCACCCAGTGCATTACCGTCGCTCACGTCACGACACTAGCCACCGGCGATGCCGATTCGCGTGAGTCACTCGCGCCCGAGCACCGACTCCTGGCTGGGCAGTTGGTCCTGGCGCACGATCCCGACGGGGCAGGTCATGCCGTTCGGTCCGTGGTTGCAATAGCCCATCGGGTTCTTGTGCAGATACTGCTGGTGGACGGTCTCGGCGTAGTAGAACGGGCCGACTTCCGAGGCCGGAGCGAGCTCGGTCGAGATCTCACCGTGGCCGTTGTCGGTCAGCACCTGCTGGAAGGCGTCGTGCGTGGCCAGCGCGGCGCTCTCCTGCTCCTGGGTCGTCCAATAGATCGCGGAGCGATACTGCGTGCCGCGGTCATTGCCCTGGCGGTCCTGCGTGGTGGGGTCGTGGTTCTCCCAGAACGAGCGCAGCAGCGTCTCGGGGTCGGTCTGCGAGCGGTCATAGACGACCATGGCGGCCTCGGCGTGGCCGGTGCGGCCGCTGCAGACCTCGTCATAGGTCGGGTTCGGCGTCAGACCACCCATGTAGCCAGCGGCCGTCGAGAGCACACCGGGCAGCCTCCAGAAGATCCGCTCGGTGCCCCAGAAGCAGCCCATCGCGACATAGAGGATCTCCGAGCTCTCCCCCCACGGTCCGTGCAGGGGCGTGCCCAGCACCTCGTGGGTGACCGGGATGTCGGGGAGCGCCTCGGAGCGACCGGGCAGCGGGGGACCTGGGATCTCGGGACGGGACTGGCGCATGCCTCCAGTATGCGCCGCCCCCGGCCAACGACCATGGTGGGTGGCCTGGGTGGGAAGAGCCCCGTTCGCCCACGGCTGGGGACAGGCACGGGGTATGCCGACACTCGCCGTGCGCAGTGGCGGTCGACTCAGCGGTGTGGCAAGTTTGCCGCCATGGACGTTGCGCTGCGGTTTGGGCTCCCCGTGCTCCTGATCATCCTCGGAGCCGCCCTGTTCTTGTGGGGCCGCCACCAGCGGAACGAGGCACGGGCACAGGTGGCCAGCAAGGGTGGGTTCGGAGGCCCTCCGGGGACCCTGGACATCGGCACCGAGATCGGCTTCGGCGTGGAGGGTGAAGGGCCCAATCCGGCAGCTGCCCGACCGAAGATCCTGGGCGGCCTGGTCCTGATGGCAGTCGGGGCGCTGCTGCTTGTCATCATGTCCGTGTGGCAACTGCTCAGCTGACCCTGCTCTGCGTCGACGTCGGCTCGACCTTCACCAAGGCGGCCCTGCTCGCTGCCGACGGCACCCTCCTGGCCCGTGCCGCGACCCCCACGACGCTTGAGAGCGACGTCCTTGACGGGGTCCGCGCGGTGGCGGCGGAGTGTGCCGCAGCCGGACACGACGTGCCGGACCTGCAGGACCGGGACCGCGTGCTGCTGTGCTCGAGTGCCGGTGGTGGCCTGCGCCTGGCAGTCGTCGGATATGAACGGCAGGTCACCGCCGAGGCCGGGCACCGGGTCGGGCTCAGCGCCGGGGCCAAGGTCGTGCACGTGGCCACCGGCACCCTGCGCACCGCCGACGTGACCGCGCTGCGGGCCGACCGGCCCGACATCGTGCTGCTGGTCGGCGGCACCGACGGCGGCAACTCCGAGGTGCTGGTGCACAACGCCCGACGTCTGGCCCGCTCCCGCGTCGGCGCCCCGATCGTGGTCGCCGGCAATGTCGAGGCTCAGGGCGCTGTCGTCGCGGAGCTCGAGGCGACCGGCCGCTCCTATGTGTTGGCCGACAATGTGCTCCCGCGCATCGGGGTCGTCGAACCGACCTCAGCGCGGGCCGCGATCCGCGAGGTCTTCCTGCGACACGTCATCGGGGGCAAGGGGCTGTCCAGGGGGCCCTTGTTCGGCTCCCTGGTGCGTGCCGCGACCCCGGATGCCGTCCTCACGGGGGTCGAGACCGTTGCCGCGGCGCGAGGTGCCGATGTGATGGTGATCGACATCGGTGGGGCGACCACCGACGTCTACTCCGTCATCACCCCCGAGGGCGAGGACGCGACGTTGCGCAAGGAGGTCGTCGCCCGGTTGTGGCACGCCCGCACCGTCGAGGGCGACCTCGGCATGCGGTGGAATGCTCCGGGCGTCCTGGAGGCAGCAGACGCAGAAGCGCTCGCGGTCCCGGAGTCTGCAGCCCTGGCGGCGTGGGTGCAGCGGGTGCACGAGCAGCCGGCCACTCTGCCCGGTGACGCGGACGCGGCCTCGCTGCTCGGTGAGCAGCAGCTGGACCTGGAGTTGGCCCGTCTCGCCGCGACCACGGCCGCACGACGCCACGCGCGTCCCGCCAACCCCGGTGAGGCTCCGCGACCGCTGCAGAACGTCCGCCACCTGCTGGGCTCCGGCGGCGTCCTGCGACACGCTCCCGAGGGCGGGGCCGAGACGGTCCTGCGCGCGGTGCTCACCGACCACGGTGGTGGGTGGCGCCCACCGGAGGACGCGCACCCGGCCGTGGACACGGCATACCTGCTGTTTGCTGCCGGGCTGCTGGCCGCTGATCACCCCGGAGTGGCCCGGCGGGTGGCCGAGCAGGTGCTGACACCTCAGTCAACAGGGCGAGGCATCGACGCACTGCGCTGAGCGGCCTCGGCCAGGGCGGTCAGCGCGCTCGCGACGACGGGCTGGCGCCGGCTGCCCCGGCGGATGCTGCTGCGGATGTGCCGGGCCGGCGTCGGGTCACCACGCAGCGGCACGCGGATGATCTGATAACCGCCCGGGAGCCGGGCCAACCGGGGGACGAGCGAGACGCCCAGGCCGGCGTCGACCAGCGCCGCGCCGGTCTCCCACTCGACGGCCTCGTGGGCAACGAAGGGTGAGAACCCGGCTGCCGCACAGGCTGCCTGGGTGAGGTTGTGGAAGGTGCTGCCGGGGCGGTCCAGGATCCACGGGTCGTCGGCGACCTCGCGCAGTGACACCGAGGACCGGTGGGCCAGCGGGTGGTCGGCCGGCACGAGCAGGTCCAGCGGGTCCTCCAACACGCTCTCCTGCTCGAAGCGCGCGTCGGTGGTGGAGGGCAATCCGGGGACAGCGACCACCACCGCGAGGTCGGCCTGGTCGGCGAGCAGCAGGTCGAAGCACTCGGTCGGGTCAGCCTCGATGATCCGCACCGTGCTGTGCGGATGGTCGGCCCGCACCCGAGCAGCGACTGAGGGCAGCAGTGCCGCTGCAGCAGTGGAGAACCCACACAGGCGCAGCGTGCTGCCCGGCTCGGGATCGGCCTCGGCGACCTCGGCGTGGATCTCCTCCCACCGGGCATAGAGCTCGTCGGATCGCTCCAGCAGGATGCGGGCGGCGACGGTGAGCCGCACGCCCCGACCATCGGGCTCGAGCAAGGTGACCCCAAGGTCCCGGGCCAGCCCGCGCAGCTGGTGGGAGACGGCAGAGGGGGTGTAGCTCAGGTCGTGGGCAGCGGCCGTAACTGTGCCCCGGGCGGCGACGACCCTGAGCACGTGCAGCCGTGGATCAATCATGCAAAAGTATTGCACGATCTCGTGCGGGAACTGTTGATTCTCTTCAGGGGTAAAGAGCGTCACACTGGCCATGTGGAGCACCTCGATCCGCTGTTGGAGCCCTTCGCGCTCAAGTCCCTGACGCTGCGCAACCGCATCGTCAGCACCTCGCACGAGCCCGCCTATGCCGAGGACGGACTGCCCAAGGACCGCTATCGGGCCTATCACGTGGAGAAGGCCCGGGGCGGGGTCGCGCTCACCATGATTGGTGGCTCGGCCGTGGTGTCCCCGGACAGCCCACCGGCCTTCGGCAACCTGCTGCTCTATCGCGACGAGATCGTGCCGTGGCTGCGCCGGCTGACCGACGAGGTCCACGAGCACGGTGCCGCGGTGATGACCCAGGTCACCCACCTGGGGCGGCGCACCAGCAACTACTCCGGCGACTGGCTGCCGCTGGTCTATCCCTCGGCGCTGCGCGAGCCCGCTCACCGGTCCTTCCCCAAGATCGCGGAGGCCTGGGACCTGGATCGGATCGTCTCGGACTATGCCGATGCCGCCGCCCGCTGCGCAGCGGCCGGCCTGGACGGGATCGAGTTGATGCACTACAGCCACCTGCTCGACTCCTTCCTCTCGCCCGCGACCAACCACCGCTCGGACGACCACGGCGGCAGCCTGGAGGCGCGGATGACCTTCCCGCGCAGGGTGATCCGGGCCGTGCGGGAGGCGGTGGGCGAGGACTTCATCATCGGCATCCGGATGTCCATGGACGAGGACCGCCCCGACGGGCTGCAGCGGGACGAGGCCCTCGAGGCGCTGCGGCACTATGTCGCCGACGGCATCGACTTCCTCAGCGTGATCAAGGGGACCATTGACCGGGACGCCACGCTGGCCAAGGTCATCCCCTCCATGGGCACGCCCGCCGCGCCGTTCCTCGACTTCGCTGGCGAGATCCGGCAGGCCATTGACATCCCGGTGATGCACGCCTCGCGGATCAGTGATGTCGCGACCGCCCGGCACGCGATCCGGGGCGGTCTGCTCGACCTGGTCGGCATGACGCGCGCCCAGATGGCAGACCCCTTTCTGGTGGCCAAGCTCGCTGCCGGCGAGGAGGATCGGATCCGCCCGTGCGTCGGTGCGAACTATTGCCTGGACGCGATCTATGAGTCCGGCGACGCCAAGTGCGTGCACAACCCCGCGACGGGCCGCGAGCAGCAGCTGCCACAGCGCATCGAGCGCAGCACCGGGCCGCGCCGAACCGCCGTCATCGTCGGCGCCGGACCCGCCGGTCTCGAGGCAGCCCGGGTGCTGGGGGAGCGCGGGCACCGAGTCACCGTGCTCGAGGCCGCTGACGCTGCGGGAGGGCAGCTGCGCCTTGCTGCGTCTGCCCCGCGCCGGCGTGACCTGATCGGCATCGTCGACTGGCGGCTGGCCGAGGCCAAGCACGCCGGGGTGGAGTTCCACTTTGGTTCCTTCGCCGAGGCTGAGGTCGTCGTTGCTGAGGAGCCGGACCTGGTGATCATCGCCACCGGGGGCGTGCCCAACCGCACCTTCCTCACCGTGGGCCAGGACCTGGTGGACGACACCTGGGACGTCATGGACGGCAGTGTGCACGCGACCGGTGACGTCCTGGTGTTTGACGACAACGGCGCGGAGCCCGCGATGGATGCCGCGGAAAAGCTGGCCCGCACCGGCGCCCGCGTCCATCTGGTGACCCCGGAGCGCGCGCTGGCCCCGTTGGTCGGCTCCATGAACTCGCCCGCCTATCTGCAGGCCTTTGCCGAGCACGACGTCGCGGTGCGACTGGCGCACAGGTTGATCGGGGTGCGGCGGGGGGCCGACGGACGCCTGATCGCTGAGCTCTACAGCGAGTATGCCGATCGCACCCTGGAGCAGACCGTCGACCGGGTGGTCGTCGAGCACGGCACCCTGCCCAACGACGAGCTCTATCTGGAGCTGGTCCCCGGGTCGAGCAACCGGGGCGAGGTCGATCACCGGGCGCTGCTGGGTGGGCGGCCGCAGGAACTGCGCACCAACCCCGCGGGCCGCTATCAGCTGTTCCGGATCGGCGACGCCGTTGCGAGCCGGAATGTCCACGCCGCCATCTATGACGCGCTGCGTCTGTGTCACACCGCCTGAGACCGGAGGGATCACCATGACCACCCTTGATCAGACCGTCGCCGACTCGACCCTGACCGACCCGACCCCGACCAACCGGACCCCCACCGAAGCGGCCGCGACCGCTGCGCCGGCACACGGCATACCGGATCCTGCTGTGCTGGTGGCCCGCCGCCGACCGGGCCATGTCCTGGAGGGGCCGTTCTACACCAGCCCGGAGATCTTTGCCCTGGACATCGATGCGGTCTATGCCAAGCAGTGGATCTTTGTCGCGACCGAGCCGGAGATCGCCGAGCCGGGCGACTACGTGACGATCGACCTGGGGCGCTATTCGGTCATCGTGCTGCGCGACGACGACGGGCAGGTCCGCGCCCTGCACAACGTGTGCCGGCATCGCGGGTCGCGGGTGCTGCTCGAGGAGCGTGGGTCCGTCGGCAACCTGGTGTGCGGCTATCACCAGTGGACCTATGCGACCGACGGCAGGCTGCTCCATGCCGGCGAGCAGCCGCCCGAGTTCGACAAGGCCTGCTTCGGGTTGCGCCAGGTGGCCGTGCGGACTGTGGGTGGCCTGATCTTCATCTGCCTGGCGACCTCGCCGCCGGAGGACTTTGACGACGTGGCTGACCGGATCGAGCCCTATCTCGCACCGCACGACTTGGCGAACACCAAGGTCGCGGCGCAGGTCGATCTGGTCGAGCACGGCAACTGGAAGCTCGTGATGGAGAACAACCGGGAGTGCTATCACTGCGAGGCCGGGCACCCCGAGCTGACCTGCACGTTCTTCCCGACCTATGGCTTTGCGCTCGAGGACATCCCGGCCCGTCTGATGCCGGCGCACGCGCGCTATCTCAAGGCAGGGGTCGACCTTGCGCGGGCCTGCGACGAGCGCGGCCTGCCGCACGCGGAGATCGAGGAGCTGACCGACCGGTCCACCGGCTTCCGGATCCAGCGCGAGCCGCTCGACGGGGCGGGGGAGTCCTACACCCGCGACGGGAAGGCCGCCTGCCGGAAACTGTTGGGGGACCTGGACATCCCCCGTCTCGGGCGGCTGTCAATGCACACGCAGCCCAACGCGTGGTTCCACTTCCAGGCCGACCACGTCGTCACCTTCAGCGTGCTGCCGCTGGCCGCAGACCGCACCCTGGTGCGCACCACCTGGCACGTGCACCGCGACGCCGTGGAAGGCGAGGACTATGACCTCGACCACCTGACCGAGGTGTGGAGCAGGACCAACGAGCAGGACGGTGAGTTCGTGGCGCGCACCCAGGCCGGTGTGAGCAGCCCCGCGTTTGTGCCCGGGCCCTATTCGTCCAGTGAGTATCAGGTGGACGCCCTGGTCACCTGGTATCTCCAGCGGTTGCAGGAGCACCTGGGCCGATGACCGACATGCTGCAGCGCCTGCCGGCGCCCGAGGTCGCCCAGCAGTTGACGGACGACTTCGACGGGCTGCTCACCTGCGTCGAGATCACGCCGATCACGCACGACGTCACGAGCTTCACGTTCGCGCTCCCGGGAGGCGCCGGGCTGATCTTTGCACCGGGGCAATACCTCACGATCACTGTCGAGGTGGATGGCGTCCAGCTCGAGCGCTGCTACACCATCTCCTCCTCTCCCGCGCAGCCCGAGCGGCCCACGATCACGGTGAAGCGCTCGCCGGATGGTCCTGTCTCGACCTGGCTGCACGACCAGCTGCGGGTCGGCGACGTGGTGTCGGCCGCTGGGCCGTATGGGCTGTTCAGCACCGCCACCCACCCCGCGCGGAAGGTGCTGTTCCTGTCGGCTGGCAGTGGCATCACGCCGCTGATGTCGATGACCCGTGCGATGCGCGACCAGGCCCTCGTCTGCGGGAGTGGGTCGGGTCTGAGCGGGCCGGGCCTGGGCGAGCCATTGGATATCGTCTTCGTGCACTGCGCGCGGACTCCAGACGACATCATCTTTCGCGCCGAGCTCGAGGCACTGGCCGCCGGGGGGCTGGCCGCGGTGACGATCATCTGTCAGGACGACTCGCCGCAGGAGGTGTGGCAGGGGCCGCGTGGCCGGTTGACGCTGGGGGCCCTGTTCGCCGCGGCCCCCGACGTGCTCGATCGTGAGGTCTTCACCTGCGGCCCACCGCGCTTCATGGCCGCCGTCGCCGAGCACCTGACCCTGATCGCCGCGGACCCGGCGCGCTCTCACCGGGAGTCGTTCGTCCTCGACGCTGGTGCTCCTGCGTCGGAGCGAGCGTTGAGTGGAACCAGTCACCTGGTGACGTTCGCGCGCAGCGGCGTGACGGTTGAGTGTGATGCCGCGACAACGGTGCTCGCGACAGCGGCCTCGGCCGGGCTGCGGCTGCCGTCCTCGTGCCAGGGAGGAGTGTGCGGCACGTGCAAGAGCACCCTGTTGTCGGGGCAGGTCGACATGCAGCAAGCCGGTGGCATCCGCCAGCGCGAGATCGACGAGGGCAAGTTCCTGCCATGCTGCTCCACGCCGTTGGGTGATCTGGAGATCGACGCCTGAGCTCGCCGCCAGCGCTCAGCCGGTCGTCTGCTGCTCCAGGAACTGCAGGACCTCGGTGTCGTCGACGCCAGGAAAGACACCGGGTGGCATGGCGGCGAGCAGGTGGGAGTGCACGCGGGCGCTCGGCCACGCCTTGCCGTCCCATCGCGAAGCCAGCTCGGCCGGCGGCTGGGCGCAGCAGCTCGGGTCGGGGCACCGGGACTTGGACCGCTCGGTGGTCTCGCGTCCTCGCATCCACTTCACGTGCGCATAGGGCACGCCGACGCTGACCGAGAAGGTGCCGTTGGTGGTGCGGTCCACCATCGCGGTGCACCAGTAGGTGCCGGAGCGGGTGTCGGTGTATTGCTGATAGGCGCTGGACAGGTCCGGCTGCTCAAAGACGACTCGTGCGGTCCAGTGGCGGCAGACCCGTTGCCCCTCAATGGCTCCGGTGGCGTCGCTGGCGAAGCGGACGCCGTCGTTCTCATAGGCCTTGTAGATCAGCCCGGCCTCGGAGATCCGCATGAAGTGCACCGGCAGGTCCAGGTGCCGGGTGGCCAGGTTGGTGAACCGGTGTGCCGCAGTCTCGTAGGACACGGCATAGGCATCGCGCAGGTCCTCGATGGCGATGTCCTTGGCCGCCTTGGCGCGCTTCAGCAAGGGCACAGCGCTCGTCTCGGGCATCAGCAGGGCAGCCGAGAAGTAGTTGATCTCCACGCGCTGGGACAGGAAGTCGCCATAGTCGGCCGGCACCTCGTGGCCGAGCACGACGTGCCCGAGCGCCTGGAGCGCCAGCGAGCGTGAGTCGTGCTGACCCGCGTCCGGCTGTGGCAGATAGATCCTCCGGTTCGCCAGGTCGGTGACCGTCCGGGTGGACGTCGGCAGGGCGGCCGTGTGCACCAGGGTGAAGCCCAGGTGGGTGGCCAGCTTGTCGACCGCAGTGCGGGTGATCGGACCGCCACGGTGGTCGATCGACGCCAGCAGCTGACCGGCGGCGGCCTCGATGTCGGGGAAGTAGTTGTTGGCAGCACGCATGCGAGCACGCAGCTCGGCATTGGCCCGCCTCGCCTGCTCGGGGGTCGCGGCACGCTCGGCCTGCACGGCCGCCAGGGCCTCGTGCATGCCGACCAGCGCCTCGAGGGCCTCGGTGGGCAGCCGCGGCCCGATCTTGACCGCGGGCACGCCCAGCGACTCGAACGAGTCCGCACGCTGGGCCTTCTCCAGCGCGATCTCCAGGGCGGCGCGACGGCTCGGTGGGCGCGCCTGCAGCAGGTCGGACAGGTCGGTGTCGAGGGCCTTGGCCAGGGCGGCGAGGGTCGACACCTTGGCCTCGCGCTTGCCGTTCTCCAGCAGCGAGAGCGCCGAGCCGGAGATGCCCGCGGCGCCGGCGACGTCATCGAGCGTGCGACCCGAGCCGCGCCGGATGTGCCGGAGCTGGCGACCAATGGTGATCGAGTCAGGAACGGAGGCCAGATCTGTCATTGCGCCACCGTAGCGCAAGAAACGTAAAAATTGACTGGAAGATTCGTGGCAAATGGGGTGGAACTTGACTCAATGATGGGTCCACGCACCAGAACGGCGTTCCTTGCGACAGCTCGCCAGGAAGCGCCCACCGACACCGAAGGGACGTCTCATGACCGTCACGCTGAACAACCCGGACGCCACCACCGAGTCCACCGAGGGGCCCACGACGATCACGTCGGCCGCCGAGGCACTGCGCACCGAGTGGGCCGCCAACCCCCGCTGGTCCGGCATCGAGCGCACCTACTCGGCCGAGGACGTGGTGCGTCTGCAGGGCAGCGTGGTGGAGGAGAACACCCTCGCTCGCCGCGGCGCCGAGAAGCTGTGGGAGCAGCTGCAGACCAAGACCTTCACCCGTGCCCTCGGCGCGCTGACCGGCAACCAGGCCGTCCAGCAGGTCCGCGCCGGTCTGGAGGCGATCTACCTCTCCGGCTGGCAGGTCGCGGCCGACGCGAACCTCTCGGGTCAGACCTACCCCGACCAGAGCCTCTACCCCGCCAACTCCGTGCCGGCCGTGGTCCGCCGCATCAACAACGCCCTGATGCGCGCCGACCAGATCGACTGGTCCAACGAGATCAACGAGACCGACTATCTCGTGCCGATCGTCGCCGACGCTGAGGCCGGCTTCGGTGGCCCGCTCAACGCCTTCGAGCTGATGAAGCAGATGATCGTCTCCGGTGCCGCAGGGGTGCACTGGGAGGACCAGCTCGCCTCGGAGAAGAAGTGCGGCCACCTCGGTGGCAAGGTGCTCGTGCCCACCGCCCAGCACGTGCGCACCCTCAACGCAGCCCGTCTCGCGGCGGACACCCTGGGCGTCTCCACCCTGGTGATCGCCCGCACCGACGCCCTGGCCGCCGACCTGCTGACCAGCGACGTCGACCCGATCGACCAGGAGTTCATCACCGGTGAGCGCACCAGCGAGGGCTTCTACCGGGTGCGCAACGGCATCGAGCCGGTGCTTGCCCGCGCCAAGGCCTACGCCCCCCACTCCGACCTGATCTGGGTCGAGACCGGCACCCCCGACCTCGGCCTGGCGCGCGAGTTCGCGGCCGAGCTGCACAAGGAGTTCCCGGGCAAGATGCTCGCCTACAACTGCTCCCCGTCCTTCAACTGGAAGTCGGCGCTGTCCGACAGCGAGATCGCCGCGTTCCAGGACGAGCTGGGCGCGCTGGGCTACAAGTTCCAGTTCATCACCCTGGCCGGCTTCCACGCGCTCAACCACTCGATGTTCTCCCTGGCCCACGGCTACGCCCGCAATGGCATGAGCGCCTACGTCGAGCTGCAGGAGGCCGAGTTCGCCGACGCCGAGCGCGGCTACACCGCCGTCAAGCACCAGGCCGAGGTCGGCACCGGCTACTTCGACAAGGTGTCCACCGCGATCAACCCGACCAGCGGCACCCTCGCGCTCACCGGCTCCACCGAGGAAGAGCAGTTCCACTAAGAATCGCCCCGGCCCCCACGGCTGGTCAGCCGGACCGGCCCTCGCCCCGCACCGGGCGACCACCGCCGCACCCCGGCTGACCAGCCAACCCGGCCACACGACATACGACAAGGAGTTTGAGATGACCACCACCACCCACCGGGGCACCAACGGTGCCGTCCAGATCCGCGGCTCCGAGCACCCCCGCTTCGACGAGGTCCTCACCGCCGAGGCCCTGGACTTCGTCCGCAAGCTGGACGGTGCCTTCGCCGGCCGCCGCGCCGAGCTGCTCCAGGCCCGCCGCGTGCGTCAGCACCAGATCAGCGCCGGGCGCGAGCAGCTGGACTTCCTCCCCGAGACCCGCTCGGTGCGCGAGCACAAGTCCTGGCGGGTGGCTGAGCCGGCGCCGGGTCTGGAGGACCGTCGCTGCGAGATGACCGGTCCGGCCAGCCGCAAGTTGACCGTGAACGCGCTCAACTCTGGCGCCCGGGTGTGGATGGCCGACCTCGAGGACGCCACCGCGCCCACCTGGTTCAACGTCATCGACGGGCAGCTCAACCTGGCCGACGCGATCCGCGGCCAGATCGACTTCACGGACGACAAGGGCAAGCGGTATGCCGTGGAGGGGCAGACCCCGACCATCGTCCTGCGTCCACGGGGTTGGCACCTGTGCGAGAAGCACCTGTCGGTCGACGGACGGCCGCTGCCGGCCTCCCTGGTCGACTTCGGGCTGTACTTCTTCCACAACGCCAAGGAACTGCTGGCGCGTGGCGCGGGACCGTACTTCTACCTGCCCAAGCTCGAGTCGCACCTGGAGGCCCGCCTCTGGAATGACGTCTTCGTCATGGCGCAGGACCTGCTCGGCATCCCGCAGGGCACCATCCGGGCCACCGTGCTGATCGAGACCGTGTCGGCGGCGTTCGAGATGGAGGAGATCCTCTATGAGCTGCGCGACCACTCCTCGGGCCTGAATGCCGGGCGGTGGGACTACATCTTCAGTTACATCCGCACCTTCGCGCACCGCGGCCCGGGCTTCGTGCTGCCGGAGCGCTCGGCTGTCACGATGAGCAGCCCGTTCATGCGGGCCTATACCGAGCTGTTGGTCAAGACCTGCCACAAGCGCGGTGCCCACGCGATCGGCGGGATGGCGGCCTTCGTGCCGGACCGCACCGATGAGGCTGCGACCGCTGCGGCCTTGGAGAAGATCCGCGCGGACAAGGAGCGCGAGGCCGGCGACGGCTTCGACGGCTCGTGGGTCGCGCACCCGGCGCTCGTCCCGACCTGCACCGACGTCTTCGACGATGCGCTGGGCCTGCGCTCCGACCAGCGCGACCACCAGCGTGACGAGGTCGAGGTGACCGCCAGTGACCTGCTGACCATCGACGCTGACCCGGTCGTGACGGAGGCCGGTCTGCGCACCAACATCACGGTGCCACTGCGCTATCTCGCGGCCTGGACCGGTGGTGCCGGTGCCGTGGCGATCGACAACCTGATGGAGGACGCCGCGACGGTCGAGATCTCCCGGGCCCAGCTGTGGCAGTGGATCCGCAACGCGACCACGCTGGACGATGGGCGCGCGATCACCCGCCAGATGGTCTCGGACCTGATCGAGGAGGAGTCCGGACGGTTGGCCGCCGAGTTGGGTGGCGACGCCGTCGAGCCGCTGGCCAGGGCACGCGAGGTGCTGGCCTATGTCTCGCTGGGGGAGTACCTGCCCGGGTTCTTCACCAACTACGCCTACGTCCGCTATCTCATCGACAAGCCGATGACGGGCCCCCTCGACAAGGAGGACCTGCGGATGTCCGAGCGCGTCCCAGGGGCCGACGTCGAGGAGGACGCCGCCTGAGGCCCCATCGCTGTTCCGTCCCGCGGGGGTGCTCTTGTCACCCCCGCGGGTGAACGGCTGTGGTGGGACGCTGAGCTGCCCGCCCAGCCACTAGGGTGACTGCTGTGCCAACGACGCCACTTGTGACCCCAGCCGACATCGACGCAGCCCGCGACCTCCTGGCCGACGTCATGCACCCGACGCCCATGGAGTTCAGCCAGGCGCTGAGCACCCTGGCCGGCACCCAGGTGCACCTGAAGTGCGAGAACATGGGCCGCGCGGGATCGTTCAAGATCCGCGGCGCCTACAACCGCATGGCAGGTCTGACCGAGGAGGAGCGAGCCCGCGGAGTGGTCGCGGCCAGCGCCGGCAACCATGCGCAGGGCGTCGCGCTCGCCGCCCAACTGCTCGGCATCGAGGCCACGGTCTTCATGCCCAACGGCGCCTCGATGCCCAAGCTGCGGGCCACCCGCGGCTATGGCGCAACGGTCGAGCAGGTCGGCTCCACCATCGACGACTGCATCGAGCGGGCGCGCGAGGTCGAGCAAGAGACCGGCGCTGTCTTCATCCCACCGTTCGACCACCCGGCGATCGTCGCCGGTCAGGGCACCTGCGGCCTGGAGATCCTCGAGCAGGTCCCGGACGTCGGGACGATCCTGGTGTGTCTCGGCGGCGGGGGACTGCTGGCCGGCATCGCCACGGCGGTCAAGGCCGTGCGACCCGACGTCAAGGTCATCGGCGTGCAGGCAGAGGAGGCCGCCGCGTGGCCAGACTCCTTGGCAGCTGGTCACCCGGTGCCGGTCGCGAAAATGACCACCATGGCCGATGGCATCGCCGTGGGCCGGCCGGGGGATGTGCCGTTCGACCTGGTGCGCGACCTGGTGGACGGCGTGGAGACGGTGGGGGAGGACGCGATCGCCCGCGCCATGCTGTTCCTGCTGGAGCGCGCCAAACTGGTCGTTGAGCCAGCCGGAGCCGCCGCGGTGGCGCACCTGATGAACCGGTCCGCAGAGGCAGGCGACGAGCCGGCCTTCGACCCGGACAAGCCCGTGGTGGCGGTGCTGTCCGGCGGCAACATCGACACGCTGCTCATGCTGCGGATCATCCGCACTGGCCTGGGCATCGCCGGGCGCTATCTGCAGTTCCGGGTCACGGTGGCGGACCGTCCTGGCTCCCTCTCGGGGCTGCTCGCCCTGCTGGCCCAGGAGCGAGCCAATGTCCTGGAGGTGCAGCACGGGCGGACCACAGCCTCGCTGCACGTGCACCAGGTGCAGATCGGCGTCACCGTGGAGACCGACGGGCAGGAGCACTCCAAGCGGGTCGTGGACTGCCTCACCGAACATGGATACCGCCCCGTGCTGGCCGACTGAGTCGGCCGCACGAGGCGGTATCGGAAGTGCTTGGTCAGCTGGAGTAGGGCGTCGCGGAGATGACCTTGACGTCGATGCTCTTGCCGTTGGGGGCGTTGAAGGTGACGTCGTCACCGGGAACGTGGCCCAGGATCGCAGCGCCCATGGGGGACTTCTCGCTGTAGACGGTCAGGGACTCACCCTCGTCCATGATCTCGCGGCTGCCGAGCAGGAACTTCTCCTGGTCGCCGAACATCTCGACGGTCACAATCATGCCGGGCTCGACGACACCATCGTCCTTCGGCGCCTCGCCGATGTCGACGTTCTGGAGCAACTGCTCAAGCTGGCGGATGCGGGCCTCCATCTTGCCCTGCTCCTCCTTGGCGGCGTGATAGCCGCCGTTCTCCTTGAGGTCGCCCTCCTCGCGGGCCTCCTCGATGCGCTGGGAGATCTCGCTGCGGCCTTCACCCTTCAGGGTGGCCAGCTCCGCCTGGAGGCGGGCGTGTGCTTCCGGCGTCAGGTAGGTAGCCGTCTGCTTCGTGGTCGTGTCGGTCACTTCAGTCACTCCTCGGGTCACGCGCCAGGGCTAGGGTCACGCAGTGCGGGCCCCTGTCACGATCAAACAGTGAGGTCCGGGCGATGGAGATTGCCTGGGAGTCTGTTCCCCAGGGAGTCCGGCCCGGACCTTCGCGAACCCCAAGTCTAACAAGGAAACGCCTGGTGACCACATGAAAAGGTCACGATCGGGTCACGAGTATGCCGAGGGGCCAGCAGTCCTGAAGGCCCAGCGGGCCGCTTCTCCCGTCAGTTGGTGTCGGCGTAGGTGCAGGTGTCGACGTAACCGCTGACGGCACGGGACGCCGTGCGCAGCGGCTCGATGTGCCGACTCGGTGACTCATCGGTGGGAGGCACCGTGACCTGCCCTGTCCCGACGCGGCCGTGGTGCTCGTCCAGGGCGTGCAGGTCGCACACGACCGCCTGGCTGGAGTCCCGACGCAGGTCGAAGCGGATGTCGATCTGCTCGTCGGAGATGACATCGAAGCCGGTGTTGACCCAGTGGACCTTGCCGCTGGTCGCGGCGATGCCGAACCAGATGGCAAGTGCCGTCATCGCGGCCACCCCGATGGTCCCGACGATCCACCAGGTGCGGTTGCTGGTTCTCGTCGGGCTTGTCGGGCTGGTTGTGCTCACAGGTGGTGCTCCGTTTAGATGCGTGCCGCGATATTGGTGAAGGTCCCGCGCCCCGAAGGTGAGAGGATAGGTGACTGTGTCGCGCAGGGGCGCGACTCCATTGTCCGCCACACCAGAACACGAGGAGCGCAGGGTGTCCCAGGAGCTTCGCCTCATGGCCGTCCACGCACACCCGGACGACGAGTCCAGCAAGGGTGCCGCCACCACCGCAAAGTATGTCGCCGACGGCGTCGAGGTGATGGTCGTCTCCTGCACCGGCGGCGAGCGCGGCGACGTCCTCAACGAACGACTCAAGGGCGACCCCCACATCGAGCGGGACCTGGCGCAGGTCCGCCGTGACGAGATGGCAGCCGCCGCGAAGATCCTCGGGGTGCAGCACACCTGGCTGGGGTTCGTGGACTCTGGTCTGCCGGAGGGCGATCCGCTGCCCCCGCTGCCCGAGGGCTGCTTTGCGCTCGAGCCGCTCGAGGTCACTGCCGAGGCGTTGGTGCGGGTCATCCGTGAGTTCCGCCCCCACGTCATCACGACCTACGACGAGAATGGCGGCTATCCCCACCCCGACCACATCATGACCCACACCGTGTCGATGGCGGCCTTCCACGCCGCCGGTGACCCCGCGGCATACCCGCATGCAGGTGAGCCGTGGCAGCCGCAGAAGGTCTATTTCTCCGGTTGGTCCATCCGGCGGATCTCGGCGATCCACGAGGCGATGCTGGCCGAGGGGCTCGAGTCGCCCTATGAGGACTGGATGACCGGCATGCGCAAGCGCGCCGAGCGCGACATCCAGACCCACGTGGAGTGCGCGCAGTTCTTCCCGGCCCGCGACGACGCGCTGCGTGCCCACGCCACCCAGGTCGACCCCGACGGGTTCTGGTTCAAGGTGCCGATGGAGCTGCAGCAGCGGGTCCACCCCACGGAGGACTGGGAGCTGGCGTTCTCGCTGCTCGAGCCGACCCTCCCCGAGGATGACCTGTTTGCCGGCCTGCGAGACGTGGACGCCGACGCCGTCTGCCGGCAGGCCCCCGAGCGGGACGCTGACGGAGAGGTCGTGGCGGTGTATCGCTCGGTCCCCCCGTCCCCTGAGGACGAGGACGGCGACGGCGTCGACGACGCACGCCAGACCGAGGACCTGGACGACGAGATCACCGAGGTCGAGGGCCACCATGACCGTGACAGTGACGACGACCGTGATGGTGGCTCCGAGGGTGACCGCGGCACCGAGCAGGCCTCGTGAACGGCACCGGTGTCGAGATCACCGCAGGCCTGGGCGGCTTCCTGGCGGTGTTCTTCCTCGCGTGCGTCGTGATCCTGCTCGGCTTTGACCTCAACAAGCGACTCCGCCGACTCAACCACCAGGAGGAGCTGCGACTGGAGGAGGAGCGTCTCAACCAGGAGCGCCGCGCCCGCGAGGCCGGCGAGGGGGACACTGGTGCACCGGGCGAGGGCCCGACCGCCGAGGGCCCCGTTGGCGAGGGCCCGACCGTTGATGGCCCCGTTGGCGAGGTCCGCGGGGGAGACGACGGCAGGGCAGGCGACCGCCCCTCCAGCTGACAACGGGCGTGCACCCAGACAGGCAATGTGGGCCCGGCGGCCAGCTGACGACGCTCTGACCTGCAGCGATGCCAGGGAGGGTTGGACGTTGCCTGTTTGAATGCTCGCTGCGGCAGGAGCCAGCCGGCGGCAGGGCGGCACGCGGGTGCAGCGGCAGGGCGACAGGGCGACAGGTGCCGCTCAAAGGGGTCAGCCGGCGGCTGCGGGGATCGCGCCGTAGACGGAGAAGGACACCGCGATGTAGTGCGCCGCGAAGGCCACGACCGTGAACGCGTGGAAGATCTCGTGGAAGCCGAACCAGCGCGGTGACGGGTTGGGGCGCTTGGTGCCATAGACCACCGCGCCGAGGGTGTAGAGCAACCCGCCAGCAGCGATCAGGGCGACCACCACCGCGCCACCGTTGCGCCAGAAGCCGGGCACGTAGAAGATCGCCACCCAGCCCAGCGCCACATAGACCGGGGTGTAGAGCCAGCGCGGGGCGCCCACCCAGAACACTCGGAAGAGCACCCCGAGCACGGCGCCTCCCCACGCCAACCACAACAGGGTGCGACCCTGGCCCTCCGGCAGCAGCAGCACCGCGAAGGGCGTGTAGGTGCCGGCGATGATCAGGAAGATGTTGGCGTGGTCCAGCCGCTTGAGCACGCGGCTCGTGCGGTCGCTGAAGTGGCCGGACCCACGGTGATAGATCGCCGAGGTCCCGAACAGCAGCACGGCCGTGATCGCGAAGATCGCCGAGGCGATGCGCGCGCTCGTGGTGGGCGCGAGGGCCACCAGCACGATGCCGGCCGCCAGGGCCAGCGGGGTGGTGCCCAGGTGCAGCCAGCCGCGCAGCTTGGGTTTGATCGCTGCGACGGCTTCCTTGGCGTTCTCCCGGACCGTGTCAGCGGTCTCGCGGACGTCCTGCATCGCGGACTCCGCCCGGTGCCGGGTGGTTCGTGCGGGGCTGTCTTCCATAGGCACCAGCGTAACCTACGTTGCCGTAAGTTACGAAGGGGTAACTTGACGGCGGTCCGTGATGGGCCAGGGATCCCACCCGCGTGCAGCCACCACGGGCGAGTAGGTTTGCCGCTATGCGCTCTCCCCGCGACCTCCTCTATCGCGCGTACAACCGATCGCTGACCAAGAGCCTCCCGGCCGACCGGCTGCCGCGGCACGTCGGAGTGATGCTGGACGGCAATCGTCGGTGGGCCAAGTTGCGGGGGGCCGACACGGCCCACGGGCACCGCGCGGGGGCGGACAACATCAGGCCGCTGCTGGGCTGGTGCGAGGAGGCCGGCGTCGAGGTGGTCACCCTCTGGCTGCTCTCGACCGACAACCTGCGCCGTGACGCGCGCGAGGTCGAGCCGCTGCTGCGCATCATCCAGGACGTCGTCACCGAGCTCGCCGACGGGCGCCAGTGGCGGATCAACCTGGTCGGCGCAGCGCACCTGCTGCCCTCCGACACCGTGCAGGTCCTGCGGGCGGCCGTGGACCGCACCGCCGACGTCGACGGCATGGTGGTCAACGTGGCCATCGGCTATGGCGGGCGCCAGGAGATTGCCGACGCCGTGCGCTCCCTGCTGGCCGAGGCGGCCGAGCGGGGCACCACGCTGGAGGAGCTCTCCACCGCCCTCGAGGTCGAGGACATCGCCGAGCACCTCTACACCAAGGGCCAGCCGGACCCGGACCTGGTGATCCGCACCAGTGGCGAGCAGCGCCTGGGTGGTTTCCTGCTCTGGCAGAGCGCGCACAGCGAGTTCTACTTCTGTGAGGCCTACTGGCCCGACTTCCGCAAGGTCGACTTCCTGCGTGCCCTGCGGGCCTACGCCGAGCGGGAGCGCCGCTTCGGAGGGTGACCCCTCCGCATACCCCGTCTGGTGGTTGGCCGGGCTCGAGGCCGTATGCCGACACCTGGCCAGGTGCCCCCGTGCCGGTTTCCTTGGGGCAGTGGGCAACAGGCGCCGCGGCGGTCAGGTGCCGCGCAGGTGACCCGCGGGTGAACCGTCGGCGACGAGGAGTCGGACCTTTGCGCCACGCCGCCAGAATGGTGTGTCGGACGAGGAAGTCGGCCTAACGTCGGACGTGACGCAGGACACCCGTCCTCGTCCGGGAGGCCAACCAGATGGAGCGACTGCTCTGGGCGGGGGGCCGGCACCGGCACCTCGACCACCTGGTCAGGGCCTGGTCCCGGTCAGCCCACCGCCACCACGCGTAGCGCTAGCGCGCGTGTCAGGGAGAGTCGACATGGCAACCACCACCAGCCGATCCGCTGCCCGTTCCACGCGCGCCCGTTCGTCCAGCGAGGTCTCCACCAAGACCTATGTCCTGGACACCTCGGTCCTGCTGTCCGATCCACGGGCACTGCTGCGCTTCGCCGAGCACCAGGTCGTCCTGCCGATCGTGGTCATCACCGAGCTGGAGGCCAAACGGCACCACGCAGAGCTGGGCTATTTCGCCCGGGAGGCCCTGCGCCTGCTGGATGACCTCCGGGTCCAGCACGGCGGACTGAACCAGCCGGTGCCGGTCGGCGACGCCGGCGGCACGCTGCGCGTCGAGCTCAACCACACTGACCCGTCGTCTCTGCCGGCCGGGTTTCGCCTGGGGGACAACGACTCACGCATCCTGGCTGTCGCGTGCAACTTCTCCGGTGAGGGTCATGACGTCACCGTGGTCAGCAAGGACCTGCCGATGCGGGTCAAGGCCTCGGCGTGCGGTCTGGACGCCCAGGAATATCGCGCCGAGCTGGCGGTCGACTCCGGGTGGACCGGCATGGCCGAGCTCGAGGTCGACGACGCGCAGATGGCCACGCTGTATGAGGGCGGGCGGCTCGAGCACGAGGGTGCCAAGGACCTGCTGGTCCACACCGGGCTCACGGTGCTAGGCCCCTCCGGCAGCGCTCTGGCCAGGGTCGCACCGGACCACGCGGTCAAGCTGGTGCGCGGTGACAAGGACGCCTTCGGTCTGCATGGCCGGTCGGCGGAGCAGCGGATCGCGCTCGACCTGCTGCTGGACCCCGATGTCGGCATCCTGTCCCTCGGTGGCCGGGCCGGCACCGGCAAGTCGGCCCTGGCCCTGTGCGCCGGGCTCGAGGCCGTCATGGAGCGCCGCCAGCACCGCAAGGTCGTCGTCTTCCGCCCGCTCTATCCCGTGGGGGGCCAGGAGTTGGGCTATCTGCCCGGCAGTGAGAACGAAAAGATGGGGCCGTGGGCGCAGGCCGTCTTCGACACCCTCGGCGCCGTGGTCTCCAAGGAGGTCGTCGAGGAGATCATCGACCGCGACATGCTCGAGGTGCTCCCGCTGACGCACATCCGCGGCCGCTCCCTGCACGACGCCTTCGTCATCGTGGACGAGGCGCAGTCCCTGGAGCGCAATGTGTTGCTGACGGTCCTCTCGCGCGTCGGCCAGAACTCGCGGGTCGTGCTCACCCACGATGTCGCCCAGCGCGACAACCTGCGGGTCGGGCGACACGACGGAGTCGCGGCCGTGATCGAGACGCTCAAGGGGCACCCGCTGTTCGCCCACGTCACGCTGCACCGCAGCGAGCGCAGCCCGATCGCGGCCCTGGTCACCGATCTCCTCGAGGGCGGCGAGCAACTGCCCTGACCTGCACAAAGTCCCACTATCACCACCAGTCCCAGGAGTCACAGAAGGCGGCTCCTGGGACTGTGTGACGTTGGCCACGGAACGGGTCATGAGTTTGCGCACTGTTGACTTTTCCTGTCACGGTGGATGCTTCAACATCACGAATTCATAACGCTCGTGACCGTGTCCCCCTGCTGTTCCCCGCAGCTGACGGTGCCCGGGCGTGGAGGTTACCCCTGTGTCCAACGCCCCTGAGATCACTGTGCTCCCCGACAGCGACGAGACCAATGGCCGTCACCGCAAGCGCCTGCACCGCGGTGCCACTGCCGTGACTGCCGTCATCGCGGCCGGTGCTGTCGCCATGGCGACCTACGCCGGCATGCCCACGACTCCGTCGATGGACACCAGCGGCATCGCCAACAGCATCAGCAAGGTCAGCCCCTTCGTCGGTGACACCGCCGTGCAGAACATCGCCGACAGCCGGGAGTCCTCGCTGACCGAGGCCGTCGCCGCCGTCGAGGAGCAGATGGCTGCCAGCAACATGAACTTCTCCGCCTGGAGTGCCCGCAAGGGCGGCGACGCGGCGATCGAGCGCTCCGGTGAGATCGCTGCCGAGCGCGCTGCGGCCGAGCAGGCCGCCGCTGAGCAGGCTGCTGCAGAGCAGGCTGCCGCTGATCGCCGCGCGGAGGAGGAGGCTGCTGCGGCCTCGCGCTCGGAGGAGCGTGAGCAGGCCCCCGCCGAGGAGGCTGCCCCCGAGCCTGAGCCCGAGCCCGCTCCGCCGGTGTCCTCCGGGTCCCCGCGCGACATCGCCGCCGGCATGCTCGGCAACTATGGCTGGGGCCAGGACCAGTTCGGCTGCCTCAACTCGCTGTGGAACCGCGAGAGCGGCTGGAACACCTACGCCCAGAACCCGTCCTCCGGTGCCTATGGCATCCCGCAGTCCCTGCCGGCGAGCAAGATGGCCAGTGCCGGCGCCGACTACCGGACCAACCCGGCCACCCAGATCCGCTGGGGACTCGGCTACATCCAGGGCCGCTACGGCAGCCCCTGTGGCGCCTGGGCCCACTCCCAGTCCGTCGGCTGGTACTGAGCCGCCGACCACACGACATACAGCAGACCCCGGTCACCCACGCAGGGTGGCCGGGGTCTGTCGTTGCCCTGCGCCGTTGGCGCTCGGGCTGCGTGCTTGCGGGCCGGTGGAGCACACTGGAGCCATGAGCACCAACACCAGTCCCACCCCCGGCCAGGACACCCCGATGCGCACCGAGCACGACTCGATGGGGGAGGTGCAGGTCCCGGCAGATGCGCTGTATGCCGCACAGACGGCTCGGGCGGTGGAGAACTTCCCGATCTCCGGGCAGCCCGTGCCCGCGGCCATCGTGCACGCCCTGGCGCTGATCAAGTCCGCGGCCGCGGGCGTCAACGCCGAGCTGGGGGTGCTGGACGGCGTGCGGGCCGAGGCGATCAGTGCTGCCGCCGACGCGGTGGCCGCGGGCGAGCACGACGGGCACTTCCCGATCGACGTCTATCAGACCGGCTCGGGCACCTCCACGAACATGAACGTCAACGAGGTGGTCGCCACCCTGGCCAACCAGGCACTGGGTGGTGAGCCGGTCGTGCACCCGAACGACCACGTCAACGCGGGGCAGTCCAGCAACGACACCTTCCCCTCTGCCATCCGGGTCGCCGGGGTGCGGCTGGTGCACGACGAGCTGTTGCCCGCCCTGGAGCACCTCGAGCAGGCGCTCGCCGCCAAGAGCGACGAGTTTGCCGACGTGGTGAAGGCCGGGCGCACCCACCTGATGGACGCGGTGCCGGTCACGCTCGGTCAGGAGTTCGGCGGCTATGCCCGGCAGATCGCGCTCGGTCGCCAGCGCGTCACCGAGACGGCCGGACCCGCTGCTGAGTTGCCACTGGGCGGCACGGCCGCAGGCACCGGCATCAACGCCCACCCGCAGTTCGCTCCGCAGGTGATCGCCGAGGTCGCTGCCCGAACCGGCGTGGAGTTCACCGAGGCGAGCGACCACTTCGAGGCGCAGTCGACGCAGGACGCCCTAGTGGCGCTGAGCGGGTCACTGCGCGTCGTGGCGGTCTCGCTCACCAAGATCTGCAACGACCTGCGCTGGATGGGCTCCGGCCCGCGCGCCGGCCTGCAGGAGGTCCAGCTCCCGGACCTGCAGCCCGGCTCCTCGATCATGCCGGGCAAGGTCAACCCGGTCCTGCCCGAGGCCACGCTCATGGTCTGCGCGCGCGTGATCGGCAACGACACCACGATGACGGTGGGGGGAGCCAGCGGCACCTTCGAGCTCAACGTGATGCTGCCGGTGATGGGGCAGGCGCTGGTGGAGTCGATCACGCTGCTGGCCAACTCCTCCCGGCTGCTGGCCGACCGGTGCGTCAGTGGCATCGTGGCCAACGTCGAGCACAACCGGGAGCTCGCTGAGAGTTCGAGCGCCATCGTGACCCCGCTCAACAAGTACATCGGCTATGAGGCCGCAGCGGCCGTGGCCAAGCAGTCCCTGGCCAACCGCCAGACGATCCGCGAGGTCGTCCTCGAGCGCGGGCACGTGGAGAAGGGGGAGCTGACCGAGGAGCAGCTCGACGCAGCCCTCGACGTGCTCGCGATGACCCGCCCACCCCAACCCTGACCGGGTCCCACAACCCCGACCGGGCGCGTGGGCGGCGACTCTCAGAGGTGACCGAGCGCGTGGCTGGCGACTCTCAGAGGTGACCGGGCGCGTGGCCGGCGACTCTCAGAGGTGACCGGGCGCGCCGTCGGGCGCCACGGCATACGAGATGGGGTCAGAGGCGGCGCAGCCGCACCCGGTTGACCGCGTGGTCCTCGCCCTTGCTCAGCACGAGGGTGGCGCGGCCGCGGGTCGGCAGGATGTTCTCGACGAGGTTTGGCGCGTTGATGGCGTCCCAGATGCTCTCTGCCATGTCCTCTGCCGCGTCGTCATCGAGGCTGGCATAGCGGCGGAAGAAGGACTCGGGCTGGCTGAAGGCGGTGTGCCGCAGCTCCTGGAAGCGATCGACATACCACTTCTTGATCAGGTCCTGCTTGGCGTCGACATAGACGGAGAAGTCGAAGAAGTCCGACACCGACAGCCCCGTGCGGCCGTCACTGTGCTGGCGGGGCGGCTGCAGCACGTTGAGCCCCTCGACGATGAGCACGTCGGGGCGGCGCACCACCACCTCCTGGCCGGGGACGATGTCATAGGTCAGGTGGGAGTAGACCGGCGCCCGCACCTCCGGCTTGCCGGACTTGACCTCCATGACGAACCGGAGCAGGGCTCGGCGGTCATAGCTCTCCGGATAACCCTTGCGGGCCATCAGGTTGCGCTCGTTGAGCACCTTGTTGGGATAGAGGAAGCCGTCGGTGGTGACCAGCTCGACGGTCGGCTCGGACTCCCAGCGCTGGATCAGGGCCTGCAGGATGCGGGCCGTCGTCGACTTGCCGACCGCGACCGACCCGGCGACCCCGATCACGAACGGTGTGCGCTCGCGACGCTCGCCGAGGAAGTCGCTGGTGACCTGGTGCAACTGCTCGGTCTCACGCTCATAAAAGGACAGCAACCGGGACAGCGGCAGATAGACCTGCTCGATCTCCTCCATGTCGAGGCGCTCGCCGAGACCGCGCAACCGGGTGATGTCCTCGTGGGACAGCAGCATCGGGTGTTGATCACGCAGCGCCGCCCATCCCGCCCGGTCGAGCTCGACGTAGGGGGAGTGCAAGGCGGCGCCGTTGGAAGCCATGCGTGACATTCTGCACGGCGCCGTCACCGCCCGTTCATGCGGTTCACCCGGCCCGCACAGATTAGGCTGCTCCCCATGTGTGGAATCGTGGGCTATGTCGGCCCGGACAGCAGTGGCAAGGCCCTCGAGGTCGTCATGGACGGACTGACCCGTCTGGAGTATCGCGGCTATGACTCCGCTGGGGTCGCGCTGGTGGGTGACGGTGAGATTGTGGGGGCCAAACGCGCCGGCAAGCTGACCAACCTGACCAGCGCTCTGGCGGAGCAGCCGCTGCCGAACACCACGACCGCGATCGGGCACACCCGGTGGGCGACCCACGGCGGGCCGACCAACGAGAACGCCCACCCGCACCGCGGTGGCACGGACCGCAAGCTGGCCCTGGTCCACAACGGCATCATCGAGAACTTCCACAGCCTGCGCAAGCAGCTCCTCGCCGAGGGTGTCGAGTTCTCCTCCGAGACCGACACGGAGGTCGTCGCGCACCTGGTCTCCCGCGCCTACGACCAGGCCGGGGACCTGACCGACGCCATGCGCGAGGTCGTCAACACCCTGCACGGCGCCTTCACCCTGCTGGCCGTGCACGCGGACCAGCCGGACCGGGTCGTCGGCGCGCGGCGCAACTCCCCGCTGGTGGTCGGGCTGGGCGAGGGCGAGAACTTCCTCGGCTCCGACGTCGCGGCCTTCATCGGCTACACCCGCCACGCTCTCGAGCTCGGGCAGGACCAGATCGTCACGATCACCCCCGACAGCTACACCGTCATCAACTTCGACGGCACCCCCAGCGACGGCAAGGCCTATGAGGTGACCTGGGACGCCGCCGCTGCCGAGAAGGGTGGCTTCGACACCTTCATGGAGAAGGAGATCCACGACCAGCCGCACGCCGTCGCCGACACCCTCCTGGGGCGCACCGACGAGACCGGCAGCCTGGTCCTGGACGAGATGGGCATGTCCGAGGAGGACCTGCGCGCCATCGACAAGATGGTCATCGTTGCCTGCGGCACCGCGGCGTATGCCGGCATGGTCGCCAAGTATGCGATCGAGCGGTGGGCGCGGATCCCGGTGGAAGTGGAACTCGCCCATGAGTTCAGGTATCGCGACCCCGTCATCGACGAGAAGACCCTGGTGGTCTCGATCAGCCAGTCGGGCGAGACGATGGACACCCTGATGGCCGTCCGGCACGCCAAGGAGCTCGGCGCCCGCACCATCTCCATCTGCAACACGCACGGCTCCACGATCCCGCGCGAGTCTGACGGCGTGCTCTACACCCACGCCGGCCCGGAGATCGCGGTCGCCTCGACCAAGGCCTTCCTGGCCCAGATCACCGCGAGCTACATCCTCGGCCTCTATCTCGTGCAGGTGCGCCGCGACAAGCGGGAGGGCGTCGCCGAGGTGATGGCCGAGTTGCAGGCGATCCCGGCGAAGATCGAGTCCCTGCTCGAGGGCATGGACCGGGTCAAGGAGATCGCCCGCTTCATGGCTGACACCCGCGCGGTGCTCTTCCTGGGCCGTCACGTCGGTTTCCCTGTCGCGATGGAGGGTGCCCTCAAGCTCAAGGAGTTGGCCTATATCCACGCCGAGGGCTTCGCCGCCGGCGAGCTCAAGCACGGCCCGATCGCGCTGATCGAGCCGGGCCAGCCGGTCTTTGTGGTGGTCCCGTCGCCGGACTCCGAGCACGGTCTGCACGGCAAGGTGGTCTCCAACATCCAGGAGATCCGCGCCCGTGGCGCCCGCACCCTGGTCATCGCCGAGGAGGGCGACGAGGACGTGGTGCCGTTCGCCGACGAGGTCATCCGCGTCCCGCGCACCCAGGCCCTGCTGGCGCCGTTGCTGACCGTCGTGCCGCTGCAGGTCTTCGCCCTCGAGCTGTCCACGGCCAAGGGCCTGGACGTCGACCAGCCCCGCAACCTGGCCAAGTCGGTCACCGTCGAGTGAGCTGGCTCAGATGATCATCGGGGTGGGCATCGACGTGGTCGACATCGCCCGCTTCGGTGACTCCCTGGAGCGCACCCCGCGGCTGCTCGACCGGTTGTTCACCGACGAGGAGAAGTCGCTGCGGCTGCCCTCTCTCGCAGCCCGGTTCGCCGCCAAGGAGGCCCTGGCCAAGTCCCTCGGGGCGCCCGTCGGGCTGAGTTGGACCGACGCCACGGTCCGCCGCGCGGACTGGGGTCGCCCGGAGCTGGTCGTCATCGGCACGGTGCAGGCACGCGCCCAGGAGTTGGGCGTCACCTCCTTCCACGTCTCGCTGTCCCACGACGCGGGAGTCGCCTCCGCGGTCGTCATCGCCGAGGGCTGACGTGATCCGCGCCTTCGACATCCCTGCAGTCCGTGCCGCTGAGGCCGCCACCGGTGAGGCTCTGACGTCTGGCGATCTGATGCAGCGGGCCGCGAACGCCCTCGCCGTCGTGGTCCTCGCCCGGGCGAGGGAACGGCAGGCCACCTCGGTCGTGGTCCTGGTCGGCCCGGGGGACAACGGCGCAGATGCCCTGTATGCCGCAGCGCACCTGTCCGAGCACCTCCCCGTGGTCGTGGTGCAGGTGGGAGACCAGGTGCACCAGGAGGGCCTGGCCGCCGCGACCAGCGCTGGCGTGCCGCGGCTGCGGGTGGCCCGCACCCGCAAGGCGCTGACCCAGCCGGTGCGGCAGGCCCTGGACGAGGCCGATGTCGTCGTGGACGGCCTGCTCGGCATCGGGGGACGTCCGGGACTGACCGGCGCGATGGCCGGCCTGGCTGAGGCCATCCCCGAGTCTGCCCTCGTGATCGCTGTGGACCTGCCCAGTGGCGCCGACCCCGAGGGGGTGGCACCACTCGACGTCGCCGTGCACGCGGATGAGACCGTGACCTTCGGCCTGGCCAAGCCGGTCCACGTGCTGCCCGCCACGCGTCCGGCCGTCGGCCGGTTGACGGTGGTCGACATCGGGGTGGAGGAGCCAGCGGCCGCTGCGGTCGAGCAGCTCACCGGCGCAGACGTGCCCGCCCTCTGGCCGGTGCCGGGCGCCACCGACGACAAATACTCCCGCGGGGTCCTTGGCGTGATCGCTGGGGGCGCGCGCTATCCCGGAGCCGCGGTTCTCGCCGTGAGCGCGGCAGCCGAGGCCGGGGTCGGCATGGTCCGCTATGTCGGCCCCGATGCCGCGTCACAGCAGGTGCTCAATGCCGTGCCCGAGGCGGTCCCCGGTCACGGGCAGGTGCAGGCCTGGGTGATCGGACCCGGCATCCCCACCGACGAGGGCACCTCAGACGTGCGACGTCAGGTGGAGGCCTGCCGCAATGCTTTGGCCTCCGACCTGCCGGTTGTGGTTGACGCCGGAGCTCTCGACCTGATTGAGGGACCGCGCGAGGCGCCGACGCTGTTGACCCCTCACGCCGGAGAGCTCGCCCGGATGCTCAGTCGGATGGAGGTGGGGCGTGTCTTCCACCGCAACCAGATCAGCGCTGCGCCGCTGCTGCACGCGCGCCGTCTCGTCGAGCTGACCGGTGCCACCGTCCTGCTCAAGGGCGCCACCACCCTCGTGGTGTCCCCAGACGCCGACCGTCCGGTCCGCGTCCAGTCGGACGCTCCGGCCTGGTTGGCCACCGCCGGCGCGGGCGACGTGCTCGCGGGGCTGGTCGGCACCCTCGTGGCCGCCGGTCTCGACCTGCTCGACGCCGGCTCGCTCGCCGCCCTGGTGCACGGCCTGGCCGCGCACCACGCTAACCCCGGCGGTCCGGTGCGCGCGCTGGGCGTGGCCCGGGCGATCCCGTGGACCGTGGCCGACCTGCTCGGTGCCTCCGCCACCTGAGCCGCTGACCCTCTGCGACCGAGCGCGTGGTGTGGTGTCGTAGAGGCCGACCGAGCGCGTGGTGTGGTGTCGCAGAGGCCGACCGAGCGCGTGGTGTGGTGTCGCAGAGGCCGACCGAGCGCGTGGTGCGAGCCATAGCCGTCTGGCAGAGTGACGACCATGGATCAGAGACTGAGCCTGGTGACCCTGGGCGTGCGTGACCTGGACCGGGCGACCGCCTTCTATGCCGCACTGGGCTGGGAGCCTGCGGCCTCACCCGAGGGCGTGGTGTTCTTCCAGACCGGGGGCATCGTCGTCGCGCTGTGGGACCGCGCTGCCCTCGAGGTCGACTCGTGCACCGAGGACTCCGGAGGGTGGGGCGGGGTCACACTCGCCTACAACGTGAACAGCCGCGAGGAGGTCGACGAGGTGATCGAGGAGGCGCAGGCTGCCGGTGCGACCATCGGGCGGTCGGGCGGCGGCACCTTCTGGGGTGGCTATTCCGGCGTCTTCATCGACCCGGAGGGGCATCCGTGGGAGGTTGCCCACAACCCCTTCTGGAGCGTGACCGAGGACGGCCAGACGATCCTGGGCGACGGTCGGGGCTGACCGCGATCAGCCAGCAGCCACAGCCTGTGGGGTGAGCTGCCTCGCCCGCGGGATCAGCAGCGAGAACGCGGTGGCAACCAGACACAGGGCACCAGCCCCCAACCAGGCGAAGTCATAGGACCCGTGGATGTCACGGATCAGCCCCGCGCCCGTTGCTGCGACAGCGGCCCCGATCTGGTGCGAGGCGAAGACCCAGCCGAAGACCATCGGTGCCTTCTCGCCGAAGTGATGCTGGCACAGGGCCACCGTCGGGGGGACGGTCGCGACCCAGTCCAGACCGTAGAAGATGATGAACGCCCACATGCTGGGCTGCACGTCCGGGCCGAACAGCGCGGGCAGCGCCATCAGGGAGAGGCCGCGCAGGGTGTAGTAGACCGCCAGCAGGATCCGCGGGTCAATCCGGTCGGTGAGGAACCCGCTGCCGATCGTGCCGATGATGTCGACGACGCCGACGATCGCGAGGAGGCTCGCCGCAGCGGTCAACGGCATGCCGTGGTCGTGGGCGGCCGGGACAAAGTGGGTCCCCACCAGGCCATTGGTCGACGCGCCGCACACGGCAAAGCCTCCAGCCAGCAGCCAGAAGGTGCGCGTGCGCGCCGCCTCGAACAGGCTCGACAGGGCCATCGTGGCGGCGTTTCCGGTGCGAGGCGCGCGGGCCTGGGTGGGCTCGTCCTCAGTGGCGCCGAACGCCTCAAGCCCGATCTCGTGCGGGTGGTCCCGCACCGCATAGATCACCAGCGGCAGGACCAACAGTGCCGTGCCGGCCACGAACAGCGCCGGCAGGCGCCAGCCATAGTTCGTGGCCAGCCAGGCGACGGCTGGCAGGAAGATGAGTTGACCGGCGGCGCCGGCCGCGGTGAGCACGCCGCTGACCAGACCTCTGCGCGCGACGAACCAGCGGTTGACCAGGGTCGCGATGAAGGCCATGGAGATCGAGCCAGCACCGACCCCGACCAGCAGGCCCCACAGGAGCCACAGGTGCCAGACCTCGGTCATGAAGACCGTGAGCCCTCCGCCGGTTGCTAGCAGGAGGAGGGCCACCGTGAGGACCGGCCTGATCCCGAAGCGATCCATCAGGGCCGCCGCGAAGGGTGAGAACAGGCCATACAGGACCAGGTTGATCGAGACAGCCACACCGATCGTGCCGTGCGACCACCCGAACTCATCGTGCAGTGGGCCGATCAGCACGCCCGGCACCGAACGGAACCCGGCTGCTCCGACCATGGCGATGAAGCCAGCCAGGGCGACCCACCACGCTCGGTGGATGCGTGGCCGGGGGCGCGCCGGACTCGGGTGAGGCGCGCGCAGGAGGGGAGAGGACGGCATACAAGGAAGTCTGCAGTGGTGAGCGGCCGCGCACGAGTGGCGAATTGGACGATATGTGTAAACTTTCGGCCATGAGTGGTCATCGCCGTCCGCACCGTGTCCCGCACCGTGTCGTGGTGCTCTGCATCGAGCCGCTGGTCGGCTTCGACATGACGTTGGTCCCGCAGGTGCTGGAGGCCGCCCGGGACCCGCAGGGCGAGCGTTACTACGAGGTGCGCGTCGCCTCGCTCGATGGCGGCCCAGTGCGCACCCACAAGGGGTATGCCGTGGTGCCGGACCACGGCCCAGAGACTCTTCCTTGGGCCCAGACGGTGGTGATCCCGGGGATGAAGCACCCGGTGATCCGCGGTGAGGGCCGCACGACGCCGGAACTCGAGGCGGCATGGGCACTGCTCGCACCCGGCACGCGGAAGGTGTCCGTCTGCACCGGAGCCTTCGCCCTGGGCGCCCTCGGGGTGCTCGACGGGCTCCGCGCCACCACGCACTGGGAGCACGCCGAGGAGTTCCGCGCTCTGTTCCCGCAGGTTGACCTCGACCCCGACGTGCTCTTCGTGGACGAGGGTGACGTGCTGACCTCGGCGGGGCTGGGGGCGGGCATCGACCTGTGCCTGCACCTGATCCGGGCGGACTTCGGGGTCGAGGCGGCCAACAATGCGGCCCGGGGGTGCGTCGTCCCGCCCTGGCGCGAGGGTGGCCAGGCGCAGTTCATCGAGCACCCCGTGCCACCCCGCCCCGAGCAGTCGACGGCTGCCACCCGGGCCTGGGCGAGTGCCAACCTGCGCACCGTGACCCGGGTGGAGGACCTGGTCACCCACGCGCGCATGAGTGAGCGCACCCTGAGCCGCCGGTTCCGCGCCGAGACCGGGCTGTCGCCCCAGCAGTGGCTGCTGCAGGCGCGGTTGCAGCGTGCGCTGGAGCTGCTCGAGCGCACGGATCTGCCGGTGGATCGGGTGGCTGAGGAGGCCGGCTTTGGCACGGCTGCTGCGCTGCGGCACCGGATGCGGCAGGGACTGGCGACCACGCCCCAGGCTTATCGGCTGACCTTTGCCGGCCCGGCGGCGGGGCCGCGAAAAGGGCCAGTGGCCGGGCCGCGAGCAGCGGCCGTGACGGGGCGGCGAGAAGGAGCAGTGGCCGGGCCGCGAGCAGGAGCCACGGCAGGGTCCCGAAAAGAAGCGGCAGCGGTGCAGCCCGGCACCTAGGCTGGCCTTGATGGAGATCGCAACAATCGGGGCGCTGGTCGGCCTCGCCCTCGTGGACAGCACGAGTTTCGGGACCCTCGGTGTGCCCGTCTGGATGCTGGTCCAGCCACGGCTGAGGGTCAGCGCCGTGCTGACTTATCTCGGCGTGATCGCCCTGTTCTATTGGCTGCTCGGCGTCGCACTCCTGGCCGGAGCCGGCGCCCTGGTCGGCTCCGACTGGCTGGGTGATGTGATCGACTCCGGGCCGGTCCTGTGGGCCCAGCTCGCGGTGGGTGTCGCCCTGTTTGCGCTCAGCTTCTTGTTCACCAAGAAGCGCGGCGAGGCCCGCCGCGCACGCCGTGGTGACCGCCAGACCCGGATGCAGCGCTGGACCGCGCGGGCTGTGGGCCCGGATGCCACGCTCGGCACGGTGACCGGGGTGGCGCTCGCGGCCGGGCTGGTCGAGGCAGCGTCGATGCTGCCCTATCTCGCCGCCATCGGCCTGCTCACGGCATCGGGCTGGGGCGTGGCTACTGGGGCAGGCGTCCTCGTGGGCTATGTCGTCGTGATGACCCTCCCCGCCCTGTTCCTGCTCGGTCTGCGGCTGGTCGCGGCACGGCAGGCAGAGCCGGTGTTGGCCAAGCTCAACGGCTGGATGCAGCGCAACAAGGACGAGATGCTCGGCTGGGTGCTCGGCATCGTCGGCTTCCTGCTGGCGGCCGATGCCGCGAGCCGGCTGTTCGGCGACGACGCAGCCGCCGCCGGAGGCGCTGCGATTGCAACTGCCGGAGCGGCCGCCGCCCAGTTCCTTGGCTGAACCGGGCGGCGGTCCTGCTCACCCCTCGGTGACTGTGGGGCGGTTCAGCGCGCTGCAGACGGCATTCAGCGAGGCCGTGACGATGCTCGGGTGGATCCCGACGCCCCAGCGCACCTGGCCGTTGACGGCGCACTCGACATAGGCTGCGGCGTTAGCGTCGTCGCCGGCTGACATCGCGTGCTCGGAGTAGTCGAGCACCCGCACGTCGACACCCACGCCCTCGAGGGCGTGCACGAACGCCGAGACCGGGCCGTTCCCGTGCCCCTCGACCTCGTGCTCGACCCCGTCCACCGAGATGGTCGCGGTCAGCACATCCTGCTCGGTCTCACCGGACTCGTGGGTGATCGAGAAGTCCTTGATCACGACCGGGCCGGTCTGCTCCAGATATTCCTCCTGGAACTCGCTCCAGATCGCGGACGGGGACATCTCACCGCCCTCGGTGTCGGTGCGCCGCTGCACGACCTGGCTGAACTCGATCTGCATCCGCCGCGGCAGGTCCAGCTTGCGCTCGGTCTTCATCACATACGCGACGCCACCCTTGCCTGACTGGCTGTTCACCCGGATCACGGCCTCATAGGTGCGGCCCACGTCCTTGGGGTCGACCGGCAGATACGGCACCTCCCAGCGGAACTCGTCCACGGGGACACCTGCCTCCGCGGCGTCGACCTCCAGAGCCTCGAAGCCCTTCTTGATGGCGTCCTGGTGCGAGCCGGAGAACGCGGTGAAGACCAGGTCGCCGCCCCACGGGTGTCGCTCCGGCACCGGCAGCTGGTTGCAGTGCTCGACGGTGCGGCGGACCTCATCGATGCTCGAGAAGTCGATCTGCGGGTCGATGCCCTGGGTGAACAGGTTCATGCCCAGCGTCACCAGGCAGACGTTGCCGGTGCGCTCGCCGTTGCCGAACAGGCAGCCCTCGATGCGGTCCGCGCCAGCCAGATAGCCCAGCTCGGCCGCGGCCACGCCGGTGCCCCGGTCGTTGTGTGGGTGCAGGCTCAGGATGACGTTCTCGCGGTGGTTGAGGTTGCGGCCCATCCACTCGATCGAGTCGGCATACACATTCGGGGTGGCCATCTCGACGGTCGCCGGCAGGTTGATGATGACCGGCTTGTCCGGCGTCGGGACAAAGACGTCCATCACCGCGTTGCAGATCCGCGCGGCAAACTCCAGCTCGGTGCCGGTGTAGGACTCGGGGGAGTACTCGTAGAAGATCTCGGTGTCCCCGGGCAACTGCTCCTCATACTTCTTGCAGATGCGGGCGCCCTGCACCGCGATGTCGACGATCTCGTCCTCGTTGGCACGGAAGACCACGCGGCGCTGCAGCGTCGAGGTCGAGTTGTAGAGGTGCACGATGGCCTGCTTGGCCCCAGCGATCGACTCGTAGGTGCGCTCGATCAGGTGCTCGCGGGCCTGGGTCAGCACCTGGATGACGACGTCATCGGGGATCAGGTCCTCCTCGATGAGCATCCGCACGAAGTCGAAGTCGGTCTGGCTCGCGGCCGGGAACCCGACCTCGATCTCCTTGTAGCCCATGGAGACCAGCAGCTCGAACATGCGCTTCTTGCGGTCCGGGGTCATCGGGTCGATCAGGGCCTGGTTGCCGTCGCGCAGGTCGACTGCGCACCAGCGCGGGGCCGTGGTGATGGTCTTGGTCGGCCAGGTGCGGTCGGGCAGGTCAACTGCGGGGTATGCCGAGTAGCGGCTGAACGGCATCCCGCTCGGCTGCTGAGGGTTGCGTTCTGCGGCAACCGCAGGGGTGACGGCAGTGGTGGTGACGGGCGTGGTCTGGGTGGCGGTCATGCGGGCTTCCTCGCTGGGGGCTGTCGGGGTGTCCGGGACAGCAGAGACTCCGCAGCGAGGGCCGGACCTAGAAGGTCTCGCTGCGGCGACTGAGGAGGAGCATGCGTGCCATTGGGGATGACTCTAGCCGATCCGCCTGCCGCAACGTCAAGTGCCCGTCCTCGCCACCCGCCCCGCCTCCCCGGTTGCCAAGTGCCCGCCCTCGCCACCCGCCCCGCCTCCCCTGTTGCCAAGTGCCCGCCCTCGCCACCCGCCCCGCCTCCCCTGTTGCCAAGTGCATGGATCCTTCACAGTCGGGTCGGCGTGTCGCGTGAAGGATGCGTGCAGTTGATCCCTGGCCGGGTCAAGTCCGCCAGAGGTTGTGGACAAGATCGGCGGCACGGCGGGTGTGTGCGGCATCCTGCGGTCCATGCCCTTCGATCCACAGCTCCCGTTCACCTGGCGTCAGGCGCGTGATGAGGGCATACCCCAGCGGGCACTCGAAGGCACGCAGTATCGCCGGTTGGTCTCCGGCATCTACGTCGCTGCCGCTCCACCAGGCAAGGACGGCGCCAGGTCGAGATCCGCGATCGCCTACATCGAAGCGCGCGCGGCCCTCCTTGTCGCCGGGCCGCACGCCTTCCTCTCGCACCACACCGCGGCACGGTTGTACGGCGCCATCGTTCCGGACGTTCCGGTGTTGCACGCCAGCGTGGCACCGGGTCGCCGGCGATCGCGGCATCGCGAAGTCGTGGTTCACCAGTCACGGCGCAGCCCGGCCACATTTCGCGGCCTGCGCATCACCACGCCCGAGGAGGTGTTCCTGGACCTTGCAACGCACTTGTCGCTCGTCGATCTCGTGGTTCTCGGCGACTCGCTTGTGAAGCGGGAACGGACCACACCTGAGCGCCTGGTCACCGAGATGCAGCAGGCGACCGGTCATGGGATCCATCCGGCTCGACGCGCTGCGGCTCTGGTCCGCACTGGTGTTGACTCACCGATGGAGACCCGTTGTCGACTGCTCCGGGTTCTGAGTGGACTGCCTGAGTTGGAGACAGACGTCCGGTTCTATGGCGACAGGGACGAGTTGCTCAAGCGACTGGACGCAGGGGATCGGCCCACTAGGACTGCCGTGGAATATGACGGCCGCCAGCACATTGAGCGCAAGGACCAGTGGGAGGCCGACATAGGGCGTCGCGAGACCTTCGAGAACGAAAAGTGGCGCATCGTCACCCTGGTCAGCAAGGACATCTATGTCACGCCCGGTCTCACGGTCGAGCGCCTCGCTCACATCTTCCGCCAACGGGGCATACACGTCGGTCCGTTGCGCGATGAGTGGCAGCGTCACTTCCCCGGGCGACCAACGGCAGCTGAGGCAAAGTCTGCGTGATCGCCCTCCCGCCAGCGCCGCACTGTGCAGGTGCACGCATCCTTCGCGCGACACGCGGAACGGGCCGTGAAGGATCCATGCAGTTGCACCCTCGGGCCGCCTCGATCCGGCCCCCGCTCCGCCGCCGCACGCCAGCACTGTGCACGTGCACGCATCCTTCGCGCGACACGCCGATCGGGCCGTGAAGGATCCATGCAGTTGCACCCGCGGGCGGCGGGTGGTGCGGGTGGTGCGGGCGTGGCTAGTCGGGTGGTGGGTGGTGCGGGCGGGTGGTGCGGGAGCCGGTCGCCTCAGCTGGAGGCGTCGGTGACGACGGGCTTGTAGGCCGGGCGGTCGGCCTCGTAGGCGGTGATGTCGTCCTCGTGCTGGAGGGTGAGGGAGATGTCGTCGAGGCCGTTGAGGAGGCGCCAGGCGACATAGTCGTCGACCTGGAACGGGGCCACGATGTCGCCGGCGGTGACGGTGCGGGCCTGCAGATCGACCGTGACGGTGGCGCCGGGGTTGTTCTCGAGGTGCTTGAGGATGAGTTCGACGTCGGACTGACCGACCTGCGCGGTGAGCAGGCCGCCCTTGCCGCTGTTCCCGCGGAAGATGTCGCCGAAGCGCGAGGCGATGACCACGCGGAAGCCATACTGCTGCAGCGCCCAGACCGCGTGCTCGCGACTGGACCCCGTGCCGAAGTCGGGCCCGGTCACCAGGACCGACCCCGCGGCATACGCCTCGTTGTTCAGGATGAAGGAGGGGTCCTCGCGCCACCGCGAGAACAGGCCGTCCTCGAACCCGGTGCGCGAGACCCGCTTGAGCCAGTTGGCCGGGATGATCTGGTCGGTGTCAATGTTGCTGCGGCGCAGCGGGACACCGATGCCGGTGTGGGTCGTGAACCTCTCCATCAGGCCACCCCCTCGCTCGTGGTGGACGTATGCCGTGTGCCCGGCCCGGCGGAGCCGCTCGGGTCGGCGGGGGGCAGGTCGGTGGGGGCGGCCAGACGGCCGGTGACGGCGGTGGCCGCAGCGACAGCAGGGCTGACCAGGTGCGTGCGACCGCGCGCCCCCTGCCGACCCTCGAAGTTGCGGTTGGACGTCGACGCGCACCGCTCCTGCGGGGCGAGCTGGTCGGGGTTCATGCCCAGACACATCGAGCACCCGGCCAGGCGCCACTCGGCCCCAGCATCGAGGAAGATCTGGTCCAGGCCCTCCGCCTCGGCCTGCAGCTTCACGGAGTGTGAGCCGGGCACGACCATCATCCGCACGTCAGCGGAGACGTGCCGGCCCTGCAGGATGCCCGCGGCCAGGCGCAGGTCCTCGATCCGGCCATTGGTGCACGACCCGAGGAAGACCGCGTCGACCGCGATGTCGCGCATCGGCGTGCCAGCTGTCAGGTCCATGTATTCCAGGGCCCGCTCGGCGTTGCCGCGGGCATCGTCATCACCGGCGTCGGCCGGGTCCGGCACGACGTCGTCGAGGGTCACCGACTGGCCGGGGTTGGTGCCCCAGGTGACATAGGGCGTCAACGTCGCCGCGTCGATGGTGATCTCCTCATCGAAGACCGCATCGTCGTCGGTGCGCAGCTCGCGCCAGGCCTCGACCGCGGCGTCCCAGTCGGCGCCGGTCGGGGCGTGTGGGCGGCCCTGGACATAGGCAAAGGTCGTCTCGTCCGGGGCGATCATGCCCGCGCGGGCGCCGGCCTCAATCGACATGTTGCAGACCGTCATCCGGCCCTCCATCGACAGGGCCTCGATCGCCTCACCGCGATACTCGAGCACATAACCCTGCCCACCGCCGGTGCCGATCCTGTTGATCACCGCCAGGATGATGTCCTTGGCACTCGCACCGGGAGCCAGCTCGCCGGTGACGTTGATCGCCATCGTCTTGAACGGCTTGAGCGGCAGCGTCTGGGTCGCCAGCACGTGCTCCACCTCGGAGGTGCCGATGCCAAACGCCAACGCGCCGAACGCGCCGTGCGTCGAGGTGTGACTGTCACCGCACACGATCGTCATGCCCGGCTGGGTCAGGCCCAGCTCCGGGCCGATCACGTGCACGATGCCCTGGCCCAACCGGCCGCGCTTGTGGTGCACGATCCCGAACTCCGCGCAGTTGGCCGTCAGCGCCTCCAACTGCGTCTTGGAGATCAGGTCCAGCACCGGGCCCGGCGTCGTGGGCACGTTGTGGTCCTCGGTCGCCACCGTCAGATCGGGGCGGCGCACCCCCCGCCCTGCGTTGCGCAACCCCTCGAAGGCCTGTGGGCTGGTCACCTCGTGCACCAGGTGCAGATCGATGTAAAGAAGGTCTGGTTCACCCTCCGCCTGTCGCACCACGTGCGAGCGCCAGACTTTTTCAGCCAGCGTGTGTCCCATTGCTCCTCCTTCACAGACTCATCACGACCAGCGCCCGGTGTGGCGGCGGTCCAGGTTGCTGGCCACTCTATCCGCGCCGATTGACGCGGCGGAAAGCGGTGGGGGCGGCGTGACCTGCGGGGGCGTGCGCGACGGATCGGTCGCATCGGGCAGACTGACCGGCACGAGTCGTGCGAGCCAAGGAGGACACCCGTGTTGCAGTCAGGTCTGGACAGCCCCACCACAGAGGGCACCGGTCGGTCCCACAAACTCGCGGTCATCGGCGGCGACGGCATCGGCCCCGAGGTGACCGACGCGGCGCTGACCATCCTGGATGCTGCCCAGGACCGCTTCGGCTTCACCACCGAGCGCACCGAGGTGCCGCTGGGCGCCGACGCCTATCTCGAGACCGGTGACCTGCTCACCCCCGAGGCGATCGAGGTGCTGCGCTCCAACGACACGATCCTGTTCGGTGCGATCGGCAGCCCGCGGGTGACCCCCGGCATCCTCGAGCGCGGCATCATCCTGGCCCTGCGGGCCGAGTTGCGTCAGGCCATCAACCTGCGCCCCGTCCGGCTCTATCCGGGGGTGCCCACCCCCATCGCCGGCCTGACGCCGGAGCGTTGTGACCTGGTGGTCGTGCGCGAGAACTCCGAGGGTTCCTATGTCGGTGGCGGCAGCACGGTGCACCGCGGCACCCCCGGCGCCGTCGCCACCCAGGGCTCGACCAACACCTGGTATGCCGTGCACCGGGCTGTCGATTTTGCGTTCCGTCTCGCGGAGCAACGGCGGGGCAAAGTGACCCTCTGCCACAAGACCAACGTCCTGGTTGAGGCGGGCGCGCTCTGGCTCGACGTCGTCGAGGAGGTCGCGGCGCGCTTCCCGGACGTCGAGCACGACTATGTGCACGTGGACGCGATGTGCATGCACCTGCCCGTCTCCCCGGAGCGCTTTGACGTCGTGGTCACCGACAACCTGTTCGGCGACATCATCACCGACCTCGGCGCCGTCCTGCAGGGTGGCCTCGGCGTCGCGGCCAGCGGCAACCTCAACATCGACGGCTCGGCGCCGAGCATGTTCGAGCCGGTCCACGGCTCGGCCCCCGACATCGCGGGCAAGGGCTGGGCCAACCCGGCCGGAGCGGGGCTCTCGCTCGCGTTGTGCCTGGCCAGCCTGGGGGAGGGCGAGGCCGCGGCTGCGGTCGAGTCGGCCACGGCGGAGGTGCTCGCCGACCTGCCCGAGCTCTCCGGCGCCACCATGGGTGCCTCCACCGCAGAGCTGGGCGAGCGCATCGCGAGTGCGGTCACGGACGGTCATGGCGGCGTCCAGAGCAGCCTGATGACTCAGCTCGCGGCGGTGCAGGCTGGCCTGGCGAGCTGAGCGCCTCAGCGCTGGCACACTAGAGCGATCATGATCGCAGCCACCCAGAGCACCGCCACGACACCCGTGCCCTTCCCCGCCCGCGTCGTCGTGGACTGCGGCGCGATCGCGGCCAACGTGGGCGTCCTGCGTGAGCACGCCGGCTCCGCCGGTGTGATGGCCGTGGTCAAGGCCGATGCCTACGGCCACGGGCTCGTCCCGGCAGCACAGGCGGCCCTGGCCGGGGGAGCAAGCTGGCTGGGTGTCGCCCAGCTCACGGAGGGGTTGGCGCTGCGGGCCGCCGGGGTCACCGCCCCGGTGCTCTCCTGGCTGCACGCACCCGGAGCCGGGTTCGCCGCGGCAGTGCGCGCGCAGATCGACGTCGGCGTGTCCGCCGTGTGGATGCTGGAGGAGGTGGCGGCAGCAGCCCGTGAGGTCGGGCAGACCGCGCGGGTCCAGCTCAAGGTCGACACCGGCCTGGGCCGCAACGGCGCCTATCAGTTCTCACCCGACGGTGTGACGCGCAGTGACTGGTCGCTCCTGGTGGATCGCGCGCGGGCGCTCGAGGCCGAGGAGGCGGTGCGGGTCACCGGTCTGTTCACCCACTTCGCCTATGCCGATGCACCACAGCACCCCACGGTGCTCGCGCAGCAGGAGGCCTTTGCCGACGCCGTCGCCCTCGCCGAGCGGGCCGGTCTGCGGCCCGACGTGCGGCACATGTCCAACTCGGCCGCCACCCTCACCACCCCGGCTGCGGCCTGGGACCTGGTGCGACCAGGCCTGGCCGTCTACGGACTGACGCCTGCCCCCGAGGTGGGGAGCTCGGCAGACTTCGGGCTGGTCCCGGCGATGACCGCGATCGCCTCGGCGTCTGTCGTCAAGCGCGTGCCGGCCGGCCAGGGCGTGTCCTACGGCCACACCTACACGACCACCTCACCCACGACCCTGGTCGATGTCCCGCTCGGCTATGCCGACGGTGTGCCGCGCCATGCCTCCGGTGTGGCCGAGGTGCTGGTGGCCGGTGAGCGCCGGCGGATCGCCGGACGGGTCTGCATGGACCAGTTCGTCGTCGATGTCGGGGACCTGCCGGTGAGCGCCGGGGATGACATCGTGCTGTTCGGCCCGGGCACGCGAGGCGAGCCCACCGCGCAGGACTGGGCGCAGGCGATCGGCACCATCAACTATGAGATCGTCACCAGGTTCGGTCCACGGGTCCCGCGCGAATATGTCGGAGCCCAGCCCGAACACCCAGCATCCGGGGCCAACGGACAGGAGACCTGAGTGAGCCAGGCCAAGAACACCCTGATCGGTGTGGGGGCCGGTGTTGCCGCCGCCGGCCTGGCCGCGGTGGGGGCCGTGGCCGTCGACCGCCTCTGGCGCGACCGGCGCCACGCGATCGCCCTGGGAGCCGACGAGGACTTCACGATCGTCCCGACCGAGACCCGCGTCGTGGTGGCCGATGACGGCGTGCCGCTGCACGTCGAGATCGATCAACCCGAGGGCTGGGACGAGCGCGGCACCACGGTCATCCTCTGTCACGGGTTCACGCTCGACCTGCGGTGCTGGTTCTATCAGCGACAGGCGCTCATCGAGGCGGGCTATCGCGTGGTGACCTGGGACCTGCGCGGGCACGGCAGCTCTGGTGAGGGCGCCACGGAGTCCTATGCGATCGAGCAGCTCGGTGTCGACCTCGAGCACGTGATCGCCGACGCGGCGCCCGCCGGTGACCTCGTGCTGGTCGGTCACTCGATGGGCGGCATGACCGTGATGGCGCTCGCCGAGGCCGACCCCGGTCTGTTCCGCGAGCGCGTGCTCGGAGTGGCCCTGATCAGCACCAGTGCTGGTGGCCTGCACCGGATCACGTGGGGGTTGGGGTCCCTGTTGGGCGGTGCCGTCACCCGCTTCGGGCCCAAGGTCCTCCAGGAGCTCTCACCGCACCAGGACTTTGTGGACTCGGCGCTGCGCGGCGGTCGTGAGCTGCAGGAGTTCTTCGTGGCGCGTGGGTCCTTCGGCTCACCCGTCCCGCTGTCGGTGGTGCGCCTCACGGCGGACATGATCTTTGGCACCCCCCTGTCGGTGATGTCGGCCTACAGCCACACGCTGGAGGACCACGACAAGCGGGAGGCCCTGACGCACATGGTCGACCAGGAGGTGCTCGTCTTCAACGGTGACAAGGACGCGCTCACCTCGGCGGTGCACAGTGCCGAGATCGTCGAGGCCATCCCCGGCGCCGAGCACGTCTTCGTCAAGGATGCCGGCCACATCATCATGCTCGAGCACCCCGAGCTGCTCACCCAGGAGTTGTTGGCCCTGATCACCCGCGCCGAGCGCGGCCGGGGACGGGCGCACCGGCCGGGCGCACGGCATACGGTCACCAACCTCAGCAAGCGGCGACGGGACGCCGCGACCCGACCGTCGCGGGTCCGGTCCCGGCAGCGGGCATGAGCCAGCAGGACGTCCTTGCTGACCTGCTGGCCGGTGCCACCCGCACGCTGCCGACGGCTGCGGCGACCCAGGAGCTCGGGGTGGCCCTCGGGCGCGTGCTGCGCGCCGGTGACCTGGTCCTGCTGACCGGTGACCTCGCCGCCGGCAAGACGACGCTGACCCAGGGGATCGGGGAGGGGCTCGGGGTGCGTGGGCCCATCACGTCACCGACCTTCGTGATCGCTCGCACCCACCCCAACCTCGGCGGCGGGCCAGACCTGGTGCACGTCGACGCCTACCGCCTCGGCGGTCTCGAGGAGCTGGACGACCTCGACCTGGATGCCGACCTCGAGGCGGTCGTCACGGTGGTCGAGTGGGGGCACGGCCTGGCCGAGGGGCTCGCCGAGGACCGGCTCGAGCTCGTGCTGTCGCGCGCACCCGAGCAGGGTGAGGATCTGCTGGGGGGTGACCAGGGGCGCGTCGTGCGCGCGATCGCCCACGGGGACCGTTGGGGCGGGAGCGTCGGCGCGCGCTCGCCGGCGGAGTAGGGGAGCTGGCGCTCGTCGCAGGGGAGCCGTGGGGTGAGTTGAGAGGTCAGCCACCTCGATCGACCGATGGTAAACACTGAGTAAACTTCGTGTGACGTGGTCTCGCCGCGCCGAGTTCTGCTGTCTGACCTGCAGGTTTAGAGAAATTTTCGCGTTGGGGTGGCGCATCAGTGAGTAAACAACTAACCTCTGAATGGTCATGAATCGGTAAAGGCCGGTTCTGAAGCGGACAACAACGGGGTGCTCATGACGGCGCAGGAGAGCAGTGACCTCCAGCGACTATCGCTGCACAGGTCCTCCTCCACGATCGACAGCGCACGCTCGGCATCGCGCCGGACGGTCCCGCTGTTCGTCGTGCCGGAGACGTTGGCTGACCTGGCCGCCCCCGAGACGCGGCGCGCCTCCAGCCAGACCCGGGCCCGCAACTACCTCGCCGGTCACCTGCGCTGGCTGCGGGTCTCGGACCTGATCGTGATCCTGGCGGCGCTGGTCATCACGACGGTCACCCGCTTCGGCCTGGCCGAGCCCAACGTGGTGGCCACCGCCACCACAGCCACCACCCGACAGGGGCTGGCCTACTGGCAGATCGGCCTCGTGCTGGCTGTGGCCTGGGTGGCCATGCTCCAGATCTACTCCGCCTACGACGGGCGGTTCAGTGGCCACGGCGTCCAGGAATACCGCAACGTCTTCCAGGCCTCGCTGTGGCTCTTCGCCGTGGTGGCCGTCCTCGCCTATGCGCTCAAGCAGGACGTGGCCCGCGGCTATGTCCTGCTCGCCTTCCCGCTCGGCACGCTGCTGCTGCTGGCCTCCCGCTGGGCGTCACGACGGTGGCTGGTCCATCAGCGACGTGCCGGGATGCTCTCCGACCAGGTGCTCCTGGTCGGCAACCAGGAGCAGGTGACCGACCTGGTGGTCGCGCTGCGGCGCACGCCCGACGCCGGCTATCACGTGCTCGGTGCCTGCGTCGACGACGCCGATGACGACTTCGTCGCCGGCGTGCCGGTGGTGGGCACGGAGAGTGACGTGCTGGTCCGTGGCGTCGAGATGGACGTCGACGTCATTGCCGTCTCCTCCTCCGCCGGCCTCGGCGGCTCGGGGCTCCGACGGCTGGGCTGGGCCCTCGAAGGCACCGACATCGACCTGGTGGTCGCCCCCGGCATCATGGACGTCGCCGGTCCCCGGGTGCTGACCCGCCCGGTCCAGGGCCTGCCGCTGATCCACGTGGAGGCGCCGAGCTTTTCCGGCCCGACCCTGGTCGTCAAGAACGCGATGGACCGGATCGGCGCCACCGTGATCATGCTCCTGCTGCTGCCGATCCTCCTGGTTCTGGCGCTGCTGATCGTGATCGACGACCGGGGCCCGATCTTTTTCCGCCAGGAACGTGTGGGGCGCGATGGGCAGACCTTCAAGATGATGAAGTTCCGGACCATGGTCACCGACGCCGAGTCCGTCCTGCCGCAGCTCATGGCGGCGAACGAGGCCGCCGGACCGTTGTTCAAGATGCAGAACGATCCACGGGTCACCCGCATCGGCCGGGTGCTGCGCAAATACAGCCTGGACGAGTTCCCCCAACTGCTCAACGTGATCAAGGGCGAGATGAGCCTGGTCGGGCCACGGCCGCCACTGCCTCGGGAGGTGGCCACCTATGAGTCCGACACCCGACGCCGCTTCCTGGTCAAGCCCGGGATGACGGGGCTGTGGCAGATCAGCGGACGCAGCGACCTGTCCTGGAATGAGTCGGTGCGCCTGGATCTCTACTACGTGGAGAACTGGACCCCGCTGCTGGATCTGATGATCATGTGGCGCACCTTCCGGGTGGTCATCCGGCCCGACGGGGCCGGCGCCTACTGAGCCGGCGCCTACTGAGCCGGCCCGGTCGGTGGTGAGCACCCAACGGCGGGTCTGATTGAGGTGCCGATAACGTGTCCTCATGCTTGCTGCCTACGCCGCTGAGATCAATCCGGACGACCCCCTGGCGGGTCTGGTGGTCGGGGAGCGTCCCGCACCCGAGCCCCCCGAGGGGTGGGTGCTGGTTGACGTCCGCGCCGCGGCGCTGAACCACCACGACGTGTGGTCGTTGCGTGGCGTCGGGCTCGGTGGCGACAAGCTGCCGATGATCCTGGGCTGTGACGCCGCTGGTGTCGATCAGGACGGCAACGAGGTGCTCGTGCACTCGGTGATCTCCTCTCCCGGGTGGACGGGCGAGCAGACCCTCGACCCGCGCCGGTCCCTGCTCTCCGAGCGACACCAGGGCACGCTGGCCGAGCAGGTCATCGTGCCGGCCGGCAACCTGGTGCCCAAGCCCGCGGGGCTCTCCTTCGAGGAGGCAGCCTGTCTCCCGACGGCCTTCCTGACTGCCTACAAGATGCTCTGCGTCAACGGGGGCCCTCCCGGCTCGACCGTGCTGGTGCAGGGAGTCGGGGGCGGTGTGGCCACCGCAGCGATCGGCATCGGAGCGGCCACCGGCTATCGCGTCTGGGCCACCAGCCGTGACGAGGGACGCCGGCAGCGGGCTCTGGAGCTGGGCGCCGACGCGGTCTTCGCCCCTGGTGAGCGACTGCCAGAGCGGGTCGACGTGGTCCTGGAGACCGTCGGAGCCGCGACCTGGTCGCACTCGGTGTCCAGCCTCAAGCCAGGCGGCACCCTGGTGATCGCCGGGGCCACCTCCGGGGATGCTCCGTCGAAGGCCGAGCTGACCCGGATCTTCTTCCATCAGTTGCGGGTGCAGGGCTCCACGATGGGCAACCGCGAGCAGCTCGTGGCGGTCACGCGGCTGCTGGAGCAGACGGGCCTGCGCCCCGTGATCGACCGGGTGATCCCCCTGGCTGACGCCGCGAGCGGGATCGCTGCCCTGGCCGCCGGCGAGGTCTTCGGCAAGGTGGTGCTGACTCCGTGAGCGACGGCGACGCCGGCGAGGTGGGCTACCTGGGCCCTGCCGGCACGTTCACCGAGGCGGCCCTTCGACGCCTCGACCCGGTCGCGGCAGAGACGGCCTGGGCGGCGCCGAACGTGCCAGCGGCCCTGGAGGCGGTGCGCGACGGATCGATCGAGGCGGCCCTCGTGCCCTTTGAGAACTCTGTCGAGGGCTCGGTGTCAGCGACGCTGGATGAGCTGATCCGCGGCCAACCGCTGGTGATTACCGCCGAGGTCCACATCGAGGTGGAGTTTGCACTGATGGCTCGGCCAGGAACTGAGCTCTCCGACGTCCGTCGCGTCTCCACGCACCCGGTCGCCATCGCCCAGACCAGGGAGTGGCTGGCGGCGAACCTGCCGGACGCGGAGGTGATCCCGGAGTCCTCGACGGCTCGGGCGGCTGTGCTCGTCGGCGCCGAGGTCTATGACGCGGCGGTGGCTGCCCCTCTGGCAGCAGAGCGTCATGGCCTGCACGTGCTCGTGGGCGGGATCGCTGACCGGCCGGGAGCAGTGACACGCTTCATCCGCCTGGCCCGCCCGGGCGTGGTGCCCCAGGCGACGGGGGCCGATGTCACCACGTTGGTGGCCTATCTGCGGCGCAACCACGCCGGTGCGCTGCTTGAGCTGCTCAACCAGTTTGCGATGCGCGGCGTCGACCTGGTCCGCCTCGAGTCGCGTCCCACCGGTGAGGCGCTGGGGCAATACTGCTTCGCCATCGAGGCACTGGGGCACATCAGTGAGCCCCGGGTGGCCGAGGCGCTCGCCGGACTGCACCGCATCTGTGCGGACGTGCGCTTCCTCGGGTCTTATCCGCGGGCCGATGGGACGCCCACCGCCGTGACCGAGGTGGCGACCGCGGCGGCCCATGCGCAGTCGCGGGCGTGGCTGGAGGGCCTCAGCCGTTGACCTTGAGCCAGTCCTGCCAGCTCGCGTGCAGGACCAGCCAGGCGATCAGGCCATAGCCCGCCTGCCCCGGGTGCACGCCGTCACCGGCCGCGAGGTCGGACTGCCACTGATCGTGGTCCCGCAACGGGTGGAAGCAGTCGACATAGGGCACCGCTCGCCGGGAGCAGACGTCTGCCTGGGCATCGGCCAGCACCTCCAGTCGCTCGTTGACCTCGGCATCGAGCGTGGGGGTCGGACCGACGACAAAGGTGCCGATGCCCGTGGTTGTGGCCTCATCGAGGATGTTGGCGAGATTGAGGCGTGAACGCGCCGTGGTGATCCCTGCCGTGATGTCGACCGCTCCGACCCCGACGACGAGACGGCGCTCCGAGCGGCCGTTCCACCGCGGGGCGCACTCGCCGCGCCAACGGGCCATCACGTCCGCACTGGACTCGCCACGCACGCCCAGGTTGTAGGCCGTCAGGTCCGCATCCGTGACCGGGGTGCGCCCCACGACCCGGCTGACCCAGCCGAGAGCCTTGGGGTCGCCATAACCTGCGACGAAGCCGTCGCCGACGAAGCAGAGCCCGATGTCGCGGGGCCCTTCAACGACGTGGAACTCGGCGCTGGGGTTGAACTCCACGACGGACTCGTCGTCGGCGGGTGTCACTGGGTGTCCTCCGTCATTGGTCATCAGTCACTCGTCATCATCGTCATCCAACCGGGCCAGCCACGTGGCGAACCGGTCGGTGGCCGCCTCGAACTCTGGGTGCAGGTCCACAAAGGTGCGCAACTGCTCGGAGAGCCACTCGAGAGTGACCTCCTGCTCGCCACGTCGCGTGGCCAGCTCCTCGATGCCGCGGTCGGTGAAGTACACAGCCGCAGACTAACCCGCCGAGGCTGCCACATCCTTGTGCCACGACTCTGTCACGTAGGACGTCTCCCAACCCAATGAGGTGTAGAGGCCGTCGGCGCCGGTGGGGGACTGGGCATCGACCTCCAGCCCGACGCGGTTGCGACCGCGGGCGGCGGCATCGGCGATGACCGCCCACAGCAGAGCCTTGGCCACGCCACGCCCCCGGGCGCTGGAGTGGACGCCGATGTATTCGACGTAGGAGCCGTCGGGCACCGGGTTGCCGTCCGCGTCCAGCCGTCCGGTCACCGTGGTGCCGACCAGGGCGCCAGCCGGACGACCGTCGACCTCGGCGACCCACCAGTGGTCCCAGCGGTGGCCGGGGTCGGCCCGCAGCCGCGTCAGGAACTCCTCGAAGGTCTCGCGGTAGTTGTTGAAATGATCCGCGAACGACTCCTCAAGGATCTCGTGGACGGCATGCAGGTCGGCGTCCTCGGGCAGCCCCACGGCCCCGTCGCGGCGCACCCGGCGCACCACCACGCCCTCTCGCGGCTCCGGGTGCTCGGTCGCCTCCTCAGGGGTGACGGGGCGCTCCATCTGCCACCACGTGCGCACGAGCGTGAAACCGCCCGCCTTCAGCCAGCGGTCCTGACGCTCGTCGTCCTGGAAGGCACCGGAGTCCATCTGGGTGGCGGCCAGACCGCGGTCCGCAGCGATGCCGGCAGAGATCTGCTCGGCGAGACCGAAGCAGTAGGCAGCGACCGGCTCGGCCAGGTCCGCATCCAACTCCGGGTCGATGGTGACTCCGACCAGCACCCGCCCGGCCGCACGGTCGTGGCAACTCACCCAGGCGCGGGCCGCGCCCTCTGGGTCCCGGATCAGCCAGTGCGTGCGCATCGCCGCCCCGCGACCGGTGACGTCAGCGGTGACCTGCTCGCTGTCGGCGCCGGGCCAACCGCGGGCCTGCTTCTCGTGCCGCCGCAGCAGCCGGACCAGGTCCTCGACATCGGCGTCGGTGGGTTCCTGCGATGTCCATCCTGACGGGAGCGCGGACAGCGGCTGGGTGGTGACCTCGGGTGAACTCATGGGCGGCATTATTTCAGAACGCTCACCGTCGCATCCGAGGCCACCACGCGTGGCGTCCAGTCAGCGGTCGAAAGCCTCCTTGAGCAGGGCCTCCTGCTCGACCGCGTGCACCTTGCCCGACCCCGTCGCAGGGGAGGCCGAGGCCGGACGGGAGATGACCCGCAGGGGCCGCTCCTCGGCATACTGCGCCATCGACTCCGGCAGGTTGAGCGCCATGAACGGCCACGCGCCCTGGTTCTTCGGCTCGTTCTGCACCCAGCAGAGCTCGGCGTTGGGGAACTTCTTGACCTGCTCGGCGACCTCACGGCCCGGCACCGGATAGAGCTGCTCGACCCGGATGATCGCGGTGCGGTCGTCCTCGCGCTTGGCGCGCTCGTCCTCGAGCTCGTAGGTCAGCTTGCTGCTGACCAGGAGCACGCGGTCGACCTTGTCGGCGTCCAGCTCGACGCGGTCGGGCAGGACGGGTGCGAAGGTGCCGGTCGTGAAGTCCTCCGGGCTGCTGCCGGCCGACTTCAGCCGCAGCATGGCCTTCGGGGTGAACACGATCAGCGGCTTGCGCGGCCGCTGGAAGGCCTGCTTGCGCAGGAGGTGGAAGTAGGACGCCGGGGTGGACGGGTAGGCCACCGTCATGTTGTCCTCCGCGCACAACTGCAGGAACCGCTCGATGCGCGCCGAGGAGTGGTCCGGGCCCTGACCCTCATAGCCGTGCGGGAGCAGCAGCACCACCGAGGAGCGCTGGTCCCACTTCTGCTCGGAGGAGGAGATGAACTCATCGATCACGGTCTGGGCGCCGTTCACGAAGTCACCGAACTGTGCCTCCCACAGGACGAGGGCGTCGGGGCGCTCCACCGAATAGCCGTACTCAAAGCCCATCGCGGCATACTCACTGAGCAGCGAGTCGTAGATCCACAGCTTGGCCTGGTCATCGGACAGGTGCAGCAGCGGGTTCCACTCGTTGGCGTTGACCTTGTCGGTCAACACCGCGTGACGCTGCACGAAGGTGCCGCGACGGGTGTCCTGCCCGGCGAACCGCACGGGCGTGCCCTCCACGAGCAGGGAGCCGATCGCGAGCAGCTCGCCCATCGCCCAGTCGATCCCGCCCTCGCGGGTCATCTGCTGACGGCGCTCCATGAGCTGGGCCAGCTTGGGGTGGACGGTGAAGCCCTCCGGGGTCGCGGCGAAGGCGTCGCCGATCCGCTCGACCAGCTCGGTGGAGATCCGGGTCTGGTGCGGCTTGCGCGGCGCGCGGTCGTCCTCGTCCTGGGCCCGGGGCCGGTCGAGCTGGCCGGTCGTGCCGTCCTCGCCCTTCAGGGCCGCCTTGGTCTCGGTGAACACCTGCTCGAGCTGGCGCTGGTAGTCGCGCAGTGCCGTCTCGGCGTCGTCGATCGTGATGTCGCCACGCCCGACGAGGGACTCGGTGTAGAGCTTGCGCACCGAGCGCTTGTTCTCGATCAGGTCGTACATCAGCGGCTGGGTCATCGAGGGGTCGTCGCCCTCGTTGTGACCACGGCGGCGATAGCAGACCATGTCGATGACGACGTCCTTGTTGAACCGCTGGCGGTACTCGTAGGCCAACTCGGCGACCCGCACGCAGGCCTCCGGGTCATCGCCGTTGACGTGGAAGATCGGGGCCTGGACCATGCGGGCGACGTCGGTGCAGTAGACCGACGAGCGCGAGGCCTCCGGGCTGGTGGTGAAGCCCACCTGGTTGTTGATGACCACGTGGATCGTGCCACCCGTGCGGTAACCCCGCAGCTGGGAGAGGTTGAGCGTCTCGGCGACCACGCCCTGCCCGGCAAACGCAGCGTCACCGTGCATCAGGACCGGCAGGACGGTGAACGACTCACCGGCCAGGTCGAGGCGGTCCTGCTTGGCGCGGACGATCCCCTCCAGGACCGGGTTGACAGCCTCCAGGTGCGAGGGGTTGGCGGCGAGATAGACCTGGGTGGACTTGCCGCCCTCGGTGACGAAGTCGCCCTCCGTGCCGAGGTGATACTTCACGTCGCCGGAGCCCTGGACGGAGCCTGCGGCCTGCTTGCCCTCGAACTCACGGAAGATCTGGCCATAGGACTTGCCCGCCAGGTTGGCCAGGACGTTGAGTCGGCCACGGTGTGGCATGCCGATGCAGACCTCGTCCATGCCGTCGTTGGCCGAGTCGGTGAGGATCTGGTCCAGCAGTGCGATGACCGACTCGCCACCCTCGAGGCTGAACCGCTTCTGGCCGACGAACTTGGTCTGCAGGAAGGTCTCGAAGGCCTCCGCGGCGTTGAGGCGGCGCAGGATGCGCAGCTGCTCGTCGGCGGAGGTCTTCTCGTAGGGGACCTCGACGTGCTCCTGGATCCAGGCGCGCTCCTCGGGGTCCTGGATGTGCATGTACTCGATGCCCAGGGTGCGGCAGTAGGAGTCACGCAGGATGCCCAGGATCTTGCGCAGCGTCAGGCGGGCCGAGCCGCCGAATCCGCCGGTGGGGAAGCTGCGCTCCAGGTCCCACAGGGTCAGGCCGTGGTTGGTGATGTCCAGGTCGTGGTGTCGGCGCTGGCGATACTCCAGCGGGTCGGTGTCGGCCATCAGGTGGCCCCGCACGCGATAGGCGTGGATGAGCTCCTGGACGCGCGATGCCTTGGAGACGTCGTCGTCGTGGCTGGCGGTGACGTCCGGTGCCCACCGGATGGGCTCGTAGGGGATCCGCAGGCCGGTGAAGATGTCGTCGTAGAACCCGTCGGCACCCAGCAGCAGCTGGTGCAGCACGCGCAGGAACTCGCCGGACTGCGCGCCCTGGATGATCCGGTGGTCGTATGTCGAGGTGAGGGTCAGCACCTTGCTCACCGCAGCGCGGGCGATGGCCTCGGAGCTGGCCCCCTGCCACTCTGCGGGGTAGTCCAGCGTGCCGACACCGACGATGGTGCCCTGCCCCGGCATGAGCCGCGGCACGGAGGAGACCGTGCCGATGCCACCGGGGTTAGTCAGCGAGATGGTCGTGCCCTGGTAGTCCTCGATGGTCAGCTTGTTGTCGCGAGCCTTGGTGACCAGGTCCTCGTAGGCACCCCAGAAGTTCGCGAAGTCCATGTCTTCGGCACTCTTGATGTTGGGCACCACGAGCTGGCGGGTCCCGTCCGGCTTGGACAGGTCGATGGCCAGACCGAAGTTGACGTGGCCGGGCTCCACCAGGTGGGGCTTGCCGTCCTGCTCGATGTAGCTGTTGTTCATGGCCGGCATCGCCTGGAGGGCCTTCACCATGGCGTAGCCGATCAGGTGGGTGAAGGAGACCTTGCCACCACGGCTGCGGGAGAGGTGGTTGTTGATCACGATGCGGTTGTCGATCAGCAGCTTGGCCGGGATCGCGCGCAGGCTGGTGGCCGTGGGCACCTCAAGGCTCTGCTCCATGTTGGTGACGGTGCGCGCAGTGGCACCGCGCAGCTTGGTCACCTCCGACTCGGACTGCGGCTTGGCGGACCTGCGCGCGGGGGCGTCGCGCGGCGTCGGAGCGCCACCGTCGGCCTTGCCGTCGCTGGCCTTGGTGTCGCTGGCCTTCGACTCGCTGGCCTTGTTGTCGCTTGCCTTCGCCTCGCTGGCCTTGGTGTCGCTGGCCTTCTGCGCGGCAGGCGTCGTCGGGGCCGGGCTGGCCTTCTTCTGCGCAGGCGCTGGGTCTGCTGGGACCGGCTTGGCCGCCGGGGAGGGCTGGGGCTTGGTCGCTGCTGCCTCGGGGCGCTGCTTCTCACCGACCGGGCCGTCGGCGACCTTCTCCTTGGTCATGGACTGGGTCGGCGCACCTCCGTCGCTGCCGGCGAAGAACTCACGCCAGGCAACGTCGACGGATTGTGGATCCGCCGTATAACGCTCGCGCATATCCTCCACGAGCCACTCGTTGGCCCCGAAGTCTGCCAGGGGGTTGTCGCTGCTGGGGGAGTGGTTCGCCACGGCGTGCGCGCCTCTTTCTCACAGGTAGTCGGCCGAACTTATGCGGCAAGCCTATCCCTGAACTGCCTCAGGTCGCGCAGCAGGCCCGGCGGGTCAGGCGATGTCCCGCCGACGGGTGAGCACGAGCCCGATCAGCGTCATCACGGCGGCGTAACCGAGCAGGGTCAGCGCACCGCCCCACCAGGGGAGTTGATCGCCACCGGCGCCCATGGCCTCGGCCAGGGCCGGGTCCACCCCGGAGAACAACGACAGGGTCGCCGTGGCCGCCTGGCTGGGGAAGAACTGCGCCACGACGTCCCACCCGTCAAAGAAGGTGAGGGCGAAGGCGACCAGTGGTTCGACGATCAGGGTGACGGCGATGCCCAGGAACAGCGCTGCCACCTGGTTGGGGATCAGCACCCCGAGACCCAGCCCGATCAGACCCCAGACGACCAGGATCAGCACCACCAGGGCGAAGGTCTCGCCCAGGGCGGCCGGGTCCGGGAACAGCGGGTGCCCCGCCGTGCCGAGCAGGATGCCGCCACCGACGACCCCGCCGGCGATGTGTGCCACCGCGTTCACCAGCAGAATGACGACCAGCGCCGCCACCTTGGCGAAGATCACCTGGTGGCGCCGTGGCCCAGCCAGGAAGGTGTTGGAGATCGTCTTGTGCCGGAACTCCTGCCCCATGCTGAGCACACCGATGACCAGGGCCAGCATGTAGCCGAACTGGATCCCGGCGGTGTAGATCATCCGGGCCATGGTCAGGTCTGGCATGGCGTCGCCGACCTTGACCATGCTGTCGCCGACCGGGATCTCGCCATAGATGGTGAACGCGCCGGTGAACGCGGCGAAGGCCGCGCCGACCAGGAACATCGCCAGCGCCATGCCCCACCACATCCGGGTGGAGAAGTATTTGCGGAGCTCGGAGCGGATCAGCCTGCTCATCGGTCGGACCTCCCCGGTGCCTCGGGCTGTGGCGCGTCGGGCCCCGGCGGGCCAGGTGGCGGCCCCGGTGGATCAACCGATGGAACTTGCGGCGGCCCGCTCGGCGGCTCCGCAGCCTCACCGCCGCTGCGGTTGCGGTTCTGCCGCTCCGGAGACTCGGTGAGCTGGAAGTAGAGGCGCTCCAGGTCGGTGCGCAGAACGCGCAGCTCGTGGATCGGGACGCCTGCCGCCAGGGCGATGTCGCCGACCCGCACGAGGTCGCCGGTGACGGCCCGGACGGCTCCCGGGCCCTGGGCGGGTTCGTCACCCGCGTCGAGCCCGGCGCCGCGCAGTGCCTCGATCAGGCCGCGGGGGTTGCTGGTGCGAGCCAGCGCGGTGGACTCGCCGTGGAGCTCCTCGATCGTGCCCTGTCGGACCAGCTCGCCGTTGGCGATGATCACGACGTCGTCGACGGTCTGCTCGACCTCGCTGAGCAGGTGTGAGGAGATCAGGATGGTCTTGCCCTCGCTGGCGAGGTGGCGCAGGAAGCCACGCAACCAGCGGATGCCCTCGGGGTCCAGGCCGTTGGCCGGCTCATCGAGGACCAGCACGTGGGGGTCGCCCAGCAGTGCGGCCGCGAGCCCGAGTCGCTGACGCATGCCCATCGAATAACCGCCGGCCCGCTTGCGAGCGGCGGCCGGGATCCCGACGAGCGTGAGCAGCTCATCAACCCGGGAGTCCGGTATGCCGTGGGTTGCGGCGAGCACCCGAAGGTGATCCCGACCGCTTCGGCCGGGGTGGAAGTTGGTCGCCTCGAGTGCTGCACCAACCGTCTGCAGTGGGTGCTCGAGCTGGGCGTAGGTCACGTCGCCGATGAGCCCGGTGCCGCTGGTGGGTCGGATCAACCCGAGAAGCATCCGCAGCGTGGTGGTCTTGCCCGCGCCGTTGGGGCCGAGGAAGCCGGTGATCCTGCCCGGCGCGACCTCGAAGGAGAGGTTGTCGACCGCGAGGAAGTCGCCGAACTTCTTGGTCAGATCGCGGACCACGATGGCGGCCGCCGGTGCGCCTGGGGGTCTCTGCGCGGTTGCGGGCACTGTCATCGCATCTCACCTTCAGGTCGTGGACGGGGCCCCGTCCGGTCCTAGCCCACCACGTCCGGCGCAGGAGCCGCATCCCCATTGTGGCGGAAATGTGGTCCCAGGCCAGGGACATCTGTCACCCGTGCGGCGGAGGTGAGCCCTCCCGTGCCTCGCGGCGCGTCACTTCTCGCTCCACACCGTCGAGCAGCAGGTCCAGACCCAGCTCGAAGGTCTCCTTCCAGGTGCCCTCGAACGAGTCGTCCGCCATGCCGGCCATGGTGGGGAACCGCCCGGACTTCATCGCCGCCTCCAGGAACGGCAGTTGGAGCTCCCAGAACTCGTCGTTGGTGATGTCTGCGTGTGCCGAGGCCTGATCGAACAGGACCTCCTGGCGGACCGAGCCGGTGACGTAGGCGTCGACGAGGGAGACGAGCATGATCCGCTCGCGGTCGCTGAAGGGCAGCTCGGTCAGGCAGGAGAGGGTGCGCTCTAGGTCGCCGACGCTGCCGGGTCCCAGGACGGGGGTGCTCCAATTGATCTGCAGCAGCCACGGGTGGGCGAGATACATCCGTCGGGCGTCGTGCGAGATGGTCGCCAGCATGGTCCGCCATCCTTCGGTCGTTTCACCGTCCTCCACGGTGCGGACGGTGACGTGGTCCAGGACGAGGTTCATCAGCTCGGCCTTGTCCTGCACATAGCGATAGAGCGACATGGTGCCCACTCCGAGCTCCCGGGCCAGGGCGCGCATCGACAGGGCGTCCAGGCCGTCGGCGTCGGCGATCGCGATCCCGGCCAGCACGATCTGCTCCAGTGTCAGGCTCGGGCGCGGCCCCTTGCGGGTGGCAGGAAGCCCGTGCCAGAGCAGTCTCAGGCTGCGCGCAACGGGGTGCTCGTCGGTCATGGGCGGGTCCCTCTCGAAAAACATCTTGGCTACTGCGGACACTGTACGCTAGGTTTGCTGCGTGCATCGTACCCAGAAAGAGTGGAGGGGCCAATGACGCCCACAGAGGTGGCGGTCCGAACCAGCGGACTGACGAAGAAGTATGGAGACAAACTGGCCCTGGACGGGGTCGATCTCGCGGTGCCGCGCGGCACCGTGCACGGACTGCTCGGCCCGAATGGAGCAGGCAAGACCACCACGGTCCGGATCCTGGCCACGCTGACCCGCAGTGACGCTGGGGAGGCCTCCGTGGCCGGTTATGACGTGCGGACTCATCCACGGCAGGTCCGCTCGAGCATCGGGCTGGTCGGCCAGCAGACCGCCGTCGACGACAAGCTCAACGCTCGCCAGAACCTCACCACTTTCGGGCGGCTCTTCCGGCTGGACCGTTCGTCAGCGCGACGTCGCGCCGATGAGCTTCTGGAGCAGTTCAGTCTGCAGGAGTCGGCGAGCCGCTCGCCCAAGACGTTCTCGGGCGGGATGCGCCGCCGGCTCGATCTGGCGGCCAGCATGATCCTCGCCCCGGCCGTGCTCTTCCTCGACGAGCCGACGACCGGGCTCGACCCGGCGGGGAGGCGCGAGGTCTGGCAGGCGGTGCGCGATCTCGCGGAGCAGGGCACCACCGTGTTGATGACCACTCACTATCTCGACGAGGCGGATCAGCTGTGTGACCGGATCAGCGTCATCGACCACGGGCGCAACTTTGTCGAGGACACCCCGACTGGCCTGAAACGGCGCATCGGTGACGAGCGCCTCGAGGTGGCGGTCTCCGACCCGGACGACCTCGCCCGGGTCGCGACACTGGTCGAGCGTGTCGCCGGGGCAGAGGTCGTGGTGGACCAGGCAGCGGGCCGCACGAGCGTGGCGGTGCCCGACGGTGTCTCGGCGCTCACCGCCGTGGCGAGCGAGGTCCGGGCCGCGGCCATCGAGCTGGCAGACATCGGGCTGCGCCGACCGACCCTGGACGAGGCCTTCCTGCACCTGACCCAGACGGTTCCAGCTCAGACAGCTTCGGGCCAGGCAGCTTCGGCCCAGACAACTCAGACCCAGGCGAAGGAGGCCGTGCGATGAGCACCAACCCGAGCGCACCTCAGCCGACCACTACCGACTCCACCGTCGCTCGGGGCGAGGGGACGAGTCGCCCGCCCACGGCATACGGCATGGCACCTCAAGCAGCCGCGGACACGCTGGGTTCTCGCCTGAGCTGGGCGCTGCGCGACTGCTGGACCATCGTCGAGCAGGAGCTCATGCACTTGGCGCGCCAGCCCTCGACCTTCGCCTGGCAACTGGGGATGCCCGTGGTGATGGTGCTGATGTTCGTCTATGTCTTCGGCTCGGCGATGGACGTCACGGGCCAGGGCGCGGGCGAGGGTTATGTCGACTATGCGATGCCCGGCATGTTTGCGATGACGATGGCCTTCGGCTTCATGAACACCGCCTTCGCGGTGACGCTCAACAAGGAGAAGGGCTTCATGGATCGCTATCGGTCCATGCCGATGGCGCCGTCAGCCGTGGTCACCGGCCGCGGGGTCTCTGATCTCATCCAGGCAGCCGTCGACCTGGCGACCATCGCGGGGCTGGCCCTGATCATCGGCTGGCGCGCGGGAGGCAGCCTGACCCAGACGCTGTTCGCATTCGCCCTGCTGCTGTGGCTACGGCTCGCCCTCATCTTCGTGGGGATCTATCTGGGGCTGCTCATCAAGAACACCGAGGTCGCGGGGTCGCTCTTCACCGTGGCCTTCCCGCTGGGCTTCATCTCCTCGGTCTTCGCGCCGCCGGAGATGATGCCCGGGTGGCTCGGCGCCATCGCGGCGTGGAACCCGATCTCGTCGACGGCCAGCGCGATCCGCGAGCTGTTCGAGACCCCTGGCGCCGGGGTGGGAGTGGCGAGCTATTGGATTGACGGTCACGCGATCGGCGGGGCCCTCATCTGGCCCGCGGTCATCATCGTGATCTTCCTGCCGCTCGCGGTGCGACAGTTCCAGAACCTCAGCAAGTGAGGCGGGGCCTGGTCCTGCTCGGGAGTGGTGACCGTCAGAGCTTGACGACCACGGTCTTGGTCTGGGTGAAGGCGTCGAGGGCCTCATAGCCCTTCTCGCGGCCATAACCGGACTTGCCCCAGCCGCCGAACGGCAACTCCACGCCGCCGCCCGCGCCGTAGTTGTTGACAAAGACCTGGCCAGCGCGCAGGGCCGACGCGAGTCGGTGGCCCCGCGACAGGTTGTCCGTCCAGACGGCGGCGAGCAGGCCGTAGGCCGTGGAGTTGGCGAGTGCGACCGCCTCGTCCTCCTCGTCGAAGGTCATCGAGGCGATCACCGGGCCGAAGACCTCCTCCTGGGCCAGGCGGCCCTGCGGGTCGACGCCGTGCACCAGGGTGGGGGAGAAGTAGGCGCCCGCCGACAGGTGCTCGCCCTCTGGGCGGGAACCGCCGACCAGCAACTCGCCGCCAGCGAGGTCGTCCATGAACCCCTCCACCCGCTGCTGCTGCTTGGCCGACACCAGCGGACCGAGGTCGAGATCCTCTGACCCGGGGCCGATGGTGGTGGTGCGGAAGCGCTGCACGACCAGGTCGAGCAGTTCGTCCTGCACGTCGCGGTGCACGATCAGGCGCGACCCGGCGGAGCAGGTCTGGCCCGCGTTCTGCAGCACGCCTCGCACGACAGCCTCGGACGCAGCGGTCAGGTCGGCATCGGCAAACACCAGCTGGGCCGACTTGCCGCCGAGCTCGAGGACGGTCGGGACGACGCGCTCGGCCGCGGCGTGCGCGATGAGCGACCCGACCTCGGTCGACCCCACGAAGCTGAGGTGCCCGACACCCGGGTGGGCCGTCAGTGCAGCGCCGGCCTCCGCGCCGGTTCCGGTCACCACGTTGACGATGCCCGCAGGGATGCCCGCCTCGACGGCCAATCGCGCGAGAGCGACGGCGGTGCGCGGCGTCTCGTCCGCCGGCTTGACGACGGACGCGTTGCCGGTGGCCACCGCTGCCGCGACCGAGCGGGAGAACAACTGCATCGGATAGTTCCAGGCGATGACGGAGCCGACCACACCGAACGGCTCGCGCAGCGTGTAAGCGTGCAGGTCCGGGCCCTTGGGGATGGTCAGGCCGTAGTAGGAGTCGATGGCGTGGGCATAGAAGCGCAGATAGCGGGCCGCCACCGTGGAGTCCGTGCGGGCCTGGCTCAGGGGCTTGCCCGTGTCCTCACTCTCCAACCGGGCCAGCTCCTCGGCATCGCGGTCGACCAGGGCAGCCCATGCGGTGAGCCGGTCTGAGCGGTGCTCGGGGGTGGTCCGCGCCCACTCGCGCTGTGCCGCAGCACCGCTGGTGACCGCCTGGTCCACCTCGGCAGCCCCACCGCGGGACACCGCCCCGAGGCTCTGCCCGGTGGCGGGGTCGATGTTGTCGTAGGTGTCGGCGCTCGCGACATCCTGCCCGGCGATGAAGGAGTGGGTCGTGGTCATGGCACCAGACTTCCACTGCCCAACAGCGGCTGTATGCCGGGGTCTCACCAAGGTGGGCTCGGAGACTCTGGCGGTGCGTGCGTGAGCGATGACAGAGGATCGCCCCCGGACTGGTAATCTCATGTGCCGTTGCCCCCGTAGCTCAGGGGATAGAGCACCGCCCTCCGGAGGCGGGAGCGCAGGTTCGAATCCTGCCGGGGGCGCAACTGTCCTGAGCCGCGACACCGTTGACACGGTGTCGCGCCTCAGGATTTTTTGTTGGGGCCCCTATGCCGCCCGGAACCTTCCGCTACTCCGAGGCTCTCGACCACATCAGCGAGCGACAGCTCCGCCGCCTTATCGGTGACGGCAGCATCATCGCCCTGGCGCGGGGCCTCTACCGCAAGGGCGACTGGGTCGGCGACGAAGACCTGATCGAGATTGCTGCCAAGGCGCCGCGGGCAACACTGTGTCTGCGCTCGGCTCTTCGATCTCGGTCGTGGCGAACTCGACATCGAAGGCGGCCGGAGCATCGGCCTCTACTCCGCTGAGCGCAGCATCATCGACGCCTTCCGGATGCGTCACATCGAAGGAGCCGACCTCGCCAACGAGGCGCTCAAGCGATGGCTTCGCCGAGGAGGACAGCCCTCAGAGCTGCTGGCCCTGGCGCGGTCGTTCCCACGGGCGCAGTCTGCGCTGCGCACGACGCTGGAGATCCTGCTGTGAGCCGCGTGCACACCGACAGGCAACGTCGGCGGACTCCTCGCGTCCTCGCAGGTCAGCGTGGTGTCGCTTCGGCAGTGGGCGGACGTCGCCGGTTTGGGTGCACGGTCGCGGGGCCGCGGTGGTGACGGGGGAGGGGGTGGCGAGCCTCGGCATACGCCGGTTCTTGGCGGTGCCCACGCGGAACTAGACTCCACGAGGTGACCCCTGAGCAACTCGCCGAAGCCATCATTGCCGCCCTTGACCAGGCCGTCGCCGCGGGCGACGTCACGGTCGAGGTCCCGCGTGAGGTCCGCGTCGAGCGACCGAGGAGCCGCGAGCACGGCGACTGGTCGACCAACATCGCGCTGCAGCTGGCCAAGAAGGCCGGCGTGCCCCCGCGTGACCTGGCCACCAACCTCGCCAGCAGGCTCGCCGAGGTGCAGGGCGTGGCCGCCGTGGACGTCGCCGGGCCGGGCTTCCTCAACATCACCCTGGACGCCGCGAGCGCGGGCGAGCTGGCCCGCAGCATCGTCGAGGCGGCCGAGACCTTCGGGACCAACGAGACCATGCAGGGCCGGGTGATCAACCTGGAGTTCGTCTCGGCGAACCCGACCGGCCCGCTGCACATCGGCCACACCCGCTGGGCTGCCCTCGGTGACGCCATCCGCAGGCTGCTGCTGGCCAGCGGCGCCGAGGTGACGGCCGAGCACTACACCAACGACGCCGGCAACCAGATGGACCTGTTCGGGGCCTCGATCGTGGCCCGCGCGGCCGGCACCGAGGTGCCCGAGGGGGGTTATCCCGGGGACTATGTCACCGAGATCGCCGCTGCGGTGCTCGCTGACCGCCCGGACCTGCTGGACCTGCCCGAGGCGGAGCAGATCGAGGTCGCCAAGGAGCTGGGCTATCGCCACCAGCTCGCCCAGATGCAGCAGACCCTCGACACCTTCAATGTGCACTTCGACGTGTGGTTCTCCGAGCGCACCCTGCACGACGGCGCGGTGGAGCAGGCCGTCGAGCGGCTGCGCGAGCAGGGTCACGTCTTCGACCAGGAGGGCGCAGTCTGGTTGCGCACCACCGACTTTGGCGACGACCGCGACCGCGTGCTGATCCGTGCCAACGGGGTGCCGACCTACTTCGCCTCCGACGCCGCGTACTACCTGAACAAGAAGGACCGCGGCTTCCCGGAGAAGATCTATCTGCTCGGCGCCGACCACCACGGCTACATCGGCCGCCTCAAGGCGATCTCCGCCTGCGCGGGCGACGACCCAGAGGCCAACATCGAGATCCTGATCGGTCAGCTGATCACGATCGCTGGCGCCCGCATGGGCAAGCGCCGCGGCAACGCGCTCTATCTCACCGACCTGCTGGAGTGGATCGGCTCGGACCCGCTGCGCTATTCCCTGGCCCGCTTCCCCGCCGACTCGCCGCTGGATCTGGACGGCGAGGAGATGCGCAAGCGCAGCAACGACAACCCGGTCTTCTATGTGCAATACGCCCACGCCCGCACCTGCAATGTGGCGCGTCTCGCGGGGGAGGACGGCGTCTCGCGGGACGACGGTTTTGACCCCTCGCTGCTGGCGCACGAGACCGAGGCGACCCTGCTCGCTGCCCTCGGCGACTTCCCGCGCGTGGTGGCCCAGGCTGCCACGCTGCGCGAGCCGCACCGGGTGGCCCGCTATCTGGAGTCGCTGGCCGCCTCCTTCCACCGCTGGTATGACGAGTGCCGTGTCCGCCCGATGGACGAGCACGAGGAGATCACCGACCTGCACCGCACCCGCCTGTGGCTCAACGACGCCACCCGCCAGGTGCTGGCCAACGGCCTCGGTCTGCTCGGCGTCACCGCCCCAGAGAGGATGTGATCCGTATGCCGAGGGAACAGCAAGCGCACGAAGGCGCAGCACCCGTGCGGGTTGCCCTGCTCGGGGCCGGCACGGTGGGTGCCGCTGTGGCACAGCGGTTGATGGACCGGGCCGACCTGTTTGCCCAGCGAGTCGGGGCGCCCCTGGAGCTGACCGGCATCGCGGTCCGTGACCTGGGCCGCCCGCGCGACCTGAGCGGGATCCTGCCCGGGTTGCTGACCGACGACCCCGAGTCGCTCGTCGATCAGGTGGACGTGGTGGTCGAGGTGATGGGCGGCATACAGCCTGCTCGTGGCCTGATCGAGCGCGCCCTGCGCGGTGGCGCCGATGTCGTCACGGCCAACAAGCAGCTGCTGGCTCAGCACGGCAGCGAGCTGGAGGCGCTGGCAGCTGGGGCTGGCCGGCGGGTGGAGTTTGAGGCGGCCGTCGTCGCCGCCGTGCCCGTGATGCGCACCGTGCGCGACGCCCTGGCCGGGGACGAGATCCGCTCCATCAGCGGCATCATCAACGGCTCCACGAACTACATCCTCGACATGGTCGCCCGACAGGGCATGCCCTTTCAGGAGGCCGTCCGGCAGGCCGGTGACCTCGGCTATCTCGAGGCCGACCCGACTGAGGACCTCGAGGGCCTGGACGCCGCGGCCAAGATCGTGCTGTTGGCCCGTGCGGCCTGGGGCGTGGATGTGGGGCTGGACGACGTGCAGCGCGAGGGCATCTCCGGGCTGACCGACGCCGACTTCGAGAGCGCGCGCGGCACGGGCCAGGTGATCAAGCTGATCGCCTCCGCCTGGCGCTCCGGACCGGCCTCTGGCTCGGCTTCCGACTCGGCTGCTGGGCCCGTTTCTGGGCCCCGGATCGAGGTGGCCGTGCGCCCGACCCTCGTCGCCGCCGACCACCCGTTCGGACAGACCCGCGAGGGCACCAACATGGTGATCATCGAGGCCGAGTCGGCCGGGAGCCTGCGGTTGTCCGGCGCCGGTGCCGGGGGTGACGAGACCGCCTCCGCGGTGCTCGGCGACCTGATCAACGTGGCGCGGTCCAGGGTGGCTGCGCGAGACTAGAGCCGGAGAACAGCGACACCGCGACAAACATGGGAGTGGACGTGGACGAGCAGTTGATGCACATCGGTGGGCAGTGGGTGCCGGCAGCCTCCGGCGAGACGCTCGAGGTCATCACCCCGACTGACCGCAACGTCGTGATTGCGACCACGCCGCGCGCCGGTGCCGAGGATGCCGATCGTGCGGTCAAGGCGGCACGGGCTGCCTATCCGGGCTGGGCCGCGCTGTCCTTCACCGAGCGCCAGCGTGCCCTGCTGCGCATCGCCGACTCCCTCGAGGAGCACGTCGAGGAGCTGGCCACGCTGACGGCCCTGGACACCGGCAACGCGATCCGGACCCAGGCCCGCCCCGAGGCGCTCAACCTGGTCGCCTGCTTCCGCTATTTCGCCGGCGTGGCCGGTGAGGTCAAGGGCACGGTGCTGCCGACGGCGGATGGGCAGCTGCAATACACCCGCCGCCAGCCGTTGGGCGTCGTCGCGGGCATCCTCCCGTGGAACAGCCCGCTGATGATCGCCGGCTTCAAGGTGCCCGGAGCGCTCGCCGCCGGCAACACCATGGTGCTCAAGGCCGCCGAGGACGCACCGCTGACGATCCTGGAGCTCGCGCGCATCTGCGCCGAGCACCTGCCGCCCGGAGTCCTCAACGTGGTCACCGGCTATGGCGCCGAGATCGGCGAGGCGCTGGTGGTCCACCCGGACGTCGACAAGGTCTCCTTCACCGGCTCCACCCTCGTGGGGCACCAGGTGGCGGCCAAGGCCGGGGCGCGCCTGGCCCACAGCTCGCTCGAGCTCGGTGGCAAGTCACCGTGCATCGTCGACGCCGACTCCTGCACCGACGAGGTCGTCGAGCAGGTGCTGCTGGCCAGCCGGTTTGCCCGGCAGAGCCAGAGCTGCACCACCGGCTCGCGGCTGTTCCTGCACGAGGAGATCCACGACGACTTCCTCGCCAAGCTGGTCGCTCGCACCGAGCAACTGGTGGTCGGCGATCCGCGCGACGAGACCTCCGACATCGGCTGCATCATCAACGCCAAGCAGTGGGACCGGGTGCAGGGCTACATCGACGACGGGCTCGCCCAGGAAGGCGTCGGGGTGGCGTATGACGGTCGGCCGGCCCTGCAGGTCGGCCCGCCGGGGTTCTATCACGCACCGATGATCCTGACCCAGGTCTCCAACGACTGGCGGATCGCCCGCGAGGAGATCTTCGGCCCAGTGCTCGCCGTGATCCCGTGGAAGGAGCAGGAGGAGGTCGTGGCGATGGCCAATGACTCCCACTACGGCCTGGCCGCCTTCGTCTTCTCACAGGGTCTGGACCGGGCGCTGTCCATGGCCCACCAGATCGACTCCGGGTGGGTGCAGGTCAACCAGGGGGGCGGGCAGATGGTCGGCCAGTCCTATGGCGGCATGAAAACCAGCGGCATCGGCCGTGAGCTGTCGTTGGAGGGCATGCTCGAGGGCTTCACGCAGATCAAGCAGGTCAACGTCAAGCTGGGCTGATCTTGCAGAGCCAGCCCCTCGGCATACGCAGGGCGCAGCCGCCCCGCCGGTGTGTCGCTCCCGCGATATTCGGGGAGTCGGCCATCAAGTGATACCGTGGCGGCACACTCGCGAACGACGCTGAGGGCTTAAGTCCCGTGTCACCGCGCAGTGATCCCACCACCATGCTTGTGGTGCAACCACGCGTTTCTCGTGTGGTCACATCTCCTCGCACTGGCCGGTGATTCCCACTCGGGCCGGCATGAGCCGGATCACCCTTGTTACCCCTGGGTCACGCATGAGCGGGCCCCTCCGAGGGAGAAGGAAACCTTCGTGACAGACACCACCGAAACCGCTGCGCCGAGCCGCTCAGGGGGCTCCTTGAGTTCGATGCGCGTGGCCGAACTGCAGTCTCTGGCCGGGAGCATGGGCATCACCGTGTCCCCCAAGATGCGCAAGGCGGACCTTGTTGAGGCCATTCGGGCCCGGCGCGAGGGCGGCGCGCAGGCAGCAACCAGCAAGCCTGCGACCAGCAAGCCCGAGACCAGCAAGGGTGCGACCGCGCCCGAGAAGAGCGCGCCCACCAACACCGAGTCGGCCGCGCCGCAGGGCGAGGCGGGCGCCAGCTCGGCAGAGACCGGCCAGCGTGCCCCGCGCCGCTCGCGCCGAGTCGCCGCTGCTGCCGGTGCGCCGCAGCCGCGCACCGACCGCGCACCCGAGGGCGACGGCACCGCCGCGCAGGATGGTGCACGTGAGACCGGCGGCACCGACACCCGGCAGGGCGGTGACCCGCAGGACCGTGACCAGCAGGGCCGTGACCAGCAGGGTCGCGAGGCTCAGGAGGGCGCCCGTGACGGCGGCCGCCAGGGTCGCAACCAGCAGGGCCGTGACCAGCGCGACAACCGTCAGCAGGACAACAGCCAGGGCGAGGGCGAGGGTCGCGACCAGCGCGACAACCAGCAGAACAACCGCGGTGGCCAGCAGGACAACCGCCAGGACAACCGTGGCGGCCAGCAGAACGACCGTCAGGACAACCGCGGCCAGCAGAACGACCGCCAGGACAACCGCGGCCAGCAGGGCAACCGTCAGCAGGACAACCGCCAGGACAACAGCGGTGACCAGCAGGACAACCGCCAGCAGGACAACCGCCAGGGCGGCAACCGCCAGGGTGGCAACCAGCAGGGCGGGAACCAGCAGGGCGGCAACAACAACCGCAACGACAACCGCTATGACGATGAGGACGGCGGCCGTGGCCGTCGTCGCAGCCGTCAGCGGGGGCGCGACCGCAAGCGCGGACGCAGCCGCGGCGACAACGACAACTACGCCGACGAGCAGGAGACCACCTACAACGAGGAGGACGTGCTCGTCCCCGTCGCCGGTGTCCTGGACATCCTCGACAACTACGGTTTCATCCGCACGACCGGCTACCTGCCCGGCCCCAGCGACGTCTACGTCCCGATGGGCATCGTGCGCAAGAACGGCCTGCGCAAGGGTGACGCGGTCACCGGCGCGATCAAGGCCGGCGACCAGCAGCAGCACTCCGGTGGTCGTGGCGACCGCCAGAAGTACAACGCGCTCGTCCGCCTGGACACCGTCAACGGACAGTCCCCGGAGGAGGCCAAGGCCCGCCCGGAGTTCTCCAAGCTGACCCCGCTCTATCCCCAGGACCGCCTGCGCCTGGAGACCGAGCAGAAGAACCTCACCACCCGGATGATCGACCTGGTCAGCCCGATCGGCAAGGGCCAGCGCGGTCTGATCGTCTCCCCGCCCAAGGCGGGCAAGACCCTCGTCCTGCAGTCGATCGCCAACGCGATCACGCAGAACAACCCCGAGGCGCACCTGATGATCGTCCTGGTGGACGAGCGCCCGGAAGAGGTCACCGACATGCAGCGCACGGTCAAGGGTGAGGTCATCGCCTCCACCTTCGACCGTCCGGCCGATGACCACACGACGGTCGCCGAGTTGGCGATCGAGCGCGCCAAGCGCCTCGTGGAGCTCGGTGGCGACGTGGTCGTGCTCCTCGACTCGATCACCCGCCTGGGCCGCGCCTACAACCTGGCGGCCCCCGCCAGCGGGCGCATCCTCTCCGGTGGTGTCGACTCCAGCGCGCTCTACCCGCCCAAGCGCTTCTTCGGTGCCGCCCGCAACATCGAGTTCGGCGGCTCGCTGACCATCCTGGCGACCGCGCTCGTGGAGACCGGCTCCAAGATGGACGAGGTCATCTTCGAGGAGTTCAAGGGCACCGGCAACATGGAGCTGCGCCTGTCCCGCCAGCTGGCGGACCGCCGCATCTTCCCGGCCATCGACGTCAACCCCTCCGGCACGCGCCGCGAGGAGATCCTGATGGGCGCCGAGGAGCTGAAGATCATGTGGAAGCTGCGTCGCGTGCTCTCCGCGCTCGACTCCCAGCAGGCCGTCGAGCTGCTGCTGGACCGGCTCCGCAAGACCAAGTCCAACCACGAGTTCCTCGTGCAGGTGCAGCAGACCTCGTCGGTCAAGCTCGACGACGAGGACTGATCACCGCAGCTGATCACTACAACTGATCACTATGGCCGGCCTCCGGCCGTCTGATCTCGTATGCCGTGTGGCCCGGTCTCCCTCCAGGGGAACCGGGCCACACGGCATACGAAGGGGTTGCTCACGCCTGCGGCAAGGCTGCCCTCCGCGGTCGGGGAACGAGCCCGGAATAGACCGTCGCTGTGCGTGGTTATGGCTAGGCTGCCGAATCTGGCAGAATCACCCCTTGGCCCTCCGGTTCACGGCGCGCAGACCGCGCACCGACCCGGGGAAATCGCCACCTGTGAGGAGACACCGTGAAGAAGAACATCCACCCCGAGTACGTCGAGACCAAGGTGACCTGCAACTGCGGCGCCCAGTTCACGACTCGCAGCACTGCCACCTCCGGCTCGATGCACGCCGAGGTCTGCTCGCAGTGCCACCCGTTCTACACGGGCAAGCAGAAGATCCTGGACACCGGTGGTCGCGTGGCCCGCTTCCAGGAGCGCTACGGCAAGAAGGCCGCCAGCAAGTAGATACTTCACAGCGCCGGCTCTGCGACTTTGGTCGCGGGGCCGGCGTTGCTCATTCCTGGCGCGTGCGAGCGCGCGACCACGCTCAGCAGCGTGGTGGGGCCAACGACAACACGGCACGTAGTGGGAGAGACGGGACATGGTCGACGTGGATGCATCCGCGGTGATGCCGCTGCTCGAGGAGTTCATGAGCATCGAGACCGAGCTGGCCGACCCGGCCACCCACACCGACCTGGTGGCCCTGAAGAAGCTCAACAAGCGCTATGCCGCCCTGTCGCCGACCATCGCCGCCTTCCGGGAGTGGGAGGAGGCTGCGGGCGACGTCGAGGCGGCCACAGAGATGGCGGCCGAGGACGAGTCGATCGCCGCGGAGTTGCCCGCGCTGCGGGAGCGTGCCGAGCAGACCTCCGAGCGGCTGCGCCGACTGCTGGTGCCCCGCGACCCCGACGACGACCGTGACGTGATCCTCGAGGTCAAGGCGGGGGAGGGCGGCGAGGAGTCGGCCCTGTTTGCCGGTGACCTGCTGCGGATGTACATGCGGTATGCCGAGCGCCGCTCCTGGAAGACCCAGCTGCTCGACGCCACGGAGTCCGACCTGGGTGGCTACAAGGACGTGCGCCTGGCGATCCACGCCACTGGCACGCCCGCCCCGGGAGAGGCTCCCTGGGCGCGGCTGAAGTATGAGGGTGGCGTCCACCGCGTGCAGCGCGTGCCCGTGACCGAGAGTCAGGGCCGCATCCACACCTCCGCCGCCGGAGTCCTGGTGATGCCCGACCTGGACGACCCCGAGGAGGTCGAGCTCGACCTCAACCTGCTCAAGATCGACGTCTTCCGCTCCAGCGGGCCCGGTGGTCAGTCGGTCAACACGACCGACTCGGCGGTGCGGATCACCCACCTGCCGACCGGGCTGGTCGTGTCCTGCCAGAACGAGAAGTCCCAGCTGCAGAACAAGGAGTCGGCGCTGCGGGTCCTGCGGGCCCGGTTGCACCAGCTCGCGGTCGAGGAGGCCGAGGCGGAGGCGTCGGCCCAGCGCCGCAGCCAGGTCCGCACGGTCGACCGCAGCGAGCGGATCCGCACCTACAACTTCCCGGAGAACCGGATCGCCGACCACCGCACCGGCTTCAAGGCCTATAACCTGGACCACGTGCTCGACGGCGACCTGGACCCGATCGTCCAGTCTGCGGTCGACGCGGACGAGGCCGCCCGGATGTCCGCCCTCGGCAGCAGCGACACGTGACCCCGCAAAAAGACGAACGCGTGCCCCCGCAAAAAGATAAAGGTCTCGCACGCCCCACCCGCATTTTCGTAGAGGTTTCGTACACCGACCTCGACCGTGTCGACCTCCCCGGGGCTGCGTCGACACAGCCGGGCGCGGTGGCTCAGCCAGGCGCGGTGGCCCACCTGGGCGTGCTGGCTCAGCCGGGCGCGGTGGCTCACCCGCGCTGCACTCTCACTGCGCCGTCGTTCCACCGTGTGCGCGCGACACCCGGCTCGGTGGCAGGCGTCCTCCCGTGACCCGTGCGAAACCAGTATCAAAAGACGGGGAGGGCGAGCGAAACCTTTATCTTTTTGCGGGGGGAGTGGTGCGTGCTGCGGCGGGGGAGCTGGCCGCGGCCGGGGTGGCCAGCCCGCGCGTCGACGCCGAGATCCTGCTCGCGCACGTCCTCGACCGTGAGGTGGCCGAGCTCAGGCGGGCCGCGATCCTGGGGGAGCGCGTCAGCGAGGGAGACCACGCGGCCTACCAGCGGCTGATCGAGCAGCGGGCCGCCAGGGTGCCGCTGCAGCACCTGACCGGCACCGCGCACTTCCGCCACCTGTCCCTGCGGGTCGGACCGGGAGTCTTTGTGCCCCGCCCGGAGACCGAGGTGCTCGTCGACCTGGCGCTGGCCGACCTGCAGTCTGCGGGGAGTGCGCCGGTGGTCGTGGACCTGTGCACCGGCAGCGGAGCCATCGCGCTGGCCCTCGCCGACGAGTGCCCCCACGCACGCGTGCATGCCGTCGAGCTCTCTGAGGACGCCCACGCCTGGGCGGCAGCCAACGTGGCCGGCACCGGACTGCCGGTGGACCTGCGACAGGGCGATGCCACCACCGCCTTCGAGGACCTGGTCGGGCAGGTGGACGTGGTGGTCAGCAACCCGCCCTACATCCCCCCGGGCGCGGTGCCGGTCGACCCAGAGGTGCGCGACCACGACCCGGACATCGCGCTCTATGGCCTGGGGGAGGACGGCCTGCAGGTGCCGCTGGCCGTCGCGGCGCGGGCCGCACAGCTGCTGGTGCCCGGTGGGGTGCTGCTGATGGAGCACGCCGACGTGCAGGGCGAGGCGCTGGTCGCGCGGCTCGGGGCGAGCAGTGCGTGGGCCCAGGTGAGCGACCACGCGGACCTGACGGGCCTGCCTCGCGTCACCCGAGCCGTGCGCGCCTGACCCCAGACACAGCCGTGGCCCCGGCGCGATGCCGGGGCCACGTGTGTCTGTGGTGCGCACCCGTGAGGGTGCACCCTGTGGTCGGAGGAAGTCTCGACCAGTTGTTGCTCAGAAGATGAAGATCAGCAGGGCGATGATCAGCAGGATTCCCACGATCGTCCAGATCAGTCCACTTCCACGCATGTGACTACCTCCTTCGTTGTCGCTCTCCCCGGGGTGGGAGAACGGCGAGTTGTGCTGTCTTCGACGCTAGCCAGGTCGCACCGGGCTGTCATCTCGAGAGCCCACCCCCGGTTTTGGTGGGTCTAGTTGGGGGACACTGCGACCGGTTCAGTCGACGACCGTCGCACCGGTCAGGTCCTGCAGCGCCGCCACGGCCTGCCCCGTGGACAGGATCGCCCCGGCGAGGGAGTCCAGGCGCTCGCGGGTGCACGGGCCCAGGTCGGCCCCACGCAGGTCGGCTCCCTCGAGGTTCGCGCCCGAGAGATCGGCGTGCAGGAGCACACAGCCGTCCAGCACCGCCTCGCGCAGGTCCGCCCCAGCCAGGTTGGCCTCGGTGAATCGGGTGCCAGTGTGCGCGCGACGGGCCAGCACGAGGGCGGGCAGCTCGGCACCATAGGCGTTGCAACCGAACAGCAGGCACCCCATCCCGCGGGTCGCGTCGGCGACCAGGCCAGTCATCCGGCAGCCGTGGAACTCGGCATCTGTGAGCAGGGCGCCGGTGAGCACGGCGCTGGACAGGTCCACCCGGTCGAACCGCGCGTCGCTCAGGTCGCAGCGGTCCAGGCGCAGACCGGTCGCCGTGCCGCCGGTGAACCGGGCGCCGGACAGCCTCGACCCCGTGAGGTCGGCCCCATCGAGGGTGCAGTCGGTGAAGGTCACCTCGTCCAGGTCGCAGTCCCGCGCCCGCACCTCGGACAGGTCGCAGCGCACCAGCTCGACAGGCTCGCCGGAGTCGGCCAACTGGTCGACCTCCAGGGGTGAGAGGTGCTGGTCGGTGAGCGTCGGCATACGGCTGATGCTGTCAGGCCCCGGTGACAGCGCCGGGGCCGCCCTCCGCAGCGCCACCAGACCAGACCGTATGCCGTGGCGCAGGTCATCGCCCGGGCGCCGGTCTCCCCGACCTGCGTGGGAGATGTGCGCGAGGAGTGCGTTCGGTCGGCGGAGCGCGAGGTGGGAAACTGGTCGCGTGATCCTTGACGCCAGCGACCCGCAGACCCGAGAGCAGGTCGTCGAGCAGGCCGCGCAGGTCGTGCGCGACGGCCGCGTGATCGTGCTGCCCACGGACACCGTCTATGGCGTGGGCGCGGACGCGTTCGACCAGGTCGCGGTGGCTATGGTGCTGGCCGCCAAGCACCGCGGGCGCGAGATGCCCCCGCCGGTGCTCGTGCCCAGCACCCGCACGGTCGACGGGCTGGCGACCGAGGTGCCGATGTATGCCAAGATCCTGATCCGCCAGTTCTGGCCCGGCGCCCTGACGATCATCGTGCGCGCCCAGACGTCCCTGGCCTGGGACCTGGGGGAGACCAACGGCACCGTCGCCCTGCGGATGCCCGATGACCTGCTCACGCTGCAGGTGCTCACCGAGGTGGGGCCGATGGCCGTCACCAGCGCCAACGTGACTGGGCAGCCGCCCGCCACCACCGCGCAGGAGGCTCAGGACCAGCTCGGTGGGGCGGTTGCGCTCTATCTGGATGGCGGGCCGCGCACCGACAGCCTGGCCTCCACGATCGTGGACTGCACGGGGGAGGAGCCGGTGGTGCTGCGCCACGGCGCCATCCCCGCCGAGCGGTTGCGCGAGGTGCTCGGCGTGACCGTGCTGCACGACGCGCCGCCCGGTGTCGGGGACGATGCGGACGCCGTCGAGGAGGTGGCTGCCGTGGCCTCCTCCGGCGGGACCAGACTGGTCACCACCACCGACCCGCTCGCCGTCAGCGGCATCCGGGGCAGTGGCGTGAGCGTGCGCGCGGGGGACCTGCGCTCCGTGCGTGCGCCGGATTCACTACAGTGACGGGTATGAGCACCCAGGTCGACGCCGACACCTACTACGGACCCAGTTTCGCCCAGCTCCTGGAGCAGGACCCCGAGATCGCCGGGATCCTGGTCAGCGAGCTGGACCGCCAGCGCGCCGGCATCCAGCTGATCGCGAGTGAAAACCAGACCTCGCCGGCCGTGATGACCGCGATGGGCTCGACCCTGTCCAACAAGTATGCCGAGGGCTATCCGGGCCGTCGCTACTACGGCGGGTGCGCGGAGGTGGACAAGGCCGAGATCCTGGCTGTCGACCGCGCCAAGGCGCTGTTCGGCGCCGACCACGCCAACGTCCAGCCGCACTCCGGCGCCAGCGCCAACATGGCCGTCTACGGCGCGTTCGCCAAGCCCGGCGACACCGTGCTGGCGATGTCGCTGGACCACGGCGGTCACCTGACCCACGGCTTCAAGGTCTCCTTCTCCGGCAAGTGGTTCAACGCCGTGCACTACGGCGTCGACAAGCAGACCGAGGACATCGACTATGACCAGGTCGAGGCGCTCGCCAAGGAGCACCGCCCCAAGATCCTGCTCGCCGGCGGCTCGGCGATCCCGCGGCTCATCGACTTCGAGCGCATGCGCGCCATCGCCGACGAGGTGGGGGCGATCTTCTGGGTGGACGCCGCCCACTTCATCGGTCTCGTTGCGGGGCAGGCGATCCCCTCGCCCGTGCCGCACGCCGACGTCGTCAGCTTCACCACCCACAAGGTGCTGCGTGGCCCCCGCGGTGGCGCGATCGTCTGCAAGGAGGAGCACGCGGCCAAGATCGACCGCGCGGTCTTCCCGATGATGCAGGGCGGGCCGCTGATGAACAACGTCGCGGCCAAGGCGGTCAACTTCGCCGAGTGCGCGACCCCGGCCTATCAGGACTATGCCAAGGCGGTCATCGCCAACGCCCAGGCCCTCGCGGGCGGGCTCGGTGAGCGTGGCATCCGCCCGATCACCGGCGGCACCGACACCCACCTGTCGCTGCACGACCTGCAGGGCGTGGGTGTGACCGGCATCGACGCCGAGACCCGGTGCGACGCAGCCGGCATCGTGCTCAACAAGAACGCCATCCCGTTCGACCCGGAGAAGCCCAACGTCGCCTCCGGCATCCGCGTGGGCTCGCCCTCGGTGACCACCCAGGGGATGGGCACGGAGCAGATGGATCAGATCGCTGACCTGATCCACCGGGCCGTCACCACCACCGACGGTGACCCGGAGCACGAGGGCGCCAGGGCAATCCGCGCCGAGGTCACCGAGCTGCTCGCCAGCTTCCCGGCCTATCCGGCACCCTGACCGGCTGATCTGCTCGAGGCACGTGTCGGCAGCAGGCCGGCGGATGAGGATGGTGGGGTGACCGGTGCGCGAATACCTCCTCGTGCTCCTCATCGCCGCGATCTTCACGTATGTCGCCACAACAGTGGTCCGTCGGCTCGCCTTTGTCATTGGCGCAGTGACCCCGGTGCGGGCGCGGGATGTGCACTCCGTGCCCATCCCGCGGTTGGGCGGCGTTGGCATGTTCTTCGGTTTTGCGGCGGCCGTCGCCGTCGGCAGTCAGTTGCCTTATCTCTCAGGGCTTTTCGAGAGCAGGGAGCTGCTGGGTGTGCTGCTCGGGGCCGGGATCATCACCCTGCTCGGCGCGATCGACGACGTCCGTGACCTGGACTGGCTGACCAAGCTGGCCGGTCAGGTCCTGGCCGGTGGCGTGATGGCCTTCTTTGGTGTCCAGCTGCTGTCCATCCCGGTCTTCGGCGTGACCGTGCTGCCCGAGCCGGTGCTGGTGACGCTCACGATCATGATCGTGGTGGTCTCGACCAATGCCGTGAACTTCGTCGACGGCCTGGACGGGTTGGCCGCCGGCGTGGTGTTCATCTCGGCGGGAGCCTTCTTTGCCTGGAGCTATCTGGTCAGTCACAACTTTGACCCGCCCAACGTCTTCACCACCGCAACCTTCCTCACCGCGGCGCTGATGGGCTGCTGCCTCGGGTTCCTGCCCCACAACTTCCACCCCGCCCGCCTGTTCATGGGAGATGCCGGGGCGCTCCTGCTGGGCCTGCTGCTGGCGGCCGCCACCATCTCGATGACCGGCAGCGTCGACCCCGCCTCCAGCGTCGCCGCGACGTCGGCGACCACTGCGTTCCTGCTCCCGCTCTTCCTGCCGGTGGCGATCATGGCCCTGCCGATCCTGGACATGTTGCTGGCCGTGGTGCGCCGGACCCGTCGCGGCCAGGTGCCCTGGAAGCCGGACGCGCACCACCTGCACCACCAGCTGCTCAAGATCGGGCACAGTCACCGCCGGGCGGTGGCGGTGATGTATCTGTGGGCGGCGCTGCTGGCCGTGGGGGCCGTGTCGTTCGCCTTCTTCCCGCCGTTGATCACCGCCAGCGTGCTGGTGTTGCTGCTGGTGGTGGCCGCCGTGCTGACCTGGCAGCCGAGGCGGCGCACGCCCACGTCGTGAGTGGCCCCGCACGGCGCGTGCTGGGGTGGTTCACCACGGGGCGCCGTGCCGGACCAGGAAGACCAGGGTCGACAGCCCGGCGAAGAGCAGCAGTGTGCAGCCCATCAGAGGACCGGCGAGACGGCTCGTGGCACCTCGGGTCACCTGCAGGCGTGGGACGAGCAGGATCAGACCGAGCGTCTGCACCGCGCTCAGGGCCACGAGCGACCAGTCGCCCAGGACGACGGCGAGCGGGAGAAAGTGCAGCGCCACGACGAGGGCGATCCACCAGGCCGTCCAGTGCGCCCTGCCCCGACGCCACAGCACCAGGGCTCCCAGCCCCGCGACGAGCACCTCGAGCAGGACGATGAGCCCGAAGCCGGCGTAGTGGCCGTCCAGGGCGCTGGGTCCGTCCCAGCCCGTGACCACCGCCGGGACGAAGACCCCCGCGATCGCTGCGCCCAGCAGGCTGCCGGCGCCCAGCGCCCATCGCCACCTGGGCGGTGGGTCCTCCTGGGACCATCCGAACCACACGAAGGTCATCAGCCCGAACCACCCGATGGTGAACGCGTGGTCGCGCACAAACTCAGTCAGCATTGGTGATCCCCCACCGTCGTTGGTCGTCTCACGATAAGCGCCAAGAGGGCCCACAGTTCGTGACAGATGTCCCGAACTCGGGGCCTCATGTGGGCCTGCGTGAGCAAGGTCACCGAGGGTATGAAGGATTGCGACTAGGCCCCCGCCGGGTGCTTGTGATAACTTTCACAAGCACCTCGACGTGCGTTTCTGACGTCATCCCGACAGCACCGACCCCCGCTCCGACCAGTGAGGAAGCCGATGCCAGGCAGCCGCAGCCCCCAGCCACGCCCTCGGCGTGCGCTCGGGTCCGTGCGGCGCCGGATGGTCACCTTCTCCCTCCTGCCCGGACTGGCCGTCACCCTGCTGGCCGGCGTCATCGCCTGGGCCGTCTGGGACGAGTGGGCCGCGATCTCTGCCCTGATCGGTGGCGGGATCGGCGTGAGCATCTTCCTGGCGGGCCTGGTCGGCATCACCGGTGTCGTGGCCGGCCCCGCCTACGCCACGATGGCGGGGGCCTTCGCCCTGCTGGGCCTGCAGGTCCTCGTGGGCTTCGCAGTGCTCTTCCTGCTCTCCCGCGTGGGCTGGATCGACATGCTCCCGCTCGGGTTGGGCTTCCTGGCGGCCGGCATGGCCTTCCAGATCGGCACGGTGGTGGGCTACACCGGCTCGCGCCAGCTCGTCTTTGGCGGCGAGAGTGACTCAACGGCCGGTGAGGTGCGATGATGTCGCGAGCCGATGGCGGGAGTGCACCGATGACCGAGCAGCCCGAGCGCTCGAGCGACCCCCAGGGGAGTGCCGAGCCCGAGCACACGCAGGGCTATGCCGCCCAGACCAACATTGCCACTGATGTGATCGCCTATCTGCTGGCTGGCCCGCTGCTGTTCGGCGGCGCCGGCTTTGCCCTCGACCACTGGCTCGACCTGACTTTTTTCGTGGTCATCGGCCTGCTGGCGGGGATGGCCCTGTCCATGTATGTCATCTGGAACCGGTACGGTACGTCATGACGTCCCCCGCGAGTCGGCACCTGCTGCCGCGATGTGGCACGGCCCCAGACCGACTGTGCACGATCCGACTGAGCATGACGCGACTGAGCACGACCACCCGTCCGAGCACGACTGAGGAGAACCTGTGAGCCCGACCGCGGCGATGCTGCTGCCTATGGCCGAGGGGGAGAGCCACTTCCCGCCCGACCCCTCGCTGTTCTGGCAGCCGCTGGTGAAGTTCGGCACCGTCGACCTCTTCGGGTCCGAGATGACCCTGGCGATCACCCGTCCCATGGTCGTCATGGCGATCACCGTCGGGCTGCTCTCCTGGTGGCTCGTCGCCACGACCCGCAAGGCCGCGATCGTGCCGAGCAAGGGTCAGGCCGGCACCGAGGCCGTCTACAACTTCGTGCGCAATGGCGTGGCTCGCGACATGATCGGCAGCCGCGACTTCCTGCCGTTCGTCCCGTTCCTCTTCACGATGTTCGTGCTCATCCTGTTCAACAACTGGATGGGCATCATCCCGCCGGTGCAGATGCCGTCCATGGCGAGGATCGGCATTCCGATCGGTCTCACGCTGCTGGTCTACGTCGTCTACCACTGGGTCGGCGTGAAGAAGCACGGCGCGATCGGCTACTTCAAGTTCATGCTCCCCGGCGGGCTGCCCGGCTGGATCAAGCCGTTCATCTTGGCTCTGGAGATGCTCACGTTCTTCGTGACCCGCCCGCTCACGCTGGCGCTGCGACTGTTCGGCAACATGTTTGCTGGCCACCTCCTGCTCGTCGTCTTCATCATCGGCGGCTGGGAGCTCTTCCTGCAGGGCGGGCTGCTGAGCCTCGTCTCGGTGCCCGCCTGGATCATGGCCTTCGCGATGACCCTCTTCGAGGCGCTGGTGCAGTTCCTGCAGGCCTACGTCTTCGTCCTCCTGGCCGCCTCCTACATCGGTGGCGCCCTGGTGGACGAGCACTGACCAACAACTAAATAGCTCATTGCCACCGAGCGGCTGACAGTCGCCCGGGACAACACATAGAAAGAGAACTGACGTGACTGGTGACATCTCCCTCATCGGCTATGGCCTTGCTGCCATCGGCCCGGCCATCGGCGTGGGCCTGATCTTCGCTGCCTACATCAATGGCGTTGCCCGCCAGCCGGAGGCCCAGAAGATCCTCCAGCCGATCGCCATCCTGGGCTTCGCGCTCGCCGAGGCGCTCGCGATCTTCGCCCTGGTGCTCTACTTCATCCGACTGCCTGGCGCCTGACGCTGGCTTCTCCAGAACCCATCAGAACCGATCCTGGCGTTGCCTCGTTGAGGTGACACCGTTCCAGAGGAGACCATCGTGCAGCTGACCGCTAGCACCCTGACCGCCGTCCCGGTGGTCACGGCCGCCGGGTCCGACGACCCTGAGGCCTCGGCCCTGCCGATCCTGCCCTACCTGCCCGAGCTCATCTTCGGTCTGGTGGCGTTCGGCATCCTGTATTGGGTTGTGGCCAAGTTTGTCGTGCCCAACCTCGAGAAGGCGTATGCCGAGCGCACCGCCGCGATCGAGGGTGGAATGCAGCAGGCCGAGAAGGCACAGCAGGAGGCCGAGGCCGCCCTGCGTGAATACAAGGCCCAGCTCGCCGAGGCTCGCGACGAGGCCGCTCGCATCCGCGAGGAGGCCAAGGAGCAGGGGGCATCGATCATCGCCGAGATGCGGCAGCAGGCGCAGACCGAGGCCAACCGCATCACCGAGTCCGCGACCAAGCAGATCGAGGCCGAGCGCCAGCAGGCCGTGGTCTCCCTCCGCAGCGACGTGGGCAAGCTCTCGACCGACCTGGCCAGCAAGATCGTCGGGGAGTCCCTCGAGGACCAGGCTCGTCAGAGTGGCATTGTCGACCGGTTCCTGGCCGAGCTCGAGGCGGGCAACGTCCGTCCCGAGGTGGTCGGCTCGCAGGTCGACGGGTCCGCTGCTCCTGAGGGACAGGGCAACTGATGCAGGGCGCGTCACGATCGGCTCTCGCCGAGTCCCGCGGGGTCCTCTCGCAGGTGCTCGACCAGGACTCCGACCGCGGCCGCCTGGGCGAGGAACTGCTCCAGGTCGCCAACCTGGTGGGCGGCAACGCGGTGCTCCGGCGCGCGCTGGCCGACCCGTCCCGGGAGGGTGGCGAGAAGGCCGAGCTGGCCAACCGTCTCCTGGCGGGCAAGGTCAGCGAGCCCGCCCAGCGCATCGCGGCGACCATCGCGTCGCAGCGGTGGGCCTCGGAGGCTGACCTGAGCGCCACCCTGGAGGCCTTCGGTGTCGAGTCGTTCCTGGCTCAGGCCGAGGCCGAGGGCCGACTCTCCCAGGTCGAGGACGAGTTGTTCCGCTTCGGACGCATCGTGGACGGCACCGGCGAGCTGCGCTCGGCGCTGACCGACCGCCGTGCCCCCGCGGACTCCAAGGCCCAGGTTGTGCACCGGTTGCTCGACGGCCGCAGCGCCCCGGAGACGGTGCGTCTGGCCGAGCTGGCCGCCACGCACCGGAGCACCCGGTTCGACCACGCGATCGACGGTTACCTGTCCATCGCGGCCCGGCGGCAGGAACAGCTGACCGCCACGATCACCACTGCGGTGCCGCTCTCCGGGCAGCACCGCGAGCGCCTCACCAGCGCACTCGGCCAGCAATACGGCCGTGCGGTGCGCATCAACGAGGTCGTCGACCCCACGGTGGTCGGTGGCATCCGTGTCGCCATCGGTGACGAGGTCATCGACGGCACCATCCTGAGCCGTCTCGACGAGGCGCGCCGCAAGATGATCAGCTGACCCTGCACCCCCCTGACCCACCCCCACGGGCCCGGACCGGGCCGCATACGAGGAGAAGAAGATGACGGAGCTCACGATCCGTCCGGACGAGATCCGGGACGCACTGGACAACTTCGTCCAGTCCTACGAGCCAAACGCTGCCACGACCGAGGAGGTCGGACGCGTGGCCGATGCCGGTGACGGCATCGCCCACGTCGAGGGCCTGCCCTCGGCCATGACCAACGAGCTCCTCGAGTTTGAGGACGGCACGCAGGGCCTGGCCCTGAACCTCGATGTCCACGACATCGGTGTCGTTGTGCTCGGTGAGTTCGCCGGCATCGACGAGGGCCAGCCGGTCAAGCGCACCGGCGAGGTGCTCTCGGTGCCCGTCGGCGACGGCTATCTGGGCCGCGTCGTGGACCCGCTGGGCCAGCCGATCGACGGTCTTGGTGACATCGAGTCCGAGGGCCGCCGTGTCCTGGAGCTGCAGGCTCCCGGCGTGATGGCCCGCAAGTCGGTGCACGAGCCCCTGCAGACCGGCATCAAGGCGATCGACGCGATGATCCCGGTCGGTCGCGGTCAGCGTCAGCTGATCATTGGCGACCGCCAGACCGGCAAGACCACCGTCGCCATCGACACGATCCTCAACCAGAAGGCCAACTGGGAGTCCGGCGACCCGGACAAGCAGGTCCTGTGCATCTACGTCGCGATCGGTCAGAAGGGCTCGACCATCGCCTCCGTGCGCAGCACCCTCGAGGAGGGCGGCGCGATGGACTACACCACCATCGTCGCGGCCCCCGCCTCCGACCCGGCTGGCTTCAAGTACCTCGCGCCCTACACCGGCTCCGCGATCGGTCAGCACTGGATGTATCAGGGCAAGCACGTCCTGATCGTCTTCGACGACCTGTCCAAGCAGGCCGAGGCCTACCGCGCCGTGTCGCTGCTGCTGCGCCGCCCGCCGGGCCGTGAGGCCTACCCGGGTGACGTCTTCTATCTGCACAGCCGTCTCCTCGAGCGTTGCGCGAAGCTGTCCGACGAGCTGGGCGCGGGCTCGATGACCGGTCTGCCGATCATCGAGACCAAGGCCGGTGACGTGTCGGCCTACATCCCGACCAACGTCATCTCCATCACCGACGGTCAGATCTATCTGCAGGCGGACCTGTTCAACTCCGACGTCCGCCCGGCCATCGACGTGGGTGTCTCCGTGTCCCGAGTCGGCGGTGCCGCTCAGGTCAAGGCGATGAAGAACGTGTCCGGTCGCCTGAAGGTCGACCTGGCCCAGTTCCGTGAGATGGAGGCGTTCGCCATGTTCGCCTCCGACCTCGACGCCGCCTCGCGCGCCCAGCTGGACCGCGGTGCCCGCATGGTCGAGCTGCTCAAGCAGCCGCAGTCCTCCCCGATCCCCGTCGAGGAGCAGGTCGCGATCATCTGGGCCGGCACCACCGGTGAGCTCGACTCGGTCGCCGTCCAGGACATCAAGCGCTTCGAGCGTGAGTTCGTCGACTACCTGCGCCGCGAGAAGGCCGACATGCTCGCCGGCATCAAGGAGACCGGCAAGCTGGGCGATGACACCCTGGCCGCTCTGGACTCCAGCATGAAGGCGTTCAAGGACCAGTTCCGCGCCTCTGAGGGCGGCGGCGTCCAGCCGGGCAGCGACGAGGACGACGACAACCGTGACGCCCTCGAGGTCGAGGACGTCAACCAGGAGCAGATCCAGCGCCAGAAGCGCTGACCGCCCGCCGCGCGACCGGTCACCGGTCGCGCGGCAGGCACCACCAACCACCACCACCCGAAACGGCTGACAAGAGAGGCGAGGCATGGGAGCCCAGCAGCGGATCTACCGCCAGAAGAGCCGGTCCGTCCAGTCGACGAAGAAGATCACCCGGGCGATGGAGCTGATTGCGACCTCCCGCGTGACCAAGGCACGCGAGCGGGTGCAGCAGACCACGCCCTACGCCCGCGCGATCACCCGCGCCGTCTCGGCCGTGGCCACCTTCTCCGACGTCGACCACCCCCTCACGCTTGAGCGGGAGAACCCGTCCAAGGCCGGGATGCTGATCATCACCAGCGACCGCGGTCTGGCCGGCGCCTACTCGGCGAGTGTCCTGAAGCGCAGCGAGGCGCTGCGTGAGCTCCTGCAGGATGAGGGCCGCGAGGTCGTCCCCTACCTCACCGGACGCAAGGCCGAGGGCTACTTCAAGTTCCGGCAGCGGACCTTCGAGGAGTCCTGGACCGGTTTCACCGACAAGCCGACCTACGAGGTGGCCAAGGAGATCGGTGACCGGCTGACAGCCGACTTCATCAAGGGCTCCGAGGGCGGCGGGGTGGACGAGATCCACATCGTCTACACCCAGTTCGTCAACATGGTCACCCAGGAGGTGCAGGTCGTGCGCCTGCTGCCCCTGGAGGTCGTGGACGCCGAGGAGAAGGCCAGCGAGGAGGACCTCTTCCCGCTCTATGAGTTTGAGCCGGACGCCTCCGAGGTCCTGGACGCACTGCTGCCGCAGTACGTCACCTCCCGCATCTACAACGCGCTCCTGCAGGCGGCCGCCTCCGAGCTGGCCGCCCGTCAGCGGGCCATGAAGTCGGCGACGGACAACGCCGACGAGCTGCTCAAGACCTACACCCGGCTGGCCAACCAGGCCCGCCAGGCCGAGATCACCCAAGAGATCAGCGAAATCGTGGGCGGCGCCAGCGCCCTCGCCGACGCCAAGTGAGAAGGAAGCACTCCACCATGACTGCAACCGTGAACGAGACGGACACCCAGCAGGGTCAGGGCGGCGTCGGTCGTCTGGCCCGCATCATCGGCCCCGTTGTCGACATCGAGTTCCCCCCGGGGCAGATCCCCGAGATGTACAACCTCCTGAAGACCGAGGTCGAGCTCAGCGGCGAGACCCACACCGTGAACCTTGAGGTCGCCCTCGACATCGGCGACAGCATGGTCCGTGCCATCTCCCTGCAGCCGACCGACGGCCTGGTCCGTGGCGCCCCGGTGCAGGACACCGGCGGCCCCATCACCGTGCCGGTGGGCGACGTGACCCTGGGTCACGTCTTCAACGCCACCGGTGAGGTGCTGGACCTGCCCGAGGGTGAGACCCTCGAGATCACCGAGCGGTGGGGCATCCACCGCAAGGCCCCGGCCTTCGACCAGCTGGAGTCCAAGACCCAGATGTTCGAGACCGGCATCAAGGTCATCGACCTGCTGACCCCCTACGTCCAGGGTGGCAAGATCGGTCTGTTCGGTGGTGCCGGTGTCGGCAAGACCGTGCTGATCCAGGAGATGATCGCCCGTGTCGCCCGCGACCACGGTGGTGTGTCGGTGTTCGCCGGAGTCGGTGAGCGCACCCGTGAGGGCAACGACCTGATCGTGGAGATGGAGGAGGCCGGAGTGCTCGGCCAGACCGCCCTCGTCTTCGGTCAGATGGACGAGCCGCCGGGCACCCGCCTGCGCGTGGCCCTGTCCGCCCTGACGATGGCGGAGTACTTCCGCGACGTGCAGAAGCAGGACGTGCTGCTGTTCATCGACAACATCTTCCGCTTCACCCAGGCCGGGTCCGAGGTCTCCACGCTGCTGGGTCGCATGCCCTCGGCCGTGGGTTACCAGCCGACCCTGGCCGACGAGATGGGTGTGCTGCAGGAGCGGATCACCTCGACGCGTGGTCACTCGATCACCTCGATGCAGGCGATCTACGTGCCGGCCGATGACTACACCGACCCGGCCCCGGCGACCACCTTCGCCCACCTGGACGCGACCACCGAGCTGTCCCGTCCGATCGCCTCGATGGGCATCTACCCGGCCGTGGACCCGCTGACCTCGACCAGCCGGATCCTGGACCGCCGCTACATCACCACCGAGCACTACGACACCGCCGTGCGCGTGAAGTCGATCCTGCAGCGCTACAAGGAGCTCCAGGACATCATCGCCATCCTCGGCATCGACGAGCTGTCCGAGGAGGACAAGATCCTCGTCGGCCGTGCGCGTCGCATCCAGCGGTTCCTGTCGCAGAACACCTACGTGGCCAAGCAGTTCACCGGCCTCGAGGGCTCGACGGTGCCGCTGGCCGACACGATCGAGGCCTTCACCAAGGTCGCCGACGGCGAGTACGACCACGTGCCGGAGCAGGCCTTCTTCATGTGCGGTGGCCTCGACGATGTCGAGCGCCAGGCCGCCGAGCTCGAGAAGAACAGCTGACCGAGCACCATCAGCTGGTGAGTTCACGAACGGGCGGTGGCTTCGGCCGCCGCCCGTTCGGGAACGACACTGGACTAGACTGATCACACGTCATCACCGAGAGGACACAGCACGTGAGTGCACTGCAGGTTGAGCTCGTCGCCGCCGACCGGATGGTCTGGAAGGGCGAGGCTAGTTTTGTGCGCGCGCGCAGCACCGACGGTGACCTCGGCATCATGCCGGGCCACTCACCGCTCCTGGGCGTGCTGGTCGCAGGTGACGTCAGCTTCGACGGTGAGAACGGCCACCAGTCCGTGACCATCGACTCGGGCTTCCTGTCCGTCGACCACGACCGAGTGACCATCGTCGCCGCACAGGTGGATGCGTCCGGTCTGACCGCCTGAGCTGACCATGAACAGCGGCGCCCTCCTCCTCATCGCTCTCGCGATGCTGGGCGCCGTCCTGGTCATGGCAGTGGGGTTCCTCCTCTTCTCCCGGTATGCCGGCGCTCACCACGCCTTCCCCTGCGCCTACCGCACGGACCAGTCCGCAGACTGGCGCCGCGGACAACTCACCTACGACTCGGGCCGCCTCGACCACTACGGTCGCGGTGGCCCGTTCCGTTCCCCACTGCACCGGTGGCAGCGCTCCGGGCTGGATCTTGGGATCGCCCGGTCGCAGGACCCCAACGACTTCCCGTGGTTGAACGGCCCCGTGCTTGCGGTCCCCTGTGAATACGGGCCGGACCGCTTCGAGCTCGCCCTCGGGCTGGAGCACTACACGGCCTTGCGCTCCTGGCTGGAGTCGGTGCCCCCCGGCTGGAACGCCAACGTCGCCTAAACCGACCGAGCGCGTGGTGTGGCGCTCTCAGACCCGACCGAGCGCGTGGGCGCCTGAGTTCTTGGCCCACCGAGCGCGTCGTGTCCTGGCCCGGATGCGATGATGCGGGCATGGTCATCCTCAACCGGATCTACACCCGCACCGGCGACGACGGCACGACTGCCCTCGGAGACTTCAGCCGCACCAGCAAGAACGACCCGCGACTGATTGCCTATGCCGACTCCGACGAGACCAACTCGACGATCGGCGTGGCCGTTGCGGCTGGAGGCCTGCGGCACGACGTCGAGGAGACGCTGGTGCGCGTGCAGAACGACCTCTTCGACGTCGGCGCGGACCTGTGCACGCCGTTGCGCGCGTCCTATGAGTACCCGCCGCTGCGGGTCGACGCTGCCTGGATCGATGAGCTCGAGGCGGACTGTGACCGCTACAACGAGGAGCTTGAGAAGTTGCGCTCCTTCATCCTGCCCGGTGGCACGCCGGGCTCGGCGCACCTGCACGTGGCCCGGACGGTGGCGCGTCGCGCGGAGCGCGGTGCGTGGGCGGCACTGGAGGCTTATGGCGCGGACCCGGCACCCGAGGACGCCGAGCGGGGAATCGGCGGGGTCAACCCACTCACCGCGAAATATCTCAACCGGCTCTCGGACCTGCTCTTCATCCTGGCGCGGGTCGCCAATCTGGAGGCTGGGGGCGACGTGCTGTGGCAGCCCGGAGGCGGTCGCGCAGAGCAGCCGCAGAAGGCTGGGCGCACGGGTCGCGCGAGCGATTGAGAGAATTTACGAAACTGTGACCTCAAAGGGGGCAACCATTCCTGCCCTCACGGCGTTTCCTGGTTAGACACGATTCGACAACACTCACCGAGTGTGCCGGAGACTCAGGGGCACGTGGGCGGAGGCCGGAATGACCGCAGTGGCTTGGACAGGGCCAGGCATCGAGTTGTTCATTGACTCGCCGGGCCGTGAAGCGACCATCCGCGGACAGCTCGGTGTGCGCACCGTGCCTGAGCTCCGCGCACAGCTGCAACGCATCCTCGCCGCTGGCGATGGGGACCTGGTGTTGCATCTCAATGACGCCGAGGTGGCCGACGCCACGGGGCTGGGGGTGCTCGTCGGGCTGCACCAGCGGGCTCGGCGGCAGAACCGTCGCCTGGTGATCGCGGAGGCCTCCGAACGCCTGGAGCGACTGATGCGGATCACCCGGTTGCACCTCGTGCTGGCACGGGTGGACGGCCTGCACGTTGCTGGGCCCCCGCAGTTGCACGCCGGTGTCGGCCTCTCGGGCATGTCCTCGGTGCCCGGTCAGCCGCGCTGACCCTCGGGTCAGCCCACCACCGTCGCGGCGTCGCGTCGCGGGTCCGACGCCGCCGTCAACTCACCGTCCGGAGCGCGCAGGGCGGCGCCCACGCCACCGAAATACATCGAGTGCGGCTCGTGTGCATGCAGCGGCACGGCCGTCTGAGCACCCGCCGCCCTCAGGTCGGTGAGCGCCTCGAGCAACGTCTCTGACGCCTCGTGGTCGATGCGCACTGTGCCGTCGTCCAAGTGACGCACGTGCAGTCGAGGTGCGTCCACGGCATACTGCAGCGTCTCGCCGTGCAGACAGAAGTGCAGCAGCACCTGCAGCAAGGCGGTCGTGATCCGGTCTGCGCCGGGGGTGCCGATCGACAGGACCGTCCCGTCGGGGTGGCGCGCCGTCGTCGGTGACATGTTGGAGGCCATCCGGGTGCCCGGTGTCAGCGCGTGCAGGCCCCGACGATTCAGCTCCGGCTCCCCGAGGGCATTGTTGCCGAGCATGCCGGTGCCGCCGACATACATCCCGGACCCATAGCCAGCGGAGGCGGTGATCGCGCAGGCGTTGCCGTCACTGTCGACCACCGACACGTGGGCGGTGTCCGGTGAGGTGGGCAGACCGACCGCGCCCATCGCAGCGATCGTCTCCAGCAGCTCGTGCCCGGCAGTCTCCAGGTCGTCGGCAACATCGACCCGATGCAGCCGCAGGTCCAGCACGTCCTTCATCACCCGGGCCGCGTGCTCGGGGGAGACCGGCCCGCTGACGTCGCCGATGAGTCGCAGCATCGCGGTGAGCACCGGGCCACCGATCGCCGGCGGGGGGTTGCAGGCCAGCTCCCAGCCGTTGAGCCGGGTGCGCAGCGGTTTGCGAGCCACGGGACGATAGTCGGCCAGGTCGCGGGCGGTGATCAGACCGCCCCGCTCGCTCATGTCAGCCACAATCCGGGCGGCGATGTCTCCGGTGTAGACGCTGGCGGCTCCCTCCTCACCGATCTGACGCAGCGTCGCGACCAGGCTGTCGTCGCGGATCTCGTGGCCGGGCTCCCAGGCCGCTGCGTCGTTGGTGTAGATCCGGCGGGTGTCCGGGTCCCAGGCAAAGATGCTGTGGGCCACCAGCTCGAAGTAGGACGCCGCCGTGTGGCTGAGCTGGAAGCCGTCTGCCGCGAGGGTGGCAGCGTTGCCCAGCAACTCGCCCCACGGTGCGGCCCCGAACCGCTCGTGGGCCAGGCCCATCCCCGCGAACATGCCTGGGATGGCGACCGAGCCGGGTCCGGCATAGGTGGTCAGCCCGCCGCCATAGGTCGTCACGCACTCGATCAGGCCCTTCCCGAACCGCTCGGGGGCTGCACCGCGGCCCGGCATCTCGACGTTGCCGTCGATCACGACGGGGTCGCCGTCCACGGGCCAGATGTTGATGAAGGCGCCGCCGAGCGGGCTGACGATGCCCGGCTCGGTCGCGGTGGCGGTCACCATCGCAGCGATCGCGGCGTCGACGGCGTTGCCGCCGCTGCCGAGGGCGTGCACTCCCGCCTGGGTGGCCGAGGAGTTCGGGGCGGCGATGGCAGCACGGCGGGTCATCCTGCGATTGTGCCCGGACTGCCGGTGTGGCGCACCATCGCCGCGGCTCAGGTCAGAGTCGTTCTGGTGGACAACATCCCGGTCCGGCTCGGGCGGCCCTGCACGAGCGCGGACGGTCTGTCTGGGTCGTCGGTCGATCCGACGCTCAGAACAGCCGGGACGTCGTGTCGTCCTGGCCCCGCAGCGCCTCGTAGTCCAGCGTCACGCAGCGGATGCCACGGTCGGTGGCCAGCACGCGCGCCTGCGGCTTGATCACCTGCGCCGCGAAGACCCCCTGGACCGGCGCGAGGTGCGGGTCGCGGTTGAGCAGCTCGAGATAGCGGGTCAGCTGCTCGACACCGTCGATGTCGCCCCGACGCTTGATCTCCACGGCGACGGTGGCACCGGCCGCGTCCTTGCACAGGATGTCGACCGGACCGATGGCGGTGGCATACTCCCGGCGCAGCAGCGTGTAGCCGTCACCGAGGGTGGCGATGTGCTCGGCGAGCAGCGCCTGCAACTGGGCCTCCACGCCGTCCTTGATCAGGCCCGGGTCGATGCCCAGGTCGTGCGAGGAGTCCGAGATGACCTCGTGCAGGCGGATCCGCAGGTGATCTTCGCGCTTGGCGTGCTGCACCAGCCACACCGAGGCCACGCCCTGCTCGCGCTCCTCGTCGTCCGGCTCGAGCTCAACCATCTTGCAGGGCGGCGCCATCCAGTTCAGAGGTTTGTAGGACCCGCCATCGGAGTGGATCAGCACCGAACCATCGGCCTTGACCATCAACAGGCGGGTGGCGAGGGGGAGGTGGGCCACCAGGGCCCCTTCATAGTCCACGCTGCACCGGGCAATCACGACACGCACGTCCCACACCCTAAAGGTGGTCTGAGAGGATCGGCGCATGGCACGTGAGATCACAACCGTCGGAGTCGTCGGACTGGGCACCATGGGTGCCGGCATCGTGGAGGTGTTCGCCCGGGGCGGGCTCACCGTGATCGGTGTGGAGAGCAGTCAGGAGTTTGCCGAGCGCGGCCGGTCCATCCTGCAGGCGTCCACCGATCGTGCGGTCGCCAAGGGCAAGTTGGACGAGGCCGGGCAGGCCGACATCCTCGGCCGGATCTCCATCACGACCGAGTATGCCGATCTGGCGCCGGTTGATCTTGTGGTCGAGGCGGTCCCCGAGATCATGTCCCTCAAGCACGACGTGATCGGCAAGCTCGAGGCCGTCCTGGCCGACGACGCCATCGTGGCGACCAACACCTCCAGCCTGTCCATCACCGAGATCGCGGCGCCGGCCAAGGTGCCCGGCCGCGTGATCGGCATGCACTTCTTCAACCCGGCGCCGATCCTGAAGCTGGTCGAGGTCATCACCACGCCGCTGACCGCGCCGGAGACGACAGAGACGGTGCGCACGCTGTCGGAGTCGCTGGGCAAGAAGCCGGTCGTGATCGGCGACCGCGCCGGGTTCGTGGCCAACTACCTGCTCTACGGCTATTTCAGCGCCGCGCTGGCGATGTATGAGTCCGGCCACGTCAGCCGCGAGGACCTCGACACCGCGGTGCGGGTGGGCATCGGGCTGCCGATGGGCCCGCTGACCCTGGGCGACCTGGTCGGCCTCGATGTCCTGCACCACATCTCGGACGTGATCTATGGTCACAGCCGCAGCCCCCACCACGCCCCGAGCACCATGCTCGAGCGGATGGTCCTGGCCGGACGACTCGGCCGCAAGAGCGGGCAGGGCTTCTACACCTTCGCCAAGCCGGGCAGCGGGCAGCTCGTCGACGACGAGCGCACCCCAGAGGTGACCTCTGGCCGTGAGATCAGTTCGGTCGCCGTGATCGGTGCCGGTGCCCTCGCCGAGGAGCTGGCCGGGCGATTCACCGAGGGCGGGTATGCCGTCACTCACCTGACCGACCCCGCTGCGGACCTGTCAGGGCTGGCTGAGGTGGGTCTGGTGGTCGAGGCCCAGGACGAGGACGCCCCGGGCGAAGGTGCTCAGGGCGAGGGTGCTCAGGACGAGGGCACGGTCGAGTTGCGGGACGTCGACGAGTTGTTCGCCGAGTTGGGCGAGGTCACGGCGCCGGGCACGATTCTGGCCACCGTCAACACCTACTCCGCCGTCGCGCTCGCGGCCATCAGCGGCCGCCCCGAGGACACCGTGGTGCTGAGCGTGCACGCACCCACCCCGAACGGCCAGGTGATCGAGGCGGGTCGCACCATCAAGACCTCGCAGGAGACGATCGCCACCGTCCGCGCGGTGATCAAGGCGATCGGCGCCGAGCCCGTCGTCTGCAAGGACCGCACCGGCCTGGTGGTCGATGCCCTGCTGGTCACCCACCTCAACGACTGCGTGAAGATGCTGGACGAGGGTTATGCCAGCGCCGAGGACATCGACACCGCCCTGCAGTTCGGCCTGGGCTATCCCAGTGGCCCGTTCGCGATGATCGACACGCTCGGCGCCGACGAGGTGCTCGCGGTGGCCGAGGAGCTCTACTCCGGCACCGCCGGGTTCCAGACCCACCTGGCACCGTCGCCGCTGCTGGTGGAGCACGTGCTGTTGGACGAGCCGTTCCTGAGCGGGCAGGCACGTCCGGACGGGCAGTGACGGTGTGGGCCGGTCCAACCGGAAGCGTCGCGGCGGGCGGGTCCTGCCCAAGCAGGGCGGCCCGCCACCTGCCGACCGCGGCCCAGTGCTCGACGAGGTTGAGTTCCAGGGGCAGGCGTGGGCTGCCCGGCAGGTCCGGGGCAACGACTCCGGTCGACGTTATCTGTGCCCAGGGTGCCTTCAGGAGTTCCCGGCGGCCACTCCGCATACGGTCGCTTGGCCGACTGCTGGCATGCACGGGGTGGAGAACCGCCGCCACTGGCACACCACCTGCTGGGCCGCTCGTGAGCGGCGCCGCCCCGGGGAGGCCTGGGCGTGAGTGACACCGCCGTCATCTGGCTCGCGTTTGGGATCATGGCGGTTGTCGGTCTCTTCATCGCAGGGATCGCGTTCTTCATCTTCCGCTATCACCAGAAACCGAGCCCCGAGCCGACGAGCACCGCTGGCCCGGGCGGCCCGGTGACCCAGATCCCCACCAAGCAGATCTCGGTGGTCCGCTCGAGCCTGAAGTGGCTCGCGCTGGGTCGGTATGCCATGCGCGGCACCCTGACGATCACGCCCGACGGTTTCGAATACACCCGCCCCCTGCGCGGCCCCAAGCGCCATCCCTACGCGAACGTCAGCTTCGTCGAGGAGCCCGACCCCTCACACGGCACGATCCTGACAATCCACCTCACCAACGGCTGGGGCATCGTGGCGCTGACCGGCACGCCGCAGAGCCGCCACCTCGCCGTCGTCGAGCTCTCCCGCTGGGTCCGCGTCGCCCCCGCAAAAATATAGAGGTTTCGCACGCCCACCCCGCATTTTCATACAGGTCTCGCACGCCCACCCCGCATTTTGATAGAGGTCTCGCACGCCGCTCCCGCCCTGTCGTGGCGGCGTGCGAGTCGCAGGAGAGGAGACGACCGTCGTGGACGGGCACGAACCTGGATTAGCTGGGAGGCACTTCCCACGCGCGGCAACTGCGGTGGTGCTGTGGCACCTGCTGCGGGTCGCAGCGCTCTGGGTGCTCATCGGTGCGGCGCTGTTCTGGGCGTGGCTGACGTGGGGTGACCCCGACCCGTGGACCGCTTGGGCGTGCGGTGTGGTGGCCGTGCAGTTCGCCGTGCCGGCCTACACCGTGACAGGTCTCGGGCAGCGGCTGGGGCGGCGCTCGATGACCCGGGGGCAGTTAGCGCTGGGGTGGGCGTGCGTGCTGACGCTCACGATCACAACGACCCTGGTTGCGGCCCTGGTGCTGCGTCAGGTGGAGGGAACCTCGCCGCCGCTCGCGGACCTGGTGGTGAGCACGGTCTTCCCGGCACTGGTCGCGACTGCGGGTCTGGTGACCCTCCCGCGGCTTTGGCACCTGGGCACGTGGTGGGGAGCCGCGGTCAGCATCGCGGTCATCCTGATCACTTTGGCGCTGATGGCCGCGTCCGTGTGGCTGGTCATGGGCGCTCCGGAGTGGCTGGCTCCCGCCCTGTGGATCGGGTCGGTGGCCGCGCTGACGCTGGCCGCCTATCAGTTCAGCCGGGTGTCGATGGCCAATATGCACGCGATCAGCGACGCGTCCTGACAGCCAGGCTCGAGCGTTCGAGGATGTGCGAGACCTTTACGAAAATGCGGGGTGGGCGTACGAAACCTTTATCTTTTTGCGGGGGTCAGAGGCGGTTCTGGCGGGGGACGACGACCTCGTTATAGATCAACAGCATGCCCGCCGCCACGGGGATCGCGACGAGAGCGCCGAGCACGCCCATCAGCGTGCCACCGGCCAGCACCGCCACCACCGTCACCGCGCCGGGCACCGAGACCGTGCGCGCCATGATGCGCGGGACGATCACATAGTTCTCGAACTGCTGATAGATCAGGTAGTAGATGCAGACGACCAGCGCCACGACCCAGCCCTGGCTGAGCGCCACGAGGGCGACGATGACGGCGCCGATGGTGGCACCGACCAGGGGGATCAGCCCCAGGATCCCGACGACGACGGCCAGCACGATCGCGTAGGGAACGCCGAGCAGCTGCATCATGATCCAGGAGCAGGTGCCGTTGATGGTGGCGACTGCGACCTGGCCGAGGGCATAGCCACCGACCCGGCGCATGATCTCCTCGGCCAACCCGATGACCCGGGCCCGCCGGCTCAGCGGCACGATCTTGTAGGCCGCGTCCTTGACGGTCGGCAGCGCGGCCAGGAAATAGAGCGTCAGCACGAGTGCCGTGAAGGCGCCGATGAGTCCGCCAGCCAGAGCGCCTGCGGCACCCAGGACCCCGCCGAAGATCGTGGAGATGAAGGTGCTGTCCTGCAGCCGGTTCTCGAACTCGGCCTCCAGGCGGGTGCTGACGTCATACTCGGCGTCCAGTCGCGTCACCCACTCCTGATTGCCCAGGTCCTCGACATAGCGCGGCGCCCGCTCGATCAGCGTGGAGGTCTCCGAGACGATGGTCGGCACGACGAGCCAGGTGAACAGGCCGAGCACCAGGATCAGGCCGACGAAGACCGTGAAGACGCCGGCAGGCCGGTTCAGCCCGCGGTGGGTCAGGCTCTCCACGATCGGGTTGAGCGCCAGGGTCAGGAAGATCGCGATCACCACGAAGGTGATCACCGAGCTGAGTTGGGAGACGTTCTGCGCGAGCCACCACGCCACGAGCACGCCGAGGGCGCCGAAGAAGCCAAACATGAAGGGCGAGGTCACCATCATCATCTCGCGTCGGCGCTCGACGATGGGCTCCTCGGACGGGCCCGCCCCAGCCACCGGTGCGCTGGGCCCAGTGCCAGCGGCCGCAGTCGTGGCGGCACCTTCGCCCGGTCCCGTTGTGTGTGGGCCCGACGTGTGTGGCCCCGACGTGTGTGGCCCCGACGTGTGTGGGCCCGTCGTGCCCGCGCCCCTGTTGTGCGCCCCGGTCGGGTCGGTCACCGCTGTGCCAGCCCCCGCTGTGTCAGACCCCGGCCGGTCGTGCTCCGCCAGGCCGGGCAGGGTGGCCTGCGGCGAGGTCGCTGGCGCGACCGTCGTCTGTGGCGGCACCGTGGTGTGTCGTCGCTCGATCATCTCCCGCTGCAGACGGTTGCTCTCCGCCAGCTCGGTCAGCTGGGTCTCGCGATAACGCCGCCAGGTCTCGACGGCTTCGCGCCCACGCCCACGCACCCCACCGCCGTCGCCACGCGCCCCGCGGCCCAGTCGGGGCAGGCGCAACCGCCGCCGACCCGCGCCCCCCAGACCCGAGGTGGCTTCTCCCTCGCTCACGGACTCATCATCACCCATGGGCGGCGTGTTCACCGCCAACCTCACCGCTGCCACCGACCGGGGGCTCAACCAGCTCGACCAGGACGCCACCGGTGTCCTTGGGGTGGACGAAGTTGATCCGGCTGCCCCCGGTGCCGCGGCGGGGGCCGTCATAGAGCAGCCGCAGCCCGCGCTCGCGCAGCGCCGCAGAGACGGCCTCGACGTCGGCCACGCGATAGGCCAGCTGCTGCAGCCCCGGCCCGGAGCGGTCGATGAACTTCGCGATCGTCGACTCGGGGGACAGCGGTGCGAGCAGCTGGATCAGCGTGGAACCCTCCGGTGCGCCAGCGGCCCCGATCATCGCCTCACGGACTCCCTGCTCCTCGTTGGTCTCCTCGTGCAGCACCACCAGGCCGAGCACGTCGCGGTGGAAGGCGATCGACGCGTCGAGGTCGGGCACGGCGATCCCCACGTGGTCGATGGCGAGCAGCAGCGGGGTCACGTCGTCAGGAAGGCCAGTCATGCGCCGAGCCTACCGATCGGGGATGCCAGGTGTCGTGGATTTCTGGTCCCGGGCCGTACGGTGCTGCCATGAGCGAACTCCTGGTGCGCGACGTGCGCCTCGTGCCGCTGGATGCAGGACAGCCGACCCATGCGGGACAGCCGACCCACGCAGGACAGCCGACCCACGCGGGCGCCGGCGTGGACGAGCCGACCCAGCCCCTCGACATACTGATCAAGGACGGGCAGGTGGCCGCTGTCGGGACCAACCTGCCCGACGCAGGTGTGCCCGAGCTCGCGGGGGAGGGCCGCTGGGTGGTCCCCGGCCTCTGGGACCAGCACGTGCACATGGTCCAGTGGGCCCTGGTGCGCTCGCGGCTCGACGTGTCGGGGACGGCGAGCGTGGAGGACGTCGTCCAGCGGGTGCGCCACGAGCTGGAGGCCACGGCAGGCACCCCCGCGACGGGCGGCGGCCTCGGCGCACCGCTGATCGGCTGGGGGCACCGCACGGCCGGCTGGGACCGCCAGCCCACGGTGGCCGACCTGGACGCGATCAGCCCCGGGCGGCCCGTCGTGCTGATCAGCGGAGACGGCCACCACGGCTGGCTCAACACACCGGCGCTGCAACTGCTCGGCTGCCCGCCGCGGCAGGGCGTGGTCGCCGAGAACGAGTGGTTCGACGCCTATGACCGCCTCGGCGACCTGCCCGGCGCGGCCGAGCAGGCCGAAGCCGCTGTGCTGGAGGCGATCACGGCCGCCCGGGCGCAGGGTGTCGTGGGCATCGTGGACCTGGAGTTCAGCCCTGCCTGGGACCTGTGGCCGGCCCGGATCGCCGGGCGCGGGCCGTTCCGGGTGCGCACCGGCGTCTATGCCAGCAAGCTCGCCGACATCACCGCGCGCGGCTGGCGCACCGGCGACCCGCTGCCCGGCACCGACGGGTGGGCCCGGATGGGCGCGCTGAAGATCATCTCCGACGGCTCGCTCAACACCCGGACCGCCTGGTGCTGCGACCCCTATGCCGACTCCGCGGACCTCGTCGCGTCACACGGTCTGCCCAACTTCACCCAGGAGAAGTTGACCGAGCTGGTCGCCACCGCGCACGAGCACGGCCTGGAGACGGCGCTGCACGCGATCGGCGACCGCGCGGTCCGCCAGGCCCTGGACGTCTTCCGCGCGACCGGCGCAACCGGCTCGGTTGAGCACGCCCAGCTCGTCGCCCCGAGGGACCTGCCCCACTGGTCGGGCCTGCCGGTGCGCGCCAGCATCCAGCCCGCGCACCTGATCGACGACCGCAGCGCCACCGAGACGCTCTGGCCCGATCGCACCCGCAACGCCTTCGCCTATCGCCCGCTCCTGGACGCCGGCATCCCGCTCGCCCTGGGCTCGGACGCCCCCGTCGCGCCCCTCGACCCGTGGCTGGCGATGGCGGCCGCGGTCTGGCGCGGGGCCGCCGGCGATGAGGCCTGGCACCCCGAGCTCTCGCTCACTCCTGCCGAGGCGCTCACCGGCTCGGTCGACGGGCGGCGGCTGACTGTGGGGGAGCCCGGTGACCTGGTGCTGCTGCACAACGATCCGTATGCCGAGGGCGGGGCTCCCGGGTCCCCTCCCCTCCCGCAGCGGGCGGCCGAGCAGGCGCAGGTGCTGCGCGACATGACCGTGGGAGCAACCGTGATCGGTGGTCACCTGGTCCACGGCGGGTGAGTTGAGCCGCGCGGCTAGGATGGCAGGACCGCTCACGCACCACCGATGTCGCTGGAGGACACCTCATGACCGCAACACCCCACGCCCCGCAGACCGACCAGGGAGCGAACGTCTCGGTCATTGTCGCCGGTGCCCGCACCCCGATGGGTCGCATGTCCGGGGGGCTGAAGGACTTCTCCGGTGCGGACCTCGGCGGCTTCGCCATCAAGGGCGCGCTCGAGAAGGCTGGGGTCAGTGGCGACCAGGTCGACTACGTGATCATGGGCCAGGTCCTGACCGCTGGTGCCGGCCAGATCCCCGCCCGCCAGGCCGCGGTGAAGGGCGGCATCCCGATGGACGTGCCCGCGCTGACCATCAACAAGGTCTGCCTCTCCGGGCTCGACGCCATCGCGCTGGCCGATCAACTGATCCGCGCCGGCGAGTTTGACGTCGTCGTCGCAGGCGGCCAGGAGTCGATGACCAACGCTCCCCACCTGCTGGAGAAGAGCCGCGCCGGTTTCAAGTATGGCGACGTCACGATGCGTGACCACATGGCCCACGACGGCCTGTGGGACGCCTTCACCGACCAGGCGATGGGCAACCTGACCGAGGACGCCAACGTCGCGGACAAGGAGTTCAGCCGCGAGGAGCAGGACGCCTTCTCCGCGCGCAGCCACCAGCTCGCTGCCAAGGCGTGGGCGGACGGCAAGTTCGACGACGAGGTCGTCACCGTCAAGGTGCCGCAGCGCAAGGGCGACCCCGTCGACTTCCGCACCGACGAGGGCATCCGTGAGGGGACGACCACCGAGTCCCTCGGCAAGCTGCGCCCGGCCTTCTCCAAGGACGGCACGATCACCGCCGGCAGCGCCTCGCAGATCTCGGACGGTGCGGCGGCGGTCGTGGTGATGAGCAAGGCAAAGGCCCAGGAGCTGGGGCTGACCTGGCTGGCCGAGATCGGCGCCCACGGCGTGGTCGCCGGCCCGGACTCCACCCTGCAGAGCCAGCCGGGCAACGCCATCCTCGCGGCCTGCAAGAAGGACGGCATCGAGCCCACCGACCTGGACCTGGTCGAGATCAACGAGGCCTTCGCTGCCGTCGGCCTGGCCTCCACCAAGGAGCTCGGGCTGGACCCGGAGCGGGTCAACCCCAACGGTGGCGCCATCGCCCTCGGTCACCCGATCGGCATGTCCGGTGCCCGCCTGGTCCTGACCCTGGCCCTGGAGCTGTCTCGTCGTGGCGGTGGCACCGGCGCGGCGGCCCTGTGTGGTGGCGGTGGTCAGGGTGACGCCCTGATCGTGCGCGTGCCCGCCCAGGCCTGAGTTGGCTCCCCGCGAGGTCGACGTCACCGCCCTGGTCGAGCAGGCCAGGGCGGGGTCAGCGCGTGCCGTGGCACGGCTCATCACGCTCGTCGAGAACGATCACCCTGCCCTGCGTGAGGTGATGGCGGCGCTGGCTCCGCACACCGGCAACGCCCACATCATCGGGCTCACCGGCAGCCCCGGGGTCGGCAAGTCCACCAGCACGTCCATGCTGGTCAGCGGCCTGCGTGCCCGCGGCCTGCGGGTCGGCGTGCTGGCGGTCGACCCGTCCTCACCGTTCTCGGGCGGTGCCCTGCTGGGTGACCGGATCCGGATGACCGACCACGTCCTCGACCCCGAGGTCTATATCCGCTCGATGGCCAGTCGCGGGCACCTCGGTGGCCTGTCCTGGAGCACCCCGCAGGCGCTGCGGGTGCTCGATGCCGCCGGGTGCGACGTCGTGCTCGTCGAGACCGTCGGCGTCGGGCAGAGTGAGGTCGAGGTCGCGGGCCTGGCCGACACCACGCTGGTGCTGTTGGCGCCCGGCATGGGCGATGGCGTGCAGGCCGCCAAGGCGGGCATCCTGGAGATCGGCGATGTCTTCGTGGTCAACAAGGCCGACCGGGAGGGCGCGGACAACACTGTCCGCGAGATCCGGCACATGATCAGTCTCGGTGACCGCACCGAGCCCGGCCTGTGGCGCCCGCCCGTCGTCAAGACGATTGCCGACCGGCACGAGGGCCTCGACGAGGTCCTTGAGGCCCTCGACAAGCACCGCGCATGGATGGCCGACGGCGAGCTGCACCGCCGGCGGGTCCGTCGGGCCGGCGCCGAGATCGAGGCCATCGCCCTCGCCCAGTTGCGGGCGCGGATGGGTGTGCTCGGCCACGGCGACGACCTCACCTCGGCGGCCGAGGAGGTCGTGGCGGGCGAGTCCGACCCCTATGCCGCAGCAGACCGCGTCGTCGCCGCCCTCTGAGCGGGCTGACCCACGCTGGACCGGGACGTGGGCGGGGACCTGCCCGAGGCGCTCCCTCTCGTGCGGGATCGGCGTTGCCGAAGCCGACCGAGCGCGTCGTGTGGCGAGATTTACCCCCACCGAGCGCGTGAGGAGGCGGTTCTCAGGCCGACCGAGCGCACGGGGGACGGGTATGCCGAGGCGCGCCTCGGCATACAGCCGCCGGTCCCGCGCTCGGTGGTGGGATTTCTCAGGCGTCCATGTGCTCGGTGGGCTGTTTTTTCGCCAGCCCATGCGCTCGGTGGGGTGGCAGGCGGTCGAGGTCATCGACCGTCCACTCCTCGCCCGTGCGCGGCATGGCCGTCATGACACCCATCGTCCACCTCTTGGTCTCCCTTGTCACCATGGCCAATCAGGTGACCCACGGGCTAGGTTGGGGACATGACTGAGGAGGAGTCGGCATACGTCATCCGTCCGCCCCGGGTCGAGGACGTCGAGGCGCTCGGCGCAGTGCACTGCAGGGTGTGGCAGGAGGCCTATGTCGGGCTGATGGACGAGGCGGCCTTCGCCGAGCTGACCCCTGAGCGCTTTGCCATCCAGTGGAGGCGGCGGATGGAGCGGATGGGGGCTGACGGGCACCACCCCAACGGCGAGCAGGTCGCGGTCGCTGAGCACGGTGACGACGTCGTGGCCTTCATCAGCGTCGGGCCAGCCCGTGACGAGGACCCTCCGACCGACACCCAGCTCTGGGCGATCAACGTGGTCTCTGACCACCTGGGCACCGGCGTGGCCCAGCGGCTGATGGACCAGGTGCTGAGCGACCGTCCGGCCTACCTCTGGGTGGCCGACGGCAACGACCGGGCCATCCGCTTCTATGAGCGCAACAACTTCCGGCTCGACGGGGTGCAGACGACCGACCGGGACGACGGGCTCGTCGAGCTGCGCATGGTGCGGCGCTAGGCCCTGACATGGGCGAGTTCTTCGACGCGGAGCAGGGAGGCCCGCTCCGTCTGGAACTGCGCAGCATCGACGGCAGCGACTTCACGCTGCTGCGCCAGATCGCCTTCCGCAGCGACCACTATGCGGAGTGTTTTGTGGTGCCGGCCGACCTGCGGCGCTTCACCACCGACCTGGCCTCGGTTCCCGAACTGTTCACCTGGTTGGTGCCCAGGACCGGCGACTTCCTGCCGGCCGCGGTGCTGCACGACGCGCTGGTGCGGCCCGGAGCCTTCCTGGGGCCGGACACGGATCGCGACGGGCGGCCGTTCGCCCGGCCCGAGGCCGACCGGATCTTCCGCGAGGCGATGATCGGGCTGGGCACCGGGCGGGTCCGTGCCTGGTTGATGTGGTCGGCGGTCACCCTGACCACCATGTGGCACTCCGGGAAGACCTGGACCCGGGCGGTGCTGATCGGGCTGTTGGGCACTGTCACGGTGCTGGGCGTGTTGGCCACCCTGGACTTCTTCAACGTGATCGACCTCGTGCCGTGGATGGGTGGACCGGACACCCCGTGGTGGCAGAAGGTGCTGGGCGGCGCCGCCGGAGCCATCGTGATCCCGGCCGTGCTCGCGCTGAGCTGGGGACGGTTCCGGGCCGCGGGCGTCATCATCGGCATCGCCCTGGCCCTCCTGCTGCACGTCACGATCGCGCTGGCCGTGCTGCTGGTGGTCTATCGGGTCGTGGAACGTCTCGTCAGTGGCCCGGCCAACCCCGAGGGCGTGCGCACCCAGGACAAGATCGAGGCGCAGCGAACCGCCCACGGTGAGCCTCGGCATACGGACTGATCGACTCGGGGTTGACGCGACGTCAAGCGGTAGGCTGCGGACATGAGCGACAGCGTTGTTTCCGACTCCTCCCAGACCTCCGGCCGCGACCGGTGGCAGCAGCGTTATGAGGCTGCGGTCGCCAAGGGGCAGGTCCGGGACGCGGACTTCACCACCCTCTCTGGCATGGAGGTCGAGCCCGTCTATGGGCCCACCCCCGAGGCCGAGGCCGCCGACGAGCGCATGGAGCGCATCGGCTGGCCGGGGGAGTTCCCGTTCACGCGTGGGCTCTACCCCACCGGCTATCGCGGACGCACCTGGACGATCCGCCAGTTCGCCGGTTTTGGCAACGCGCAGCAGACCAACGAGCGCTACAAGATGATCCTGGCGCGCGGCGGTGGCGGCCTCTCGGTCGCTTTCGACATGCCGACGCTGATGGGCCGCGACTCCGACGAGGCGCTGAGCGTGGGGGAGGTCGGGCACTGCGGCGTGGCGATCGACTCCGCTGCCGACATGGACATCCTGTTCTCCGACATCACGCTGTCCGACGTCACGACCTCGATGACGATCAGCGGGCCCGCCGTGCCGGTCTTTTGCATGTATCTCGTGGCTGCCGAGCGGCAGGGTGTGGACATCACCAAGCTCAACGGCACGCTGCAGACCGACATCTTCAAGGAGTACATCGCCCAGAAGGAGTGGCTGTTCCCGCCGGAGCCCCACCTGCGCCTGATCGGCGACCTGATGGAATACACCAACGCCACCATCCCGGCCTACAAGCCGCTGTCGGTCTCCGGCTATCACATCCGTGAGGCGGGCTCGACGGCCGCTCAGGAGCTGGCGTTCACCCTCGCCGACGGCTTCGGCTATGTCGAGCTGGGCCAGTCGCGCGGCATGGACGTCAACACGTTCGCGCCGGGTCTGTCCTTCTTCTTCGACTCCCACCTCGACTTCTTTGAGGAGATCGCCAAGTTCCGTGCTGGCCGCCGCATCTGGGCGCGCTGGATGCGTGACGTCTATGGCGCCACCGACGAGAAGGCGCAGTGGCTGCGCTTCCACACCCAGACCGCTGGCGTCTCCCTCACCGCTCAGCAGCCGCTCAACAACGTCGTGCGGACCGCGGTCGAGGCCCTCGCCGGTGTGCTCGGCGGCACCAACAGCCTGCACACCAACGCCCTCGACGAGACCCTGGCCCTGCCCAGTGAGCAGTCCGCCGAGGTCGCCCTGCGCACCCAGCAGGTGCTCATGGAGGAGACCGGCATCGTCAATGTCGCCGACCCGCTCGGTGGATCCTGGTATGTCGAGGCGCTCACCGACAAGATCGAGGCCGAGGCCGAGAAGATCTTCGAGAACATCCGCCAGATGGGCGAGCGGGACCGCACCCCGAACGCTGACGGCACCTTTGACCACCCGATCGGCCCGATGACCAGCGGCATCCTGCGCGGCATCGAGGAGGGCTGGTTCCAGTCCGAGATCGCCGAGGCGGCCTTCCAGTATCAGATCGCGCTGGAGAAGGGCGACAAGAAGATCGTCGGGGTCAACGTGCACACCGAGTCGGTCAGCCACGAGCTGGAGATCCTGCGCGTCAGCCACGAGGTGGAGGTCGATCAGGTCTCGCTGCTGAGCTCGCGGCGCGAGGGCCGCGACCTGGCCAAGGTGCAGGGCGCCCTGGAGACGATGATGGCCACCTCCCGCACCGGCGAGAACATGATCCCGAGCATGCTCGAGGCCGTGCGCGCCGAGGCGACCCTGGGTGAGATCTGCAACGCGCTGCGTGATGAGTGGGGCGTCTATCGCGAGCCCGCACGCTTCTGATCCGCCGTGTTCGGATGAGATGTCCGTCACGCTGTTTCTGTGCGTGGGCGCTGTGCATACCACCCCCCGGTGTGGGCTGCCTGAGGATGATGGATTAGGTTGAACCTGCAGTCTGAGGTTTACCATTTCGTTATGAAGTTGCCCCGCACTGCGCTTGCCCTTGCCCTCAGTTCCTCGTTGCTGCTCGCTGCCTGCAGCGGCTCGGACGAGCCCGAGGAGAGCACCGACACCTCCTCGACGGCCGCTGACGCCAGCCCCGACGCCGCTGACACGACCGGTGACGCCGGTGAGTCCACGGGCGATGCTGGCGAGTCCACGGGAGACGCGGGTGAGTCGACCGGTGATGCCGCAGGGTCCACGGGCGATGCGGCAGAGTCCACTGGCGACGCGAGCGAGTCGACCGGTGACGCCGCTGGATCCACCGGTGACGCCGGCGACAGCACGGCCGCGCCGGGTGAGGACTCTGAGACCGACGACGCAGTGATCACCGCCCCTGCTGCCGGCGCGGGTGTCCTCTCCGTCGAGGAGGGCGAGGAGATCGCCAGCCAGCTGATGCGCGAGGCCGCCGACTCCCAGAACGCTGATGCCGAGGAGGCAGCCGAGCTCAACGAGTCGGCCTTCTCCGGCTCGGAGCTGCGTGCCGCCGTGGCTGCCACCTCCTTGCGTGACATCGGGATCACCCCGGTCATCGACTATCACCCGACGAGTCCCAATGTCCTGGCCATCAGCCGCGAGGACGGTGAGTTCCCGGCCTACATGGTCGTGCAGTCCGTGCCGGAGTCGGGCCTGCCCGAGTTGCACCTGATGGTGCAGGAGGAGGACGGGGGCGACTGGAAGATCGGTTGGAGCGCCCCCATGCTTGCCGGCACCGAGATCGGCACCTTCGACCCCCGCTCGGAGGGGTCGACCGTGATCCGTGACGGCAAGGCGGGCCTGACTAACTACCCGAGCTATGTCGTGGACATGCTCTTCCAGATCCTGGACTATCCGTTTGCCGACGAGCGCCCGGACTTCCGCACCAACAACTACGGCCCGCAGGTCCGTGCGGCCGCGGAGGAGCAGGCGGCCAGCGTCGCCGAGCAGGCCACGCTGACCCAGGATCACTCACTGCGGTCCGGCACCCTGCGCACGATCGAGCTGGCCGATGGCTCAGCCATCATGTTCCCGGTCCTGGAGCGCAAGAGCACCTTTGACGTGCTGGACGGCATGATCCTGGAGCCGTCGTCAGCGTTTGCGCACTTCGCCGAGGACGACACGATCACCGACAGCGCCGAGATGACCACCCTGGTCTTCCTGGCCGTGCACGTGCGTGCCGACGGTGGCGACCCTGAGGTCATCGCCGCCCGCGAGCAGGTCGTCGGCGCGAACGGCAGCTGACGCCAACTGTCCCACTGGCGTCGTAGCTCAGCGCAGGTCGAGCTCGCCAGCCAGTGCCGCCAGTGCGGGCAGCGGGTCCTCGCGGGCCGGGAGCAGTTGGACACAGACGTGGTCGGCTCCCGCCTCGAGGTGCCCCCGCACGGCGGCCGCCAGCACGGCGGGGGTGCCATGCGGAGCAAGCGCGTCGACCGCGGCAGCGGTCGCACCGTCGTCCAGCTCGGCCGCAGTGAACCCGTGGGACTCCAGCGTGCGGCGGTAGTTAGCGAGCGACAGGTAGGTGGACAGGAACCCGCGGGCTGACTCGCGTGCGGCCGCGGAATCGATGGTCGGCACCAGACGCTGCTCCGGTGCCACCAGAGGGCCGGGACCGAGAGCCTCGCGTGCGAATCGAGTGTGCGCGGGAGTGGTCATGTAGGGGTGGGTGCCGGCGGCGCGCTCTGCCGAGAGGGCAAGGGTGCGTGGACCAAGCGCCGAGATCACGCGGCGCCCAGCGGGCACGCTCTCGGCATCGAGGGTGTCGAGGTAGGAGACGAGGGCGGCGTAGGGCCGTTGGTAACGGTCGCCCAGCGCCTCGCGGTGCCCGATGCCGACACCGAGCGTGAACCGCCCCGGGTGGGTCCTCTCGAGCCGGTGGAAGGACGCGGCAACCTCTGCCGCCGGGGACTGCCAGATGTTCACGATGCCGGTGGCGATGCTCACGTGCTCGGTCGCGTCGAGGAGCTGCTCAGCAAGGGCGAGGTCAGCAGCGGGCGAGCCACCGATCCAGATCGTTCCGTAGCCGAGCCGCTCCACGGCGGCGGCCAGCTCGGGCGTGAGGAGCGCTCCGCCACGCCAGAATCCGAGGCGGCCGAACGCGGAAGGGGCAGCAGGGGAAGCCATGGGCACATGGTCCAATCGTGAGGGAGGCGGGACACGCAGACTCGTTGTCACCGTATCGGGACGAGCCAGACGCCTCTGCAGCACCCGGCCCCCGCGGCGCACACAGCACTGAGTCCCTGGTGCCGGTTCAGTTCCGCGGCCGGTGACAGGTCACAATAGAGGCATGACACAGCCGACCCCTTCGTCGCTCAATGCCGCCCTGCGCGGTGCCGTCGACCTCTCGGCCCTCTCGCGGCCGCCCCAGCAGACCCCACCGGGTGCTGCCGCAGGTGCGGGGGCCCCCGGCGGCGGCGCGACCGCTGGTGCTGCGCCGAGCGGTGCCGAGGGTGTCCTGGTGCAGGGCACCGACGCTGACTTCAACTCTCTGGTGACCGGCTCGATGCAGGTGCCGGCTGTGCTCGTGCTCTACACCGACCAGATCCCCGAGTCGGCTGCGTTCGTGCAGACCCTGGTCGATGAGGCCGTGGCCAACGAGGGCCGCTTCCGCGTGATCGCCGTGGACCTGGCCGCCAACCCGGGCATCGTGCAGGCCCTCTCGCCGGTGCTGCAGGAGGCCTTCGGCCAGGTCAACTCCCTCCCCGTCGTGGTCGGACTGTTGCAGGGACAGCCGGTGCCCTTCTTCCTGGGCGTGCAGCCCGTCGAGCAGTTGCGTGCCCTGCTGGAGCAGTTCCTCTCGGCTGCCGTCACCAACGGCGTCGCCGGTCGGGTCGAGGGCGTGGCCGATGCCGCGGCCGCCACGCAGGAGGAGGCCGAGCTCCCGCCGCTGCACCAGCAGGCCTACGACGCGATCGACCGCGGCGACCTGGACGCTGCCGCCGCGGCCTATCAGCAGGCCCTCACGAGCAACCCCAAGGACGAGGACGCCCGCCTGGGACTCGGGCAGGTCGAGTTGCTGCGCCGCACCGCAGGGCTCGACCTTAACGCCGTGCGTGAGGCGGCCGCCGCAGACCCCACCAACGTGGAGGCCCAGGTGCAGGCCTCCGATCTGGACCTGGTCGGCGGACACGTCGAGGACGCCTTCCTGCGCCTCATCGAGTTGGTGCGCAAGACCACTGGCGACGAGCGCGACACTGTGCGCAAGCATCTGCTCAGCCAGTTTGAGGTGATCGGCGGCACCGACCCGCGAGTGGTCAAGGCGCGTGGCTCGCTGATGAGCGCGCTCTTCTGATCCCTGCGGCCAGTCAGTCCCCACTGGTGCGGGGACGCCGGTGAGGAGTGCGCCGCCGGCGCGCCTCGGCATACGCCGTCGTTGGGCCTATCCGCCCAGGGCACCATCCACCAGCGCCTGCGCCTCCTGCTGCACCTGAGCCAGGTGATCGGGGCCCTGGAAAGACTCGGCATAGATCTTGTAGACGTCCTCCGTGCCGGACGGGCGGGCGGCGAACCAGGCGCTCGCGGTCTGCACCTTCAGGCCGCCGATCGCCGCACCGTTGCCGGGCGCCTCGGTGAGGGTCGCGGTGATCTCCTCGCCGGCCAGTGACGTGGCGGTGACGTCCGCGGGGCTGAGCGCCTTGAGCTTGGCCTTCTGCTCGCGGTTGGCCGGGGCGTCAATGCGCGCATAGGCGGGGTCACCGTGCTCGGCGACCAGCTCGGCATAGCGCTGGGAGGGGGACTTGGCGGTGACTGCCTGGATCTCCGCGGCCAGCAGCGCCAGGATGATGCCGTCCTTGTCCGTGGACCACACCGAGCCGTCCCGGCACAGGAACGAGGCGCCGGCCGACTCCTCACCCCCGAAGCCGATCGTGCCCTCGATCAGGCCCGGGACGAACCACTTGAAGCCGACCGGGACCTCGATCAGCTCCCGGCCCTGGTCCTCGGCGACCCGGTCGATCATCGACGAGGAGACCAGGGTCTTGCCGATCGCAACCCCATCGGGCCAGTCCGGGCGACCCCCGCCATACAGATAGTCGATGGCGACGGCCAGGTAGTGGTTGGGGTTCATCAGCCCACCGTCCGGGGTGACGATGCCGTGCCGGTCGGAGTCGGCGTCGTTGCCGGTGGAGATGTCGAAGTCGTCCTTGGCGTCGATCAGCGAGGCCATCGCGTGGGGCGAGGAGCAGTCCATCCGGATCTTGCCGTCCCAGTCCAGGGTCATGAAGGCCCACGCCGGATCCACCCTAGGGTTGACCACCGTCAGGTCCAGGCGGTGCTCGTCCGCGATCGCCTGCCAATAGTCCACTGAGGCGCCACCGAGCGGGTCGGCACCGATGCGCACGCCGGCCTCCCGGATGGCGTCGAGGTTGATGACTCGTGGCAGCGCACGGACATACTCGCCCATGAAGTCATAGGTTTCGGCCGCCTCGAGGGCCTGGTCAAGCGGCACGCGCCGCACGCCCTCCAGCCCCGCGCGCAGCAACTCGTTGGCCCGGTCGGCGATCCACCCCGTCGCGTCCGTGTCGGCCGGTCCGCCGTGGGGCGGGTTGTATTTGAAGCCGCCGTCGCGCGGCGGGTTGTGCGAGGGCGTCACCACGATGCCGTCGGCCGTGCCGGTCGCGCCCTCCACCTCACGGTTGTGCGCCAGGATGGCCCGGGACACCGCTGGGGTCGGCGTGTAGGCCTCGGCGCCACCGCGGTCGATCCACACGTCGACGCCGTTGCCGACCAGCACCTCCAGCGCGCTGTGCCAGGCGGGCAGCGACAGGGCATGGGTGTCCTTGCCGATGAACAGCGGGCCCTCGATGCCCTGCTCCAGGCGATACTCACAGATCGCCTGGGTGGTGGCCAGGATGTGATGCTCGTTGAAGGCGCCGTCCAGCGAGCTGCCGCGGTGCCCGGACGTGCCGAACGCGACCTGCTGGTCGATGTTGTCCGGGTCGGGGACGATCTGCGCGTAGGCAGCCAGCAGCGCGTCGATGTCGGTCAGGTCCTCGGGCTGGGCGGGCTGCCCGGCGCGCTCGTGGATGGCCATGGCTACTCCGTGGTGGTGGGCGTCGGGGTGTCGGGGTCGGGGGACTGCTTCGGTATGCCGTCAGCTGGCTGCTCCGGTGAGCTCGCCTCGGTCACGGCTTGGGTGGGTCGGGCCTCGGCTGCCTCAGTTGCCTCGGCTGCCTCAGTTGGCTCAGGCGCGGCGGGCACGAGCCAGAGCACGCCAAGGGGTGGCAGCGTCAGGGTCAGTGAGTGCGGTTGCCCCTGGTGCGGCTGGTCGGAGGCCGTCACCGACCCCATGTTGCCCACGCCAGAGCCGCCGTAGTGGTCGGCGTCGGTGTTGACGACCTCGTGCCAGCGACCGGCCCGCGGGACGCCGAGACGGACCGTCCGCGGTGACCCGGAGAAGTTGGCCGCGGCCACCAGCACCGGGCGCTCGCCGTCCGCGTCCTCGGTGCCATAGCGCACGAAGGAGAAGGTGTTGCCGCGGGAGTCGTCGGCGTCCAGCCACTGGAAGCCCGAGCCCTTGTGGTCCAGCTGCCACAGGGCTGGCGTGTCCCGGTAGGTCAGGTTGAGGTCGCGCACCAGGTGCTGGACACCCACGTGAGCTGGCTGGTCGAGCAGCCACCAGTCCAGTCCACGACCGTCCGCCCACTCCGCGATCTGCGCGAACTCCTGGCCCATGAAGAGCAGTTGCTTGCCGGGGTGGGCCCACATGAACGCCAGATAGGCACGCAGACTGGCCATCATCTGCCACCGGTCACTGCCGCCCATCTTGCGCAGCAGGGAGCCCTTGCCGTGCACCACCTCGTCGTGGCTGATGGGCAGCACGAACTGCTCGGAGAACGCATACATCAGCGAGAAGGTCATCTGGTGGTGGTGATACTGACGGTGGATCGGCTGGCGCTTGATGTAGTCCAGCGAGTCGTGCATCCAGCCCATGTTCCACTTGAAGCCAAAGCCGAGCCCACCGCTGCTCGTGGAGCGCGTCACGCCGGGCCAGGAGGTGGACTCCTCGGCGATGATGACCACGCCCGGGTTGCGGCGGTAGGCCGTGGCGTTGGTCTCCTGCAGCAGCGCCACCGCCTCGAGGTTCTCCCGCCCGCCGTGCTTGTTGGGCAGCCACTCGCCGTCGTTGCGGGAGTAGTCGAGGTAGAGCATCGAGGCCACCCCGTCCACCCGCAGGCCGTCGGCGTGGAACTCCTCCATCCAGAACAGGGCGTTGGCCACGAGGAAGTTGCGCACCTGGGGGCGACCGAAGTCGAAGATGTAGGAGCCCCAGTCGTTCTGCCAGCCGCGGCGCGGGTCCGGGTGCTCATAGATCGGGGTGCCGTCGAACCGGGCCAGCGCCCACGGGTCGGTGGCGAAGTGGCCCGGCACCCAGTCCAGGATCACGCCGATGCCCGCCTGGTGGAGCCGGTCGATCAGATAGCGCAGGTCGTCGGGGGAGCCGAGCCGGGAGTCGGCGGCGTAGTAACCGGTGACGTGGTAACCCCAGGACGGGCCGTAGGGGTGCTGCATCACCGGCATCAACTCGACGTGGCTGAAGCCCATCTGTGTGACGTAGTTGGTCAGCTGCTCGGCCAGGTCGCGGTAGGACGCGCCCTGACGCCAGGAGCCGAGGTGCACCTCATAGATGCTCATCGGCCCGGTGTGCGGGTCGGTCGTGGCGCGCCGATCCATCCACTCCTGGTCGCCCCACTCGTGCCAGGCGTGGGTGACGATCGAGGCCGAGCTCGGTGGCACCTCTGCGGCCCGGGCCATCGGGTCGGCCTTGAGCCGGCGGTGGCCGTCGGGGCCGGTGATGTCGAACTTGTATCGGTTGTCCTGCCAGACGCCGGGCACGAAGATCTCCCAGATCCCGCTGTCGCCGAGCACGCGCATCGGGTGGGCCGTGTTGTCCCACTGGTTGAAGTCGCCGACCACGTGCACCCCGCGGGCGTTGGGGGCCCAGACGGCGAAACTCGTGCCGCGCACCTGGCCCATCGGCCCGTCATAGGCGCGCAGGTGGGCGCCGAGCACCTTCCACAACTGTTCGTGGCGGCCCTCGCTGATCAGGTGCCGATCCATCTCGCCCAGCGTGGGCAGGAAACGATAGGGGTCGTCCTGCTGGTGGCCCACCCCGTCGCCCCAGGACACCTCGAGGCGATAGTCGGGGATGTCGGTGCGCGGGAGCACTGCCGTCCAGATGCCGTGGGTCTCGTGGTGCATCGGGTGGCGCTCGCCCTCAGCGAGCAGGACCGTCACCGACTCCGCCAGGGGGCGCAGGGTGCGGATGGTGATGCCGCCGTCGTGCGGGTGCGCGCCCAGCAGGGAGTGTGGGTCGCGGTGCAGACCGCGCAGCAGCAGCTCCACCTCCCGCTCAGCGAGCGGTTTCTCCCCAATTTTGGGGGAGGTTTCGCTCACCTCTCCCGTATTTTCAGGGAGGTTTTGCACGGTCGATCCGCCCCCGGCGTCGCCAACCGGCTCGGGCTCACCACTCGACCACGCGCTCGGTGGGGCCGGTGTGTCCTCTGCGGCGCGCTCGGTGGGGCCAGATGTCGCCACACCGTGCGCTCGGTGGGGGTCGGATGTCGCCACACCGTGCGCTCGGTGGGGGTCGGATGTCGCCACACCGTGCGCTCGGTCGGGGGTGGGGGAGGGCGTGACGAGGGCGCGGACGGCGGCGACGGGGATGCCGATCCAGGCCGGGCGGTTGCTGGCCTCGTAGACCACCTCATAGAGCGCCTTGCCCAGCTCGAGCGCGGCCAGGATCGAGGCAGAGCTCTCCAGGTCGGTCCCGGACTCGCTGGCATAACCGTCCAGGAACGCAGCGCGGGCTGCCCGGGCCCAGTCGGCCCGGTCGAGGTCGCCGTCCTGGGCGACCGACCCGGCCGCGTAGTCGAACGAGCGGAGCATGCCGGCCACGTCGCGCAGTGCCAGGTCGGGCAGCGAGCGCTCCTCCAGCGGGCGCAGCGGCTCGCCCTCAAAGTCGACCAGCACCCAGCCGCGGTCCGGGACGTCGAGCACCTGACCGAGGTGATAATCACCGTGGATGCGTTGCAGCGCAGGCCACTGCGCGTCCTCTGCAGCAGCAAGGGCTGCCGTGATCCGGGCCTCGTCCTCGGCGAGCTCGGGCGCGGCCTCCACCGCACGGCGCTGCCAGTCGCGCAGGCCCTCGAGCAGCGCCTGCTGGCGCTGCGGCGTCAGGTCCTGCGTGCCGAACGCCTCGCGCAGCGTCGCGTGGACCTGGGCGGTGGCGACGCCGAGCTCGCGGGCCCGGTCGGTGAAGTCTGTCTCGTCGCGGGCCGCGACCAGCGCCGTGCGCCACGCGTCCTGCACGCCCGGCAGGAACTCCTGGGCGAAGGCCAGGTGGCCCTGCGCGGACGATCCGTCGGTCTCGTGCCAGGTGCCGGTCACCCAGCCGACGGGCTGCGGCACCAGGGTGCTGCCCGCCTCGGCCAGGGCACTCTGCACGGACACGTCGGGATTCTCCCCGGCCTGCAGGACTCGGAAGACCTTGATGATGACCGGGGCGGACTCACCCGGCTCGCCCGTCTCGACGATGATCGAGGTGTTGGACTGCTCACCGACCAGGACGGCGGAGCGGCGCACCACCGGGCATGGCCCCGCAGCACGTGCCGTGGTGGCGCTGCCGGTCAGGTCGGTGCCCTCGTCGCTGCCGGAGACGTGCGCCCCGGAGTGCATCAGGTCGGCCAGCGCCTGGACATAGACCGGGTCGTGGCAGCCGTCATAGATCCACCGGGTGCCCAGCTCACTGTGCTCGACGGTGGCGACCAGCGCCGTGTGCAGCTCGGGCGCCGCCTCGCCCCGATAGGTGAGCGGCACGTGATAGATCACCGGACTCGGCCCGGACTCGTCGGCCACGAGATGGACCTCGATGCCGACCTCACCGGCCGGGTCCTCCAGCCGATAGCCGCCGACCCGGCGCAGCGAGGGGGAGCGGCCCTTGCCGGTGAACCAGCGTTGGGAGCCGACCCATCCCGGCAGGAACTGCGCGAAAGGTGGTGTCAGTGTTGGCATCTCAGACTCCTTGAGGTGTCAGGCCGAGCCAGTAGAAGTCCTGCGAGCCCAGGGCCAGGTGGATCGAGCCGTCCGCATCCACGTCCTGGAAGCCCGTGCCACCGAACAGGTCAACGGTCACCGCGCCCTCCTGACCCTCGGGCAACTGGATCCGGGCAGCCTGCGGGCGGCCCGAGAGGTTGTTGACGCAGAGCACGCCGGGGCGGCCCTCGATCTCCACCTCGGGGTCGGTCATCAGGCGGGTGTAGGCCAGCACGGCCGGGTTGTCCGCCTCGCACACGGTGAACTCACCGAGCCCGAAGACCTCGTGGCGCGAGCGGATCTGCAGCATGCCCCGGACCCAGTGCAGCAGTGAGGAACCCGTGGCCATCTGCGCCTCCACGTTCACCGCGGCGTGGTGATAGACGAGGCTGGAGATCACTGGCAGATAGAGTTTGCCCGGGTCGGCGGTGGAGAAGCCGGCGTTGCGGTCCGGGGTCCACTGCATCGGCGTGCGCACCGCGTCCCGGTCGGCCAGCCAGATGTTGTCGCCCATCCCGATCTCGTCGCCGTAATAGAGGCACGGGCTGCCGGGCAGGCTCAGCAGCAGCGCGTTGATCAGCTCGATCTCGGCGCGGGAGTTGTCCAGGAGTGGGGCCAGCCGACGCCGGATCCCGATGTTGGCGCGCATCCGCGGGTCGGGGGCATACCAGCCATACATCGCCGAGCGCTCCTCGGGCGAGACCATCTCCAGCGTCAACTCGTCGTGGTTGCGCAAGAAGGTGCCCCACTGCGTGCCCTGCGGGATCGGCGGAGTCTCCTCCATCACCCGGATGATCGAGGCCGCCGTCTCCTCGCGCAGCGCGTAGTAGAGGCGCGGCATCACCGGGAAGTGGAAGCACATGTGGCACTCCGGCGCCTCCGGGGTGCCGAAGTAGTCGACCACCTCGGCGGGCATCTGGTTGGCCTCGGCAAGCAGCACGCGGCCGGGGAACTCGTCATCGACCATCGCGCGCAGCCGGGCCAGGAACTCGTGGGTGCGAGGGAGGTTCTCGCAGTTGGTGCCCTCCTCCTCAAACAGATAGGGCACCGCGTCGAGCCGGAAGCCGTCGATCCCCATGTCCATCCAGAACCGGACCACCTCGAACATGGCCTCCTGGACGGCCTCGTTCTCAAAGTTCAGGTCCGGTTGGTGACTGAAGAACCGGTGCCAGTAGAACTGGCGCCGCACACTGTCGAAACTCCAGTTGGAGACCTCGGTGTCGACGAAGATGATCCGGGCGTCGGCATACTTGTCGTCGGTGTCGGACCACACATAGAAGTCGCCGTAGGGACCCTCCGGGTCCGATCGGGAGGACTGGAACCAGGCGTGTTGGTCGGAGGTGTGGTTCATCACCAGGTCAGTGATGATCCGTATGCCGCGCGCGTGCGCCTGGGAGATGAGCTCCTGAAAGTCGGGCAGCGTGCCGAACTCGGGCAGGACGGCCGTGTAGTCGGCGACGTCGTAGCCGCCGTCGCGCAAGGGTGAGGCATAGAACGGGGGGATCCAGAGACAGTCGATGCCCAGCCACTGCAGATAGTCCAGCCGGTTGATCAGGCCGCTGAAGTCACCCGACCCCGAGCCGGTCGAGTCGTCGAAGCCGCGGACCAGCACCTCGTAGAAGACGGCCTTGCGATACCAGTCCGGGTCGTATTTGAGCCCGGGCTGCTGGAGGTTCAGGCCCTGCATCAGAACTTCCTGACCGAGATGATGTGGACCGGCAGAGCGCTCGGGCCGAGCTGGACAAAGTTGGCATCGCCCCAGTGCCACTGCTGGTCGGTGAGCAGCTCGTGGGCCACGAAGCGCTCGTGCCAGCCGAGTCCGATCGAGGGCATGTTGAGGTGCACGGTGGTCGCGCGGTCCGCGTGCGGGTCCAGGTTGGCCACCACGATGATCTCGTCGGAGTCGGACCCGTCGTGCGCACCGCCCCCGCGCTTGGAGAAGACCAGGATGTTCTCGTCCTCGGCGCTGTGGAAGGTGATGTTGCGCATCCAGTGCAGCGCGGGGTGCTCCCGGCGGATCTCGTTGAGCCGCTTCAGGAACGGGGCCAGGTTGGGCCGCCCGTGGGCCTCGTCGCGGCCGCCGTGCTCGGTGTCGAGGTCCCACCGGCGGTTCTTGAACTCGTATTTCTCGTTGTCGATGTGCTCCTCGGCCCCCGGGCGGGCGACGTTCTCGCAGTGCTCATAGCCGGCGTAGATGCCGTAGGTCGGCACCAGCGTCGCGGCCAGGGCAGCCCGCACCTGGAAGGCGGTCGGACCGCCGTATTGCATGTAGGGCGTGAGGATGTCGTGCGTGGTCGGCCAGAACGAGGGCCGCATGTAGGCCGCGGCGGGGCCCGCGAGCTCGGTGACGTATTCCGTGAGCTCGGCCGCCTGGTTGCGCCAGGCGTAGTAGGTGTAGGACTGCTGGAAACCGACCTTGGCCAGCGTGTGCATCATCGCCGGCTTGGTGAACGCCTCGGCCAGCCAGATGACATCGGGGTGATCGACCGCGACATCGGCAATCAGCCACTGCCAGAACTCAACCGGCTTGGTGTGCGGGTTGTCGACGCGGAAGATCTTGACGCCGTGGTCGATCCAGACCTGCATGATGCGTCGCACCTCGGCATAGGCGGCCGGCGGGGCGTTGTCGAAGTTGACCGGATAGATGTCCTGGTATTTCTTCGGCGGGTTCTCGGCATAGGCGATGGTGCCGTCGGCGCGGGTGGTGAAGAACTCGGGGTGCTCGGTGGCCCACGGGTGGTCGGGGGCGGCCTGCAGCGCCAGGTCCATTGCCACCTCGAGCCCGAGCTCCTGCGCGCGGGCCACGAAGGCGTCAAAGTCGTCGAAGTCCCCCAGGTCGGGGTGGAGCGCGTCGTGGCCGCCCTCCTGCGCGCCGATCGCGTAGGGGCTGCCCGGGTCGTGCTCCTGGGCGTCCAGGGTGTTGTTGCGTCCCTTGCGGTTGGTGCGACCGATGGGGTGGATCGGGGTGAGATAGACGACGTCGAAGCCCATGTCGGCGATCGCGGGGAGCCGCTCGGCGGCGGTGGCGAACGTGCCGCTGGTCCACAGCCCCGTCTCGGGGTCCTGCGTGGCCCCCTCGGAGCGGGGGAAGATCTCATACCAGGCGCCGTGCAGGGCCAGCTGGCGCTCCACCCACCAGGAGTGCTCGCGGCTGGGGCTGACCAGGTCACGCAGCGGCGCGTGGGTCAACAGGTCGTGCAGGTTAGTGCCCGCGGCCAGGCGCTCCCCGACGGGGCGACCCGTGTCGCGCAGCTCTGCCGCCGCCTCGGTGAGCAGCTGCCCGTCCTCGGGGGAGCGCTCCACCTCGTCGCGGGCGCGCTCGATCACGCGGGCGCCCTCCTCGAGCATCAGCTCCACGTCGACCCCGGCCTCCACCTTGATGGTGGCGTCGTGGTGCCAGGTGGCATAGGGATCGGACCAGCCCTCGACGCGATAACTCCAGATGCCCTCGCGGTCGGCGAAGACGGTGGTGCCCCAGTGATCCAGTCCGGGGTTGAGCAGGTGCATCCGGATGTGGTGCTCGACGCCGTCGGGGTCGGTCAGCACGACCGTCGCGTTGACCTTGTCGTGGCCCTCGCGGAAGACGGTGGCGGTGATCGCGAACAGTTCGTTGACCACAGATTTTGTCGGTCGGGCGCCACCGTCGACGGCCGGACGGACGTTCTGCACCGGGATCCGCCCGATGGGCGTCTGGCCCACGAGGGCGAGCACGGACTGGTTGCTGCCGTTGGCTGTTGTCTGGCTCACGAGGCCGACGCTACCGGTCGGGAGGTGCGCGTGCACGACACACCGGCACCACGGCATACCCTGTGCGGTGTGAAGGCCATCCGCAGACTCCACGTGCGCACCGTCCTGCCCGACGCACTGTCCCCGTTGCACGACCTCGCGCTCAATCTGCGCTGGTCATGGCACCCGCCGACGCTCGACCTGTTCGAGAGCATCGACGCGCAGAAGTGGGCCGAGTGCCGCCGCGAGCCGCTGGCCATGCTCAGCGCACTGACGCCCGACGAGCTGGACCGGCTGGCCGGCGACCCGGCCTTCGTGCAGCGCGTGCGCGAGGCGGGCGAGGGGCTGACGCGCTATCTGAGCGAGCCGCGCTGGTATCAGCAGGAGGCGCAGGCCGGAGGGGAGGCCGGCGGGTTCGGGCAGGCCTATGCCTATTTCTCCCCGGAGTTCGGGATCACCGCCGCGCTGCCGCAGTATTCCGGCGGCCTCGGGATCCTGGCCGGCGACCACCTCAAGAGCGCCTCCGACCTCGGTGTGCCGATCGTCGGCATCGGCCTGTTCTACAAGAGCGGCTACTTCCGCCAGCGGCTCAACGCCGAGGGCTGGCAGCAGGAGTCCTATCCGGTCCTGGACCCCGACGACCAGCCGCTGGCGCTGCTGCGCGAGGAGGACGGCACCCCGGCCGTGATCTCCCTGGCGATGCCCGGTGAAGGACACCTGGACGCCCACGTGTGGCGGGCCCAGGTCGGGCGGGTGCCGCTGCTGCTGCTCGACTCCGACGTGGAGAGCAACGACGCGAGCAAACGTGACCTGACCGACCGGCTGTATGGCGGCGGCGGTGACCAGCGCCTGCAGCAGGAGATGCTGCTCGGCATCGGCGGTGTCCGGGCGCTGCGGCTGTGGTCGCGACTGACCGGTGCCCCGGAGCCGGACGTCTATCACATGAACGAGGGCCACGCCGGGTTCCAGGGCGTGGAGCGGATCAGCGAGCTGGTCTCCGGCGCGGACCTGTCCTTTGAGGAGGCGCTGCGCGCGGTGCGGGCCTCCACGGTCTTCACCACCCACACCCCGGTGCCCGCCGGCATCGACCGGTTTGGTGTCAACCAGATCTCCCAGCACTTCGGCGGGGCCGCCGAGCTGCCTGGCGTTGCGCTCGACAAGCTGCTCGAGCTGGGCGCGGAGACCTATGAGGGCGGGGACAGTGGCGTGTTCAACATGGCCGTGATGGGCCTGCGCCTGGGCCAGCGGGCCAACGGCGTCTCCGTGCTGCACGGCGAGGTGAGCCGCGGCATGTTCAAGGGCCTGTGGCCGGGCTTCGACGAGGCCGAGGTGCCGATCGGCTCGATCACCAACGGCGTGCACGCCGGCACCTGGGTGGACCGCAAGGTCTTCGACCTGGCCGCCGAGTTCATGGGCCCCGAGGCGTTGACCGACGGGACCGCCTTCGAGAAGGTGTCGCAGGTGCCGGTCGATCGGATCTGGGCGACCAAGCGTGAGATGCGCGAGCAGTTGGTGGCCGAGACCCGCACCCGCCTGCGCAAGTCCATGCGCACGCGCGGCTCCACCTCCGCCGAGCTGGGCTGGATCGATGAAGTCCTGGACCCAGACATCCTCACGATCGGCTTCGCGAGGCGAGTGCCGACCTACAAACGCCTGACCCTGATGCTGCGCGACCCCGAGCGGCTGGCCAAGATCCTGCTGGACCCCGACCGCCCCGTGCAGCTGGTCATCGCCGGCAAGGCGCACCCGGCCGACGACACCGGCAAGCGGCTGATCCAGGAGATGGTGCGCTTCACGGACGACCACAAGCTGCGCCACCGGATCGTCTTCCTGCCCAACTACGACATCGCGATGGCCCAGCGGCTCTATCCGGGCTGCGACGTCTGGTTGAACAACCCGCTGCGCCCGTTCGAGGCGTGCGGCACCTCCGGCATGAAGGCCGCCCTCAACGGCGCCCTGAACCTGTCCATCCTGGACGGCTGGTGGGACGAGTGGTTCGACGGCGAGAACGGCTGGGCGATCCCCACCGCTGACGGCGTCGATGATGACCGCCGCGACGAGCTGGAGGCCTCGGCGCTCTATGACCTGCTGGAGAACAGCGTCGTGCCGACCTTCTATGACACCGACGAGGCCGGCCTGCCCACGCGCTGGCTGGAGATGATCCAGCACACGCTGGGCACGCTCGGGCCGAAGGTGATGGCCGATCGGATGGTGCGCGACTACACCCGGGCGCTGTATCTGCCCGCCGCACGTGCCGGCTGGGCCGTGCGCGAGAACAACTATGCCCGTGCCCGTGACTTGGCCGGTGCGGTCGAGCGCATCCGTGCCGCCTGGCCGTCCGTGCGTGTTGAGCACGTGGAGGCCGAGGGTGTCAGCGACAGCCCGCAGATCGGTGAGACGGTGCGGGTGCACGCCTATCTCGCGCTCGGTGGCCTCTCTCCGGAGGACGTGAGCGTGCAGGTGGCTTTCGGCCGGGCCTCGGAGACCGACGAGCTCACCGAGGTCGAGACCAGCACCCTGGAGCCGGTGGAGTCCTATGACAACGGGCGGCACCGCTTCGACGGCGAGCTGGAGCTGACCCGCACCGGCAGCCTCGGCTGGACCGTGCGGGCGCTGCCCGCCCACCCGCAGTTGGCCGCCGACGCCGAGCTGGGCCTGGTCGCCAACGCCTGACCCCCCCGCAAAAAGATAGAGGTTTCGCACGCCTTGCCCGGAAAAAGATAAAGGTCTCGTACACCCTGCCCGCAGAAAAATAGAGGTCTCGTACACCTCCCCGCGCGCTGCGTCACGCCCCTCGAGGCGACATTGCGGTCGCCTGCCGACCACACCCCTGGGCCAGCCACCTCTCTTGTCCACAGATCCACTCGGGCGCGTGACGGCATACATCGGATCGGTCAGGCTCGCTCGGAGGAGGTGGCTTGATGACGTTCCAGATTCGCAGGACGGCCGAGCTGTTGGCCGACGGTATGCCGAGGCGCGGGATTGATCGGCTTCCCCGGGTTGAGGGGATGGCCGGGCTCCGGCTCGTAGGCGATGAACCGGAGGACCGGAGGCTGATCCGGATCCACGCGGCGTGGGCCAGGGCGCCCGAGGGGTCGGTTCTCTCCGGATGGGCCGCGGCCGTCGTGCACGGTGTGCCGCCGGAGTTCATCGACGGGATGGCTGGGCCGGACACGCTGCGGCGGGTGGACGTCTGTGTGCCCGACGATGCTGGCGCGTACGAGACCGAGGGACTGCGGCCTCGCCGGAGCCGGGTTCCCGAGGCCCAGCGTGTGCAGTGTGGGCCCCTGGTCGTGACGAACCCGTTGCGCACGGCGCTGGATCTGGCTCGTTGGGTGCGCTCTGAGCCGACGCGCCTGGCCATGCTGGACCTGTCGGCACGCTTCGGACTGATCGACAAGGCAGAGTTCGCGGAGTTCATCGCCCCCCTGGGCGGTCTGCACCGCCTGAACAACGTCCGGGAACTCGTGTCGCACATCAGTGCCCGGGCGGAGTCCGTCCCCGAGAGCGAGATGCGCCTCCACTGGCTCAGTGCCGGACTGCCGGTCCCCGTGGCGAACCAGCCGGTGCACGATCGGCTCGATCGTTTCGTCGGGCGCGTCGACCTGTTTGATCGAGAGAGTGGTCTCGCGGCCGAGTACCAGGGGTTCTGGCACGACATGGACCTGGCTCCCGAGCTGGATGAGGCCCGCACCACACGGCTCGAGTCGATGAACATCACCGTGGTCGAGATCCGCAAAGAGGACCGCGACAAGGTCGAGGACTTGCTGCTCGATGGTTATGCGCGCGCCCGCGCCCGAGACCAACGGGTGGACGCCTGGAGATGTCCCGAGGTCGACGACTGGTGGTGACGTGCTAATGACCGCTGGCCTGCGCCAACTGGTCCAGGGCGTCGCTCAGCCACGCCTCGTCGATAGTCATGTTGCTCACGTCGGTCACGGGGCCCGTGACCTCGTCCGCGAGCGCCCCCGCCTGGGTGCAGGCTCGGGTGAGCGCTGCCTTGTGCTCCGCACCGTTACCTAGGCCCAGCCCGACCCTGAGGCAGGATGCCCGTGGGCCAACGTGATCAACCAGACGTTCACGGGCCGGCCACCCGTGAAACGCGTACATGCCGGCCAGGAGCACCTCAAATTGGCGTTAGCTCTGTGCTCTTGCACCCCACCGAACGATGCCCTACTCTCCTGTCATGAAGTGGCCTCAACGCCTCCAATCTATGCTGGCCGCGGTGCTGTGCGGCGGAGTTTTCGCCGCAACGCCGTGGGTCGGTGGAGTCTACGCGGCGCAGGCAGCATCCTCGGCACACATTGAGGCCCTCGGGAGCGGTGCAACGCCGATTGAGCAGCGCGGATTCGTTTGGCTGCCCTGGGGCTACTACACCTCCCTAGGCCAGTGCGAGGCGACGGGAGCGGGCCTCGTGGCCACGGAGCCAACCATCGTGAACTATCGCTGCGATTACGTCACATCGGGACCGAACACGGGGCTCTACCATCTCTATGTCCGTGAATACATTTGACGTCATGATGAACCTGCTTGAGATGACTGGGCGCGTTGCTTTGGATGGACCGCTCATTGTCCCGTGTGGCCTGCCCGGAGGACCTCAGGATGACCTCACATCATTCCGCACCTACGGATCCGCCTTGTCTGGAGAGGACCTCCCGCCTCCGGGAGCCTTTGTGACGGTGACCGGCGAGCGCTCCTCGGACCACCTGTCCGTGATCTCGTGGCATGCCGCCAACCACGAGCGTCCCCACGGAGCTGAACTCGCGACCGTGCTGGACGAGACCTCTGGACTCATGGAACTCCTCGCCGAACTGGAGCGGAACCTCCTCCCCGAGTCTCCGCCCTATGTCCTGGCGGGCGGGGTCGGGGTCAATGACGACACGGGGTGCTACTCCCGCGAGCTGGTGCTGCTGCGCGCTCCCGACGAACTTGCGGAGGCGCTCGACCGCGTCGACTCGAACCTCTTGTGGTTCAGCGTGTTCGAGCGGGAGACACGCTCGCAGTGAGGACGGCGAGTGCGCCGGGGGACATCGTGAGCGCCTCGCCGACGCGCTCACCGTCCCGCGGTCGCTCCCAGGAGCTCGACCAGGCCAGCTGCCAGCCCCCGGGCTCGGGCAGAGCGAACGTGACTTCCTCCAGGCCTCCGTTGAGCACCACCAGCGCGGCATCCTCCTCGGCCTCCAGGAGTGCCGCCAGCGACCGCAACCACGGGTCGTTCCACTGGGACTCGGTCAGCACCTCGCCGTCGGTGTCGAACCAGCGCAGCCGCACCCGGCCAGGCACCGCGTCGAAGGTCTGGAACTCCGTCGGGCTCAGCGCTGGGTGCGCGCGGCGCAGCTCGAGCAGCCGGGTGGTCGTCGCGACCAGGTCGAGGTCGGCGGAGGCCCAGTCGAGCCAGCTGATCTCGTTGTCCTGACAGTAGGCGTTGTTGTTGCCGCCCTGCGTGCGCCCGAACTCGTCGCCGGCAGTGATCATCGGCACCCCGGCGGCCAGCAGGTTGGTCGCCAGCAGGTTGCGCACCGACCGGCGCCGCGCGGCCAGGATCTCGGGGTCGTCGGTGCCCCCTTCAACCCCGTGGTTCCAGCTGCGGTTGTCGCCGTGGCCGTCCCGGTTGTCCTCCAGGTTGGCCTCGTTGTGCTTCTGCTCGTATGCCGTGGTGTCAGCCAGCGTGAACCCGTCGTGAGCGGTGACGAAGTTGATCGAGGCGATCGGTCCCCGATCGCCGCCGGCATAGAGGTCGGCCGACCCGGCGAACCGGGTCGCCAGCTCGCGACCGCCGTGTCCGGTCTCGCCGTGCAGTGCCCGGGCGGTGTCGGGCAGCCAGAAGGTGCGCACCGTGTCGCGGAAACGGTCGTTCCACTCGGCGAAGGGCGGCGGGAACTGCCCGGTGCGCCAGCCGTGCACGCCCACGTCCCAGGGCTCGGCAATGAGCATCACCCGAGACAGCACGGGGTCGGTGCGCAGCGCCACGTGGAAGGCGTGGTCGGGGTCATAGGCATCGTCGCGGCCGCGGGCCAGCGCCGGGGCCAGATCGAACCGGAAACCATCGATGTGGAACTCAGTCACCCAGTGCCGCAACGAGTCCAGCACCATCTTGGCGACCAGCGGCTGGCGCAGGTCGACGGTGTTGCCGCAGCCGGTCACGTCGATGTCGTGCCCACGCTCGTCCAGGCGGTAGTAGGTCGCGTTGTCCAGCCCCCTCCAGGACAGCGTCGCACCGGAGTCGTTGCCCTGCTCACAGGTGTGGTTGTAGACGACGTCGAGGATCACCTCGATGCCCGCGGCGTGCAGGGCCTTGATCGCGCCCTTGAGCTCGTCGACCACGCCCTGCGGGTCCGAAGCCGCGGCATAATCCGCATGCGGCGCAAAGAAACCCATCGTGTTGTAGCCCCAGTAGTTGACCAGCCCACCGCGGACCAGGTGCGGCTCGTGCGTGAACGCGTGGATCGGCAGCAGCTCGAGCGTGGTGACTCCCATCCCACGCAGGTGCTCGACGACGGCCGGGTGCCCCAGGGCCGCATAGGTGCCGCGGATCTCCTCGGGGATGCCGGGGTGCTGCATCGTCAGGCCGCGCACGTGCGCCTCATAGATCACCGACTCGGTCCACGAGTGGGCAGGGGAGCGGTCCTCGCCCCAGTCGAAGGCGCGGTGGTCGACCACGACCGAGCGAGGGACGTATGCCGCACTGTCCCGGTCGTCCCGCACGGCACCGTCGCCGTTCCACCCGTCATCGACGGCGTGGCCGAACACCTCCGGACCCCAGCGGACCTCGCCAACGATCGCCCCGGCATACGGATCCTGGAGCAGTTTGGCGGGGTTGTGCCGGTGCCCCTGCTCAGGTGCCCAAGGCCCGTGCACGCGGAAGCCATAGCGCTGACCGGGGCGCACCCCCTCGACGACATCCCACCAGATGCCATAGGCGTTGCGGGACAGCGCGACGCGGCGCTCGGCCCCCTCCTCGTCAAAGAGACACAGCTCCACGGCGTCGGCGTGGGCCGCCAGGACGGACACGTCGGCCGTGCCGTTGTGGACGGTGACACCGAGGGCAGGGGGCACATCTGGGCGGCGGTGCGGCACGGGCATGGTCGCAGCCTAGGGACTCGGTTACGTTAGAACCATGACCGACCCCACCTCTCTGCCGAACTTCCCCCCGCCCCCCGAGGAGCACCCGCTGCGCGGGCGAGTCCTCGACGCGCTGCAGGACCTCAAGCTCCAGCCCGACCTCGACTCCGACGGTGACGTCAAGTTCACCGCCCAGGAGCAGCAGCTGTTCGCGCGCTCGCTGACCGGTGGCCAGGTCGACATCCTACGCATCTATGGCCAGTGGCAGATCGCCGACACCGTCCCGGCCGACATGCAGACCCGCCTCAACGGATGCAACGACATCACCCTGGGCGTCAACCTGGTCAAGGCCGGGATTGCTGCTGGCAACCTGGTCCTGAGCGTGGAGCAGGTGATCGCGCCCAAGGAGAACCCCAAGCCCAAGGTGCAGATCGCAGTCAGCATGCTCCTGCAGGCCGTGGCCCTGTGGCACCGCAACGTGACCGCGAAGTCCAAGCGCGAGGAAGACATCGCGGCCGGCGGCACCGGTGACGTCGTCTCCGGCGACACGGACGCGGTCACCGACGGCGAGGCCCCCAAGGTCGGCCCGTGGCTGTCCGAGGGGCTGGGCCGCAGCAAGCCCCAGGGCGACGGCGGTCAGGCATGAGCGACATCCGCACGATCCCGACCGGCAGCGAGCACGTCCGCGTCGAGATCGAGGACGGCATTGGCACGATCCGCATCGACCGTCCCAAGATGAACCCGCTCGACACCGCCGTGCAGGACGCGCTCGGTGAGGCCGCTGGCATCGTCTCCGGCGATGCCGAGGTTCGCGCCGTGATCATCTATGGCGGCGAGAAGGTGTTTGCCGCCGGCGCGGACATCAAGGAGATGCAGACCATGTCCTACACCGACATGGTCGACCGCGCCGCTGTGATCCAGGAGTGCTTCAAGGCGGTCGCGCACATCCCGAAGCCGACCATCGCTGCGATCACCGGCTATGCCCTCGGCGCCGGCTGCGAGCTGGCGATGTGCGCCGACTTCCGCATCGTCGGCAGCGACGCCAAGCTCGGCCAGCCCGAGATCCTGCTGGGCGTCATCCCCGGGGCCGGTGGCTCGCAGCGGCTGCCGCGCCTGGTCGGCCCCTCCAAGGCCAAGGACCTGGTCTTCAGTGGCCGGATGGTTGACGCGCAGGAGGCCCTGGCGATCGGGCTCGTCGACGAGGTGGTCGAGCCGGACCAGGTGTATGCCGAGGCGCGCGCCCGCGCAGCCCGTTACGTCAGTGGTCCGGCCTACGCCCTGCGGGCGGCCAAGGAGGCCATCGACCGGGGCATCGAGACCGACCTGGACACCGGCCTGGCGATCGAGGCCATGCTGTTCGCTGGCGTCTTCGCGACCGAGGACCGGCAGATCGGGATGACCTCGTTCGTGCAGGACGGTCCCGGCAAGGCCAAGTTCACCGCGAAGTAACTCAGGCCAGCAGCTCCCGCACGCGAGGGGCGACGTGCTCGGCATACAGCCGGATGCACTCCAGCCGCTGCGCGTGCGAGAGGTGACCCATGCTGTATTTCAGCTGGAACCGGGTGAGCCCGAGCAGTCGCGCTGTGTCCGCGATCTTGCGGGCGACCGTCTCCGGCGACCCGACGTAGGCCGTGCCGTTCGGGCCGAGCTGCTCGAGGGCGTGGTCCCGCGTCATCGGGGGCCAGCCGCGCTCGCGACCCAGGCGGTTCATGTAGTCGACGAACGGGTCGAGGTATTCCTCCACCGCCTGCTCATCGGTCGCCGCCACGTGCCCGGGTGAGTGCACACCCACGGGCAACTCAGGCTGCTCGGCCTGCTTCAGGGCCCGGCGGTACAGGTCGACCAGGGGAGCGAACTGGCGTGCTGGGCCACCGATGATCGCCACCACGACCGGCCGCGTGGTGCCCTCCCAGCGGACCGGCGCCTCAGGGAGCAGGTGCGCCAGGAGATCGAGCTTCTCGGAGAACAGAACCTCGTAGTCCTCAAGCGCGAAGCCGAAGAGCGGGAAGGACTCGATGACAGACCCGCGCCCGACGGTGATCTCGGCCCGACCGCCAGAGAGGGCGTCGACCGTCGCAAAGCGCTCGTGCGCCGAAGAAGTCCAGGCCCAACCGGTCGGCCAGTTGTCCCTCGGCCAGCACCTCCCGCACCACTGGCGCCGGGTGCAGCGGCGTGCTGTCCGGGCCGTTCGCGATGTCGCCGCCAAACTGACGGCCCGCTCTCGGCCGGGCACGGGAAGGCCGATCGTCCTGGTGCACGGCGGCTTGGCCGACGCACCGGCCTGGCGCAAGGTCACCGAGCGCCTCGAGCCTGCACGCCCGCTCCTGGTGCCCAACCGTCGCGGGCGACGTGGCAGCACCGACCCCGACGCGTCCTACTCCGTGCAGTCCGAGGTCAATGACCTGCTGGCCTGGGTGAGCACGCTCCCCAGACCGGTGGACGTCGTTGCCCACAGCCTGGGTGGCCTGATCGCGACCGAGGCGGTGCGCCAGGGGGCACCCGCTGCCTCGCTGACGCTCTACGACCCGGTTGCGCGCCCCTTTGCCGATGACGCCGCGCGGGCAGCGATCCGACGAGCCACTGATGCAGGCGACCTCGACGCGGTGGTCGCCCTGATCAACACGGCAGTGTCTGGGTATGCCGAGGCGCACGTCGCGCGGTTGCGCGCCACACGAGCGTGGGCGCCCTTGGTGGAGCCTGCCGGCCCAGCCGCTGCCGAGCTCGAGGCCATCGCGGCCTTCGAGCCACCGTGGGCGGACTACGGGAAGCTGGGCGTCCCGGTGACCCTGATCGCGGGGGAGCACACGGTCCACCGCCCGCCGTATGGCGAGAGTGTCGCGGCCTTCCAGCGAGCCCTCGGCGTCGACGTGCTGGTGCTGGAGGGTCAGGACCACATCGCCCACGTCGCGGCGCCAGAGCTGCTCGCCGACACGATCGCGGCGCACCTGCCTGCCGGCTGAGTGCCACCGGCCTGGTCACGAGTGGGCCGACCAGACGCCCAACTCGTTGCCGCTGGGGTCCGCGAAGTGGAAGCGCCGCCCACCGGGGAACTCGTAGGGCGCCTGCAGGATGCGACCGCCGGCGCTCTCCACCGCCGTGACGCTGGCGTCCAGGTCGTCGGAGTAGAGCAGGACGAGTGGCCCACCGGGGCCGGGCGTGCCCCCAGCGTTGAGTCCGCCGACCTCGGCCTCGCCGCCCGGGGCCTGGATCCCGGCATAGGCCGGGCCGTAGTCGTTGAACATCCACCCGAAGGCCTGCGCGTAGAAGTCGCGGGCCGCGGCCAGGTCACTGACATTGATCTCGATGTAGTCGATCGCGTGATGAGTCTGTGTCATCTCCAGACCGTAGGAGCCACCACCGACAGCCGTGCGAGACCTTTACGAAAATCCGGGAAGGGCGTGCGAGACCTTTATATTTTTTCGGGAGACTAGTTGACGCGCCTGACTAGTCAGTGACATCATCTAGTTGTGAATCCAGAACAGGAGTGGCCCAGCGAGTGGCTGCGGGGGGTGCTGAGCGTCTGCACCCTGCGGATCCTGCGTGATGGCCCGACCTACGGCTATGCCATCGCGTCCGAACTCGCGGAGGCCGGCCTCGGCGCAGTCAAGGGCGGCACGCTCTATCCGCTGCTCGGCCGACTTGAGCAGTCCGGCTGGGTCGAGGTCGAGTGGCGCCCCGGCGAGGGTGGCCCGGGCCGCAAGTTCTATGCGCTCACACCCGAGGGGCACGCAGAGGCGGAGCGCCAGGCCCACCGCTGGGCCGAGTTCACCGACATCACGAGAGCACTGACCGACCAGAGCGTCTCACTGACCAACCAGGCCGTCTCGAAGGGACAGCAACGACCATGAAGCAGCCGAACCCCGACACCACCGCAACGGGCGGCGTCGACATCAGCACCCCGCACGTTGACCGGTCCTGGCGCGACACCTTCGTCCTCGAGCAGCGCCTGGCCGACCGCACCGGCGCCGAGATCGGCGACGCGCTCGCCGTCGTCGACACCCACTGTGCCGAGTCGGGGGAGAGCGCGCAGGACGCCTTCGGCGACCCCGCGGCATACAGCAGGTCCTTGGTGGACGGCACTCCCGCCCGCACCTTCCGGCTCCGGCCAGCCACAGTCATCGGTCTGGTCCTCGGGCTCTTCGGGCTGGTCGCGGTGCCTCGTGCGGTGGGCGCCTGGGTCGAGGGGACGCAGGTCGCCGTGACCCAGGGCGATCTGGTCGCCGTCGGCCTCGCGCTGGTGCTGACGCTGGTGGTCGCGCTGCGGTCCGGCCCGGTGCTGGCTCTGGTGCGCCACGGGTGGCTGACCTTTGTCCTGCCCTTCGCGGTGCTGATCGCGCTGATCGTGCCGCAGGCACTGCTGCGGGACACGGTCGCCGAGTTCGCCTGGGGTGCAGTGGGGGCCGTCGGCGTGCTGGCGCTCGCCCTGCAGGTGGTGCTGACCTGGGCCGACTTCGCCGAGCCCGATCAGCTGCTCGACCCGCGCCAGCCCGCCCCCGGGCGGACCACGCTGCAGTGGCTGACCGCCTTCATCTTCCCCTTCCTCACCCTGCTGGTGCTGGGGATGGACGTGATCTTCCGCGCCGTGAGCTGACCCGGTTTGGTGCAGCCCGGCCGGGCAGTGCGAAGATGACCACTAGGTAACCACCCACCCCCAACGATGAGGATCGACACGTGAACATCGTCGTGTGTGTCAAGTACGTGCCGGACGCGCAGTCCGACCGGTCGTTCAAGCCGGACAACACCACCGACCGCGAGGCCGTGGACGGCCTGCTCTCCGAGCTGGATGAGTATGCCGTGGAGACGGCCCTGTCCGTGAACGAGGCGGGGGACGGTGGTGAGGTGACGGTCCTGACCATGGGTCCGGACGACGCCGCCGACGCGATCAAGAAGTCCCTGCAGATGGGCGCCGACAAGGGCGTGCACATCCTGGACGACGCGATCGCCGGCTCCGACGCCCCGGCGACCTCGCTGATCCTGGCCGAGGCCATCAAGAAGATCGGTCCGGTCGACCTGGTGATCACCGGCATCGCCTCCACCGACGGCACCATGTCTGTCGTCCCGGCCATGCTGGCCGAGCGCCTGGGCCTGCCGCAGGTGACCTTCGCCTCCGAGCTGACGGTCGAGGGTGGCACCGCCCGGATCCGCCGCGACGGTGACGTGGCGAGCGAGACCATCGAGGCCTCACTGCCGGCCGTCGTGTCGGTCACCGACCAGATCAACGAGCCGCGCTATCCCTCGTTCAAGGGGATCATGGCCGCCAAGAAGAAGCCGGTGGACACCTGGTCCCTGGCCGACCTCGGCGTCGACGCCGGGCAGGTCGGTCTGGCCGCTGCCTGGACGACCGTTGAGGGCGTGGAGGCCCGTCCGCCGCGCGCTGCCGGTGAGATCGTCACCGACGAGGGCGAGGGCGGCAAGGCGCTTGCTGAGTTCCTGGCCTCCCGCAAGTTCGTCTGATCCGACCGGAAGAAGGAGAAACCACCATGGCTGAAGTGCTTGTTCTGGTCGACCACGTCGACGGAAATGTCCGCAAGACCACGGCCGAGATGCTGACCGCGGCCGCCCGCCTGGGCGAGCCGTCGGCCGTCTTCGTCGGCACCGGCTTCGAGACCGCCAAGGACGCGCTGGCGCAGTATGGCGCGGCGAAGGTCTATCGCGTTGAGGACGCTGCGGTCACCGACCACCTCGTGGCCCCGACCGCTGAGGTCCTGGCCCAGCTCGTCTCCCAGACCAGCCCCGCGGCGGTCCTGCTGCCGTCGAGCTCGGAGGGCAAGGAGATCGGCGCCCGCCTGGCGATCAAGACCGAGTCCGGCCTGATCACCGACGCCGTCGACGTCCAGGCCGGTGACGGGGGCGCAGTGCGCACCGTGCAGTCCGTCTTCGCCGGCAGCTACACCGTGACGTCCTCGGTGTCCAAGGGCTCCCCGATCATCACGGTCAAGCCCAACTCGATCCCGGTCCAGGAGGCTGCTGGTGCCGCCGCCGACGAGGTCGTGTCCGTGTCGCTGTCCGAGGGCGCCACCGCCGCGAAGATCGTGGACCGCAAGGAGAAGGCCGCCTCTGGTCGCCCGCAGCTGACTGAGGCCGCGATCGTGGTCTCGGGTGGTCGTGGCACCGGCGGTGACTTCAACCCGGTCGAGGCGTTCGCTGACTCTCTCGGTGCTGCTGTCGGTGCCTCCCGTGCCGCGGTCGACGCCGGGTGGTATCCGCACGCCAACCAGGTCGGACAGACCGGCGTGCAGGTCTCCCCGCAGCTCTATGTCGCCGCCGGCATCTCCGGTGCCATCCAGCACCGCGCCGGCATGCAGACCTCCAAGACGATCGTCGCGGTCAACAAGGACCCCGAGGCCCCGATCTTCGAGCTGGTCGACTACGGCGTCGTCGGCGACCTCTTCCAGGTGCTGCCCCAGGCCACCGCAGAGGTCCAGGCCCGCAAGGGCTGACCTGCCCCACGGCATACGGAACGGCCCCGGCGCTCACTGAGCACCGGGGCCGCTCTGTGTCAGGAGGCCGTATGCCGAGGGGCGGGTGTGCGGGACCACCCCAAAAAAATAGGGAGGTCTCGCACACCTCCACCGCAACTTCAGGGAGGTCTCGTACGTACGAAACCTCCCTGAAAAGGCGGGTGGGGCGTGCGAGACCTTTATCAAAATTGGTGGGGTGTGGGGCGGGTGGGATGATGGGCTGGTGCCATCTGCCCCCACCTATCTCGACCACGCCGCAACCACGGCGGTGCTCCCCGAGGTCATCGAGACCATCGTCGAGCAGATGCAGCGGTTGGGCAACGCCAGTTCACTGCACGGCTCAGGCCGCGACGCGCGCCGGGTCGTGGAGGAGTCGCGCGAGTCGATCGCCTCGGATCTGGGGGTCCGCCCCTCCGAGGTGATCTTCACCTCCGGCGGCACCGAGTCGGACAACATGGCGGTCAAGGGCACGTGGTTCAAGAACTTCGAGAACGACACCGGCCGCAACCTGCTCATCGTCAGCTCCATCGAGCACCACGCGGTGCTCGATGCCGTTGAGCACCTGGTCACCGAGCACGACGCAGAGGTCGCCTGGCTCGAGCCGGACGCGGCAGGCCGGGTCAGCCCCGAGGCGCTCGAGGAGATCCTGAGCACCCGTGCCGCTGACGCCGCGCTGGTGAGTGTGATGTGGGCCAACAACGAGGTCGGCACGGTGCAACCGGTGGCCGAGCTGGCGGCCATCTCGCGCGAGCACGGCGTGCCCTTCCACACCGATGCGGTGCAGGCCCTGGGACAGGTGCCGTTGCCCCTGGGCGAGGTGGGCGCTGACCTGGTGGCCCTGACCGGCCACAAGATCGGCGGCCCGATGGGCGCCGGCCTGCTGATCGCCGGCCGTGACCAGAGCCCCGTCCCGCTGACCCACGGCGGTGGCCAGGAGCGACAGATCCGCAGTGGCACGCTGGACACCCCGGCCATCGCCGGACTGGCGGTTGCCGTGCGTCGGGCCGTGGCCGACCAGGAGTTGCACGCCAAGACGATGATCGGCCTGCGGGACCGACTGATTGAGGGGGCCCTCGCGCTGGACCCGACGATCGAGGTGAGCGGTGTGTGGGAGCCGGGTGACGGCATACGGCGCCTGCCCGCCAACGCTCACCTGCGGGTGCCGGGCTGTGACGGTGACTCGTTGCTCTATCTGCTCGACGCCGCTGGCGTGCAGTGCTCGACCGGGTCCGCCTGCCAGGCCGGGGTGCCGCAGCCCAGCCACGTGCTGCTCGCCATGGGTGTGCCGGAGACCGACGCCCGGGGGTCGCTGCGACTGACCCTGGGGCGCACGTCCACCGACGCCGACGTGGACGCCCTGCTGGCCGCGCTGCCCGCTGCCATCGACCGAGCCCGTCGCGCACGGGGCACCACCAGGAGCGCGTGATGCGCGTCGTTGCCGCCATGAGCGGCGGGGTCGACTCCGCCGTGGCAGCCTCCCGGATGCTCGAGGCCGGGCACGAGGTCGTCGGCGTGCACCTCGCGCTGAGCCAGTCCGCTGCCACCCTGCGCGAGAGCGCGCGCGGCTGCTGCACCATCGAGGACGCCGGGGACGCCCGCCGCGTGGCCGACAAGCTCGGCATCCCGTTCTATGTCTGGGACATGGCGGCGCGGTTCAAGGAGGACGTGGTCGAGGACTTCGTGGCCGAGTATGCCGCTGGCCGCACCCCCAACCCGTGCCTGCGCTGCAACGAGAAGATCAAGTTTGCCGCGCTGTTGGACAAGGCCCTCGCCCTCGGCTTTGACGCCGTCGCCACGGGGCACTACGCGCAGATCGAGGAAGTGCCCGATCCCACTGCCCCGCAAGGGATCCGGCGCGAGCTGCACCGCGCTGTGGACATGGCCAAGGACCAGTCCTACGTCCTCGGGGTGCTCGACGCCGAGCAGCTGGAGCGGTCCTTCTTCCCGCTCGGTGACACCACCAAGCCCGACATCCGGGCCGAGGCAGCGGCACGCGGTTTCTCGGTCGCGAAGAAGCCGGACAGCCATGACATCTGCTTCATCGCCGACGGCGACACCCGCGGCTGGCTGGCCGACCGGCTCGGTGAGCAGCCGGGTGAGATCGTGGACACCGACGGCACAGTGCTGGGCGAGCACGGCGGGTCCTTCGGCTACACCGTCGGCCAGCGCAAGGGCCTGGGGTTGCAGGTGCCGGCCGCTGATGGCGCGCCGCGCTACGTCGTCGAGACCAAGCCCGAGATCAACACCGTCGTGGTGGGCACCGCCGAGCTGCTCGGGGTCGACGAGATCACCGGCGACCACGCCCGCTGGTGCGGCCCCGCGCCCGAGGGCATCGTGTCCGTCGGCGCGCAGGTCCGCGCGCACGGCGAGGAGATCCCGGCGACTGCCTGGGCCGATGGTGAGGACGTGCAGGTCCGCCTGGAGCGCCGCATCCGCGGGGTGGCCCCCGGCCAGTCGGTGGTGTTGTATGACGGGACGCGCGTGGTCGGGTCTGCCACCATTGCGAAGACAGGGACGAGTCGCAGGGAGTGAGTATGCCGGGGGGCTGGTTGCAGGAGGGCCGGCGTAGCTATGTCGCGATGGCCGCGGGCGTGGCGGTGGGTGTGGGGGCAGTGCTGGTGCTGCGCTCCCGCGGTGAGGCGCCCGGGGAGAACCTGGAGATGTTGCTCCTGCTGGTGCTGGCCAGCTATCTGGTGACCTACGTGCTGGGCACGTTCCTGGCGTTCGCCCGGACCGCGCCGAGCCGCTATCTGACCTGGGCGAAGGCGTCCCGGCCCGGGACCTGGGTTGACCACTACATCCTCGGCACGCACCCCGGCCCGGGCACCGCGCAGGGCGTCAGCATCATCGCCCTGGCGCTGGGTGTCTTCTGGTATCCACGCGCCCTGGCCGAAGGGCTGCTCCCGCCGGTGGTCGGCGGCCTGCTGGTGGCGGTGATGGTGGTGGGGGCGTGGGCGACGGTGGTGCTCACCTACAGCGTGGCCTACCTGATGAAGGACGCCCGGTCCGGCCATCGCGAGCTGGAGTTCCCCGGCGAGGCCGAGCGCCGCAGCTGGACGGACTATCTGTATTTCAGCGCAGGCGTCTCCACCACCTTCGCCGCCAGCGACGTCCAGATCCTGAGCCCGCGGATGCGCCGGACCGTCACCGGGCACAGCATCCTGGCCTTCGGCTTCAACACCGTGATCCTGGCCGCGGTCGTCAGCCTGCTGCTGCGCTGACGGCTCATTCGCCGGACGCCCAGGTGGCGGCCTCGCCGGGTGGGCTGCGCAAGAATGGTCACATGAGTGCGAAGGCGAGTCGTGACTATCCGTCCCCCGTGCTGCCGGCCGCACAGGTGCGGGACATCCTGATCGAGGCCAACGGTGAGGCGGGCGCGGCCGGCGGTGCCGTCGGAGGGGCCATCGGTGGTGCGGCGCACGGTCCGCTCGCCGGGGCTGCTGGTGCCGCCGGCGGCAGGAGCGGTGGCAGGACCGGTGGCCGTCTCGGGGCCAGGCTTTTCACCAAGGTCACCGGTCAGGGACGCACGGTGGCGGTCCGGGACGAGGCCGCGGCCCTGAGCCTGATCGCCGGGTCCCTGCGCCAGGTGCTGCCCACTGGGCCAACCGGGTCGCACCCGGGTGCGGGAGCGCAGGTCGTGATCGGCGTGGTCGGCACCGGCGTGATGAACATGAACACCGCGGTGATCCAGGCGGTCGGGCACCCGGGCAGGGTGGAGGTCACCGCCCACGCGCTCGAGGGTCTGGTGAGTCAGCGCTCCGCCGTCACGGCCCTGGACCGCATCGAGCAGGCGCTCACGGGCGGGTGAGGAGAGCTCCACAGCAGGTCAGGAGGGCCCAGGCGCTGCGCCCGCCCCCTCGCCCCGGCGTGTCGCGCACGGTGCGGGCATCGTTGCGGCGTGTCCCGTGCTCCAGCACAGAACCCGCAACGCCGATTGGGCACCAGGGGGTCGCGATGGCGGGGCAACTGAGGGAGTGACGGACTGGGGGTCGTCCCTGAGCCGCCCCTGAGACCGACCCTGAGCGGACCCGCAAAGCCGGCCCCACGGCATACGGCAGGTCACAGGGTGGAGGGACAGCAGTCCCACCCCACCCAGGAGTCACCATGGCCCTGCGCCGTCCACGCAGCATGCTCTCGATCTTTGGCCGCGTGGTCGCGATCGGCGCCGCCGGGTTGGTGCTGCTGGTCGGGGGCCTGGTCGCCGGTGCGTGGATGCTGTTCGGTCCCAAGGACACGGTCGGTGAGGTCGACTTCGACACCGAGCTGACCATCCCGCCGCTGGCCGAGTCGAGCCTCGACGACCACGGGAGGCGGGTCTTCGACCTGACCGCCCAGGAGGGGAGCCTGGACCTGAGCGAGGGGACGGTGGACACGTGGGGTTTCAACGGCGACTACCTCGGGCCGACCCTGCGCGCAGAGCGTGGTGAGGAGGTGCTGATCCGTTATCGCAACGAGCTGGGCACGGCGAGCACCGTGCACTGGCACGGCATGCATCTGCCCGCGGCGATGGATGGCGGGCCGCACCAGATGATCGAGCCGGGCGGCACGTGGGAGCCGACCTGGACGATCGACCAGCCGGCGGCGACGCTCTGGTATCACCCGCACCCGCACGGCGAGACCATGGATCACGTCAGCCGCGGGCTGGCCGGGATGTTCATCGTCGACGACCCCGCGCAGCAGGTCGAGCTGCCCTCGGACTATGGCGTGGATGACCTGCCCGTCATCGTCACGGACCCCTCCAGCAGTCGCGGCGAGATCGAGCCGAGTCGGGAGTTCGGTGACCGGGTGCTGGTCAACGGCACCGAGGGGCCGTATGCCGAGGTGTCGACCGAGGTGGTCCGGCTGCGGTTGCTCAATGGCTCGCCGATGCGCGTCTATCAGTTCCGGCTCGACGACGGGTCGCCGCTGGTGCAGGTCGCCAGCGACGGTGGGCTGCTGCCGCAGACGCATGAGGCCACCAGCGTGCGGCTCTCGCCCGGTGAGCGGGCTGAGGTGCTGGTGGCGATGGAGCCGGGGGAGACCAGAACCTTGCGCAGCATCGCGCCCGACCTGGGGCAGAACTTCATCAGCGAGCGGTTCAGCGGCGGCGAGGACAAGTTCGACGTGCTGCAGCTGCGCGCGGCCGATGAGCTGGCCGCGTCCCCGGAGGTCCCCGTCGAGTTGGCGCCGGACATCGTGGAGCACGCCGGAGACCCGGAGGCGGTCGATGAGGCCCGGGAGTTCCGGCTCAGCGGCCGGCAGATCAACGGCGCGCAGATGCGGATGGGCCATGCCGACGAGGTCGTCACCCTCGGTGACACCGAGGTGTGGGAGGTCGTCAACAACGGCGGCGAGTTCCACTCCTTCCACGTGCACGACGTGCAGTTCCGGGTGCTTACGGTCGACGGTCGCGAGCCGCCGGCGGAGCTGTCCGGCCTGAAGGACACGATCCTGACCGAGGAGGGCGTGACCTATCGACTACTGATGACGTTCACGGATTACGCCGACGCGACCGTGCCCTACATGTATCACTGCCACCTGCTCCGGCACGAGGACCAGGGGATGATGGGCCAGTTCGTGGTGGTCGAGGAGGGGCAGGAGCCGGCGGTCGGTGAGCGTGCGGAGCACCGGCACTGACGTGCGAGACCTCTATCAACATGCGGGCGGGGCGTGCGAGACCTCTATCAAAATGCGGGTGGGGCAGACTGTGCCCATGGTGGTTGCAACCGGGATCGGGTCATGGCCCGGGACGGACATTCGTGAAGCTCTGCGGGCCGTGCGTGACTCACTGACCGACGCCCCCGAGGGCGTGACGACCCTGCCCTATCTGCCTGAGCTGCCCGCTCGAGGCCCCGGCGCGGACATGATCGGCCGTGGCGCCGGCCTCCTGGTCGACCTGCCGGTCGACGTGCAGCCACAGGGCTGGCGCCTGGTGGATCGCCCGGGGCGGGATGCCGAGCGGACCGCCTCCTTGCGACGCCAGGACCTGGACGAGCTGGCCGAGGCCTTCGACGGCTGGGACGGCCCACTGAAACTGCAGGTCACCGGACCGTGGACGCTGGCCGCGGCGTTGTGGTTGCCGCTGGGGGACCGGGTGCTCTCCGACGCCGGCGCCACCCGGGACCTCGCGGTCTCGCTCGCGGAGGGGATCCGCGCCCACCTGATCGAGGTCGCGGGCCTGCTGCCCGGCGCCCACCTCACCCTGCAGATCGACGAGCCCTCGCTGCCTGCCGTCGTGCTCGGTCGGGTGAAGTCCGACTCGGGCTTCCGGGTGCTCCCCACCCCGGACAGCAGCCAGGCCGAGCACATCCTCGGCACGGTGGTCTCAGCTGCCAAGGACGCCGGCGCAGCCACCACGATCCACTGCTGCGGGGACGAGCCGCCCATCGACCTGCTCCGCGGCGCCGGCCCTGACGCGATCTCGCTGGACACAAGCACCCTGCGCACCGGTGACTGGGACGCCATCGCCACCGCGGTCGAGAGCGGGACCACCTTCTGGGCCGGCGCGTTGTCGAGCACCCGACCCTCGGCATACGGCCGGGTCAGTTCGGCACTGGCCACCCGCTGGCACGAGCTCGGCCTGCCCCCCGCGAGCCTGGCCCATCTCGGGGTGACCCCCTCGTGCGGGCTGGCGGGCAGCACCCCCGCCGACGCGACGGCGATCACCCGGGCGACCGTGGAGACGGCCCGGGCGATCGCCGAAGAGGCGGTGCGCTGAAGCTCAGCCGGTGGGCTGAAGCTCAGCCGGTGCGCTGAAGCTCAGCCGGTGCGCTGAGCCTCAGTTGGACCAGCCGGCAGGCGTGGCGCTGGTGTGCACGAACGGCGCGTCCTCGGCGACCCAGCTGGCGGCGATGATGCTGTAGCCCTCGGTGAGCTCGGCGTCGGTCAGGTCGTACATGACGGCGCCATCGGTCGGGCGCTCGGTCAACTGCACACCGTCCCCGTCGTTGATGCTCGCCGTCACGGCGGTGTTGGGCCCGCCGTTCTTGAGCAACGCGAAGGACATCGGCTGGTCGGGGTTGACCTGCCACTCCGAGACCCCCTCCTGGATGCCGGGGTTGAGCCAGTTCAGGCGGTTCTGCCCGGTGGAGGGCGTGATCTCCTGGTCGACCACCCAGCTCGCCCCGTCCAGCTTGCGGATCGCAAAGGTGTGCGCCCACGGCTCGCCACTGGCCTCGTCGAAGCCCAACAGGCTCACCACCTGTGCGGAGTCGTGAGTCTCCTCGTAGGCCGGACGAATGTGGAAGGACGGCTCGTCACCGGCGTTGGCCAGGTCCTCGGAGAAGTCGGCGATGCCGTTCTCCTCGAAGACGGTCTGGTCGGGGTAATAGACCATCGCCTCGGGGCTGAGCATGCCGTAAGCACCGGCCGCGTCGCCCGAGGCGACCAGGTCGATGTATTCCTGCGCGAAGGCCTCGGCGTCACCGGCGCCCTCCTCGGGCGGCTCCTCCGTGGTGGGTTCCTCGGTCGTGGGGGCCTCTGTGGTGGGCTCCTCGGTTGTGGGCGCCGGGTCCACCGCGGTCGGCTGTGGGTCAGCGGTGACCGGGGCATCGTCGTCATTGGTGGTGACGTTGTCGGTCTCCTCGGCCGGCTCCGTGGTGGATTCTGAGTCCGTGGGCTCGTCCGCCGAGGTGGGCGGTGCCTGCACCTCCGGCTCCTCCTCGCTCCCACAGGCGGTCATCAGGACGAGCGCGGCGACCGGCAAGGTCGCCAGAGCAACCCGTCGTCCCCCACGACGCTGTCCTCCTCGAACTGCATGCTGCGTGCGCATCATTCCTCCTCGGTGCGGGCCCCGTGCCCGCGTTGCCTGGGACGCGTCCTTGTCGGTGCGACCCCTCACTGCACCCAACGCATGTGCTCGCTCCACCGTTGCACGGTGTGGCGCAGGTCGCATCTGGGCTGTGTCGGCCCCGTGCGTCAAGATGGGGGAGTGAGCGAGACAGCACCCGAAGACGTGCGGCACGACTGGACCGAGCTGGCCGAGGAGATCAGGGGGCACCAGTTCGCCTACTACGTGCGGGACGCCCCAACCATCACCGACGGTGAGTTCGACGCCCTGCTCAAGTCGCTGGAGGCGATCGAGGAGGAGTGGCCCGAGCTGCGGGTGCCGGAGTCACCGACCCAGCAGGTTGGCGGCACCTTTTCCACCGAGTTCGCAGCCGTCGACCACGTCGAGCGGATGCTCAGCCTCGACAACGCCTTCTCCCTTGAGGAGGTGCAGGCATGGGCGACCCGCGTCGAGAACGAGGCTGGCGGCGCCGAGGTGCACTATCTCTGCGAGCTCAAGATCGACGGCCTGGCCGTCAACCTGCTCTACGAGAAGGGCAAGTTGGTGCGTGGCGCCACCCGCGGTGACGGGCGCACGGGCGAGGACGTCACGCTCAATGTGCGCACCATCGAGGGCATCCCCCACACGCTGGTCCCGCCGGAGCACCAGGAGGGCGAGCCGGTGCCGATCCCGGACGTCCTCGAGGTCCGCGGCGAGGTCTATTTTCCGGTGACCGCCTTCGAGGAACTCAACGCGTCCCTGGTCGAGGCCGGCAAGGCGCCGTTCGCCAACCCGCGCAACACGGCTGCAGGATCGTTGCGGCAGAAGGACCCCCGGGTCACTGCCACCCGCAAGTTGCGGATGCTGGTCCACGGCATCGGGGCCCGCACCGGCTTTGAGATGACGCGTCAGTCGCAGGCCTATGAGTTGTTGTCCGCGTGGGGACTGCCGGTCTCGCCGCACGCCAAGGTGCTCGATGACCTGGGCGCCGTGGAGGAGTTCATCACCTATTTCGGCGAGCACCGCCACGACGCGGCTGAGCACGAGCTCGACGGGATTGTGATCAAGGTCGACGAGGTCGGGGTGCAGCGCCGTCTGGGGTCGACCTCGCGTGCGCCCCGCTGGGCGATCGCCTACAAGTATGCGCCCGAGGAGGTCACCACCAAGCTGCTCGACATCCGGGTCAACGTGGGGCGCACCGGACGGGTCACCCCCTATGCCGTGATGGAGCCGGTCAAGGTCGCGGGGTCCACGGTCGAGCAGGCGACCCTGCACAACGGCTATGAGGTAGAGCGCAAGGGGGTGCTGATCGGCGACACCGTGGTGCTGCGCAAGGCCGGTGACGTGATCCCCGAGGTCGTCGGCCCGGTCGCTGACCTGCGCGATGGCACCGAGGTGGCCTTCGTGATGCCGACGCAGTGTCCCTCCTGCGGCACGCCCCTGGCCGAGCAGAAGGAGGGCGACAAGGACATCCGTTGCCCCAACTCCCAGACCTGCCCCGCCCAACTGCGCGAACGACTGTTCTCCCTGGCCTCCCGCGGCGCCTTCGACATCGAGGCCCTCGGCGGGGAGGGGGTCAGTGCCCTGCTCGATGCCGAGGTGATCAAGGACGAGTCGACCCTGTTCCGGCTGACCGCCGAGGACATCGCACGGGTGCCGCTCTACACCCGCGCGGCGAAGAAGACCGACCCGCAGGACAAGGTCATCGACGGGCGCATCCTGTCGGCCAACGGCACCAAGCTGGTCGCCAATCTGGAGCAAGTGCGGTCCCAGCCGCTGTGGCGGGTGCTGGTCGCCCTGTCCATCCGGCACGTCGGGCCGACCGCAGCCCGGGCGCTGGCCACCGAGTTTGTCTCGATGGACCGGATCCGGGGGGCCTCGTTGGAGGAGCTTGCTGCCACCGAGGGCGTGGGCCCGACCATTGCGCAGTCAGTGACCGACTGGTTTGAGGTCGACTGGCACCGCCAGATCGTGGAGCGCTGGGCACAGGACGGGGTGCGGATGGCCGACGAGGTCGACGACTCGGTCGAGCGCACCCTTGAGGGGCTGACCATCGTGGTGACCGGCTCGCTGGACGGCTTCAGCCGCGACGAGTCCAAGGAGGCGATCGTCTCCCGCGGAGGGAAGGCGGCCGGCTCGGTCAGCAAGAAGACTGATTATGTGGTGGTCGGCGACAACGCGGGCTCCAAGGCCGACAAGGCCGAGCAGCTGGGCGTCCCGGTCCTCGATGAGGCCGGGTTCCGTCGGCTGCTGGAGACCGGGTCCCCAGACTGACCGGAGGACCACGTGGACCATGTCCCCGACCCCGCGCGCTGGCGGATCCTGCTGGTGCTGCTCGCGGCGATCTTCATGTCCCTGATCTCGGTGAGCATCGTCAACGTCGCGCTCCCGGCGATCCAGGACGGCCTGGGCGCTGCCGAGTCCCAGTTGCAGTGGGTGCTGTCCGGCTATGCCCTGACCTTCGGTGTCGTGCTCGTTGCCGCCGGCCGCGCAGGAGACGTGATGGGTCGCGGCGGCATCTTTCTGGTCGGCGTGCTGCTCTTCACCCTCTCCTCGGTCGCCGCCAGCTTCGCGCCGAGCGCCGAGTGGCTCATCGTCGCCCGCTTCGCCCAGGGCGTGGGCTCCGGGCTGCTGAACCCCCAGGGTGTCGGCATGATCCAGCAGTATTTTCGTGGCGCCGAGCGGGGTCGGGCCTTCGGCTACTTCGGCAGCACGGTGGGTGTGTCCGTGGCGATCGGGCCGGTGCTCGGCGGGTTGCTCATCGACGCCGGTGGCCCGGACCTGGGCTGGCGGCTCACCTTCCTGGTGAATGTGCCGATCGGGATCTTGACCATCGTCCTGGCGCTGCTCTGGTTCCCCAAGCCCATGATCCAGCGCAGCGCCCACGCCGGCACGGCGCTGAGCACCGTGCGCTTGCTGGACCCGATCGGCTCCCTGCTCCTGGCCGTCGCCGTCCTGGCGATCCTGTGGCCATTCATGGAAGCCCGGTCCTCGGCAGTGACCTGGCTGCTGTTCCCGGCCGGGGTGCTGCTGGTCTGCCTCTGGCTGGGCTGGGAGCGCCGGTTCAAGCAGCACGGCGGCAGCCCGATGGTGGACCTGAGCGTCTTCCGCACCCGCAGCTTCAGCAACGGCACGCTCATCATCACCCTGTACTTCCTGGGCATGACCAGCATCTGGGTGCTCATCGCGCTCTATATGCAGCAGGGCGCTGGCCACTCCGCGCTCGAGGCCGGCATCGTGGGGCTGCCGTCGGCCGTCCTGTCTGCCCTCGCGGCGAACTGGGCCGGCAACCGGGTGCTGCGGCTCGGGCGCCGACTCGTCATCGCCGGTCTCTATCTCGCGCTGCTCGGACTCGGCCTGAGCGCCGCCGTGGTCTTCCTCCACGAGGCCGTGGGCCTCAGCGTCTGGTGGTTGCTGCTCACCCTGTCCTTCATCGGGATGGCCCAGGGCACGGTGATCAGCCCGAATCAGACCCTCACCCTCGCCGAGGTGCCGCTGCAGTATGCCGGCAGCTCCGGTGCGATCATGCAGACCGGTCAGCGGATGGGCACCTCCATCGGCATAGCCGTCATCACCGCCGCGGTCTTCTCGCTGTTGCAGGCCACCAGCTGGTCGACCGCGACCGCTCTGGGCTTCGCCCTGATCGCCGGCGTCATCCTGGTGGCCCTGGCCGTGGCCTACAAGGACCTCTACGACCGGCGCGGCGGCGCCACGCCGCACGCCTGAGGACGACTGGCCCCAGCGTCACGCAGCACGCCCCCGTGCGGCGCAGCGCAGTCACCCGTCCCAGACGACCTCGCCGTCCTCGTTCACCCGCGCACCCTCGCTGACCGGATGATCGGTGAGCTTCCCGGTGTGCATCAGGTGCGACGTCGGCAGCCCGTGGGCCAGCACTGCCACGTCGGCCACGATCCTGCGGTGGCAGCGCCACCACACGGCCTCGCTGCACATGATGACGGTGCGATGCTCTGTGGCACTCGACAACAGCTCGCCCATTGCCTCGGCAAACTCTGGCGCGCGGGTGCCCGCGGCATAGGCGCGGAACTGGGCGACTCGCCACCACGTGTCAGGACTCGCGGCGTCCTCGTCGGCATCCAGGCGGCGCCGTCCGCCGAGGCGCTCCTCCCACCGATAGTCGATCCCACGCTCCGGCACCCACTGCTCCAGTGCCTCGCGCCGAGAGTCCGGGTTGTGCCGGCTGCCCGGGAAGCGCCGGATGTCCACCAGCGCCTCGACTCCGGCCCCCACCAGAAGATCACCGAGCCCCTCCCGATCGAGCGTGCCGTGCCCGACGGTCAGGAGTGGCTGGTTCATGGGCCCCATGTTAGGAGCCGATCTGGCCAGATCTCCCTCTCACGGCCGATCCGGCGAGAGCGTGCAAGCGAGAACATGGAGGCATGCGCTGGCTGTGGTTCCCGATGCTCGCCTTCTTCGCCTACCTGGCAGGGGAGGCGGCCTGGGAGGGTCGCTACTGGCTGGCCGTTGTCTATGCGGTGGTTGGGGGTGGCCTGACCTACTGGTTGAGCCCGTGGCAGGGTGGGAAGACCCTGCGACACGAGGAGGTCAGCGCGATGTCAGACAGCGAGCGTGAGGTGGTCGTCTACTGGCGACCGGGCTGTGCCTACTGCATGCGCCTGAAGTCCTCCCTCGGCGACCTGCGCGACAAGGTGCTCTGGGTCAACATCTGGCAGGACGACGACGCGGCCGCCTTCGTGCGCAGCGTGAATGACGGCAACGAGACGGTGCCGACCGTGGTGATCGACGGGGAGCCGCACACCAACCCCGACCCGGGCGCCGTCCGCGAGAGGCTGGAGGCACTGACATGACACAGATCGCGACCCGGCGCGTCTATGACGGCGCACCTCCCGGATGGCACGCGATCCTGGTCGACCGCGTGTGGCCCCGCGGGATCGCCAAGGATGATCTGAGCGCCACCTGGCTCAAGGAGGTCGGCCCATCCACCGAGCTGCGCACGTGGTTCGACCACGACCCGGACAAGTTCGAGGAGTTCGCCACGCGCTACCGCAAGGAGCTCGACGGCTCCGATGCCTTCGACGAACTGCTCAAGGAGGTCCGCGGCAACAAGCGCGTGGTCCTGCTCTATGGCGCCAAGGACGAGGAGCACAACCAGGCCGTCGTCCTGGCTGACCTGCTCCGCGACAAACTCTGATCCGCGAAAACTCTGACCCGACGTCGGTGCGCTGCCCTAGGCTCCAATGATGGCCATCATCCACCGGGCGACCCTCACACCGACCAAGCTCGAGCTCGTGCAGCCCTGGCTGGGCCGTCAGCCGTGGGGCGGGTCGGGTGAGCTCGAACTGGTCGGCTCCTATCGCTTTGACGATCCTGTCGGAGAGGTCGGCATCGAAGCAATGCTCATCCGGCGCGGGGGCGAGGTGCTGCACGTGCCGATGACCTATCGCGCGGCTCCGCTCCATGAGGCGCAGGAGCACCTGATCGGCACCACACAGCACTCGGTGCTCGGCGAGCGCAGCGTCTACGCCGCGGCGGGTGACCCGGTCGCCCTGGCCTGCTATGCCCGAGTCCTCGCCGGCGAGCAGGACCAGGCGGTCTACGAGGTCTACGACGGCGACACCCTGGTCGAGGTGCGGGACCAGACAGTGCGGCTCACCGTGGAGTCGCCGACGACCAGCACCCCAGAGGTGCAGCTGGCGCACGTCGTCGATGACGTCGAGGGAACGCACCGGCTGGTGGCCACCTGGGAAGGCGGCAGCGGGGCAGTCGCTGCTGGGAGCGCTGCCTACGTGCACACGAGCACGACGATTGGTCTCACCGGTGACGTCGCAAACATCGGCGAGGTCCTGGAAGTCCTCGATCACGAGGACGACGTCTGATCCGTCCTTGTCAGCCCAACGGGCCAACCTCGTGGATCTCGTTGGTGAAGGCCGTGCGTGACTGGTCGCCGTCCTGCGGCTCGACATCGACCACGACCCCGGTCTGCACATCAAGGCTGACCCAGTATGCCGAGGGGTAGCCGGCGACCTCCTCCTGCGACGGCGCCCTGTGGTCACCAGTGGCGAACTCCAGCGCCTGGCTCACCGCTCCGAACAGGAGCGGACAGCAGGAGCACCGCGGCTCGTAACCATCGAATGCGCCCTCGCGCGTCTCGGGGAGCGCGCGGCAGGTCGCGGTCAAGGTGAGCCGCCCGAAGCGCTCGCGGGCGTGCACCTCCCTGACCTCGACCCCATGCGACAGCTCGACCGGATCGAGCATCGCCACCCAGCGATAGTTCTGCCACATCGGGTCGTCGTACTCGACCGAAGGCACCGGGCCGCTCCTGAACCAGCCCGTCTGGCCGCCGCACCGGCTCGACCGACTGAGGTGTCACGGGCGACGCTATTGTCTGCCCCGTATCTGGGGGCAGACAATAGTCCGCGCCCAGAGCCGGCAGGGTGAGCACAGAGCGGGTGTAGGGCACGCCGGTCTCGACATGCCGCTCGGCCCGGAAGTCGTCCGGCCCCGGCGAGTCCGGGAGAGGTGAGGTGCTCGGCATACGGCCGATCCTGCCAGCCCCGGGGTGAGGTGACGAGCGGTTTCAGTGCGCGAGGAGCGGGAACCTAGACTGACCCCATGTCCGAACTGTCCCGCGACGATGTCGCGCACGTCGCCATGCTGGCCCGCATCCAGCTCACCGATGAGGAGCTCGACCGCCTCGCCGGCCAGCTCGACCAGATCGTCGGGTGGGTCGGCCAGATCAATGAGGTCGCGGCCGATGACGTGCCGCCGATGAGCCACCCGCTGCCGCTGACCAACGTCACCCGCGCCGACGAGGTGCGCCCCAGCCTGACCGCCGAGCAGGCGCTCGCCAACGCGCCGGCGTCCGAGCTGGACCGGTTCAGCGTCCCCCGCATCCTGGACGAGGAGTGAGCAGCCGTATGCCGACAGTCACCGATCTCACCCACCTCACCGCCGCGCAGATGGCCGACGGCCTGGCGGCCGGCGAGTTCACCTCCGTGGAGCTGACCCAGGCGCACCTGGACCGGATCGCCGCGCTCAACCCGGTGCTCAACGCCTTCCTGCAGGTGGACACCGACGGCGCCCTGGCGACCGCCGCCGACGTGGACTCCCGCCGCGCCGCGGGCGAGGACCTGCCGCGCCTGGCCGGTGTGCCGATCGCCGTCAAGGACATCGCCTGCACGCAGGGCATCCCGACCACGGCCGGATCCAAGACCCTTGAGGGCTGGATCCCGCCCTATGACGCCACGATCGTCACCCGCCTCAAGGACGCCGGGATGCCGATCCTGGGCAAGACCAACATGGACGAGTTCGCGATGGGCTCCTCCACCGAGCACTCCGCCTTCGGCCCGACCCGCAACCCGTGGGACCTGGACCGCATCCCCGGTGGCTCTGGCGGCGGCAGCTCGGCTGCGGTCGCGGCCTTCCTGGCTCCGCTGGCGATCGGCTCGGACACGGGCGGCTCGATCCGTCAGCCCGGAGCGGTCACCGGCACCGTCGGGGCCAAGCCGACCTATGGCGGGGTGTCCCGCTATGGCGTGATCGCCCTGGCCTCCAGCCTGGACCAGATCGGCCCGTGCGCCCGCACCATCACCGACGCGGCCCTGCTGCACGAGGTCATCGGCGGGCACGACCCGATGGACTCCACGAGCATCGACGCACCTGTCCCACACCTTGTCGCAGCTGTCGAGTCAGGCAAGTCCCGCGACCTGACGGGCACCCGCATCGGCATCGTCAGGGAGCTGACCGGCGAGGGCTACCAGGCCGGGGTGCAAGCCCGTTTCGATGAGTCCGTCGAGCTGCTGCGTCAGGCCGGCGCCGAGATCGTCGAGGTCTCCTGCCCACACTTCCAGTATGCGATGGCGGCCTACTACCTGATCCTGCCGAGTGAGGCCTCCTCCAACCTGGCCCGCTATGACGCGATGCGCTATGGCCTGCGCGTCGGACCGGACGGTGTGGACGCCCCCAGCGCCGAGCAGGTCATGGCGGCCAGCCGCGACGCCGGCTTCGGCGACGAGGTCAAGCGCCGCATCATCCTGGGCACCTACGCCCTGAGCTCGGGCTATTACGACGCCTACTACGGCCAGGCTCAGAAGGTCCGCACGCTGATCGCCCGGGACTTCGAGGCAGCGTTCGAGCAGGCTGACGTGTTGATCAGCCCGACCGCGCCGACCACCGCGTTCAAGATCGGCGACAAGATGGAGGACCCGATGGCGATGTATCTCAACGACATCGCCACCATCCCGGCCAACCTGGCTGGCATCCCCGGACTGTCGCTGCCCAGTGGGGTGGCGGACGAGGACGGCCTGCCCGTCGGCATACAGATCCTTGCCCCGGCCACCCAGGATCAGCGGATGTATGCCGTGGGGGCGGCCCTGGAGGCACTGCTCGCCAAGCAGTGGGGGGGGTCGGGCAGCGTGCTCGACCGGGCACCAGACGTCGCCGCGACGGCGAGCAACGGATCTGTCACCGGAGCAGTCAGCGAGGAGGCGAAGTGAGCACGCAGATCGAGGACGTCGTCGACTACGACGAGCTGCTGACCAGGTATGACCCGGTGCTGGGCCTGGAGGTCCACGTCGAGCTGAACACCGCGACCAAGATGTTCTGCGGCTGCGCGATCGGCTTCGGCGCCGACCCGAACACGCAGGTCTGCCCCGTGTGCCTGGGGCTGCCCGGGGCGCTGCCGGTCGTCAACGCGGTGGCCGTGGAGTCGGCGATCCGGATCGGCCTGGCGCTGAACTGCCAGATCGCGCAGTGGTGCCGGTTTGCCCGGAAGAACTATTTCTATCCGGACATGCCCAAGAACTTCCAGACGAGTCAATATGACGAGCCGATCGCTTTCGAGGGCTATCTGGATGTCGAGCTGGACGATGGCACGATCTATCGCGTCGACATCGAGCGTGCCCACATGGAGGAGGACACCGGCAAGTCCACCCACATCGGCGGCTCGACCGGCCGCATCCAGGGTGCCGAGTTCTCCCTGGTCGACTTCAACCGTGCGGGCATCCCGCTGATCGAGATCGTCACCAAGCCGCTCACCGGTGCTGGGGCGCGGGCGCCGGAGGTGGCGCGTGCCTATGTCGCTGCGTTGCGCGACCTGCTCAAGGCGCTGGACGTCTCTGAGGTGAAGATGGAGCAGGGCAATGTGCGCTGCGACGCCAACGTCTCGCTGCGGGCCAGGGCCGGCGACGGTGCGACCTCTGAGGAGCAGCTGGCCGTGCCGCTGGGCACTCGGACCGAGACCAAGAACGTCAACAGCCTGCGCTCGATCGAGCGAGCCGTGCGCTATGAGATGTGCCGGCATGCGGCCGTGCTGGACTCCGGCGAGAGCATCCTGCAGGAGACCCGGCACTGGCACGAGGACACCGGTGTGACGACGTCTGGTCGCCCGAAGTCGGATGCCGACGACTACCGCTATTTCCCCGAGCCGGACCTGGTGCCGGTCGCGCCGACCCGCGAGCGGGTCGAGGAGCTGCGGGCCACGCTGCCCGAGCCGCCGGCCCAGCGCCGCAAGCGTCTGCAGGCCGACTGGGGATACTCCGACCTGGAGATGCGCGACGTCATCAACGCCGAGGCACTCGAGGTGATCGAGGAGACCGTTGCCGCGGGCGCCACGCCTGTCGCCGCCCGCAAGTGGTGGATGGGTGACCTGGCGCGCCGGGCCAACGACGCTGGCTCTGCGGTGACGGAGCTGGGCGTCACCCCCGCACACATCGCCGAGCTCGACGGGCTGGTGCGGGACGGCCGCCTCAACGACTCGATGGCCCGCCAGGTCATGGAGGGCGTGCTGGCCGGCGAGGGCACCCCGAAGCAGGTCGCCGACGCCCGCGGGCTCGAGCTGGTCCAGGACGACGGTGCCCTCGAGGCCGCCGTCGACAAGGTCATCGACGCCAACCCGGACGTCGCGGCCAAGGTCCGCGACGGCAAGGTCCAGGCGGCCGGTGCGCTGATCGGGCAGGTCATGAAGGAGATGCGCGGGCAGGCCGACGCGGCCAAGGCCCGCGAGATGATCCTGGCCAAACTCACGTGAGGTGAGCGGTTGGGGAGCTCCTGAGCCCCGTCCCCACCTTCGCGCGCCCTGGTGAGTGCGGTCAGCGCCCCTGGGGGGTCGCTGCCCGCACTCACGAGCACGGCTCACGCCCGACCTGGTGACGTGCGCTGCGTCAATACACTCTGTATCGAAGCAGAGGTAGGCCTCTTCGTGAGGTGCTGGTCGTGCTGATGAAGGAGAGACCCCTCCGGACGTGTGGACTCATCGGCGTGGGCCGTGTCAGGGTGCCAGGCTGGCGCGCGTTTTCATGGGCTCCCGGCCTGTGCGGCTGGATCGAGGCGCAGCAGCCGGTCGTCGTCGGGCGCGGGGTCGCCGCGGAAGGTGTTGCTGGTCAGCACCCACAGCTCGCCGTCCGGGCCCGTGACGACGCTGCGCTGGCGTCCGAACTCTCCCTCATACAGACGCTCCGGCTCGCCGACGGTCACGGAGCCGGGGTCCGTGCCAGTGGCGGTGCCGGTGCCGGTGCCCGCGTCCGTGCCCGTGTCTGCGTCGGTGAGCGGCACCCGCCACAGGGACTCGCCGCGGAGCGCGGCCACATAGAGCGCCCCGTCAGCGCCCACCGCCAGACCCGAGGGTGAGGCATCCTGCGTGGGCCAGCTGACGACCGGGTCGATGAACTCCGGCTCGCCGCCGGGGCCCTCCACCTGTGGCCACCCGTAGTTGCCACCGGGCTGGATCAGGTTGACCTCGTCGAGCGCGTTCTGCCCGAACTCGCTGGCCCACAACCGACCTGAGGAGTCCCAGTCCAGGCCCTGAACATTGCGGTGGCCGAGGGACAGCACGGGGGAGCCCGGGTCCGGATTGTCAGGTGCGGGTGCCCCCTCGGCCGTGATCCGCAGGATCTTGCCAGCCAGGGAGTCGGGGTCCTGGGCGCTCGCGCCGTCCGAGGCGTCACCCGTTGTGACATAGAGATATCCGTCCGGTCCGAACGCGATGCGGCCTCCGTTGTGGTTGCCCGCCTTGGGGATCCCGTCGAGGACGACCTCCACGGCCGGCTCTGAACCGTCGCCGGGTTCGACCCGCAGAACGCGGTTGTCGGTGTCGGTCGTGGCATAGGCAAAGAACGGAGCCGGCTCCCCGTCGTGCCACGCGGAGTCGTCGGGCACCGCGAGCCCGAGCAGTCCGCCCTCCCCATCGGGCGCGACGCCCGGCACAGTGGTGAGCAGGCTCGGATCTGACCCCGGCACAACACGGAAGACCTGGGCCGTTTCCCGCTCGCCGACCAGCAGGCTCCCGTCGTCCAGCGGCACCAGACCCCACGGGACCTCGAAGCCGGTGGCCACCGTCGCGACCGACTCGTCCGGGCCGGGGCCGGTGGAGCGGTCGGACGGGCCGGTGCCGGTGGAGCCGTTGGACGGGTCAGCCCCCGTCGGCACACGATCCTCGGAGCAGCCAGCGAGGAGCGCCACGCCGAGCGCGACCGTGGCGACCAGGTGCCCTCGCATCTGCCCAGCCTGTCACGACCGCGGGCGACGGGACGGCCCGTGACGCCTTTCGATAGCGTGGCGGTGTGCCAGTCATCAGCGTGCCGCCGGTCATCGCCTCCCTCGTCGAGCCTGTCGAGGGGGTGGAGATCGTGACGTGGGACGTCGCGTCCGAACCGCCGCGCGACGACATCGAGGTGGTGGTTGTCCCGCCGTTCAACTCACCTTTCATCACGCGTCTGGGTGAGTTGCCCAAGCTGCGGGCGGTGATTCTGTCGACGGCTGGCTATGAGCACGCCGTGCGCTTCCTGCCACCCGGCGTCAGCATGGCCAACGCGGTCGGTGTCCACGACACCGCGACCGCGGAGATGGCCCTGACGCTGCTGCTCGCCGCGCAACGTGACCTGCCGACCTTCGTGCGCGCCCAGGACGAGGGCCGCTGGGTGGAGCTGCAGGAGCGCCGGGCGCTGGCCGACCAGCGGGTGCTCGTGGTGGGCTATGGCGGCATCGGGCGAGCTCTGGCTGCCCGGCTGCTCGCCTGCGAGACCAGCGTCACCGCCGTCGCGAGCCGGGCCCGCGACGGCGACGAGTTCGTGGACAGCGTGCACTCGGTCAGCGACCTGCCGGCCCTGCTCGCCGAGCACGACATGGTGGTGCTGGCCGTGCCGCTGAGCGAGGCGACGCGCGGCATGATCGGCGCCGCGGAGCTGGCGCTGCTGCCGGACAACGCCCTCGTCGTCAATGTCGGCCGGGGACCGCTGGTGGACACCGAGGCACTGATCGCCGAGTGCGCCTCGGGTCGGCTGCGGGCTGCCCTCGACGTCACCGACCCCGAGCCCCTGCCCGAGGATCACCCGCTGTGGCGCACACCCGGGGTGCTGATCAGCCCGCACGTGGCCGGCGGCACCTCGGTCTTCCCCTCGCGCCAGGCGCGCTATGTCCAGACCCAGATCGAGCACTACCTGAGCACGGGCGAGCTCAAGCACGTCGTGGCCACCGGAGAGGAGCAGGCATGACGCTGCAGGAAACCCGCCGGCTGGTGCTGGTGCGGCACGCCAAGACCGAGCAGGTGCCGGGCAAGGTCGACCACGACCGGGAGCTGCTGCCCCGCGGGGTGGGAGACGCCAGGGCCGGGGGAGCCTGGATCGTCGAGCACGATCTGGTGCCACACCTGGTGCTCTGCTCGACCGCGACCCGCGCTCAGCAGACCTGGCAGGAGATCGCCGAGGGCGGCCACCTGCGCGACGTCGAGGTCTGGAGCGACCGGCGCATCTACAACGCCTATCCCGAGGAGATCCTTGAGGTCATTCGCGAGGCGCCCGAGGACGCCCGCACCGTGATGGTCGTGGGGCATGCACCCGGGATCCCCTCTCTCGGAGACGGTTTGGCTGATCCAGAGACCTCAGACGAGGCCGCACTCGCCACGTTGCAGGAGGGGATGCCGACCGGCGTCGGACTCGAGCTCGAGGTCGAGGGCACCTGGGCCGCGCTCGCCGCTGAGTCGGCCCGGCTGGTGGGTGTCCACCGGTGGCGCGGTGCGGAGAGTGAGCAGTGACTTCGCAGGCCAGACTGCTCGAGCCGGACTCGGCCGACCTGACGCTGCTGCAGGACCGACAGGTGGCGGTCCTCGGCTTCGGACCGATTGCCTCGGGGCACGCTCTCAACCTGCGCGACAGCGGAGTTGACGTCCGCGTCGGTGTGCCCGCTGAGAGTCGTGCCGCCGCCCGCGCCGAGGTCGAGGGGCTGCTCGTGGTGAGCCCGCAGGATGCTGTCCGGCAGGCCGACATCGTCGTGCTGCCCACCGATGACTCGACCGATCAGACCACCCTGCAGCAGCTCCTGACGGCGGGACTCGAGCCCGGCGACATGATCCTCGTGACCGGGCCGGAGCCGGTCCATGCCAGAGAGGTCACGGCCCCAGAAGGGGTGGATCTCGTTGTGCTGCAGGGGATCGGCGGCCCGGACCGGCTGCGTGGTGAATACCTGGACGGCCGCGGGGTCCCCTGCCTGGTGGCGGTGGAGACCGACGCGACCTCTGTCGCCTGGCCGGTGCTCACGGCATACAGTCAGGCCCTGGGGTCCCTGCGCTCCGGTGCCCTGGTCACCAGTGCCGCCGAGCTCGCCGAGGCAGGGTCGTATGCCGAGGAGGCAGTCCACCTGGCCGTCCAGCGGCTGGTGGAGGACGGGTTTGATCGTCTCGTGGAGCGGGGCACGTCCGAAGAAGTCGCCTACCTGCTCACCCTGCACGAGCTCAAGCAGCGGATCGACACGGCGTGGACCGCTGGCTTTGGCACGGAGCAGGTGCCCGACCGGCATGCCGCCGAGCTGGAGAGCCGCCGAGCCGTGGCCCGCGCCGCCCACCCGATCGAGCAGGTGGGGCGACGGGTGCGGGCGTTGATGAGTTGGATCCGCTGAGCGGGTAACTTGGGTCCTGACGCAATGACGCTGGCCCAGGAGGACGCATGACCACGCAGACCGCCCCGACCTTCACCGTCGAGCAGCGGCCCGACCCCGCGACCGATGAGCAGGTGGCCGAGCTGCTGGCCAACCCGGCCTTCGGCGCGAAGTTCACCGACCACATGGTGATGGTCGACTGGAGCAGGGACGGTGGGTGGGACAACCCGCGGGTCACAGCCTACGGTCCGATCCCGCTGGAGCCGGCTGCCTCGGTCTTCCACTATGGCCAGGAGATCTTTGAGGGGATGAAGGCCTATCGCCACGAGGACGGGTCGATCTGGACGTTCCGTCCCGAGGTCAATGCCGCGCGGTTCGCGCAGAGTGCCCGGCGGCTGGCGCTGCCCGAGCTGCCCGAGGAGCTGTTCGTGGAGTCGTTGCGTGCGCTCGTGGACCTGGACCAGCGGTGGGTGCCTGACCAGTCCCTGGGCGAGGTCAGCCTCTATCTGCGGCCCTTCATGATCGCCACCGAGCAGGCCCTTGGCGTGCGGCCGTCCAACCGGGCGCTCTACAGCGTGATTGCCTCGCCGGCCGGTGCCTATTTCCCCGGTGGTCTGAAGCCGGTGAACATCTGGCTGTCCGAGGACTTCGCCCGCGCAGCCCCGGGCGGGACCGGGACCGCCAAGTGCGGCGGCAACTATGGCGCCTCGCTGTCGGCCCAGGCCGAGGGCATCGACAACGGCTGCGACCAGGTGGCCTTCCTCGACGCGGTCGAGAAGAAGTGGGTCGAGGAGCTGGGCGGGATGAACCTGTTCTTCGCCTACAAGGACGGCACCATCGTCACGCCCGAGCTCAGCGGCACGATCCTGGAGGGCGTCACCCGCTCCTGCCTGATCGAGCTGGCTCGGGAGCGCGGCCACGAGGTGGTGGAGCGTCGCTATTCGATCGACGAGTGGCGTGCGGACGCGCAGAGCGGTGACCTGGTCGAGGTGTTCGCGTGCGGCACCGCAGCGGTCATCGTGCCGGTCGGCACCCTGAAGTGGCGCGGTGGCGAGGTCTCCATGACCGGCGGTGACATCGCCGGGGACCTGCGCAGTGCTCTGCTGGACATCCAGTATGGCCGCGCCGAGGACACCCACGGCTGGATGCACCGGCTGGTCTGAGCATGGGCATCGTGCTGACGGTCCTGGCCGTCGTCTTCCTGCTGGTGGGTGTCGCTGCCGCGGGCATGGCCGCACGGCTGTCCTCTGCTGGCGACGCTCCGGCGGTCGCCGAGCGACAGCGTCGGCTGCGCTTCCGGCTCGCGACCCCGGCGTTCCTGCTCGGCGTCCTGCTGTTCGTGGCCAGCCGTTTCGTCTGATCGGCCGCTCGGTCGGCGCTTGCTCGGCGCACCCTGATCAGCACTCGACTGTGCATTCAGACAGGCGACGTCGCGCGGGCATCTGCATCGGCGCTGGTCAGCGCGCTGCGCCCCGGCGGGGGTCGTCACGTTGCCTGTTTGGCTGCACGGGGTATGCAGAGGGGCAGGTGTCGCGGACGAAGATCAGCCCCTCGACTCAACTCTCGTTGAGTTTGGCGACATTGCCCATCGCGACGGCCATGAAATAGCGGTAGAGCGCCGCAACATCGAAATTCCGCGGAAACTCGAAGGTGTAACTCGAGTACTCCACCACGTTGGCTCGCAGGCGGGGCGTTGTGATGTAGGTGAGTGTGATCTCGGAGTCGTCCATCGTGCCTGCCGTCTCAGCTGTCACATCAACGATCGCGTGAAGCGCGATCGAACGGACGCGTGCCTTCTTGCCGGTCGCGCCCTGACGATCGAGCGTGATGATGCGGTGATTGGTGATGCAGAAACCGTCGCGGAGCATCTTGTAGGCAGATTGGATCTGCTCGTGCTCCAGCAACCACTGGCCGTACTCGCCGTGTGCTTCCTGTTCGCTGATTTGCTGCATGTTCCCGGCCAGGCCCTGAAAGATTCCCATGCAGCGCACAGTACGCGTCAGATATCGCGGACGAAGATCAGCCCCTCGTGGGTGACGGTGTAGAAGAACAGTCGCCCACGGGCGTCATAGATCGCCAGGTCGACGGTGTCCAGGCTGGTCAGCTCGACCGAGTCACCATAGGGATGAAGCACCCAGGTGAACAGCCCACCGAGGTCGCGCAGGGCAGCGATGATGGACCGGTCATAGGCGTAGCGGTGAAGCACCGCCTTCGGCTCGGCCCGCTGGTAACCCGGGCGAGGACCCACGCCCTCGATCCGCTCGGGACCCAGGTCCCGCAGTCTGTCGACCAACGGGTGCCCCGCATCGCCGTCGTGGAAGACAAACTCGAGCCTCGACATACGGGGGCGCAGTTCCTGCAACAGTGCCAACTGCTCCTCCGGGGTGTGCAGGATCAGGTCGTCGAACTCGTGGTCATCCACGGCTGGCAGCACCGACCCGGGGCGTCGGGGTGAACGAGATCGGGAAGGTGATCGCGCCGGTGTTGCCGGAGACCGGCAGCCAGTTGCCGGGCCCGTCCGCGCGCGCATCCGGCATCCGGGCAGCCAGGACCGGCAGGGCGACCGCCATGTCCATCCGGGCAACCCAGTGCCCCAGGCAGTGGTGCACGCCGCCGCCGAAACCCATGTGCATCGGGTGCTCGACGGTGATGTCGAACGTCGGGTCGGGCTGGGCGCGTGGGTCGGTGCCGGCGCTGTGGGAGAGCACCTGCACGATGTCGCCCGCCTTGAGGTGCAGCTCGTCGTTGAGGTGGACGTCCTCGATGGCCTCCCGGGTGATCCAGGTGACCGTCGGGTTGACGCGCATCACCTCCTCGACGGCGTTGCGACCCAGGCTGGGGTCAGCCGCGAGCAACTCCCACTGCCCGGGGTGGGCGAACAGGGTCTGCAGGGCCAGCCCCAGCTGGTTGCGAGTGGTCTCCATGCCGGCGAAGATCAGGAAGACCAGCGCGACCGACAGCTCCGCGGACGAGAGCTTGCCCTCCTGCTGGTTGCGCACCAGGTCGGAGACCAGGTCATCGCGCGGGTTGGCGGTGCGGTCCTGGACGACCGTGTCGCAATAGCCATAGAGCCCCTCGAGCGCGGCCTCGATCCGTGGCAGGTCCTCCTTGATCCGCACCCCGAAGCACTTGCCCAGATCGTCGGCCCAGTGCGCGACCTGCGCCCACTCGCTCTCCGGCAGCCCGACCAGGCGACACAGGATGCGCGAGGCATAGGGCTCGGCGAACTCCTTGATGAACTCCACGGACCCGCGCTCGCTGAAGTTGTCGACCAGCTCGTGCGCGAGCTGCGTGAACGAGGGGACCATGGCCGCGATGGCGCCCTGCTTGAAGGCGGGGTTGAGCAGCCGGCGCATCCGCAGGTGGTCCTCGCCCTCGAGGGAGAGGAGCACCTTGTGCCACCAGTCGCTGAACAGCCCGGAGTGGACGCCATTCTGGGCCGGCCACTGGGCGTTGCCCTGCTGGAAGCGGCGATCCTTCAGCAGGGCGGTCACCTCGGCGTGGCGCAGGACGGCGTGCCCATAGCTGCTGCGTGCCCACCACGACTGCTCCCGCGCGTTGATCACGTCGGGGCCGGTGACGTCAAAGGTCGGGTCTGCGAGATCGAGGAAGAGGTGCTCCATGACCAGATGCTACGGGTCAGGTCGTGGAGACTCGGGGGTGGGGAGACAAGCAGGTCGGGTGACAATGAGGGGTGACCAGTGATCAGGGCGGGACGGGCGCTGCGGGTCCGGGGCGGGTGAGCAGCACGCCGCGGTGGCTGCGTGTCATCGCCGTGCCCGGCATGCTCCTGGTGGGCGTGGGCATTGCCGTCCAGTCCCGGGTGAACGGTCAGCTGGGGGACGAGCTGGGCACAGGTCTGCTCGCACCGGTCGTCACGGCCATGTTCACGTTCTGTGTTGGGGTGGTGATCACCAGCCTGGTCATCGCGGCGTCGCCGCGGCAGCGCCGCAACTTTGCTCACTTCCGCCGGTCGCTGGGCACGCACGCCCTGCCGTGGCGGTTCATCTGGGGCGGGGCGCTGGGCACCCTGTTCGTGCTGGGACAGGCCACGGCCGTGGGGCCGCTCGGCCTGGCCGTCTTCACGATGGCCGTCGTCCTCGGGCAGACCGCCGGCGGGGCTGCGGCAGACCGCGTCGGTCTCGGCCCGGGTGGCCCACAACCGTTGTCGGTGCCCCGGATCATCGCTGCGGCAACGGCTCTGGCAGCCGTCGTCCTGGCCGGCGTGGGCCGGCTCGGCTCCGGGGGAGACGCCAGCACCACCGTGGTGACCACGTTGCTGATCTTCACGGTGGGGGTTGGTGTCGGCACGGCGATCCAGCAGGCCCTGAACGGGCGCGTGGGTGCAGTGGCCGGGCCGTATGTCGCGGCCTGGCTCAACACGGCCGTCGGCTCCGTGGTGCTCATCTGTGCGCTCGGGGCGGCCCTGTTGCTGCCCCACGACTTCGGCGCCTGGCCGACGCAGTGGTGGCTCTACACCGGTGGTCCTCTCGGCGTGAGCTTCATCGCGGCGTCCGCGCTGCTGGTGCGGGTCCACGGCGTGCTGGTGCTGATGCTGTGCACCATCGCGGGGCAGATGGCCGCGGCCTGGGCCATCGCGGTCGCCGAGTCCGGGGGCGTCCCCTGGACCACACACGTGGCCACCACACTCGTCATCCTGGGGGTGGGGATCGCGGTGCTGGCACGACGCCGTGTCGTCTAGGGCAGGGGAGGCCCATTAGGGTTGTCCGGCCTGACCACTCAACGAGGAGAACATTTTCATGGCCACCGTGTCTGCCCATGTCGCCGCCACACTCACCCGGCAGATCAGCCAGGTCTTTGGGGTGATGGGCAACGGCAATGCGCACTTCCTCAACGCCCTCGAGCGTGAGACGGATGCGACCTACACCGCCGTGCGGCACGAGGCCGGGGCGGTGGTGGCAGCAGACGCCTGCTATCGCGCAGGTGGCGGACTGGCTGCCGCAACAACGACCTATGGCGCCGGGTTCACCAACACGCTGACCTCGCTCGCCGAGGCCGCCCAGGCACGCGTCCCCCTCATCCTGGTCACCGGCGAGGCGCCCCGCTGGGGCCGTCGCCCCTGGGACGTCGACCAACTGGCCCTCGCCAGTGGCGTCGGTGTGCGCACCTTCACCGTCGGGCGCACCGACGCGGCGGCGACCACCATGCTCGCCATCGAGCACGCGCTGTCCTATTCACTGCCTGCCGTGCTGGCCATCCCGTATGACGTGGCGGGCCTGGACATGGGCGAGATCCCTGCGCCTCCGGAGCCGTTGGTTCCCGAGCCGATCGCCCCGGCGGGTGAGCTGGCCGTGGGCAAGGTCGCGCAGATCGCTCGCGCGCTCGCCGACGCCGAGCGGCCGGTGCTGCTGGCCGGCCGTGGCGCCTGGCTGTCTGGGGCAGCGGACGACCTGGGGGCGCTGGCCGCCTCGACTGGAGCGGTCACCGCCAGCACGGCCCTGGCTCGCGGCATCTTCCCCGAGCAGCAGTTTGACCTCGGTGTCGCCGGAGGCTTCGGTGCCGACGCAGCGATGGAGCTGATCCAGCAGGCCGACGTCGCCGTCGTCTTCGGCGCCTCGCTCAACCAGTTCACGATGCGCTTCGGTGAATTGTTCGACCCCTCGGCACGGGTGATCCAGGTCGACCTGTCCAACGTGGCCACGCACCCCCAGGTCGGCGACTATCTCCATGCGGACGCGGCCCTGAGCGCCCGCGCGATCCTCGCCGAGCTCTCCGCCCTCGGGGCCGAGAGCAGCGGTTGGCGCGAGAGCGTGGACGTCGCGGCACTGCGGGGTTATGACCCAGGGACTGGGCAGGCGCCCGATGGCCGGCTGGACCCGCGCTCGGCCGCGCGACGCATCGCCGAGCTGCTCCCGCAGGACCGGGTCGTGGTCTCGGACGGCGGCCACTTCATCGCCTGGGCCAACATGTACTGGCCCGTTGCCTCACCGGACCGAATGATGATGATCGGCACGGCCTACCAGGCCATCGGGCAGGGCTTCCCCTCGGTGGCCGGGGCGGCCCGAGCCAAGCCGGACTCGACGGTCGTGCTCACCACCGGCGACGGCGGCGGACTGATGGCGCTCGCAGACCTGGACACCGCTGTGCGGGTGGCCGGTGGTCGCGGCATGGCTGTGGTGTGGAACGACCACGCCTACGGCGCCGAGGTCCACCTCTACGGACGCAAGGGGTTCGCCCTCGAGCCGATGATGATCGACGAGGTGAACTTTGCCGGGCTGGCCCAGGCGGTCGGCGCCGAGGGCGTCGTCGTGAACACGATCGATGACCTGGACCAGCTGGAGGCGTGGGTGCAGCGGCCGGTGGACGAGCGACCGTTCCTGCTGCTCGACCTGCGCGTCAGCGGCGAGGTGATGGCGCCCTATCAGCGCGAGGTGATCCGGGTCAACGCCTGATCCGTCCGGCGGGGCGTCGACGCACGCCTCGCGGGAGGCGTGCGAGACCTCTACGAAGTTGCGGGCGGCGCGTACGAAACCTTTATCTTTTTCCGGCGGCGCGTACGAAACCTTTATCTTTTTCCGGGGGCGCGTGCGAGACCTTTATCTTTTTGCGGGGAGGAGGTGCTGGGCGAAGAAGTCGCTGAGCTCCTGCGTGGCGGTCAGCGGCAGGACGTGGGCGACGTACTGGTCCGGCCGGACTACGACGACCGCGCCGTCGCGCGAGATCGAGCGCTCCGCGAAGATGTCCGACCCGTTGCCGGCGGCGAAGACCTTCTCCCAGTCCATCAGTTCGAACGGGCCGGTGCGCGGCACGAAGACGGGGTCGAGCGTGGTCAGGTCGATGTCCTCGAAGCCCTGCTGATAGATCACCTTGACGTCCAGGACAGCGTCCACGTCGCCATCCGCCGGGGTGTGCCGCACCAGCGGTGAGTCCGGCGACTGCGACAACCACCGGGCCCAGTCCGTCAGGGCCGAGCTCTGCCCGGGGGCGGGCGCGTCGGCAAAGGCATAGACCCGCCACCGACCGTCGGCGCGGGCGTGGTGGCCCAGGTGCTGGACGTTGCCGTCGCAGGCCTTGACCACCTCGGCGGACTTGAACCGCTTGCCGATCGGGAAGCCCTCGGCCAGCCCCTGGTGCTCGGCCGTCCCGGTGATTAGCGACGGCGGATACTGCGTCATGAAGCCGGAGGGGAACTCGGCGGTCGCCAGATAATAGGTCGCCAACGCCTGCGGGTCCTCGATCTCCTCGGGCTTGCGCGCCATCAGCGAGGACCACTCACGATCAAAGTCGATCAGCTGCTGCGCGACCGGCTGCCGCTCGGCGGAGTAGGTCGCCATCAGCGACTCCGGGCTCCGGCCGGTCAGCACCTGACCGAGCTTCCAGGCCAGGTTGAACCCGTCCTGCATGGAGACGTTCATGCCCTGCCCTGCCTTGGCGCTGTGCGTGTGGCAGGCGTCGCCGGTGAGGAAGACGCGTGGGTGCCCCTGCTCGCCCGGGTCGATGTCGTCGAACTTGTCGGTGACCCGGTGGCCCACCTCATAGACGCTGTGCCAGGCCACCTCCCGGACGTCGATGGAGTAGGGGTGCAGGATCGCGTTGGCCTTGTCGATCACGCTCGCCAGCGGCGTCTGCCGGACCTTGTGGTCGTCGTCCTGCGCCACCGCGCCCAGGTCGATATACATCCGCGACAGATAGCCGCCCTCGCGGGGGATGTGCAGGATGTTGCCGTGTGTGGAGTTGATCGCGCACTTGATGCGCCAGTCGGGGAAGTCGGTGTTGACCAGGACATCCATGACGCCCCAGGCGTGCGCGGAGATGTCGCCGATGTGCTTGCGGCCGATCGCCCGTCGCACGTCGCTGCGGGCACCGTCGCAGCCCGCGACATACTTCGTGCGCACGGTGCGCTCCTGGCCGGCCAACAGGCCAGCCGTATGCCGCAGGGTCACCTCCACCGGATAGTCACCTTCGTGGCCGGTCGTGAGCCCGACGAACTCGACGCCGTAGTCGGGAGTGATGCGGCCGGGGCCGTGCAGGGCCGCCTCGGCGAAGTAGTCCAGGACGCGGGCCTGGTTGACGATCAGGTGCGGGAACTCGCAGATGCCGAAGGCGTAGTCCTCGGTGCGCGAGGTGCGGATGATGTTGTCCGGGTCCTGCGGGTCCGGGCCCCAGAAGTTCATCCAGCCGATGTTGTAGGCCTCGGCGATGATCCGCTCGGCAAACCCGAAGGCCTGGAAGGTCTCCACGCTGCGGGGCTGGATGCCGTCCGCCTGGCCGAGCTGCAGGCGCCCCTCGCGGCGCTCGATGATGCGGGTGGTCACGTCCGGGAACGCCGAGAGCTGGGCGGCCATCAACATGCCGGCCGGGCCCGACCCGACGATCAGCACGTCCATCTCGTCGGGGAGCTCACTCGGGCGGTCGACGCCGGTGCCGTCCGCGGGCAGGATCCGAGGGTCCTGGGAGACGTATCCGTGATGGTGGAACTGCATGGTGGCTTAGATCCCTTCCCGCAGACGACGCTGTCTTCGGCGACGGTGCCAGAGGTGGTGTCTTGGCTGTTGTGTCGACCTGACAGATCATATACGATCCGAGAACCTGCGCAAGAGTCGCGCCACAGTCCTGAGCAAGGAGGCCCATGGACCCCCAGCACGATGCCCGATTCGCCGGTCTGCCGCAGCGCCCCGGCAAGATCGTCGCGGTCCACGTCAGTTATGCCTCGCGTGCTGACCAGCGCGGCAAGCGCCCAGCCACCCCGAGCTATTTCTTCAAGCCGTCGAGCTCCGTGGCTGCCTCCGGTGCTGAGATCGTCCGGCCGCGGGGCACCGAGCTGCTGGCCTTCGAGGGGGAGGTCGCCCTGGTGATCGGGGAGCCCGCCCGGTGGGTCAGCGCCGACCAGGCGTGGGCACACGTCGCCTGGGTGACGGCCGCCAACGACTTCGGGCTCTATGACCTGCGGGCCAATGACAAGGGCTCCAACGTCCGTTCCAAGGGCGGGGACGGTTTCACCCCCATCGGGCAGACCCTGATCAACGCCGCTGACATCGACCCGGCCGCCCTGCGCCTGCGCACGTGGGTCAACGGCGAGCTCGTGCAGGACGACACCACCGGCGGGCTCATCTTCCCGCTCGCCCAGTTCGTGGCCGACCTGTCCCAGCACTTCACCCTCGAGACCGGTGATGTGATCCTCGCCGGCACCCCGGCCGGCTCGACGGTGGTGGCACCCGGTGACCTGGTGGAGGTCGAGGTCGACGCGCCCGACACCGGTCAGAGCTCGGGTCGTCTGCAGACCCGGGTCGTCCAGGGTGAGGGGCCCTCGTTTGATCCGGCACTCGGTTCACTGCCTGCCGTCGACGACGAGCAGCGCATCGCCGCCTGGGGCTCCGAGGAGGCCGCCGGCCTGCCCGCAGCCGCGGGCGCCGACGAGTCAGCAGCCCGCCCCGCGCTGACCCCCGAGGTGCGCGCCAAGCTGATGGACTGTCCCGTCGCCGGACTCTCCCAGCAGTTGCGCAAGCTGGGGTTCAACAACGTCTCCATCGACGGGGTCCGAGCGCTGCCCGGCTCGGGCAAGATCGTCGGCACGGCCCGGACCCTGCGTTTCGTGGCGAGCCGCGAGGACCTGTTCAAGAGCCACGGCGGCGGCTACAACGCTCAGAAGCGGGCCTTCGACGCGATCGGCGAGGGCGAGGTCATGGTCATCGAGGCCCGTGGTGACGCCACGGCTGGCACCCTTGGCGACGTGCTCGCCCTGCGCGCGAGGTCCAACGGCGCCGCAGGGATCATCACCGATGGCGCGGTCCGCGATCACGACGCGGTCGCGGCGGCTGGCATCCCGGTCTACAGCTCAGGCGCCCACCCGGCGGTGCTCGGCCGCCGGCACGTCCCGTGGGACCACGACCTGACGATCAGTTGCGGCGGCACCACGGTCCAGCCCGGCGACATCATCGTGGCCGACGCCGACGGAGCCATCGTCCTGCCCCCGGCGCTGGTCGAGGAGGTCGTCGACGCCGTGCTGGACAAGGAGGCCGAGGACGCCTGGGTCGCCGACCGGATCAGCGAGGGGGAGCCCATCAAGGGGCTGTTCCCGATGAACCAGCAGTGGCGTGAGCGCTACGAGGCCGAGCGGGCCGGCGGCCAGTCCGCAGGGGCCACGACAGCTGGCACCAAGGACGGCACCGAGGACGGCACTGGGGGCAGCGCCGGATGATCTCGAGCCCGCCCGGTGTCGCGCTGAGCAAGTCGCAGCGCGCCCATCAGTGGCTGCGCGAGCGCATCCAGGCGCGGGACTATGCCCCGGGGCACCGCCTCGTGCTCGCGAGCATCGCCGAGGAGCTCGACATGTCGGTGGTGCCGGTGCGCGAGGCCATCCGCCAGCTGGAGGCCGAGGGTCTGGTCACCTTCGAGCACAACGTCGGTGCCCGGGTCTTCGTGGTGGACGTCGCCCAGTTCGGCGACACCATGCAGACCCTCGCCCTGCTGGAGGCCGCAGCCACCGCCCTGTCCGCCGGGCACCTCACCGCGGCGGACCTGAGCGAGGCGCGGAACGTGAACGACCGGATGCGGGGCCAGCTGGAGGATCTCGTGCCGCACGAGTTCACCGCCCTCAACCACGAGCTCCACGTGGTCCTCACCCGAGGCTGCCCCAACGAGCGGCTGATGGAGCTGGTGCGCGCGGAGTGGGCCCGGCTGGACAACCTGCGCGACTCGACCTTCACCGTCGTGCCCGAACGGGCCGCCAACTCGGTGCGCGAGCACGAGCACCTGATCGACCTCGTCGAGGCGTCCGCCCCGGCCGCCGAGATCCAGCAGGCCGCCCTGCACCACCGCGCCAACACCCTGCACGCTTATCTGCTGAGCAACCAGCCCGAGCACGCCCCCGAACTGATCCCCGGCCTCACACCGGGCGCGACTGCGTCCTCACCGACTGCACCCTCACCGGCTGCGTCCTCACCGACCGCGTCCCGACCCAGACCCACTGGAGGAACCCATGACTGACACCACCGCGGCCGCGGCCACCGGCCACCGTCTTCCGGCTGACCTGCCCGAGCGCATCCAGCACTACATCGACGGTGAGTTCGTCGACTCCCTCGACGGGGAGACCTTCGACGTGCTGGACCCGGTCACCAACGAGACTTACGTGCAGGCCGCTGCTGGCCAGAGCGCGGACGTCGACGCGGCGGTCGCGGCCGCCCGCCGCGCGTTCACGGACGGTCCGTGGCCGCACCTGCTGCCGCGCGAGCGCTCCCGGGTGCTGCACCGCATCGCCGACCTCGTGGAGTCGCGGGACCAGCGGCTGGCCGAGCTGGAGTCCTTCGACTCGGGCCTGCCGATCACCCAGGCCCTGGGCCAGGCGCGCCGGGCGGCCGAGAACTTCCGCTTCTTCGCCGACCTGATCGTGGCCCAGTCCGACGACACGTTCAAAGTGCCGGGCCGGCAGATCAACTACGTCAACCGCAAACCGATCGGTGTCGCCGGGCTGATCACGCCCTGGAACACCCCGTTCATGCTGGAGTCCTGGAAGTTGGGCCCGGCCCTGGCCACCGGCAACACGGTGGTCCTGAAGCCGGCGGAGTTCACGCCGCTGTCCGCGTCCCTGTGGGCGGGGATCTTCGAGGAGGCGGGGCTGCCGCAGGGCGTGTTCAACCTGGTCAACGGCTTCGGTGAGCAGGCCGGTGACGCGCTGGTCAAGCACCCGGACGTCCCGCTGATCTCGTTCACCGGTGAGAGCCGCACCGGTCAGCTCATCTTCGCCAACGCCGCGCCGCATCTCAAGGGCCTGTCGATGGAGCTGGGTGGCAAGTCCCCGGCGGTCGTCTTCGCCGACGCTGACCTCGAGGCCGCGATCAACGCCACCATCTTCGGGGTCTTCTCCCTCAACGGTGAGCGGTGCACGGCAGGGTCGCGCATCCTGGTCCAGCGGGAGATCTATGACGAGTTTGTGGAGCGCTATGCCGCGCAGGCTCAGCGGGTGCGCGTCGGCTATCCCCACCAGGAGAGCACCGAGGTCGGCGCCCTCGTGCACCCCGAGCACTACGACAAGGTGATGTCCTATGTCGAGCTCGGCAAGACCGAGGGACGACTGGTCGCTGGCGGTGGCCGCCCGGAGGGCTTCGAGACGGGCAACTTCGTGGCCCCCACCGTCTTTGCTGACGTGCCCCCAGAGGCGCGGGTCTTCCAGGAGGAGATCTTTGGTCCGGTCGTGACGATCACGCCGTTCGACACCGATGGTGAGGCGCTCGCCCTGGCCAACAACACGGCATACGGTCTGGCGGCCTATATCTGGACCAGCGACCTGAAGCGCGCGCACAACTTCTCCCAGGCCGTCGAGGCCGGGATGGTCTGGCTCAACTCCAACAACGTGCGCGACCTGCGCACCCCCTTCGGTGGCGTCAAGGCCTCCGGTCTCGGCCACGAGGGCGGCTACCGCTCGATCGACTTCTACACCGACCAGCAGGCCGTGCACATCAACCTCGGTGAGGTGCACAACCCGGTCTTCGGCCAGTAGACCCGACCCACGGCATACCCTCCACACCCCGACACCAGCAAGGACGCTGACATGAGCACCCCGACCCACCACGGCCCCAGCCGAGGGCGCCCCGCCAACGCGATCCCGACGCCCCAGGCCCCACCCCCGGACATCCTGCGCTGCGCCTCCATGGAGCTGGTGGTGACCGACCTGGCGGCCTCCCGCAAGTTCTACGCCGAGGTCCTCGGCCTGGTGGTCACCGAGGAGGACGAGAGCACGATCTATCTGCGCTCCTTTGAGGAGTTCATCCACCACAACCTGGTGCTGCGTCAGGGCCCGGTCGCTGCGGTGGCGGCCTTCTCCTATCGCGTGCGCAGCCCCGAGGAGCTGGACAACGCGGTCGCCTTCTATGAGGAGCTGGGCTGCCGGGTGGAGCGTCGCCCCGAGGGCTTCGTGAAGGGCATCGGCGACACGGTGCGCGTTGAGGACCCGCTGGGCTTCCCCTACGAGTTCTTCTACGACGTCGAGCACGTCGAGCGGCTCGCCTGGCGCTACGACCTCTACACCCCCGGCGCCCTGGTGCGCATCGACCACTTCAACCAGGTCACCCCCGACGTCCCGCGGGCCGTGGCCTATGCCCAGGACCTGGGCTTCCGGGTCACCGAGGACATCCGGGACGAGGAGGGCACGGTCTATGCCGCGTGGATGCGGCGCAAGCCCACCGTGCACGACACGGCGATGACCGGTGGGGACGGACCGCGCATGCACCACGTGGCCTTCGCCACCCACGAGAAGCACAACATCATCGCCATCTGCGACAAGCTCGGTGCGCTGCGGATGTCCAACCACATCGAGCGCGGGCCCGGTCGGCATGGGGTCTCCAACGCCTTCTATCTGTATCTGCGCGACCCGGACGGGCACCGCGTCGAGATCTACACCCAGGACTACTACACCGGCGACCCGGACAACCCGATCGTGACCTGGGACGTGCACGACAACCAGCGCCGCGACTGGTGGGGCAACCCGGTGGTGCCGTCCTGGTACACCGAGGCCTCCCCGGTGCTCGACCTGGACGGCAACCCCCAGCCGCTGGTCGCCCGCACCGACGACTCCGAGATGGCGGTCACGATCGGCGCCGACGGCTTCTCCTACACCCGCGAGGGGCATGAGGGGGAGGGCCACGACCTGCCCAGCTGGAAGCAGGGCGAGTACAAGCTCGGCAACCAACTCTGACCCGCACTGCCCATCCACAACCGAAGGACCAGGATGCTGCCCCCAGAGGACATCGCCACGATCGCCGACGAACTGGCCCGTGCCGAGCAGGACCGCACGATGGTGCCCCGCCTGACGGTGCGTCACCCGGACATGACGGTCGAGGATTCGTATGCCGTGCAGGCTGAGTGGCGTCGTCGGGGCCAGGCCGACGGTCGCCGGCTCGTCGGACGCAAGATCGGGTTGACCAGCAAGGTGATGCAGGCCGCCACCGGCATCACCGAGCCCGACTATGGCGCCATCTTTGACGACATGGTCTTTGAGAACGGCTCGGTCATCGAGTTCGACCGGTTCTCCAACGTGCGGATCGAGGTCGAGCTGGCCTTCGTGCTCTCCGACGACCTGGAGGGCCCGGATGTCACCGTCTTTGACGTGCTCCGGGCCACCGAGTATGTCGTGCCGGCCCTGGAGATCCTCTCCTCGCGCATCGAGATGGAGGGACGCACGATCGTCGACACGATCAGCGACAACGCCGCGATGGGCGCCATGGTCTATGGCGGCAACCCGGTGCGACCGCACGACCTGGACCTGCGCTGGGTCTCCGCGCTGCTCTATCGCAACGAGACGATCGAGGAGTCCGGCGTCGCCGCCGCGGTGCTGAACAACCCGGCGCTGTCGGTGGCCTGGCTGGCCCGCAAGCTCGCCTCGCACGATGACAAGCTCAGTGCCGGTGACATCATCCTGGCCGGGTCCTTCACCCGACCGATGTGGGTGCACCGCGGCGACACGATCCTGGCCGACTACAACGAGATGGGGACGGTCACATGTCGTTTCGTCTGACCCTGGCCCAGGCGCTCGCGGGCACGCAACGGCGCCCACTGGCCGGCATGTGGGTGTGCTCCGGGTCGCCGCTGGTCGCCGAGATCTGTGCCGGTGCCGGTCTCGACTGGTTGCTGATCGACATGGAGCACTCGCCCAACGGGCTGGAGTCCGTGCTGGCCCAGCTCCAGGCGGCCGCCGCCTATCCGGTGACGCCCGTCGTGCGGGTCCCGGTCAACGACACCGTCGTCCTCAAGCAGGTGCTCGATCTGGGCGCCCAGACCGTGCTGGTCCCGATGGTCTCCTCGGCGCAGGAGGCGCAGGCCGCGGTCGAGGCGGTCCGCTATCCGCCGCGGGGTCGTCGCGGAGTCGGGTCTGCCCTGGCCAGGTCGGCACGCTGGAACCGGACCGAGGGTTATCTCACCCAGGCTGATGAGCACGTCGCCCTGATCGTGCAGATCGAGACGGCCGCCGGCGTGCAGGCCGCCGGCGAGATCGCCGCGGTCGACGGGGTCGACGCGGTCTTCGTCGGGCCGTCCGACCTGGCCGCCTCCATGGGGGTGCTCGGGCAGCAGTCGCACCCGGACGTCGTCGCAGCGGTGCGCCAGACCTTCGAGGCGGTGCGCGCCGCCGGAAAACCGGTGGGTGTCAACGCCTTCGACCCGCAGGTGGCCAAGGGCTATGCCGACGACGGAGCCGAGTTCATCCTCGTCGGAGCGGACGTCGCGCTGCTGGCCCGCGGGTCTGAGGCACTCGCTGCCACGTGGGTGCCCGAGGTCGAGCGGGCCGAGCGCTCCTCCTACTGACCTGCGCCGTTGCTGACCGGCGACGTTGCTGCCGCCGATTTTCTGACCGCGACGGTGCTGACCGCGACGTGGGGTCAGAGTCCTGCCCAGGGGTCCTCGCGGCGCCACAGCGTCGGCAGGTGCAGCGCGATGCCCTGCTCGCCGGCCAACTGCGTGAAGATCCGCAGGGTGACGTCCAGGTCGTCAGCGGCATAGGGCAGGGTGCGCAGCGGCTGGTCCAGCCCACGGAAGAAGTCGTCCCAGTGGGTGAGCACGACCCGGCGGGCACCGATCGTCTCGACGGTCTGCGCCCAGTAGGTCCGGATGTAGTCCTCGTCCATCACCCCGAGCTGACCGACCCCGAGGTAGGCGACCTCGGCCTGACGCCCGGCGAGGGCACCCTCCACAAAGCCGGCGCTGCCCTGCAGCAGGGCCGACCGGCCGCTGGTGTGCTCCACCAGGATTGACCACGTCTCCCCGCAGCGATAGGCCGACGTCCGCACCGGCGGCACCACGGGCTCGTCGATGGTCCCGGGGTAACGGTCCGGTGGACAGTGCTCGGACACCAGGTGGGTGAGCGTGAACCCACCGAAGGTCTGGGGTTGTCCCGGGCTGACCACGGCGATCTGGGCAGGGTCGAGCCCGGCGCCGCGCCCGAGGTTGGCGCAGGAGGAGCCTCCGAGGAGGACGGCTCCCGTCCGCTGCGCGACGACGGCGGAGTCCATGGCGTGGTCATAGTGGGTGTGGACCGGCAGCACCGCGGCCAGGTCGCGTCCGGTGCCCCCGAACCCCAACCGGCCCAGGGTGGCGTCGATCCGCTCCCGATCGGGGCTGAGTCGTCCCACGGCCACCCGGAGGAGCGAGGGACGGGACATGAACCCGTCCGTCAGGAACGCCGTCTCGCCGTCGTCCACGAGCAGGCTGCTGACGCCGAGGAAGGTCACGGACAGGTCCCCGTCTGCGGCGGGCGTGTCGAACCGGTCGGCGAGGTCCGCGATGTCCGGGCGACCGAGTCTCAAGCGCATGCGACACACTAACGTGGGCGTCGATGAGTGGCCTGCACGCAGATGAGATCCAGGTCGACGACAGCACAGTCCGCCATCTGGTCGACGAGCAGTTCCCGCAGTGGAGCGGCCTGCCCCTGCGGCGGCTGCCCCCGACCGGCACCGACAACCAGCTCTTCCGTCTGGGCGAGGAGTTGGTGGTGCGGACGCCGCGGGTCCCCGGCGCGAGCGACTCCGCGCTCTGGGAGCACGCCTGGCTGCCCCGCCTCGCGCCGCGCCTGCCACTGGCGGTGCCGGCGCCGCTCGCGCTGGGCGAGCCGGGAGCGGGCTTTCCGTGGCACTGGACCGTGGTCCCGTGGATCGAGGGAGCTGAGCCCACCGCAGAATCGATCGATCTGGAGGAGTGGGCGACCTCGCTCGCTGCCTTCGTCCGGGTCTGCCGCGCCGTGCCCGGCATGGACGGGCCAGTGAGCACGTCCGGCCGCGGTGCTCCGGTCGCGGCCGTGGAGGCGTGGGTCAGGGAGTGGACGGACAGGGCCGACAGCGCGCTCGTCTCACGCGACGCGGTGCTCGCCGTGCTCGAGGACGCGCTGGCCGCGCCGCCCTACGAGGGGGAGCCGGTCTGGTTCCACGGCGATCTGCACGAGGGGAATCTCCTGGTGCGCGACGGACACCTGGCTGCTGTGATCGACTGGGGCACAGCGGGTCGCGGTGACCCGGCGATCGAGCTCAACGCGATGTGGGGCTATCTGCCGGAGCAGGTCTCCGACCTCTATCGGGAGGCCCTGGGGCTCGACGAGGCGGCCTACCGCCGGGCGCGCGGCTTCGCCCTGGCGCCGGCCATCAGCGGGATGACCTATTACCGCGACACCGCACCTCAGTTGGCCGGGCCCAACCTGCGCACGGTGCAGCGCCTGACTGCCTCGCTCGACTGACCTGCCATGGTGGCGTCGTGTCGAAGCGGTCATCGGTGCCCGGTGTTGCACGACAGCTGAGGGTGGCGGCCAGGTCGCGGTGGTGCACGACGGCTCGGTCAAGCGTCGGTGTCGGCAGCGGGCTCGGGGACGCTGTCCGCGAGTGTGCTTGCCTGCCCCCACAGGGTCTCGAAGGCGATGCTGAGGGTGGCGGCGAGGTCGCGGTGGTGCACGACGATCGTGGTGACCGAGGAGCCGTTCTCGACCGGGTCGGGCATGTTGAAGGCGACTGACTGCCGGTCGACGACCGTCATCTTCAGCGGCACGTCGTCACAGATGCGCAGGTCCTCGCCGAGGCGCTCGTAGGCCTCGAGCAGGCGCACCAGATCTGGGTCATCGAGCAGGGGACGCGCATAGATGGCTCTGATGCCGGCCCTGGACGGGAGCGTTGCCTCGTCTGAGGGTGGGGCGGCCAGATAGGGCGGGCGCACCATCGCGAGGATCTCCTCCTGCGCCCCCTGCCACAACCGCTCGATGCGCTGCACGGTGTGGGCCGGGTCGCGCAGGACCTCGACATAGTCCAGCGGCTCGGCTCGGCCCTGACCGTCCACGAAACGGGCCTGCAACTCAACGGCGAGCTCACGAGATCGGGAGGCGAGCGTCTCGAGATCGTGGCGACGCACCGCGAGCAGGCTGTCGAACACCTGGTCCGGGGGCTTGGCCCGATAACGCAGGCCGGGGGAGCCCGAGACAGGCGCCACGAAGCCACGCTCGGCAAGAGAGGCCAGCACGTCGTAGGCGCGGGGTCGCGGGATGTTGCCGATCCGGGCGATCTCTGCGGGTGTGCCATCGTCGCGACCGATCAGGGCGAGGTAGCTCTGGGCCTCATAGCGGGTGAGGCCGAGCTGGACGAGTTCGGCAACGGAGGAGTCTTCCATGGGTAAAACCTTAGTGTAACTATTGACAGTGGTAACAACTTCGGGTGAGACTGCCGGGGACACCACACCCCTCGGAAGGCTCCAACGATGCACACCTCTCCCCGTCCCGCAGCGCGCCGTTCGTTCATGACGCTGCTGGCCGCCGCCCCCACGACGGCCGCGCTGCTGATCGCTGCCGGCGTGACGCCGATGGCGGCCCACGCCGACGGCGACCCCTACGACACGGTCGAGCTCCAGGCCCGGACCAACCTGCTGGCCAACGACGCGGGGCACAACCTGCCGCCGGGGTCGTCCTTCAACTCCATCACCCCCCAGATCAACGAGAACGGCGAGGTGTCCTTCCGGGTGCAATACGTCGCGGGTCTTGACCCGACCATCGGCAGCCCGGGCGTCTGGTTTGGCAGTGGCGGCGAGGGCGAGATCGTCTACACCGGCAACGAGGGCGGGACCATCCCCGGTGAGGCGATCCTGAACGACAAGGGCGACATCGCCTTCACGCTGGGCGGCGGTGGCGTGGACAACAAGCTGTATCTGTACTCCGCCGACACGCAGACCGCGGAACAGGTCGGGACCTCTCCGGTGCTGCCCAACTCCTACTCCTCGGCCGCGGTGGACGAGGACGGCAACATCGGGTTCCAGGCCTCGTTCTCGGCCGGCCGCTCGATGGCCGCCTACCGCGACGGCATGGGTGTCTTCTATGCCAGCGACAAGGGCGTCGACCCGAACAGCCCCTTCACCTTCTTCTACACCGCGCACTACAACGACGCCGGACAGATCGCGGCCAAGGTCTCGACCTCTGACGACAAGGTGACCGAGCAGGAGCTGCGCGTCTTCAACCCGGACGGTTCCTCCGAGGTCCTGCTGGCCAACCAGGCAGTTGACCCCGAGTCGCCCTACAAGGAGTTTGACAACGGCATCGCCGTGAACGACGAGGGCGTCATCGCGGCTGTCGCCGAGCGCGTCTCGGACGGCGCCAAGGTCGTCGTGCGCTCCGACGGTGAGACCGTGACCGAGATCGCTGCCGAGTCCGCCGACGGCCCCGTCCAGTCGGTGCGCTATTTCCGCCCCGACATCAACAACGCTGGTGAGGTCGTCTTCCGCGCCATCGGCCCGGACGGCGCAGTCATCTATGTTGGCGACGGCGAGGACCTGGTCGCGGTCGCGACCCAGGGTGACGCGGTCACCACCGACCTGGGCACCGCCCAGCTCGGCCAGCACAACGCCAGCCCCGTCTTCGGCGGTGGCCCGACGATCAACGACAACGGCGATGTGGCCTTCGCCGCCGGCGTGCACCCGGAGGGCGACAACCAGGCTGAGTGGGGCACCGGCGTCTTTGTGGCCTATGGCGACACCGACGGCTCGGAGCCGCCGGCCGACGACGCGAGCGAGGAGATCGTCGCGACGATCCCCGAGGACACCGGTGAGGGGTCACTGGTGATCTCCGTCGACCCCGACGACCGCACGGTGGCGCTGCCTGAGATGGACTCCCTCGGCGACCGCCTGGCCACCTCAGGTGAGCTGCGACCCGTCACCGTGACCGACTCCCGGGCGACCAACCCGGGCTGGGATGTCTCCGCTCAGGTGTCTGAGTTCAGCGCCAGCGAGGGCGATGACTCCTTCGCGGGTGGCTTCCTCGGCTGGTCCCCGTCCGTGGAGTCCTCCACGGACGGCCAGACCGTGAACCCGGGCGACGCCGTGGACCCCGGCTTCCCGTCGGGTGAGGGCCTGTCCGTGCCGCGCCAGCTGGGCTCGGCCGACGAGGGTGCTGGCACCGGCTCGGCCGTGCTCGGCGCCGGCCTGGAGCTGCAGATCCCCGTTGACACCGCTCCCGGCACCTACACCGCCGTCCTGACCATCACCGCCATCTGATGCGCCGGTCAACCACTGACGCAACACGGCGGATGAGACGCAGCACCACCAGATCCTGGGGCGGTCGGGCCCTCGCCGCGGCCGTCGCGGTCACAGCCGTGGCCGTGGTGCCGGGCATCGCCGCCGCACAGTTCGGCCAGGCCGACCTGGCCGGTCAGGAGATCGCCGCTGGCAGCACGGCGGCGAGCGGTGACACGTCCGGGGACCAGGACACACTCGCAGCCAGCAGCACCCTCGGCTCGTCCGAGACCGGCCGGTGGATCGTGCAGTTGGACGAGCCGTCCCTGGCGACCTACGACGGCGGCATCGCGGACCTGTCCGCCACCGACCCGCAGGTCACGGGTGCGCCCAAGCTGGACGTGACCTCCTCGGCGGCCCGCTCCTACGCCGACCACCTGCAGGCCCGCCAGGCCACCTTCGCCGACACAGCCGGAGGCGAGTTGGGTCGTGAGGTCGCGATCGAGCGCACCTACAGCTCGGTGCTCAACGCGGTCGTCATCGAGGCGGACCGCTCCGAGGCCGTGCAGCTCTCCGCCCTGCCGGGGGTGGCCGCGGTCTATCCCGACGAGCTGCGCGAGCTGACCACCGACGTCTCGCACGAGGCGATCGGCTCGGCCGCGATCTGGGGCGGCGAGACGGGCAGCCAGGTCGGCACCCGTGGAGAGGGTGTGCTGGTCGGCATCCTGGACTCGGGCGTCAACCCCGAGCACCCGTCCTTTGCCGCCACCGACGGCACGGGCTATCAGCACGAGAACCCGCTCGGTGACGGGACCTACCTGGGTGTCTGCGACCCGTCGAATAGCAGGCAGCCCGACGAGGCGATCTGCAACGACAAACTGGTCGGGGCCTGGTCCTTCGACTACCGCGAGGACAGCGCCATCGACAGTGACGGCCACGGCAGTCACACCGCGTCGACGGCGGCAGGCAACGTCCACGATGCGACGTTCACCATCGGTGACACCTCGTTCACCCGCGAGGTCTCCGGGGTGGCGCCCCGGGCCAACATCGTGGCCTATCGGGTGTGCCTGAACAACTGCCCGATCACCGCGATCCTGGCCGGCATCGACCAGGCCGTCACCGACGGTGTGGATGTCATCAACTTCTCCATCGCCGGCTCGGACAGCCCCTGGACCGACCCGGTCAGCGTGGGCTTCCTCGAGGCCGCCAACGCGGGCATCTTTGTGGCCGCAGCGGCCGGCAACGAGGGACCGGGTGAGAGCACGACGGCTCACAGCGGGCCGTGGATCACCGCCGTTGCGGCCTCGACCACCAGCCGGGTCTTCGCGCAGACGCTCGACGTCACGACTGCCGGTGCCCCCGAGGGCCTCAGCGGTCTGGCCGCGGTCCCCTCCGGTGACGGCCCGGGCCTGACCAACGACCTCGAGGCACCGATCCGTGACGCGGAGGCGGTGGCCTCCGGCAACGGCAACGGGTGCGCTGCCTTCCCGGGCGGTGTCTTTGAGGGCTCCGTCGCGCTCATCGAGCGTGGTGCCTGTGACTTCTCGGCCAAGGTGAGCAACGCTGCCTCGGCCGGGGCAGACGCCGTCGTGGTCTTCAGTGACTCGGTCGGCCCGCCCACCACCATGGGCGGCCTGGCTGGCACCTCGGTGCCGGCCGTCATGATCGGCCGCTCGGACGGGCTCGCGCTGCGTGAGCACGTGACCGGCGCGGACACGCAGGTCCGGCTCAACGCGGCAACGTCTCTGGTCACTGATGAGGAGTGGGCCAACTCGATCGCCGGCTTCTCCTCGCGGGGCCCGTCGCAGCACGATCTGATCTCGCCGACGATCACCGCACCCGGTGTCAACATCCTGGCTGCCAACGCCGGGGATGCTGACTCCTACATGGTCCAGCAGGGCACCTCGATGGCCTCACCCCACGTGGCCGGAGCCGGAGCCCTGATGACGGCGCTGCACCCGGACTGGACCCCCATGCAGATCCGGTCTGCCCTGGCCTCCTCGGCCAATCCTGATGTCCTGAGCGCGGGCGCCGACCCCACGACGGCGTTTGATCAGGGATCGGGGCTGTTGGACCTGGGAGCCGCTGGTCGGGTCGGCCTGGTTCTCGATGAGACCTATGAGAACTTCAAGGCCGCCAACCCGGCTCCCGGGTTTGACGGGGACCCGCAGACGCTCAACGTCCCGGCCCTGGTCGACCAGGAGTGCGGATCCGCGTGCACCTGGACGCGCACGGTGACCAACGTCGCGGACACGAGCGTGACCTACACCGCTGCGGGCGAGAGCGCCGATGGAGTGTCTGTGCAGGTCGAGCCGGCAACGATCACCCTGGCGCCGGGGGAGTCCGCAGCCGTGGAGATCATGGCGCAGGCTGGCGGTCTGCCGATCGGTGAGTGGGCCTTTGGCTCGGTCACTTGGTCGACCGACGGCACCTACGCCAGCGGCGTGCCGGTCGCCGACGCGACGTTCCCGATGCTCGTGCAGTCCACGGCTGCCCAGCTCGAGGTCGACCCCGGTGAGGTTGCTGCCGAGCAGGAGCCGGACACGGTCACGGAGCACACCGTGACCATCGGCAACACCGGTGGTCAGGGCCTGGAGTGGAACGTCGTGGAGGAGACCGGCGAGCAGGCGATCACCCTGCGTCCAGTGACGGGCACACCGGTCACTGCCTCGGCCCTGCCGAAGGACCGCACGCTCCCTGGCCAGGGTGAGCTGCTCGAACCGGCACGCAACTCCGGGACTGTGGCGAGCGGCATACAGACGCAGGTCGAGCGCCCCGCGGCGGACGAGGGGTCGGTCACGATGACCCACTCGGAGTCGCAGGCTGTCCTGGCCAACAACACGGTCGCCTGCTCCGCGGAGGACGGACTCACCGGCGACAACGGGTTCCTGCGGACCTTCACGCTGACCGACTTTGCGATCGCCGACGAGTTTGCGGTCACCGATGTCTCCTTCGGGGTCGAGGCGGTCAATGGTGCCCCGGCCAACGTCACGGTGCGTCTCTACACCCTCGACGGCGAGACGCTGACCTATGACAACCTGACGCAGATCGGCAGCTCCGAGGTGACGCTGCAGCCGCAGGCGCTGCAGATGGTGTCGGTCCCCGTGACCGGCACCGCACCGGCCGGGTCGACCCTCGTGGTCGAGCTGGATGCTCCCTCGACGAGCGAGACGAGCGGCTTCTTCGCCGGCTCCAACGCCGAGGGTGAGTCCGCACCGTCCTATCTGCGCTCGGTGGACTGTGGGATGCCGGAGCCGGCTCCGATGTCGGTCATCGGCTTCCCGGACACGCACCTGGTCCTGAACGTCACGGGCACCACCGACGCGCCGGACACCCAGTTGCCGGAGTGGCTGACGATGGAGCCGATGTCGGGCACCGTCCCGGCCGGTCAGACCCAGGACGTGACCGTGACCATCGACTCGGCTGGCCTGAGCGCTGGCGACATCGAGCGGACGATCGCGATGCTCGCGTCCAACGACCCGGACCAGCCGACCACGTCGCTGCCGATCTCGCTGACGGTCAGTGGTGACGGCTCGGAGCCGCCGGTCGACGGTGCCAGCCAGGACATCGTGGCCACCGTCCCGCAGGACGGGGGCGGTGAGGACGGATCCTTGCTGATCTCGGTTGACCCGCAGGACCGCACGGTGGAGCTGCCGGAGATGGCCTCCCAGGGTGACCGTCTGGCCACCTCGGGTGAGCTGCGACCGGTCATGGTGACCGACTCGCGGACCGCCGACCCGGGCTGGAACGTCTCGGCGCAGGTGTCCGACTTCGCCGGGTCCGACGAGGGTCTGTTCGCCGGCGGGTTCCTCGGCTGGGCCCCCTCCGTGGAGTCCTCCTCGGACGGTCAGGCCGTGACCCCGGGCGACGTGGTCGCCCCGGGCTTCCCGTCCGGTGAGGGCCTGTCGGTGCCGCGCCCTATGGGCTCGGCCGAGCCGGGCTCTGGTCGCGGCTCTGCCACGCTCGGTGCGGGGCTGGACCTGCAGGTCCCGATGGCCACCACGCCTGGTGTCTACACCGCCATCCTGACGATCACGGCCCTGTGATCTGATGCTGGGCATGGCACGAGGAGCACTATCAGCAGCCGCGGCGGTGATCGCTGGTCTCGCACTGGCGATCACCCCCGCGGCGGCGGCCGAGGACCAGGCCCAGCAGACCGGCGAGCCGGAGTCGTCCCTCACCTGGTCGGTGCAGCCGGCCGGTGAGGACGGCGCCGACGGCCGCCCAGACTGGGACCTGGAGGTGGAGCCGGGACAGACCGTGGAGGATGCTGCTCAGCTGAACAACTTCAGCGACGAGGAGGTCACCTTCCACCTCTATTCACACGACGCGATCAACAGCCCCGACGGCGGCTTCACCCTGCAACCGGCGGACGCCGAGCCCGTGGGTGTCGGCGCGTGGGTCGGTCTCGACGAGCAGGTGACCCTCGGGGCGGGGGAGAGCGCCAACGTGCCGTTCTCCCTGACGGTCCCGCAGGACGCCACCCCCGGCGATCACGCCGGCGGCATCGTCGCGTCGGTTACCTCGGAGACCACCGATGCCGAGGGGCAGCGGGTGCTGGTCGACAACCGGGTCGGCTCGCGGATCTATCTGCGGGTCGCCGGGGACATCAACCCGACCCTGGAGGTGACCAACCTCAGCGTCAATTACGAGCGCTCGTGGATCCCGTTCACCACCGGGGCGGCCACGGTGACCTATGAGGTCCACAACGCGGGCAACGTCCGCCTCTCCGGTGAGCAGAGCATCAGCGGTCACGGGGTCTTCGGGCTCGGAGACCACACGGTCACGCTCGATCCGGTGGGGGAGATCCTGCCCGGCGAGTCGCTCACCGTCTCCGAGCAGGTTGACGGGGTGCTGCCGCTGTTCCGCGTCACGGAGGAGGTCCTGGTGACGCCCGAGGCGCCCCAGACCTCTGCCAACGTGCTGCCCGTCGTCCAGACGCAGGAGTCCGCCGACGCGTGGGCGCTGCCCTGGGTCGAGCTGATCATCCTCGCGGTCCTGGTGCTGCTCGTGGTGTGGTCCCGCTGGCGGCGCAAGCACGCCAAGAAGAAGAACGCCAAGCAGGTCGATGAGGCCGTGGCCAAGGCGCGTGCCGAGATGCGCAAGGAGCTGGAGGAGCACAAAGCCTCGAGCGCCTCGAGCACCTCAGAGACCTCGGCAACCTCGGGTGCCGGTGCGGGATCGGGCGCGGACCAACCGCCTGCGGACCCGCCGAAACCCTAACTCCCGCAGTCACCACGGGCGGGGCGGCCACCCGGTCGCCCCGCCCGTGGTTTGTTAGCTGGTGGTCTGTTGGCCTGCTCGTCTGTTGGGACGGGTGTCTATTTCGGCGGCAGGGTCCGCGCGAAACTCAGTCCGCGACCGACGATCTCGCGCAGCGCGTCGTCGCTGGCCACCCCCTCTGCGTCGACGTGCAACCACCCGGACATCACCCGCTCGCCCATGACCTGGGGCCGGATGTGTTCACCCACCGGGTCGTCGCGACCCGGGTCACGCCGGAACATCAGTGCGCCGTCACCTCCCGCAGCGACCGCCATGTTGCCGTCGACCAGGAACGCCAGCCCGCCGAACATCTTCTTCTCGCTCACCCCCGTCTCGCCCTCGAGCACCTGACGGATCCGCTCGGCCAACCCCTCGTCATACGCCATGTCTGTCAGTATGCCGAGGCGCACTGACAGTGCGCAGCCTCACCTGGTCTGGTCAGGCTCGGGCGCGCAGGAACTCCAGGCGGTCGGCGGTGTCGGCGACGATCGTCAGCTCGCCCGGGCCGCTGGGACGCTGCACGGCCAGGCCCGCCTCCTCGGCGATGAGAGTCCCGGCGGCCCAGTCATAGACGCCCAGGTCGCGCTCGAAGTAGGCATTGACCCGCCCCTCGGCCGCCGCACACAGATCCAGCGCCGCGGACCCGCTCCGCCGCAGGTCGTCGAAGCCCTCCATCACCTCGGGCAGCGCCGTGAGCTGGATGGCTCGCAGCGCGGGGGAGTAGCCGAACCCGGTGGCCACCACCTGTCCGCGGCGCCCAGCCGGTGTCCCTGCCAACCGCACGAACGGCGGCGCGGGAGTGGTGCTGCCGGGCAGCGCCCCGGTCCGCCACGCGCCCTGGCCCGCGCGCGCGAACCACACGCTGTGCAGTGCCGGGGCGGCGACCAGCCCGGCGAGCCACTCGCCCGTGGTCAGGTCCCTGGCCCCGATCGAGAAGCAGTGCTGCTCCAGGCCCCGGACAAAGTTCACGGTGCCGTCGATCGGGTCGACGTGCCACTCGATGCGGGGGCTGTCACCGGCGCCGCACCCGCGCAGTCCGGCGGCGATCTCGGCGCCGCCGGGCAGGTCATCGAGCGACAGTGCTGCGACGCCCTCCTCACCGATCACGACGTCGTCCGGGCGGTGCCGGTGGAGGTGGCCGGTGACGAGCGCCTCGATCTCCCGGTCGGCCACCGTGACCAGGTCGTTCGGGTCACCCTTGGCGCTGACGACCGCCCCATCCAGGCGGGTCCGCCAGTGCACCATGCGCGAGCAGGCGATGTGGGCGGCGTCCCGCGCCGCAGCAAGGACCGGGTCGGCGAGGAAGGTCTCGGTGCTCATGGGGATGGCCATGCAGGCAGTATGCCCAGCCGCAGCGACGCCACACGAACCTACACATGCATGTGTATGCTGATGTTATGCCGGTTATGGAGAAGAGGCTGCAGTTGCTGCTCGACGCGCACCGTTACGAGCAGGTGGCAGCCGAGGCGAGCCGCAGCGGACGGAGTGTGGCGGCGGTTATCCGCGAGGCGATCGACGTCCGGTTCGAGCAGGACGAGGAGCGCGGACGCAGGTCCGCAGCGCTGGGTGATTTCCTCGCCATGGGGCCGGACGGGGACGGCCCGGATGAGGACGTGGTGGCCGAGCTCCATGATGAGTTTGAGGACCACCTCAGCCGCAAGGGCGGCTCATGACCTCGGTCTTCGTGGACACCTCCGTCTTCCTGCTGGCGCAGGGGAGCCCGCACCCGCTGCGCGAGGGCGCTCGCCAGTTCCTGAGCAGGTGCCACGAGGCAGGAGTCTCGATCCACGTCAGCGTCGAGGCGCTCCAGGAGTTCACCTTTCACCGAATGCGTGCCCGGCCGCGTCAACAGGTGCTCGCAGAGGCCGCGACCCTGAGGCGGGGCGTCGTTGTGCACGCGTTCGATGAGCTGGTGTTGGATGCGATGCTCGCCCTCCTGGAGGGGTCCGAGCTGCGGGGCCGGGACGCCGTTCACGCGGCGACGGCAACCGTGGCTGGCTTTGACCGCCTCGTCACGGCGGATCGTGACTTCGTCGCGGTGCCGGGGCTGACCGCTGTCCGCCCGGAAGACTGGCGCTTATGACAGCTCAGGCAGCACGTCCAGCAGGCGTCGGCGCAGGTCGTTGGAGCGCTCGCTGAAGGCACGCTGCTCAGCGGCATACTCGGCCCGGCCCGCGGGAGTCTCGATCCGCACCGGCTCATAGCCCAGCTCGGAGAGGTCATAGGGTGCCGCGCGCATGTCGAGCTCGCGGATCTCCAGGGCCAGCCGGAAGGCGTCGAGGGTCAGCTCACTGGGCACCAGCGGCGTCAGCTTGAAGCACCACTTGTAGACATCCATGCCGCCGTGCAGACAGCCTGGCTGCTCCATCGTCACCTGGTCCCCGCGCGTGGGCGAGAGCCGGTTGAGCGGTGCCGCGTCCGGGGTGAAGAAGCGATAGGCATCAAAGTGCGAGCAGGTGATGGTGGCCTGCTCCACGACCTGGTCGGTCCCGGCGGAGCCCAGCCGCAGGGGCCAGCCGCCGTGCCGGACCTGCTCGTCATCGGCGCGATAGACCATCGCCCACTCGTGCAGCCCGAAGCAGCCGAACCGCCCCGGCCGCGACAGCGTCGAGCTCAGCAGCCGGCGCACAAACAACAGGGCCGACTCGCGCTTGGCCACAAACGAGGCGACGTCGAGGGAGGCTCGCCCCTCGGCATACGCATAGCAGGACCAGTCGCCCCGCTCGGCCGCACCCTCAAGCGCAACCCCGGCTCCCGGGTGCCAGCGGCGCAGCTGGGCCGGGCGGAAGTTGTAGTACTCGAACAGGAAGTCCTCGACCGGGTGCTTGCGGCCGTCCGCGCGGCGCTCGAGGCGACCGGCGGTCAACGCATCGACCGTCGCCGCGTGGGCGTCGGCTCGCGCTCGCCAGACTGGCTCGGGGAGGACCTGCACGGTGTCTGAGGGTATGCCGACGGGCACGTTGGGCGCGAACCTCACCACCGTGGGGGCGGGCTGCGGCGTGACGTCAGGCGAAGGCGCTCATCCCGGTCACGGCGCGGCCCACGAGCAGTGACTGGACGGTCCGGCTGCCCTCGTAGGTGTAGACCGCCTCAACGTCGGCGAAGTGCCGCCCCACGTGGTGGTCGAGCAGGATCCCGTTGCCGCCCAGCATGTCTCGCGCGATGGCGACGACCTCGCGAGCACCCTCGGTGCAGTGCAGCTTGGCCATGGCGGCGTGCTCGATGGTGCACTCCCCGCGCTCCTGCAACTGCGACATCCGGGTGCACATCAGCTGCATCGAGGTGATCAGCGTGACCATGCGGGCCAGACCGTCCTGGATCAGCTGGTTCCTGGCCAGCGGGCGACCGAACTGCTCACGGCGCAGCGCATAGGTCAGCGCACCCTCATAGGCGCCGACCGCGTGGCCGACCGCCTCCCACGCGACGGTCTGGCGAGAGCGCATCAGCACCCGGTTGGTGTCGGCGAAGGTCCGCGCCTCCGCCAGTCGGTTGTCGGCCGGCACCCGCACGCCGTCGAGGCGGATATGTGCCTGCCGCACACCGCGATTGCTGATCTTGCCGGTGATCACCTGGGCGTCCCAGCCGTCCGTCTCCTGCGGCGCCTCGACGACGAAACCGCCGACGTCGCCCGCGTCATCGCGCGCCCAGACGACCGCCAGGTCACAGACGGAGCCGTTGCCGATCCAGCGCTTGGCGCCGTCGAGCACCCAGTGGTCCCCGTCGCGGCGCGCAGTGGTCTCCAGGCTGACCACGTCGGACCCGTGCGTGGGCTCGGTGAGCGCGACGGCGCCGAGCAGCTCGACCCGCGCCATCGCCGGCAGCCACCGCTCACGCTGCTCAGCGGAGCCCAGCTCGTGCACCGAGGCCATCGCCAGGCCGGAGTGGACGGCGTTGAGCGTGGCGATCGAGCCGTCGCCGCGGGCCAGCTCCAGACACATCATCCCCTCGGCCAGCGGGCTCACGCCCGCGCAACCGAAGCCCTGGATGGCCGCCCCGGCAACCCGGGTGTCGGCATACCCCGGCACCAGGTCCCGCGGGAACTCCGCGGCCTCCCAGTAGTCGGGCGCGCGCGGCACGACCTCCTCGTCACACCAGCGGCGCACCCCGTCGCGCAAGGCGCGCTCGGTGTCGGTGAGCAGGTCATCGAGGCCGAAGAAGTCGGTGCCCAGCGCGCGACCGAGGTCGCTGCCGTCGGGGACGTCACGGGCGGACTCGGGCATCGGGCTGGGCTGCATGCTCATGATGCCGAGCGTATGCCGTGGTGCGGGTCAGGCGAACGTGCCGCGGTAGTGCTCGGCCAGGGCGGGGTAGTAGTCGTCCCACACGACAGTGGCCGGGTCGGCGCCGTCCTCGGCGACGACGAGGCGGTCCAGGTAGTAGTGCCAGCCGGGGCCGACCCCCTCGGCCATCGCCGGGTCGGGGACGCTCTGCGCGAAGGTGAGGGTGGTGACGTCGGCGTCCTGGGACAGGTCGAGCCGGATGTTCCAGATCTGGGGGTTCTCCCCGTCGAACGGCATGGTGGAGGTGATCCGCAGGCGCTTGGGTGCCTCGCAGTCGGTGATGGCGAAGCGCTCCGCGGCGTGGTCCTCGCCCTCGAAGAGCATGCGGAACAGCACCTCACCCTCAGCGGGGTCGCCAGTCCAGTTGCCGATCCAGCGGGCGAGTCGGTCCGACTCCGTCACCGCCGCCCACACGTGCTCGATCGGGGCCCGAAAGGTGCGGGTGAAGGCGATGAAGGGCTGGTCGTCGTGGAGTGCTCTGGTGCCGTGGCCGTTGGTCGGGGTGCTCATGATCCGGTCTCCTTGGTCTGTTGGGTGTCTCGCTCTGTCGCTCGGCGGTCCCGGCCGGTGCGGCGCACCTCAAGGTCAAGACCGTCGAGGGCGTGCTCGGGGATCCGCGGGCCCGAGGCGCCTGGAAGAGCCTCAAGCCAGGCCCGCACTGGCTGCAGGCCCGCAGCCTCCAGCCGATAGTGGCGCTCGCGACCCACGTCCTCGGCGGACACCAGGCCCGCCTCGCCGAGGACCCGCAGGTGCCGACTGATCGCCGGTCGGCTGATCTCGTGCTCGGCCGTGAGGTCCACGACGCGAGCTGGTCCCCGACCGAGGCGCTGCAGCAGTGCGCGCCGCACCGGGTCTGCGATCGCTCCGAACGGGTCCATGGATTATTAGTAACCTATTAGTTACCAATCTGTCAAGAAGGTGCGCGAAACCTGGAGTGGGAAGCTGTCTTTATCCAAGTTTCGCGAAGAGTCTCATTCGCCGATAGCGGCGGGTGACCTTGTCAGCTGAACGGTCGGCGCCCGTCCAGACGCTGCGAGCCCTTGCCGGCCAGCCGCCACAGCCGGGCCGCGGCGTCGCGGTCCTCCTCGGTGATCAGGTTGCCCATCCAGCGCAGGGCCAGGCGCATCATCGCCGGCGAGCGCATGCCGATCGGACCCAGCTTGGGCAGCACCCACGGCACGGTGACCAGCCCGGCCAATCGCCGGGCGATCGAGAACGCCTCGCCGTAGCGGTCGGTCAGCAGCGCCGGCCAGGCGGTCGAGAAGTCGGCCTCGTCGGTCAGCATCTGCGCCGCGAGCCGCCCGGTCTCGAGGCCATAGTCGATGCCCTCGCCGTTGAGCGGGTTCACGCAGGCGGCTGCGTCACCGATCATCATCCAGTTGGGGCCGGCCACGCCGGACACAGCGCCACCCATCGGCAGCAGCGCGGAGGTTGGCATCCGCAGGTCGCCGCTGACTCCAAAGTCGGCCTGGCGCTGCTCGGCATACCACTGCATCAGGGGGCGCAACTGGATGTCCGCGGGTCGCTTGGCCGTCGCCAGGGTCCCCACGCCGACGTTCACCTGGCCGCCGCCGAGCGGGAAGATCCAGCCATATCCCGAGACCATCTCGCCGTCGCGGTCGCGCAGCTCGAGGTGGGAGCTGATCCACTCGTCGTCGCTGCGGGTGGAATCGACATAGGCGCGGGCTGCCACGGCATACACGGTGTCGCGGTGCCACTCCCGACCCAGCATCTTGCCGACGGGCGAGCGCACGCCGTCGGCCACGATCAGCCGGTCGCACTCGATCTCAAAGGTGCCGTCGGCGCCCTTGAAAGTCACCGCCCGCACCCGGCCGGACTCCTGGCGCACACTGATCGCGCGGGCTCCGTCGATCCCGAGCGCCCCGGACTTCAGGGCCACGGTGCGCAGGTGATCGTCCAGCTCGGTGCGGGCCACTGCCGAGCCGTATGCCGGGAGGTTGCCTGAGGCCTTCTTCCCGCGGCCCTCCGTCCAGTCCAGGTGCAGGGTCTGTCCGAAGCCGTGCGCCCGCAGGCCGCGGCTGCGCGGGTGGGTGCTGAGCCAGTCGCGCAGACCGAGCAGCTCCAGCTCGGCGATCGCGCGGGGGGTCAGGCCGTCGCCGCAGGTCTTGTCCCGGGGGAAGGTCGCCGCATCAGCGAGCACCACGTCCAGGCCGGCGCGGGCGGCCCACGCCGCGGCAGCCGAGCCGGCAGGTCCGGCACCCACGACGAGGACGTCGGTGCGTTGCGGAGGGGAAGAAACAGTCACGCGGTCCATTCTCTCAGCACCGTGGGCCTGTTCTGCCTGGTGGCGCGTGAGGTCAGTCACGTGCGCCCCTCACCCGTGCATAAGAACAGGCGACGTCGATGCCCCGAGAACAAACGTGCTGGTCAGAGGCTTGGTGCTCGTCGACGCGACTGACGTCACCTGTCTGAATGCTCGCGGGGGCCGGTCAAAGTCTGACGTGCGCGAGGACTGGTCAACGCCTGGAAGCGCGCGAGGGCCGGTCACAGCAGATGGCCGCGGCGACCTCTGTCAACCTCAGTCAGGCCTCGAGGTCCCGGCGGCGACGGCGCAGGGTGCGTGTGAGATCCCTGCGACGCCGGCTGTCCCACCCGATGGCGCCAGCCTCGATCTCATCGATGACGTCAACGGTTGCTGCCAACACCTCCTCGATGGCTCGGTCCACGGCTGCCGCCGGGAGACCGATCTCGGCGCCGAAGGCACGAAACGCCTTGGTGCTCAGGTTGTTCCGCCGTCCGGACAGTGGCAGCGCGAAGGTCGAGTCGCCATAGGGCACGGTCGAGGGGATGTCATAGATCGGGGCGATGGAGCGGTCCTCACGCCCGAGCGTGGAGATGTTCTTGGCGTGCAGATCGCCGTTGCCGGTGAGCCAGGCCAGCAGGGCCTGTCGGATCACAGACTGTAGGGCGAGCGGACGTGAGCGGCACACCGCGGCCAGGCCGATGGCCAGCTGCTCCATGGAGACCGAGTATTTGTCCGCAGGGTGCACACCGAGGACCTGGGCGCCGTCCTCCACCGCCAGGCGGCGCAACTGTCCGTCCTGAAGGACCCGGTCGAAGCGGGTGACCAGCAGGCCCGCCCGGCCGTGCCGGTCGTGGACCACCTCTGCGCTCACGACCGGGTGCCGCAGGTGGCGTGCGGCGCGGAGGAAGTGGTCCTCGTTGGTCACGACGAGCGGGAACTCGGGCACCTCGAACTTCAGCAGGTGCGCCCTGCCCTCATGGGCGAGCGGGACCGTCAGCATCCGGCCGGACACCTTGTCCTGCACCCCTGCCAGTGCCGACGGGTCACCGATGCCATGAGCGGCGAGGAGGTCGTCGAAGTCGAGGTCCGCAAAGTCTCCCGTGGCGCTGGTGGGTTCCACGCCCTCAACCTCCGCGCCCTCAACCCCCATGGCGTCCGGGTCAGCAACGACCTGGACATCGCCCACCGGGTCTGAGCCGACAGCCAGCAACAGTGACAACTCGTCGTCCGCGCTGGCCTTGATCGACCTGCGCAGGGCGCTCAGCCGTCGCCCCTCCGGCAGGAGGTTGGCGAAGAAGGCTGGCACGGCGCCTGCGACGGTGCGCACCGGCTCGTCAGTGAGAGGAAGCGTGGTGGCCACCGACCGCGACCCGGCAGCAAGATAGTCAGCCGTGTAGGCGAAGGCGACCCCACCGTCCACCCGCTCGAGCGTGGCCGCTGGCACGCCGTCCTTCAACACATGGGCCACCCGGACATCCCGCGGGTCGGTGCGCCCGTCCTTGGCCATAGTCACGGCGTCTCCCGAGGCGCGACGACCAGGCGCAGCCCGAGAGCTTCCAGGACAGGTTCCAACTTGTCGAGCCGGACACTGGTCTTGCCGGACTCGAGCTCGCGAACGAAACGTTCGGAGACGCCAGCCAGGGCCGCCAGGTCCGCCTGTCGCAGGCCGAGAGCGCGCCGCTGTGCCACCACAGTGCTGAGCCAGTGCTCCACGGGGCCTCCTCTGATCGTCGACCGGCACGAACGTGCCGGTCGACCCAGTTTGGCACGAATGATCCTGCCTATCCAGCGGAATCGGCACGATCGTGCCGGTGGGGCAGACGGCCGCCTCGCAACGTCGGGGTTTCGAAGTCAACCGGCGCGATCGTGCCGGTGCCGGGAGAGCCGGCACTCGGCATACCCTTGTCCGCATGCGCATCTGCAGGTTCACCACAGGAGAAGACCCCGAGTTCGGCCTGGTTGATGGGGAGGGCAAGCGGATCGTCTCGATCACCGGCGACCCGCTCTACACCAAGATCGAGCTCACCGGCGAGAAGTACGACATCGAGGATGTGCGCCTGCTCGCGCCGGTGATCCCGCGGTCGAAGATCGTTGCGGTGCAGCGGAACTACGTCGATCACGCCAAGGAGATGGGCGGCTCCGTCTCCGAGGTGCCCGGGATGTTCTTCAAGCCCAACACCTCGGTCGTCGGCCCGGGGGATCCGGTGATCATCCCGCCGATCACCCAGGAGGTCAGCTACGAGGCGGAGCTGGCCGTGGTGATCGGGCGGCTGTGCAAGGACGTCAAGGCCGCAGACGCGGCCAGCGTGATCTTCGGCTACACCGTGGCCAACGATGTGACCGCCCGCGATCTGCAGCAGTCGGACAGCCAGTGGTCGCGCGCCAAGGGCATCGACACCTTCTGCCCGCTCGGCCCGTGGATCGAGACCGAGCTGGACACCTCCGACCTGCGCGTGATCAGCCGCGTGGATGGCGAGGTGCGCCAGGATGGCACGACCGCGGACATGGTGCACGGCATCGGCAGCCTCATCGAGGTCGCGTCGGCAGCGTTCACCCTGCTGCCCGGTGACGTGCTGCTGACGGGCACCCCGGCCGGCGTCGGGCTGGTCGAGCCCGGGCAGCGCGTCGAGGTCGAGGTCGAGCGCATCGGGTCGATGAGCAACCCCTTCGTCCGCGCGGAGGCATAGTCTTTGCCGGTGCAGGATTCTCCGGTCGGCGTCTTTGACTCGGGTTTCGGTGGACTCACCGTGGCCCGGGCGGTCATGGACCAGATGCCGCACGAGTCGGTGCTCTATCTCGGCGACACCGCTCGAGCGCCCTATGGCCCTCGGCCGATCGCCGAGGTGCGTGAGTTTGCCCTCGAGTGTCTGGACCGGCTCGTCGACCACGGCGTGAAGGCTCTGGTCATCGCCTGCAACTCCGCCTCGGCGGCCATGCTCGCCGATGCGCGCGAGCGTTATGACGTGCCGGTGATCGAGGTGATCCGGCCCGCCGTGCGGCGCTCGATGGCAGCCACGCACACCGGACGCGTCGGCGTGATCTCCACGCAGGCCACGCACCAGAGCCGGGCCTATCTGGACGCCTTCGCCGCAGCCCCGCCCAACGTGCAGGTCATCAGCCAGCCGTGCCCGCGGTTCGTGGAGTTCGTCGAGGCGGGAGTCACCAGCGGCCCGGAGGTGCTGGCGACCGCGCGCGAATATCTCGCTCCCCTGATCGAGGCCGAGATCGACACCCTGATCCTGGGGTGCACGCACTATCCGCTGCTGTGGTCGGTCCTGCAATATGTCCTGGGCGACGGCGTCACGCTGGTCTCGTCGGCAGAGGCGACTGCGGCAGAGCTGTTCCGCACGCTCACCGACTCCGACACGCTACGGCCCGAGAGTCAGGGCGAGGCCGAGCATGCTTTCCTGACCACCGGCGACCCGTCCGGCTTCACGCCCCTGGCACGCCGGTTCCTCGGCCCTGAGGTCGAGCAGGTCGGCCGGGCCTTCGTGGGTCGCGCGGAGGAGGTGAGCAGCGCATGAGTCTGCGCCTGACCGTCGTCGGCTGCTCCGGCTCCGTTGCCGGGCCGGACAGCCCCGCCTCGTGCTATCTCCTGCAGGCCGAGCACAAGGGACGCACCTGGAGCCTGGTCCTCGACCTGGGCAGCGGTGCTCTCGGGGCCCTGCAACGGCACACGGATCCACTCGCTCTCGATGCGGTCGTGCTCTCGCATCTGCACCCGGACCACTGCCTGGACCTGACCGGGCTGCACGTGATGCGCCGGCACCACCCGCAGGGGCGTGTCACGGGAAAGTTGCCTGTGCACGGCCCCGCGGGCACCGCCGACCGGATCGCCCGAGCACACGGGGTGCAGGGCGCCACAGATGTCTCCGACGTCTTCCGTTTCGTGACGGTGCAGGACCGCCGTGACTTCGTGATCGGCCCGTTTCGGGTCGTGCCCATCACCGTCAACCATCCCGTCGAGGCCTTTGGCTATCGCGTCTCGGTTGGCACCGTCACCATCGCCTACACAGGTGACACCGACGCCTGCCCGGCCCTGCTGCCGCTGATGGCCGACGTCGACCTGGTGCTGGCGGACAGCGGTTTCGTCGACGGGCGGGACCGGGCCGAGGGGATCCACCTGTCCGGGCGCCGCGCCGCCGAGGCTGCCGTCGCCGCCGGCGGGGTGCAGCGGTTGATGCTCACGCACCTGCCGCCCTGGAACGACCCGGCCGTATGCCGAGAGCAGGCTGAGCAGGTCTGGCCCGGTGAGGTGGAGCTTGCCGAGCCGGGGCGCACCTACGAGTTATAAGTACGGGTCGCTCACTGGTAGGTCTCACAACCGTCACTTGCAAGTGACGGTTGTTGCGGTCATAGTTGCACGGGTAGTCCTCGGTCGTAGAGGACATCCGAAGTCGGGCGAGAGTGCGTGAGGTGCGTCATGGCAACAGCAATATCGAAGGAGACTCTGTTCGCCACCCAGCAGACTTCTCGCCAGGCGGGGGAGTTTAAGGCTTGGATCGAGGAGCACCGCCAGGGGGCCGACGTGCGCGGTGAGATCCGCCTGCCCGGACAGCTCGCCGACCTGCTCGAGCGGGCGATGGCGATCCTCGCTGACGGCGGTCAGGTGGTGATCGGCTCAATCCCGGGACAGTTGACGACAACTGTGGCTGCAGAACTGATCGGGGTGAGCCGCACAACGGTCCTGAAGATGGTTGCTGACGGGGAACTGTCGCACACCAAGGTGGGCACGCATACCCGTCTCGACCGAGATGATGTTCTTGCGGTTCGTCGGGCTCGCCTTGAGCAGAAGCAGCAGGCGCTGCAGGAGCTCATCGCGTTGGAGAATGAACTCGGTCTGTGACGCGCACGGTCGCTCTGTCCCTGCCGCCGCCTGCGGGCGCACAGTGCCCCGAGTTCAGCAACCGAGTTCTGGAGGTCTGCCAGCAACTGGCCCGGTGAGGTGGAGCGGACCGAGCCCGGACGGGCCCACGAGTTCTAGGGTGCAGGCCTTCGGCCCGCCGCGTAGGAACGCGACGGGCCGAAGGGTGAAGCGAAGGTGCCGGGTTAGCTGATGCCGGCAGCGTCCTTCGCATCGTTGAGGACGTCGTCGCAGATCGCCTCGACGCCACCCAGTGCGGTGACGCGCTGCGGCTCGGTGTCCTCGAGGTAGTCCTTGACGGCGATGGGCAGGTCGCAGCTCTTGACGAGCACGATCGGCCCCAGCAGGCTGTTGGCCGCGAGCGAGTCCGCGAAGTCGTTGCTACGCGCCAGGTAGACCACCGGGCTGCCCTCCGGGAACCGGAACTGGGCGATCGCCACCGAGGTCTCGTAGCGGTTCGCACCGTCGAGCCGGTCTGGGCCCTCGACGGGCGGCATCAGGCTGGCGTCGTTGCCGGCCGGACCCTGGGGGCCAGCCGGACCAACCGCGCCGGTCTCGCCCTTTGCGCCAGCGGGACCGGTCTCGCCCTTTGCGCCAGCGGGTCCAGTCTCGCCCTTCGGGCCAGTCTCGCCGTCCTTGCCGTCTGCACCCTTGGCGCCTGCGGGACCAGCGTCACCCTTGTCGCCCTTGGGGCCGGTGAGACCAGTCTCGCCCTGCGGCCCGGTAGCGCCGTCCTTGCCGTCTGCACCCTTGGCGCCTGCGGGACCAGCGTCACCCTTCTCGCCCTTGTCGCCCTTGGCGCCCTTGTCACCCTTGTCGCCGGGGTCGCCATCCTTGCCGGGCTCACCCTGCGGACCAGCGTCGCCCTTGTCGCCGGGGGCGCCGTCCTTGCCAGGCTCGCCCTGCGGGCCAACGTCGCCCTTGACGCCGTCCTCGCCTGGAGCGCCGGGAGCTCCTGGCTCGCCCTGCGGACCGGTGTCGCCCTTCTCGCCCTTCGGGCCCACGCCTCCGCCGGGCTCGAAGTCATAGGTCACACCGTCGATGGTCACCAGGTCCACGGCACCGGTGAACGCGGTGTCGCGGCCCTTGGAGATGCCGGCGGAATACCACACTGCAGCGTTCGGGTAGGCCGTCGTCAGTTGGTCCCAGGTGCAGCCCTGACGGCATTCGGTGCCCCCGGTGCTGAGCCAGTTGCCCTTCTTGGCGTCGTACTGCTCCCAGGTCTTGAGGTTCTGCTCTCCGTCCTCCGGGACTGAGCTGCCGGGCCGGAAGACGAACGAGGCATAGCCACCGTTGGCGATGCCGTCGCGAGCCACCTCGATCGACAGGCCCGGGAGAGCGGCAGCCCCGTCGAGAGCCTCCGTGCCGTCGTAGACCCAGTAGCTGAGCTCTCCGAGCTCGGACACCTTCTTGCCCCAGAGGGGCGACTCCGCATTCAGGGGCATGGCGTAGGCCATCTTCTCGGCGGAGGTGGAGCCGCCGCCATCGCGCGGGCCGTCCACCGCGATGTGCAGGCTGCCGGTGCCAGCGTGCTGCGCCTCGCTGTCACCAACGGGGCCGCTGGCGAAGTTCAGTGAGGGGCTGCCAACGGTGTTGCGAGGAATGATCTGCCACTCTGGGCTGGCGGCATTGATTGTTTCGTCACTGTCAGCAGCAGTGGCGAGCATCGGGACGACGAGAGCGGCGCTTGCTGTGACGGCAAGAGTGGCGCCCTTCCAGCCGTTCAGGTGCTTGGGAACACGCATATCTATTTTCTCCCTGTTCGATTTCACCGGCACAGGGCACACGTGTGCACCCACCCGAGGCTGCCCCCGTGACCTGCACCGCACCAACGCAACGTTGCGTGAGGTGATTAATTCTTACCAGACGAAAAATGTGTCCCCGTGGCAGGGGTGCGCCGGGGCGTGGCGCCCCTAGGGAAGGCAAAGGATCCCTAGGTAGTAAAACGTTCAGGCAACTGTTGCTTTAACGGTTGCAGGACAACGCAATACGTCACCGTGAGTAAAAAAATCAGGGGCTGGTCTCGGTGTTCGGCTTCGTGGCGTAGCGCACCAGCGCGACGCCGTTGGAGAACGCACGGACCTCCAGGAGCTCGAGTTGAGGCACCTCGTGGCCGTCGGGGAAGAGGCGCCGTCCGCGTCCCTGCACGACGGGATAGACGAACAGCCGGAACTCGTCGACGAGCCCTGCCTCGATCAGGGCGTGGCACAACGTGATGCTCCCGGTGACCCCGATCTCCTGGCCGTCCGCGGCCTTGAGGGCACGGACCTGCTCGAGCCAGTCCCCACCACCGAGGACGGTCGAGTTCCGCCAGCCGGGATCGCCGAGCGTGGAGGACACGACAAACTTCGGCACCTGGTTGAGGATCGCCGTGATCCCGGTCTTGTCGTCCTGCTGCTCGGGCCAGAAGCCGCGGAAGTCCTCGAAGGTGCGTCGTCCGAGAAGCAGGGCGTCCTCCTGCGCGCTGAACTGGCGCAGGGCCTCGAGCTGGTCGGGCGTCTGGTCCTGAGGGTCGAACCAGTCGCCGAGCATCTCGATCGCTCCGTCGGCGGTGACGTTCTGGGTGATGACGAGTGTCCGCATGCCCAGACAGACTGGTCCCTGGCCGACAAGTCATCGGCCAGGGACCAGGTGGGTTCTGCGTCAGGGCCGCTAATACAGCATGTTGGGCAGGACCATGACGATCTCCGGGAACACCGAGAACAAGATGATCGCGATCGTCAGCACGAAGATGTAGGGCAGCGACCCCAACAGGATCTCCTTGAGGGGAATGTGAGGTGCGATTCCCTTCAGGACATAGAGGTTCAGCCCCACCGGAGGCGTGATCAGCCCCATCTCCATGTTGATCGTCATCACCACTCCGAACCAGATCGGGTCAAAGCCCTGCGCCAGGATCATCGGCAGCAGGATCGGTGTGGTCATCACGATGATGGACACCGGTGGCAGGAAGCAGCCCATCACCAGCAGCACCAGGTTGATCAGCAGCAGCACGACCCACTTGTTCAGGTCTGCTTCACTGACGGCCGCTGCCAGATCCTGCGGGACCCGCAGATAGCTCAGGATGGTGGCGATCACTGCGGAGAACGCCGTGATCATCAGGATCATGGTGCTCTGGTTCGTCGACTCCAACAGCACCTTCATCAGTTGCTTGCCGGTCAGGTCCCGATAGATGACCGTGACCAGGACCCACACGAGCAGGGCACCGATCGCGGCTGCCTCGCTGGGTGTCGCGATGCCGCGATAGAGCACCACGAGCACCAGGACGATCAACGCCGCGAAGGGCAGCGTCTTGCCCAGACTCATGAACCGGAAGGCCCAGCTATAGGTCCGTTCCTGGCGGGCCTTGCGTGCCTCGGCCAGGCTCGCGAGGTGTTTGTTGGTCGACCGGTCCTCCATCGTCTGGGCGATGTAGATCCAGATGCAGAACATCAGCGCGATGATCACGCCCGGAAGGATGCCGCCGGCAAACAGTTGGCCGATGGACTGCTCGGCGGCGATGCCATAGAGGATCAGCGTCACGCTCGGCGGGATGAGTATGCCGAGGGTCCCGCCCGCGGCGACGGCACCGGTGGCGATCCGGTCGGAGTAGCCTCGCTTTTCCATCTCGGGCACGGCCACCCGGCCGATCGCGGCCGCGGTGGCCGCGCTAGAGCCGGTCAGTGCGGCGAAGAGCGTGGAGGCAGCGACCGAGCTCATCGCCAACCCGCCGCGGATCCGGGACAGCCACGCCTCGCCGGCCTCGAACAGCTGGGTGCTGGCCTTGGACCCACCAAACAGGTTGCCCATCAGCACAAACAACGGGATGGCCAACAGGCCAAAGTTGTTGACTGAGTCATAGGTCATCTTGCCGAACAGCTCGAGCTGCTCCGGTCCCAGGAAGATCAGGATGGAGATGAGCCCGGTGATGGCCAGCGCGAAGGCGATCGGCATGCCGGTGAGGAACAGGACCATCGCCATCAGGCCGATGATCCCGCCCTGGGTGAGGGAACTCATGCGTCCTCCTCTCCCGAGCGCGGCCGTCTGGTCGACTCGTCATCCGGTGGTCCGGCCTCGTCCTCGTGCAGGCTTGCCTCCAGCTCGAGGTCGGCCTGGACCTGAGCCAGCTCGCTGGTCCCCTGCATCATCGAGACCTGAGAGATCGGGATCTTGCCGGTCAGGCCCATGACGCCCTCGATGATCATCGCGACCAGTTGGAGCGCGACGAACAGCATCCCGAGCGGGAGGATCGCGTAGGAGATCCACAGCGGGAACCGGAAGGCGGTCGGGGAGCGGAAGTCAAACAGATAGGCCTCCTGCCAGTTGCGGAACGAGGTGATCATGACGACCAGCACCACGCCCAGGCACAGGAAGGCGTTGACGATCCGCCCGATCAGCTGAGGCCGTTGTGGCGCAGCGTTGATCAGCAGGTCCACGCCCACGTGCGCGTGGTGCTTCAGTCCGTAGGCAGCACCGATGAAGGTGACCAGCATCAGCAGATAGATCGTGGACTCCGTCTGCCACACGGTCGGCTGCTTGAAGAAATACCGGGTGACGACGGCGTGCGTGGTGATCAGCGTGGCTGCCACCAGCGCGATCGCCGACAGCCAGCCAGACGCCTCACACAGCCAGCCGACCCAGCGCACGATGGCTGGTGGCCGGTGCTCCGCCTTCGGTGCGGCGTAAGGGGCGGAACTCATCGGCCTTCGCGGAGCTTCATCGCGAGGTCGAGCAGCTCCTGGCCTCCGTCGACGTCCGCGGCGTAGGCGTCCCACTGCTCCTTGGCCAGGGGGAGCCAGGCCTGGAAGTCCTCGTCCGTCATGGTGACGACCTCCACGCCGGCGTCCTTGAAGATCTGCTCGACCCGCACGTCGTCCTCAGCGGAGGCGGTGTAGGCATACTCCTGCAGGCCCTCGCCGACCTCGGTCACCGCCGCCTGCTGGTCGGCGCACAGCTTGCCGAAGGCCTCGTTGGTCATCACGAGCGGCTCATACATGAACCAGAACGTGTGCGTCGTCGGTGAGGTGTAGGACGTCACCTGCTCCTGGAGGTGATAGGACGCGAAGGAACCGGTGGAGGTCACAGCCGCGTCCAGGACGCCGGTCTGCATGGCGGTGTAGATCTCCGAGCTGGGCAGGGACGTGATGCCCGCGCCAGCGGCCTCGAGCATGTGCTCGACATAGGAGCCCGCGGCCCGCATGGTCATGCCTCCCGGGATGTCCTCCGGGACCAGGACGGGGTCGCCCTTCACGCCGATGGCACCGGCGTTCCAGACGTTGGTCAGCAAGGTCAGGCCGTTCTCGTGCATGTTGTCGCGCACGGCCTGCCCGATCTCTGCCTGGTCCCAGGCCTGGGCCTCCTCGTGGCTCTGCACCATGGCTGGCATCAGGGTGATCGACCACTGCGGCACCCGGCCGGAGGCATAGTCGAGCGGGAAGACGGAGGCGTCGATCGAGCCGGCCATCATGGCGTCATATTGCTCGGTGGCCGACGACAGGGTGCTGTTGGGATAGACGGTCACCTTGACACTGCCGTCGGTGGCGGCCTCAACCTCCTCCGCGAACTTCTGGGCAACCATCGCGCGGAAGTCGCCGTCGTCACCGGTCGGCTCGGGCCACTGGTGCGAGAGCCTCATCTCGACGTCGGTGCACTCCTCGGCGGCGGCACCGGCGTCAGCACTGCTGTTGCCAGTGTCTGCACCACCGCCGCCGTCACCCCCGTTGTCCGTGTCGTCGCCGGAGCCGGGTGCGCAGGCACTGATGCCGATCATCGTCGCCAGGGCGAGAGCGGCGGTGAGGGCGCGGGATCGTGTCGTGATCATGATCTTCCTCCGTGATTGAGCACTATCGGGTTGGTTTTGTTTGCGTTGAAGTCGTCTGCGTTGAGGTTGTCTGGGTTGAAGTCATCTGGGTTGGAGCCCTCTGGTTGAGCTGGCAGGTCTGTCACCTCATCCGTCGGTAACGGTTGTGGCGGGCGGCCATGCGGGCCTCGTGGGTCTGGGAGAGCAACTCGCCCAGGTGGCTCGCGGTAGCCACGAGGATCCGTTGGCAGAAGGCCTCCGGCTCGTCGGCCGCGTCGGGGCGCTCCGGCACGATCTCGTCGACGGCACCCAGCGCGAGCAGGTCGACGGCCCGGATGTGGTGGGCCTCGGCCATCTGGGCGGCCTGGGAGCTGTCGCGGTGGACGATCGCACTCGCGCCCTCGGGGGGCAGGGGAGCGATCCACCCGTTCTCGGCGCAGACCGTGCGGTCAGCGGGCATCAGGGCCAGGGCGCCGCCGCCGGTGCCCTCACCGAGGATGACTGAGACGACAGGGACCTCGACGGTGGCGAGCTTGGCCAGGCAGCGGGCGATCTCACCGGCCATGCCGCCGTGCTCGGCCTCGGTCGACAGGTCGGCGCCGGGGGTGTCGATGACGGTGACCAGTGGCAGGTCGAGCTCCTCGGCCAGGGCGAAACCGCGCTGGGCAACCCGTAGGGCCGCCGGTCCGAGATAATCGTCCTGCTGTGCCCGGCGGTCCTGACCGACCAGGACACACGAGACACCCGCGAGGCGGGCCAGCCCCAGGATCACCGTGAGGTCGGACTCGCCCGACCCGGTGCCCCGCAGCGCGATGAACCTGGTGGCGCCGTGCTGGAGCAGCTCGCGCAGGCCGGGGCGGTCACTGCGCCGGGTGGCCTCGACCGAGGACCAGGCTGGGCGGTCCGTCACCACCGTGTCGGCGACGTGCTCCCCGGGTGGTTCTTGCGCAGAGGTGAGCACCTCCAGGGCACCAATCGCGGTCTCGCGCAGGCCCTCGAGGGGGACCACGCCGTCGATGACGCCGCGCCGCGTCAGGTTCTCCGCTGTCTGCACCCCCTCGGGGAACGGAGTGCCGAGGATGACCTCGCGCACGCGCGGGCCCAGGAAGCCGATGAGGGCACCGGGCTCCGCGACCGTCAGGTGGCCCAGGGAGCCCCACGAGGCCAGGACACCTCCCGTGGTGGGGTCGCGCAGATAGACCAGGTAGGGCAGGCCGGCCCGTCGGTGGGCGGCGACGGCCTGGCCGATCTTGACCATCTGGATGAAGGCGGACGTGCCCTCCTGCATCCGGGTGCCACCCGAGGAGGGGGAGGCGAGCATAGGCAGGCCCTCGAGCGTGGCCCGCTCGAACGCCTGGGTGAGCCGTTCGCCGGCCGCCGACCCGATCGAGCCGGCGAGGAATCCGAACTCCGAGGCGACCGCCGCGACCCGGCGACCTGCCAGGCGACCCTCGCCCGTGACGACAGCCTCATCAAGACTAGTGCGCTCGCGTGCGCGAGCCAGCTGAGCGGCATACTCCGCTGTGGCATTTGGTTGTTCGACGGGTTGGTCCCAGGAGATGAAGGAGTCCTGGTCCAGCACGGTGGCGAGGACCTCGAGGGCGGGGAGGCGGGGCATCAACGCCGCTTAACCCTGCGCCAGCCAGTGGCGGATCTGATCACCATGCTCATCGAGCAGCGGTGGGCTGCCCTGCCCGGTCACGGTCGTCTCGGCGCCGTCGACGTCAAAGAAGCGCAGCGGCGGACCGGGCAGCTCGACCGGGCCCAGGGTGGGGTGCTCCACCTCGATGAGCAGCCCCTGGGAGCGGGTCTGATCCCACTCATAGACCTCCTGGAAGTCACGCACCCGACCCGCGGGGATGCCGATCGTGTCGAGACGGGTGAGCAGGTCGACCTGGTCGATGTCAGCGAAGGTCGACTCCAGCAGGGTGATCACCTCGTTGCGATTCGTGACCCGCTCGGGGTTCGTGGCCAGGCCCGGCGTCGCGGGGTCCAGGCCGAACTCCTGGCACAGGCGCTGCCAGTGGGTCTCGTTGCCACAGGCGATCTGGACCGCGCCGTCGCGGCAGTGGAACAGGCCGTAGGGGCTGATCGAGGGGTGGTGGTTGCCCTGGGCCCGGGGCACCTCGTGCGCCACGGTCCACCGGGTCCCCTGGAAGGCATGGAGGCCGACCAGGGAGGCGAGCAACGAGGTGCGCACGACCTGACCGCGGCCGGTGCGCTCGCGCTCCAGCAGCGCGGCGAGGATGCCATAGGCGCCATACATGCCCGAGGTGAGGTCGCCGATCGGGACCCCCACGCGCTGCGGGTCGTCCGGGCCGGAGCCGGTGACCGACATCAGCCCGGCCTCGCCCTGGGCGATCTGGTCATAGCCGGGGCGGTTGCCCTCCGGGCCGTCGTGGCCGAAGCCGGTGATGGAGAGCATCACCAGGCGGGGATTGAGCTCGAACAACGTCGCGCTGGGGAAGCCGAGGCGGTCCAGGACGCCTGGGCGGAAATTCTCCAGCAGCACGTCGCTGCGCCGGATCAGCTCGGTCAGCTGTGCCTTGCCCTCGTCGGACTTCAGGTCGAGGGCGATCGACTCCTTGCCGCGGTTGCAGGACAGGAAATAACTGGACACGGCCTCGTGGTCGCTGCCGTCGATGAACGGTGGCCCCCAGGTGCGGGTCTCATCACCGTGCCCGGGCGCCTCCACCTTGATGACACGGGCACCGAGGTCCGCGAGCATCATCGCCGCGTGAGGACCGGCGAGGGCTCGCGTCAGGTCCAGCACGATGAGGTCGGACAGGGCGCCGTTCTGCACAGATTGTGTCATCCGCCACTCCTTTGTGGTTCGGTGGACTAGCCAATAGGCAACTGAGCCATTTGTCAATAACATGAAGGGCATGCCGCGAGAAAGAATGGACTCCGACCCAGTCGTGGCGAGCCCGGCGGTCAAGCGTGCCGTGCCCTCCCGAGTGGCCCGCCCACGCCTGTATGAGCAGATCGTGGAGCAGCTCCTGGCGCACATTCGCGAGGAAAAGCTCGGGGCCGGTGACAAGCTCCCGCCCGAGCGCGAACTTGCCCAGGCACTCCAGGTCAGCCGGGCCTCGCTCGCCCAGGCGCTGGTCGCCCTCGAGGTCGTGGGCGTCGTCCAGGTCCGCCATGGGGGAGGGGCCGTCATCCTGGACCGCTCGACCGAGGACGATGCGCTGCTCAGCGCCGTGCGCGAGCACCAGAACAGCCTGCCCGACATCATCGACGCCCGGTCCGCGCTTGAGGCCAAGCTGGCGGCGCTCGCTGCCCGGCGGGCCACCCCGGAGGACCTGCGCGCCATCGACGAGGCGCTGGAGCTCATGGAGCGTCAGGTCGCAGCCGGGGAGCGCCCCCTCGAGGGTGACCGTGCCTTTCACGCGGCAGTGACCACGGCCGGACACTCCCGGGTCCTGGCTCGGCTCATGGCTGAGATCAGCGAGCTCATCCTGGAGACGCGGATCGAGTCTCTGTCCCAACCCGGCCGCCCGGAGGAGTCCCTGGAGCAGCACCGCGCCGTCGCCACGGCGATTCGGGAGCAGGACCCGCTCGCGGCCTCACTCGCGATGACCCGCCACATCGCGACCGTGTCGGACGTGGCCTTCCTGCGTCCCGAGGACGGCGCAGGCGGTCGTGAAGAACCAGCGGGTCGCAAGGAACCAGCGGGTCGCAACGAGCCCGGCTCGGTCGGCCGATGAGCACTGCGCACCGCGCGGCGGACAATCTCGCCCTGCTCGACGCCGAGGACGCTCGTCTGGGCGCCACCCTCGACCGGTTGACGGAGCAGGACGCAGACCACGACACCCTGTGCGCAGGTTGGAGCCGGCGGCACGTGCTCACGCACCTGGCGCGCAACGCCGAGGCGCTGGGCAACCTGGTGAACTGGGCCGTGGATGGCCGCGAGCGCGAGGCCTACGCCTCAGAGCAGGCCCGACGCGACGACATTGAGGTCGGATCCCAGCGCTCTCTGGAGCACATCGTTGCCGACGTGCGCACGACGGCCCAACGGTTCCGTGCCCAGGCGGAGGGGCTCCGGGGTCCCGCGGGGGCAGCTGTCGTCCGCAGCCGGACGGGCAACGACGTCACCGGCGCTCAGGTTGTGGCGATGCGCACCCTCGAGGTGGTCTTCCATCATGTCGACCTGCTGGCCGGCTATACATTCGAGGACGCGGACCCCGACTGGGTCGCCCGCACCCTGCGCCGCGGCGTGCGCACCTGGGAGGCGAGCGGGTCCGCCCCGGCCCTGACGCTGCAACCGCGCGGACTGGATCAGATGGCCCTGGGCGGCGGTGGGCCCGCGGTCATCGGCAGTCCTGGGGCGATGCTGCTGTGGCTCGCGCGGGGAAACAGCGACGGTCTTGACGCCGAGGTTGACCTGCCGCCCCCGCCTGCCTGGGCCTGAGCGCTGCGCGAGGATGTGTGCCGGTAGCCTCACGACATGGCTGACCAGACTCCCGAGATCTCCTACCTCTCCGTCCCCGGCCGCGACGACGTGCCCGAGGGCGTGACCCGCCTGTGGGACAAGTCGCAGGAAGCGTTCGGCTTCGTGCCCAACGTCTTCCAGGGGCAGGCCGTCAACGGCGACCAGTTCCTGGCGTGGTGGAACTATTTCAACCTGTTGGTCAACAAGGAGGGGCACCTGACCAACGCCGAGCGCGAGCTCGTCGCGGTCGTGGTCAGCGGCATCAACCGGTGCACCTATTGCACGATCTCGCACGGCGCCGCGCTGCGGCAGTTCACTGGTGACACGGTGACCGCCGACCTCGTCGCGGTCAACTGGCGGCAGGCTGACCTGCCGGCCCGGGAGCGTGCGATCGCGGAGTATGCCGAGCTCCTCACCCGGGCGCCGGACGAGGTCACCCGGGAGGACCTGGAGCCACTGCGTGAGGTCGGCATGGACGACCACCAGATCATGGAGCTGGTGCAGGTGATTGGCATGTTCAACATGACCAACCGGGTGGCGACCGCGATCGGTCTCGTGCCGAATGAGGAGTATCACTCCCACGCGCGTTCCTGAGGTGGCGGGCGCGCGCGGGCATGCCTATCACGCGCAGGTCCGGGCTGCATCTGCATGACCTCACGGTGACCAGACTTCCCAGGTTTTTACCTTTTCGTGATGTGCGTTGACGTTGTGGTTCCTAACGTGGAGAGCGCACGCATTCACTCGAAGGGAGCATTCAGCATGAAGAATTCCTGGAAGATGAAGACGGCCGCCGCAGTCGCTGGCGTGGGCCTGGCGATCGGGGCCTCCTCGGCCTCGGCGACGCCCGGCCTGGAGTCGGCGCCAGCGCACACGCAAACGAGTCAGCTGCCGACCGGCAGCACCGCAACCAGTCCGATGGAGTTGCCGACCGAGGTGGCGCCACAGGCGTTGCCGTGCGGTTTCCACTTCGGCTACCAGAGCTACAACAACTGCCGGGACAACCCGGTTCGTGTCCACGCCTCGGCCTATGAGTCGATCACCAGGAAGTGGTTCACGCTGGACCTCTGCTATGAGCCCGGGCAGACCCAGCAGCCCATGGCGCCCTGGGGCATGTTGGTCTTCTTCGTCGGCGAGTTCGACGCCAACTCCTGCTGAGCCAATCGCAGCCCCCAGCACCGCTCGCCCTCTCCGCAGGGCGGGCGGTGTTGTGTTGATCAGCCTTCATGCCCTTCATGTCGGCGACTACCGCGAGCTGCCCAGATGTCGTGCCAGAAGGTCGAGCTCTCGCCGCATCCGTTCGATGACCTCTCCGGGCTCATCCTGTTCGGCTGTCAGCAGCGGGAGCAGGAGGCTGCGCACAAGAGTTGAGATGGGCAGACCGCGCCTCGTGGCAAGCTCCTCGAGCGCCACATACTCCTCGTCGTTGAGCCGCACTTGCAGTGTCCGTGATCTGCCATGCCCGCGACTGACCCGGGTGTCCGGGCGAATTGGCGCGTCCTTGTTGTCCTCGGCGGCAAGGCCGTCCTCGGCCAGGGTTCGCTCAAGTTCCTTCATGTCAGGCCTTCAGCTTGGCGATGTCTACGTCTTGCAACGTACTACGTAGCGATGGAATGCCCAGGTTGTCGTGACCGGATTCCCAGGTGTGGGTGCCACGATCACCAAGTGAGTCGTCGCTGGTTGGCAGCACTGTCCGGCGTCGCCGCGGGAGCGATCACTCTGGCGGTGGCGGAGGTTGGCGCGGCCGTGCTGATGCGCGGCGGCATCGGATCGGGGACGGCCTCCCCCCTCGTGGCCGTCGCCGGCGCGTTCGTCGACCGGACGCCAGCCTGGCTCAAAGACTTCGCGATCCAGACCTTCGGGACCAACGACAAGCTCGCGCTGCTGGTCGGCATGGGCATCGTGCTGACTGGGCTCTGTGCGCTGATCGGGGTCCTCGGCGCGGGGCGTGCGAGACCTCTATCAAAAGACGGGGAGGGCGTGCGAGACCTCTATATTTTTTGGGGGCTGGGGGTGTTCGCGGCAGTCGGGGTTGTCGGGGTGCTCGCCGTGATGGACCGGCCCAACTTCTCCTGGCCCGACACCATCCCAACGATCATCGGGACGCTCGTCGGGTTGTGGACCCTCGACCGGCTCTGGCGCCGTCTGGCGCCCAGCCAGCCTGAGGCGGTGCCGATGGGAGCGGGCATGGCGAGTCGGCGCACGGTGCTGGCCTGGGGCGGCGGACTCACGGTGGTCGGTGCCCTTGGCATCGCAGCGGGCCGCGCCCTCAGTCGCGCCGGCGAGGTGGTCGAGGCAGCCCGCGCGAGCCTGGGCATGCTGCACGTTGCGCACCCGGTCGCCGTCCCGGCAGGTGCCACGCAGGGAGTGACCGGCCAGACGGCATACATCACTCCCAACAACAATTTCTATCGGATCGACACCGCCATCACCGTGCCCCAGGTCGACCCGGACGCCTGGCGGCTGCGGGTCACCGGGATGGTCGACCAGGAGATTGAGCTGACCTTCCAGGACCTGCTGGACGCCGACCTGGTCGAGGCGCTGGTGACGCTGACCTGCGTGTCCAACTATGTGGGCGGCAACCTGGCCGGCAACGCCGTGTGGACCGGGCTGCCGGTCCGCGAGGTGCTGGCGCGCGCCGGGGTGCAGGAGGGCGCCGACATGGTGCTGTCGACCAGCACCGACGGCTTCACGGCCGGCACCCCGATCGAGGCGCTGACTGACGACCGCAACGCACTGCTGGCCGTCGCTCAGAACGGGGAGGCACTGCTGCCCGAGCACGGATTCCCGGTGCGACTGGTCGTGCCGGGCCTGTATGGCTATGTCTCGGCGACCAAGTGGGTGACCGAGCTCAAGGTGACCAGGTTTGACCAGGACGAGGGCTATTGGACCCCGCGCGGCTGGTCGGCCCTGGGCCCGATCAAGACCGCCTCGCGGATCGACGTCCCGCGTCCCGGCGAGCCGGTCGGCGCCGGGGAGGTCGTGATCGCGGGTGTCGCCTGGGCCCAGCACCGCGGGATCGAGCGCGTCGAGGTTCGCATCGGGGACGGCGACTGGCAGGAGGCGACCCTTGCGGAGGAGCCGACGACCGACTCCTGGCGCCAGTGGATGCTCACCTGGCAGGCCGAGCCGGGCGAGTATGCCGTGAGCGTGCGGGCCACCGACGGGGCCGGCGAGGTGCAGACCGAGGAGCACGCCCTCCCTGCTCCCAACGGCGCGAGTGGGTGGCACACGGTCGACGTGCAGGTCCGGTGAGCCGAAGGCTCGTGTGAGCGTTGTCGCTGTCGTCGCGATCTGGGTCACCTACCTGACCGGGTGGACCGTCCTGCGGCAGTCCCTGACCCGACTGCCGAGACCGCGGTGGGGGGCGGTGCTGCTCTGGTGCGTGGTGGCCGTGCCGTCACTGGTGCAACTGCTCTGGGCCCCCGAGTTGCTGGAGTGGGGCGGGCGGGACGCCTCGGCGATCGCGTCGGGGGAGTGGTGGCGCCTGGCCACCTCGATCGTGCTGCAGGACGGCGGCTGGTTCGGGACGGTGTTCAACCTGAGCATGCTCGCCGTCACGCTGCTCCTGATCGGGGACGTATGCCGAGGGCTCACCTGCGTCTCGGTGTTCCTGGTCGGTGGGGTGCTGGCCAACGTGCTCACCCTCTGGACCACGGGTCAGAGCGGCGCGGGCAACTCCATGGCGACGATGTGTCTGCTGGCCGCGATGGCGGTGACCGTGGCCTGGCCGCGGCGGCCAGCGCGTGAGGTCCTTGTCCCGTGCGCCCTGCTGGTCGTGGCCACGCTGTCCCTCGTCGTCACCGGTGATGAGCACGGTCCAGCGGTGGTCCTGGGCCTCGTGATGGGCGCGGGTCTTGTCAGGAGGGGTCTCCCAGTCGACGGGTGAACCAGTCGAGGGACGCCTGATGGGAGTGGATGCCATAGTCGAGCGTGGCCGCCTGGGACTCGGCGACATCGCGGAGCTCGTCGGGGATCTCAAGCGTGCTGATGTGGTCCCGCAGACGGGTGAGCTGTCCGAGCTGGGCCTCGGTTGCTTCCCTCATGCGCTCCAGCACGGGTGGGCGCTCCGGTGCCTCGAGGAGGCCGAGGAAATAGAGCCGGGACAGGGCGGCGGTCTCCAGGTTGCCGCTGAGCGGCCCGGTCATCCAGGCGTGGAACTCGCCGCGACCGGAGTCCGTGACGCGATAGACCTTGCGCCCCCGCGCTCCCGGCTCGGTCGAGGCGACCTCGATGGAGCCGCTGGCCAGCAGGTTGTCGAGGGCCCGCTTGATGCTGCCGGAGCTCGCGCTATAGAAGAGGGAGACGCCAGCCTCAAAGCTCTTGATGAGGTCATAGAGGCTCTGCGGATAGATGAGCAGCAGCCCGAGGATCACGTGCGCCATGGACAGTGAGTGTAGAGGGTTGTCCCTCATAGACATGTCTGTTAGACATGTCTATGAGACTTATCGAGCGATCACCTGACTCCGGGAGCAGACCGTGCCCACCGTGCAGAGCCTTCACGCCTCCCTCGAGCGCGTCGTCCGCAGGCAACCCGGCCTGCCCCCGCCTCAGGTCGTGGTCCGCGCTCCGGGGTGGGACTTTGAGTTCGGGGACGTCGATCGCCCGTTCCACGCAGCCAGCGTCGGGAAGGTGATGACGGCGACCCTGATCGCCATGCTCATCGAGGGCGGGCAGGTGGACGCAGACACACCGATCGGGCGGGTGCTGCCGGGTGAGGACATCGCCGGACTCCCCGCGGCTCCCGGCACTGACACCGCTCGCGATGTGACGGTCGAGCACCTGCTGACGCACACGAGCGGTCTCCCCGACTACTTCGAGCCGCCGAGAGGGTCGAGCACGGCGGCCTCGACCGCGTCGGTGGCCCAGGATCCGCAACGGCGCTGGACTCCCCACGAGCTCCTTGCCGAGGTGCGCCACCTGCCACCGGTGGGCCGCCCGGGTGAGACGTTCAGTTACGGAGACACGGCCTACGTCCTGCTCGGCCGGATTGCCGAGGAGGTGACGGGGGAGGCGTTCAGTGCGCTCCTGGCGTCCCGGATCTATGAGCGGGCCGGGATGACGCGCAGCTCAACGCCCTACGGCGATGCCCGCACCCCCGAGGGCCTGGCGGACCTGGACGTTCAGCCGTTCTGGATCGGGCCCCACGAGCTGAGCCGGGCGCTCGCGGTCAGCCTCGACTGGGCCGGGGGAGGCATCGTGGCCCCGGCAGAGGACCTGATCCGGTTCCAGGAGGCCCTGCACGGAGAGCAGCTGGTCTCGCGATCGACCCTCGTCTGGATGGCGCGGCGGCGCCACCGGATGCGGCCGGGCATCCACTACGGGGCGGGGCTGGTGACGGTGCGATTCGGTGGCTTCTTCCCGCTGCTGCGCGGTCTGCCCGAGCCGATCGGCGGGCTCGGGTCGTTCGCGACCCACATGTTCTACTACCCACAACACCGGGCCCACGTCGTGCTCAACTTCCACGCAGACAAGCGCATGCAAGGCAGCTTCCAGACCCACATCCGCATCGCGCAGATCATCGCGAAACAGTCGTCAGACAGGGTGCGCACGCCGTGACCGGGAGGTCTGAAGTGCGAGGAAGCCGCCGGCTCCGGTGTGCCACAGTGGCTGCATGACGACCCGTGCCCAGTTGCGCAAGGCCGCCCTCGGACACCTCGAGGTGGGGGAGCGCACTCACCTCGGGAAGCTCGCGTTCTTCGTGATGGGCAAGAAGTTCGTCACAGTCACGAAGGACGGGGTCGTGCAGTTGTGGTTGCCAGGGGACCGGGTCGTGGAGGCGTTGACGCGGCATCCGCAGGGTGAGCGGTTCGGCCCGCCGAACACCACCATCGGGTTTGCCATCGCGCTCAAGGACATCAACGGCATGCACCTGAACAACCTGGTGGACGCCGCATGGGCGCACCGGGCACCTCCGCGCTTCACCGCTGCGCGGCAGGACGGCACGGGGGAGCACGACCTGCCAGCTGCCATCGGCGCACCGGCGACCAGGGCGCTGCTGCTCGCCGGCATCAGCACCCTGGACGAGGCCGACCGACGCACGGACGAGGAGTTGCTCGCACTGCACGGCGTCGGGCCGCGCGCGGTTGCGCGACTGCGCCAGGCCGTCAGGTCCCGGGCCGGAACCGCGTAGCGGCCCTCACCGCCTCCCGGCGAGATCGTCCGCGGTCCGCTCAGGGCGCGCTCGGGTGGTGGTCAACTCTGGCGAGCCCTCGCGGTCGTGCGCGAGCAGGGTCTCGGCAATGGCTGCCGCGATGGGCTGCCCGGTCTCCTGCTCGATGAACAGGAACTGGCCGGCGGGGTTGATCTCGAGGAAGACATACTCCCCGTCAGGACGCAGCCGCATGTCGATGGCGCCATAGACCAGCCCCATCCGGGCCATGAGGGCGAGCAGCTTGTCGCAAACGTCCTCGGGCAGCTCGACCGCCTCGACCCGCGCGTTGGCCATGTCCATCCGGAAGTCGACCGGATAGGACGTCTCCTGCGAGTGGATCGCGGCCGCGAAGACATGCTCGCCCACGACGGTGATGCGGAGGTCATAGACGGCCTCGACATATTCCTGGAAGATCACCGGCGCATAGCGCACGTTGTCCAGCAGCGCCAGCTCCTCCGGGCGCAGCAGCCGCGTCTCGCGCCACTCCTCGGGCAGGGCCGAGAAGGCCTTGTAGATCACCTGGGTGTAGCCGCGGGCGTCGATGAACGAGCGCGCCCGGTCCGGGTTGTTGGTGATCAGGGTGTCGGGTATGCGGAGGCTCACCTCGTGCGCGACGCGCAACTGACCGACCTTGCGGTGCGCGACGTGGTCGCGGGCGGGGTCGTTGATCCAGAAGACATCCAGGGCGTGCCAGAGCCCGGACAGTGCCTCCTGCATCTCGTTGGCGGCGAACATGCGGTGCGTCTCCCGGTGGATGGCGGGGTCGACCAGCGGCTGCTGGGGTCGCCGCCACCAGATCGAGCCGATGTCGGCGAGATCGAGCGGCTCCTCGCCCACGCTCAGTGACAGGTCGCGCTGCCCGCAGCAGGTGAAGTGCAGACTCAGGTCAGCCTGCTGCGGGAAGCGGGACAGGTCGGCGACCGCGACCTGCCCGCCCCTGGTCTCCAGCGCCTCCACGACGGCCCGAGTGTGGACGTCGTCCTCAGTGGCGACGATGAGGACGCTCATCTAGCCCTCCTGGAGCTGAGCCAGCTCCGCGCTCAGCTGCTCATACTCGGCATACAGCTGGTCCGCCTCGCCGCGCTCCTGCTCGGTGAGCTGGCCCGCCTGCTCAGCCGCTGCATAGTCATTGAGCATCTGCTCGTGTTCCTGGAGCTGCGCCTGATAGTGCGCGATCGTCTGCTGATAGGCACCCTCATAACTGCCCTCCCACGCGCGCGAGTGGTGCCCGGTGGAGAGCACGAACGGTGCGGGCTGCACCACCGGCCCGGGGCCCGGGATGGGGAGGTCCGCGACCGGCGGTTTGACGACATCCTGCGGCGGCGGCTTGTCGAGCACCGGGTGCTTGACCGGATCGTCGCTGAACTTCAGCGAGCCGGGATCGTCCCGGAACTTCAGGGTGATCGGATCGTCTCGGAACTTCAGGGTGCCCGGGTCGTCGCTGAATTTCAGCGTGACGGGGTCGTCCCGGAACTTCAACGAGCCGGGGTCATCCCGGAACTTCAGGGTGCTGGGGTCGTCCCGGAACTTCAGCGAGCCGGGGTCATCGTTGAACTTCAGGGTGACGATCGGGTCATCGACAAACTTGATCGTGCCGCCACCATCGCAGGGCCCTGACGTGCCGATGCTGCTGCGCATCCCGTCCAGCGTGGCCTGCATGCGTGTGACCTGGCCATTGGTGAACATGACCATCGTGTCGTCGTCGACATAGTCCATGTAGTTCATGAACAGGTCGCCGTTGGGCCCGTTGTCGCAGGAGACGTGCGGGAAGGCCGGCTTGCCGACGTTGGCGCCGCCCTGGTTGGGGGTGTCGTCGACGAAGTCGGTGCCATTGCAGCCGGTGCCGTCGTCACCCCAGATGTGCCGCAGATTCAGCCAGTGCCCGACCTCGTGCGTGGCGGTGCGCCCGAGGTTGAACGGCGGGGCGGCGGTGCCGGTGTTGCCGCACGAGGTGTGCGTGATCACGACGCCGTCGGTGGCCGCCGGGCCACCCGGGAACTGGGCATAGCCGAGCAGGCCACCGGCCAGACGGCAGACCCACACGTTGAGGAACTGGTCGGCCGGCCAGGCATCCGCGCCGCCGCTGCCAGCAGACTTCACCGCGTCGTCGTCGGTGAAACCGTTGACGCTGGTGCGGGTGCGGGTGATCCCGTCGGTCGGGTTGCCGTCCGGGTCGGTGCTGGCCAGCTCGAAGGTGACCCGGGCGTCTCCGGAGAGGCCAGCGAAGGCCCCGGGGAGGGTGCTGACGTCCGCGTTCTGCTTGCGGAAGTCGGCGGTGAGGATCTCGATCTGTGAGGCGACCTGGGCGTCGGAGATGTTCTCGGCGTTGGTGCGGTGCACCACGTGGACCACGACCGGGATCGTGGTGCACCCGGTGCGTCCGGCGGCTCCTCCGGTGCGGTCTGCCCGCCAGGCCTGGTCCTCGGAGAGGGCTCGGCGCTCGGCATAACCAGGGCACTCGCGCAGCAACCGCTCATGGACGCGGTCGGTGGCACAGGTGCGGGTGGTGGGTGTGGTGGGTTCGTCATCCTTCTGCTTGGTGGGCATGGTCGTGTCCTTCCGGTTGCGCCGTCCTCAGCTGGGGGGCGGCCCGGTCTTGCTCATCGAGTGTGAACCGAAGAGTGGGACCGTCGCCGACATCGACCACGATCTGATCACCCACGAGACTCCATTGGCCCGGCGTCTGATCTGCGCGGTCTGCTGGACCGGGCTCACCGACGGCGGCTCTTCCACCTGTGCTCAGCGTGAGGCGCTCGCGTGGCATCCGTGCCCGGGGGAACTCGAAGGAGCTCGGCCGATAGACCGCCACGCCAGGGGAATCTTCCTCGTGGGAGTGAAACCACTCTCCGATGATGCGTGCACGCACGCGCTCGGGCGTTGAGGAGGCACTGTCAGCTGTCTCATCGGGTGCCATCGTCGCCAGATCCCTTCTGAGGATCAGTGTCCTCGCGCGGGGGTGACAGGGCAATACATCGGCAGATGTAATTTGCTGGCCTCACAGGCGTCGGCGTCCGGCCCGGACGGCGAAGTCGTCCACGGCTCCCGTGATCTCCGGTGTCCACCAGTAGGCGGACCGCGAGCGGTAGTGCGTCCCACGCTCCACCACGCCGGCGTCCTGCAACGGAGCCATGACCCGAGGAGCGTGCGTGGGCGAGAGGTCGAGTTGCTCCGCGAGGGTGCGCGCGGTCAGCACCGGGTGACGCAGCAGGAGGTCGGCGGCCCTCCACGTCGTCGACCCGCGGCGGGAGCGGACGCGGCCCTCCCAGGACTGCCGGATGTCACGCACTTCTGTGACCAGCCGTGTTGCGTTGACCACTGCCTTGAGCGTGCTCGCAGTGAACAGACGAACGATGGGTTCTGGGTCTCCTGTGCGGAAGGCGTCGAGCGCGTCGTGGTAGCCCCGTGTGTCAGTCAGGAGGCCAGCAGAGACCGGCACCACGCCATGCTCCACGAGGCCGCCCGCGCGAAGCATGACGTGCATGAGAGCTCGACCGGTGCGGCCATTGCCATCTGTGAACGGATGGATGGTCTCGAACTGGGCGTGGGTGATCGCCAGTTGGGCCAGGCGGCCCAGGTCCGGCCGATTGGCGAAGATCGTCAGGTCGTCCATCGCAACAGCGAGGTGCTCGTGGTGAGGTGGGACGAAGCGGGCACCAACGGGCGTCGAGGCGTGGCCGCCGATCCACACCTGCTCGGTCCGCAACACCCCCGCTTCGTGACGGGGGTCATCACGCATGAGCTCTTCGTGCAGCGCAAGCACACCCGCGATGCTCGGGGTCGTTGCGCGCTCGATCGCCCTGCGCATGGCTCGAACATTGGCTGCCACGAGGCTGGCGTTGCCGGTCGTGTCACCACCGGTTTCTTCGGCCAGCGCGATGTTGCGCGCAGAGGAGGTGATGTGCTCGATGTCCGAGGACGCGATGGCCTCGCCCCGCAGCAGGACGGCGGAGTAGGGCAGGACCTCGCGGCTCATCTGCTCATCGAAGCGGGCAAGCTCCGCGACGGCATCCTCGGCCTCGGCAGTGGCCTCCGCGGGGAGAGAGGGGGCCAGGTCTGCTATCGCGGGGACGACCGCAGCTTGATAGGTGGCCTGCGACGCCGCTTGGCGCTCGCGCCGCGTGAGACCCACCGCCCCGTGGGCTGATTCCCATGCACGGGTCTCATGGCCTAGTGCTGGCCACAGTGATTCGGACACGAGGTCATCTTACCACTTGTTGCCATAAGTGGTAAGACGCTAGGAATGACCTGCCGTTATGCCGTCTCGTCCTGCGTGCGAGCGCGGCGTTGGCGGGCCAACTCCAGGAACGGTTCGAGCAGGTCGGCGTCGTCCAGGGCGGTGCGCTGCACGACGGTGTCGGGGTCGGCGCCCTGCATCATCCGCTTCAGCGGGACCTCGAGGCGTTTGCCGGTGCGGGTGTGCGGCAGGGCCGCGACCTGGTGGATCTCGTCGGGGACGTGACGGGGCGAGGCGTGGGTGCGGATCGCGGTCCGTATGCGGTCGCGCAGGTCATCGTCCAGCTCACCATCGGGGTCGGCCAGGACCACGAAGAGCGGCATCCAATAGCCGCCGTCCGGTTCCTCGATGCCCAGGACCAGGGACTCGGCAACCTCGGAGACGTCCTCGACGACGTTGTAGATGTCGGCGCTGCCCATCCGCACCCCGTGCCGGTTGAGCGTGGAGTCTGAGCGCCCGTGGATGACCACGGAGTCCCGGTCGGTGATGGTGATCCAGTCGCCGTGCCGCCACACGCCCGGATAGACGTCAAAGTAGGACTCGCGATAACGCTCGCCGCCCTCGTCGTCCCAGAAAGAGACGGGCATCGAGGGCATCGGCCGGGTCATCACCAGCTCGCCCACCTCGCCGCGCAGCGGGTTGCCGTCGGGGTCCCAGGCGTCCATCGCCACCCCCAGGTTGCGCACGGAGAGCTCCCCGGGCCAGATCGGCACGGTCGGCACTCCGCCGCAGAAGGCGCTGCAGATGTCGGTGCCGCCACTGACCGAGTACAGCGGCAGCCCGCCGGTGGCGCTCACGGCCCACTCGTGGGTGCTGGGGCTGATCGGTGCCCCGGTCGTGGCCAGCGCGCGCAGCGCCGACAGGTCGAGGTCCGCCGCAGGGGAGATGTCGGTGGACCGGGAGGCCTCCAAATAGCCTGGGCTGGAGCCGAACACGGTGACGTCGTGATCGGCGACGAGCGGCCAGAGTCGACGGGCGTCCGGGGCGGTGGGGGACCCGTCATAACAAAGGATCGAGGCCCCGACGGCGAGCGCGGAGGACTGGATGTTCCACATCACCCAGGACGGGGAGGTGAACCAGAACAGCCGGTCGTCCGACCCGAGGTCCAGGTGCAGCCCGAGGAGCTTGAGCTGCTCGAGCAGGATCCCGCCGTGGGACTGCACGATGCCCTTGGGGCGACCGGTGGTCCCGGACGAGAAGAGAACCCACAGCGGGTCGTCGAATCCGACTCTCTCCCAGACGGGCTCGACCGATCCCGAGGTCACCTCCGCCCACCCCGCAATTTGATAAAGGTTTCGCTCGCTCTGCCCGTCTTTTGATAGAGGTTTTGCACGCCCCTCCCCCCGGGCCACGAGCACGACGTCGGTGACGGTGGGCAACGAGGCCAGCACCTCGCGGACCGCAGCGCGCCGGTCGTGCCGCTTGCCGGAATACAGATAACTGTCTGCCGTGATCAACACCTTGGCCTCCAACGGCCCGAGTCGGTCGCTGGCGGCCGTGGGGGCATAGTCCTGCCCGACGCTGGACCAGATCGCACCGACCGCGGCCGTGGCCAGCAGCGTGACGACGGCCTCGGGAACGTTCGGCAGATAGCCGACCACCCGGTCCCCGCGACCCACGCCGCGCTCACGCAACCACGCTGCGAGAGCGCTGACTTGGGAACGCAGTTCGCCCCAGGTGACCTCGCTGCGCACGTCGTCCTCACCGACGCCGATGATCGCGATCTGGTCCTCGGGGGGACCGGACAGCACGAACTCCGCATAGTTGACGCGCACCTCGGGGAACCAGACCGACCCCGGCATGGCCTCCTTGGCCAGCGCCGGTCCGTGCGCGCCGAACAGCTCAGGCAGCCCGAAGAAGTCCCAGAGCGCTCCCCAGAACCCGTCCGGATCCGTGGTGGACCAGTCCCACAGATCGGCGTATGCCGACAGTCGCCGGCCACTGGCCCGCTCGGCGTGGGTGGTGAAGGCCGTGATCCGGGCTCGCGCAACGCTTTCCGGTGAGGGCTCCCAGAGTGGTGCCGGGCTGCTCGTCTCGTGCATGGGACTCCTCCTTGGCCAGTCGCTCCCGCAGACGATAGAGCATCGAGAAGGACCGCATCTGGGTGTCCGGTTCGGGTGATGGAGGATGGCGATCGACGCCGACACCATCATCAGGTCCACCCTGGACCTGACCGACTGAGGAGATCGCATGCGCATTGCAAACCTGGAGGGCCGCGCGGTGCTGGTCGACGGGGACCGCGCGCTGGACATCGAGCGCGCCAGCGACGGCCAGTTCGGCCCGGACCTGCAACCGCTGCTGGAGGACTGGGCGCAGTTCGCCGCGTGGGCCGGCGCCCAGGACGCCAGCACCGGTGAGCCCTTCGACGCGGAGCAGCTCGGCCCGCCCGTGCCCCGGCCCCCGCAGGTGTTCGGCATCGGCCTGAACTACAAGGACCACGCGGAGGAGGCCGGGCTCGACCTGCCCGACGAGCCGATGGTCTTCACCAAGTTCCCGTCCTCGGTGACCGGGCCGTATGCCGAGGTGCCCCTGCCCAGCGACCGGTGCGACTTTGAGGTCGAGCTGGTGGTCGTGATCGGCCAGGAGGGTCACCAGATCGCGGTCGAGGACGCGTGGGAGCACGTCGCCGGCCTCACCGTCGGGCAGGACCTCAGCGAGCGGGCGGTCCAGTTCCAGAGCAAGCCGCCACAGTTCTCGATGGGCAAGTCCTATCCCGGCTTCAGCCCGATCGGCCCGGTCCTGGTGACTCCGGACGAGTTCGCCGACCGCGACCGGCTGGCCATCGGCTGCACCTCGGGGGAGGAGAGCCTGCAGGACGGCACCACCGCCGACATGGTCTTTTCCGTCGCCGAGCTCGTCGCCAAACTGTCCGCGATCGTGCGGCTGCTGCCAGGCGACCTGATCTTCAGCGGCACCCCCGCCGGGGTCGGCGCCGTCCGGGAGCCCAAGCGCTACCTGTCCTCGGGCGAGGTCATCGTGAGCACCATCGAGGGGATCGGCACGATGCGGACCACCCTGGTCTGACACGGCGAGCGGCCGGGCCGGCGCGCGCCATCTCTCGACCGCCCCGGCCTGCTGACGGGACGGGTGGATGAGTCACGGCACGACTCACCCACCCGTCCCCATCGGTTCGGCCTGGCACGGCGTCGCGGGAAGGCACAGAGGGCACGACGAACGCGACAGCTGATACACCACAAGGTGTATCGTTGTGTCATGGCGCGCACGAACATCGATATCGATGAGGACCTGGTGGCCGCGGTGATGGCACGCTTCCGGCTCGGGTCCAAGCGAGCTGCCGTCGACTTCGCGTTGCAGCAGCTCATCCGCGAGCCGATGACGACCGAAGAGGTCCTGGCGATGAGGGGCAGCGGCTTTGAGGTCGACAATGATGAGATCGAGGGAGACTGGGCGGCGAGCAGGTGATCGTCGATACCTCAGCGTGGATCGAGTTCTTGCGACCGGGCCCGTCGGGCGCTGGTGATCAACTCGAGTCGCTCATCCGGAAGCAAGAGCGCCTGGTGATCCCGGAGGTGGTGCTGATGGAACTGCTCAGCGGCACGACCGACGAGGCGCTCGCCGCACGACGGCGCCGGTTGATTGAGTCCTTCGAGTTGACACCCACGGAGCCGATCGTGGACTCACTTGCGGCCGCATCACTGCAGCGGATGTGCCGCCGCGGGGGTGAGTCCGTGCGGAACCTCGGTGACTGCCTGATTGCCAGCGTCGCGCTGCGCCTCGACCTCCCGGTGATGCACCGTGATCGCGACTTTGAGGTGCTCAGGCGACATTGCGGCATACGGACTGTTTCGTTGATCGGCGCCTGACGGGCAGAGGGGGATTGGCACGATGCCGACCACGTTGGTCTGACACAGCGAGCGCCGCCGAGCCGGTGGCTCGAGGGCGCTCGCCGTGTGGGGGTGGGGTCGATCAGTTGACGCGCACCACGGTGGTGTCGACGACGGCTCCGTCGCGCAGGAACTCGACGGTGCCGTAGTAGGGGCTCTCCCCGTCCGTCTTGAGTTCACCAGTGAAGACGTGGGTCTCGCCCTTGACGACGTCGTCGGCCGGGTCCATCACCAGCGTGCCGGTGTCCCCGGGCGTCGGGAAGAAGACCCGCAGCGTGAACGGGATGCGCTCGGCCTCGGTGCCCTTGGCCACCACGTGGATCCAGTGCTCGGGGGCGGAGCTGTAGATCGCACCCTGATAGACCTCGTTGCGGGCGCTGGAGACCGCGCGGGCCACGGGGTAGGAGGACCACGAGCTGGTCACATACAGGTCCAGGTCGGCGTCGGGGACGTCGGTCTCGACCTCGATGCGCACGGTGGGATAGCCGCGCGGATAGGTGAACGGCTGGGTGAACAGCTCCGGGTCGGTGCCGTCGAAGAACAGCTGGTGGTGCGCGCTGCCCTCGAACTGCTCGCCGGCGAACAGGCCGGTGACGCGGGTGTCGATGGCGCCGTTGACACCCATCTTGACGGGGATCTCCAGCTCGGTGTCGGTCAGGCCAGCGGTGACCTGGGACGGTGCGTCGAGGGTGCCGGGACGCACCACGACGGGGATGGTGACCTCACGCTTGCCGGGGCCGGTCCAGGTGATCGACCCGGTGGCCCACTGGTTGGCGGGCGCGTCGACGTCGGTGATGGCGATCGAGACGTCCTGGCTGCCGCCCTTGCCCGGCCGGATCTTGGCCGGGGTCACGGTGACGTCCAGGCCCTCAAGGCCCCGCACGCTGGAGTGCCAGACACCGGCGGTGCCCGAGACGTTGGTCAGGGTGCGGGTCAACGTCTGTGCGCCATAGAGGTCACCCACGGCGATCGAGGGGATGTTGAGCTCACTGGCGTCGATCGGGTTATCGGAGACCGGCTCGCCAGAGTCGGCATAGACGATGCCCTGACCGGCCAGGAAGTCCCACCAGTCATCGCTCTGCGAGTCGAGCACCAGGCCCGGGTCGAGGAACCGGGTCGGGTCGACGAAGCCGGCGCCACCGGCGAACGGGTCGTTGTCACCGACATGCTCGCGTGCGGTCGTCATCATCGCGGACTTGACCATCATCGGAGACCAGTCCGGGTGCGCCTGCATCACCAGGGCCGCCAGACCCGCGATGTGCGGGGAGGACATCGAGGTGCCCGAGGAATACATGAACGACTCGCCGCCCTGCGTGGGGGAGTAGGCCGCCAGGACGTCCACGCCCGGGGCCGACAGGTCCGGCTTGAGCACGTCGCCGCCACCAGCCAGGGACGGGCCACGGGAGGAGAAGCCCGCGACCTGGGGCACCTGCGTGGTGGAGCCCTCGTTGCCGAGCGCGATTTGGGCGGTTGCGCCGTCTGTGCGGGCATAGGCCAGCACCTCGTCGCGGTCGGTGTCGGGCAGGTGCACGGTCGGGACCGCGTGGATGTCGGCGTTCAGGCCGTCGGCGCCGACGTTGACGAGCACCATGCCGACGCCACCGGCGTCGGCGACGACGACGGACTTCTCGGCCCGGGCGTTCTCACCGCGGTCGCACAGCACCACGGTGTCAGCCACGAGCTCGGCGTCCAGGGTGCCCGGCAGGCACAGGGCCGCGTCGGCGCTGCTGGCGTCTGCTGCGGCGAGGTCGCCGGCATAGGCGAACGGGGCCGGGGCGTCCATGCCGCTGGTGACCGAGGCGCCGATGAAGCGGCGGTCGTCACCGAGGACGACCGTGTTCTCGTGGACGGCGTGGGTGGAGGCGGCCACCGTGGTGATCCACGGTGAGGCGTGCGCGGTGGTCGAGGCGCCCGGACCGGAGTTGCCGGCGGAGGCCGCGACGAAGACACCGGCGCTGGCCGCGTTGAGGAAGGCCACCTCGACCGGGTCGATGAAGCTGGTCAGCGACCCGGAGATCGAATAGTTGATGACGTCGACACCGTCGAGCACGGCGGCGTTGATCGCGGCCACGGTGTCGGAGGTGGCGCAACCGCTGCTGGTCGCGCCGTCCCAGCAGGCCTTGTAGGCCGCGACGTGGGCACCCGGTGCCATGCCGGAGATCGTGCCGCGCTCCTCACCAGCGATGGTGGCGACGACCCCCGAGTTGCCGGCGGCGGTGCTGGCGGTGTGGGTGCCGTGACCGCCGGAGTCCAGCGGGCTGAGGCTCTCGAAGTCGGCCAGGCGCCCGGCGCCGAAGCCGTTGACGAAATAGCGCGCGCCGACCAGTTTGTCGCTGCAGCTGTCGGCGGGGAACGCCGCCGGGTCCTCGGTCTCGCACGCGCCGGCCCAGTCGGCGGGCGGGGCGGGGTGGCCGACGTCGGCGAAGGAGGGGCTCTCCGGGCGGATGCCGCTGTCGACGATGCCGACCACGATGCCCTCACCGGCGGTGCTGGGGTCGGCCTTCTTGCCAGCAACCTGCTGCCAGACACCCTTCTTGCCGGTCAGGCCCAGGAAGTCCGGGGACTCGGCTGTGTCCAGGGTGCGGATCTCGTCGGGGACGACGGCCAGCACCAGCGGGTCGCTGGCCAGCGTCGCGGCCTCGTCGGCGGTCAGCGTGCCAGCGAAACCGTTGACCGCACCGGTGAAGCGCGTGTGCGGCTCCTGGGCCCCGGCCTCGTCCAGGACCTCGTCCTGCTCGGACTCGAGCTTCTTGGCCCACCCGCGCGCGGCAGCGGTGTGCGGGTTGACCTTCTGGCCCTCGTCGGGGCGCGTGGCGGGGTGGCCAGCGTCGTGACCGTCATAGGTCGCCACCGGCTGCTCGCGCATGACGACGACATAGTTGCCGTCCTCAAACTCCTGCACCGCCGGAGCATCGCTGGCAGCGAGCCCACTGCCCGTGGGAGCGATGGCCATCGAGGCGGCGGTCGCTTGGGCGGTGGTCGTTGCGGCGGTGACCAGGTCGGGTTCCTGGTCGGGTGATCCGAGGGCCGTGGTGGCCCCCGACCCGACCAGGGCCACCAGGGTGGCCAGCGTGAGCAGTCGGCGTCGGCGCCGAGGCATGGATGTCATCAAGCAAGTCCTTCTCAGGGGAGGGGCCGCCGCGTCACAGGGCGGGATCTTTCCAACCAATCACCGGGGCAGGGCGACGGCAAGGATCTGCGGTGGCATAGTCTCGCCACGGCAGCGATCGGCCACCCCGGGCGGCTCGATCCTTGCGTCGCCGGCGTGCTGGACCAGCGTGCTGCCAGCGAGACTGCAGGACAGGAGTATGCCGAATGGGCCAGTCGCCCGAACCCCTCGCCACCCTGGGACTCACCAGGGCAGAGGCGAGCGCCTATCGCGACCTGGTGCGCACCGGGCCCCACCCCGAGGAGCAGGTGGACGCTGGCGTCGTCGATCGGCTGGTGGCGGCTGGTCTGATCCTGCGGCGGGACGGGCTGGTTGATGCGGTGCCGCCGGGGGAGGCACTGCACCACGGGGCCGCCCTGCGCCAGCGCGAGGTCGACCGGTTGCGGACGACGGCCGAGTCGCTGGCTGCCGACTATCGCCGGCGCCCCGGTGGCGGGCGGGAAGCCGTCGAGGTTGTCGAAGGACCGCGCCAGGTGATGGCCGCCGCGACCCAGATGGCCGAGCGCGCCGACACCGTGATGCGCGGGTTGGACCGGGGCCCCTATTTCCACGCCGATCCGCTGCCCGGTCAGGCCCAGCAGCGGGCTCAGACCCGCGGCGTGCAGTGGCGCGTGGTCTATGAGGGCGCCTCGTTGCGGGAGGCCGGCCCCGATGGGTGGGCCATGGTCGGGCGCACCGAGGGTGAGGTGGCGCGCGTGTCCGCGCGGCTGCCGATGAAACTGCTGCTCTGTGATGACGTGCAGGGGCTGATCGGGCTGTCCACCGGACCCGGCCGCGGTGAGGCCCTCCTGGTGCGGGGCTCGCTGCTGCTGGATGCGTTGATCGAGCTGTTCGAGCGTGAGTGGGAGGCGGCCATCCCGGTGCCCCACCGCGGGAGCGAGCTGCGTGACGCCGACGGCATCACCGAGCAGGACCGTGAACTCGTCGCGATGCTCAGCGCCGGTCTCACCGACGGTCAGATCTCGAAGAACCTGGGCATCTCACCGCGCACGCTGCACCGCCGCATCGCGGACCTGCAGCGGGTGCTGCGCGTCGAGAGTCGCTTCCAGTTGGGCGTGCAGGCCAGCCGGCAGGGACTGGTCTGAGGCTGGTCGGGGACTGCGCATCAGGTGCCAGGGGCGGGTCCTAGTCGTCGGTGGGCAGCGGGAAGACATCAAGATAGATCCGGACCTGCCGCGTCCCCTCGGCATCGGGTGCGCCCTCCCCGCCCTCGGACACTCCTTTCCCCGCCGAGTGCCTGGCCTTGGCCGCTTCGGTGTGCTCGTGGATGGTCTCCATCAGGACCCGGTTGAGGTCAGCTGACTCCTGGGCCGTCATCTTGGCGGTGGTCCGAGAGGTCAGCGAGCTGTTCTGCCATGACGCGGTCTCCGACTCTGAGCGCTGGAACCAGTCCCTGAGCGCCTCCGCACGTTGACTCACCTGGTTCTGGAGCATCGCGGTCACCGCGGGGCGGGTCGAGGAGTCCTGGGCCAGGTCGTCGCGGTCCATCCGGAAGCCGACAGCCTTCCACCAGCGCTCCCGGCCGGAGCCGCGCGCGGCGTCCTCCTCGACGAAGCCGTGCCGCTCGAGTTGGCGCAGGTGATAACTGGTCTGTCCGGTGCTCTCCCCGGTGTGCTTGGCCAGCATCGTCGCCGTGGCCGACTCGTGATCGTTCAGATAGTCGTACATCGCCATCCGCAGCGGGTGCGCGAACGCCTTCATCGCGCTCGCGTCGATGCGCCGCGCCAGGTAGGCCGGCTCGTCCGGTGCAGCAGCGTCGTCGGAAAGGGGGTTGCGCTCAACCATGTGCAGAGGTACCTTTGCAGAGAAAGTTATGCAGATGAAGTTCTGCACTTACTCTACCGGGAGCGACCGATGACCACGAGCACGACACAGCCGACCACCGCGGAACCGGCGCCGGAGCGCCTGGGCCGGCCATTCGGCATACATCTGGGTGGGGTTGGCCTGGCCAACCTGGCCGACGGCATCGTGCTCGGCGGCGTGCCGCTGATCGCGGTCACGCTGACCCGCTCGCCGAGCGAGATCTCGCTGCTGCAGGTGGCCTTCTGGCTGCCCTGGCTGCTGCTCGGCCTGGTTGCCGGGGTGGTGGTGGACCGGCTGGACCGCCGGCACGTGCAACTGATCGGGACCGTGGTGCGCCTCGGGGTGCTGGGCGGGCTGACGGCCCTCGCCATCACCGACCGGCTCACCATGCCGCTGCTCATCGGGGCGGTCGGGCTGTATGGCATCACCCAGGTGTTCATCGACCTGGCCGGGTCCTCGATCATCCCGCAGCTGGCGCCGCGGTCCCGGCTGTCGGCCGCCAACGGGCGGGTCATGGGCATGGAGCAGGTGATGAACACCTTTGTCGGCGCCCCGGTCGGCGGGTTCGTCCTGGTGCTCGGCAGCGGCTGGGTCTTTGGGATCCCGGTGGCCCTCGGGGTGCTCTTCCTGCTGCTGATCGGGCTGGGGCTGCGCGGGGACTATCGCGCGGAGAAGGCGCCGGACGAGAGCGCGGCCGGCAAACTGCACGAGGTCCTCGAGGGAATCCGCTTCCAGTTCACCCACCCGGTGCTGCGCCCGCTGGTCATCGCCAGCTCGGTGGCCAACTTTGCCAACACCGGCTATTTCGCCGTCTTCATCCTCTGGGTGGTCGGCCCAGGCTCGCGGGTCGGTCTGGAGTCGCACGAGTTCCCGCTGCTGCTGGCCGTGCTGGCCGTTGGTGCCGTCACCGGGGCGATGCTGGCGGAGCGGTTGCTGAAGCTGGTGCCCGAGGTGACGCTGCTGATGACCTGCTGGGCATCCAACGCGCTGCTGTTGCTCGTGCCCGTCCTGGTGCCGGAGGCGTGGGCCATCGCCGCCGCGTTCTTCGTCGTCGGGCTGACCAACATGACCGGCAATGTGGTGAACCGCTCCATGCGTCAGCGCCTGGTCCCGGCCGCCAAGCTGGGGCGGGTCGGGGGAGCCTCCGGGATGATCGGCTATGGCCTGATGCCGCTGGGGGCACTGCTCGGCGGCCTGGTCGGGGAGTTCTTCGGCCTGCCGGCGGTCTTCATCGGCACCGTCGTGCTGTGCCTGCTGGCCGTGACCTATGCCGCGACCCAGGTGAGCACCCGGTTGGTGGCCCGCCATGAGATCGCCTGACCCCTCCGTCCCGCTCGCAAACCACTGAGAGAAGGAATCGCTATGTGCTATCTGATGGACATCGACGTGGCACTGGACGCCCACGTCCAGCGCACCCGCACCAACGAGGCGAGGAACCGCATCGCGCGGCGAAGCGCCGGCCACGCCCGCTCCGGCGCGCGCCGCGGCTGGCAGGGACTCCTCCTGACCTCGCGCTGACAGACGCGGCCGCCGGCACCTTCGCGATGGAGGTGCCGGCACTGCGTTGTCGCGACGTCGAGGCGGACGACGAGAGAGTCCTGCGCCCTGGGCGCGCTGCCGTCCGGCAGGATGGCCAGATGGACACGGACAACGGGGAACCTCCCGAGTGGATGCCGGCGCTGTTGCTGGTCGCCCGGGACCGGTCGGCCGACGGGTGGATGTTCACCCGCCACGAGGACGTGCGTCAGGCGCTCGCCGAGCGCCAGCTCGTGGCCGCCGTCGCGGTGGACGAGCCGAGCGCCGTCCCGGACGTGATCCTCGCGCGGATCGCGGTCCGCGCCGACGGGAAGATCGCCACCCTGTCCGACCCGGCCGGCCCGCCGGTGCCCGGACCGCGGCTCGAGGAGATCGTCTCCGGGCTGGCCCACGAGCTGAAGGCAGTGATCGGCGTGGACGGGCAGGTGGTCATCGGGACAGCGGGAGTGCCGGTGGAGTCACCGCCGCCCGGCATGACCGAGCTGACCACAGACCGCCGCACGGTCTATGCCTGGCCGGGCACCGACCGTTATGTCGCCACCGCAGCGGCCATGGGGGTCAAGGAGGAACTGACCTGGCACGAAGCGGAGGCGTGGACGGTGCTGGCCTCGCGGCACGCCTCGGAGCGGATCCTCACCGGGCTCGCCGCGGCGATGGAGCGCTTCCCGCGGGTGACGCTGGGTCGCAAGGGGCCCGAGCGCTCCTTTGAGTATGTGCTCGGCAAGGGCGACGACGACCTGCGACTGTTCGCCTGGTGGGGGCCGTGGCTGGCGCCGCTGCACGAGGACCTGGACGGCGCGCACGAGAGCACCCGCGAGATGCTCGAGATGCTCGCGCACCCGCGGGCGGGCCAGGACGAGATGGACCACCACGCCGACCTGACCGAGGAGCAGCGTGTGGCCGTCAGCGCGGCGATGGGCGACCGCGATGGCGACGCGTTCCTGGCCCGGGTGTGCGCGGCCTTTGACGTGCCACAGGTCGCTGCCCGGTTGGCCGAGCAGACGGCAGAGGACGTCGCGGAGCAGAAAGACCCCGACCTGGTGGGGGAGCCGGTGAAACCGGAACCGGGTCGGCTGGGACTGGCCCGAGCCGCCATGAAGGAGATGAAGACCTCCGAGACCGAGACGCCGTTTCAGAAGAAGACGGTCAAGATCGCCACGATCGTCGAGGTCGTCCTCGGCCTGGCGGCCCTGGCCGTGGCCGTCTTTGACCTGCTGCCCTGGCCGTGGTGGGTGTGGGCGATCATCGGCGTGCTGCTCATCGGCGACGGGTTGTCCACCCCGGTGCTCGAGTGGTGGCGTGGCCGCCGCGGCGGATCAGCTGCAGAGCAGGGCGCTCCTGTCGAGAAGGGTGGTCCATCCGTCGAGAAGGGCGGGCCGTCCGCCGAGGCGGATCGTGATGACTGACCTCACCTGGCTGTCCACACGCGAGCTCGCCGCCGTCATCGCTGGCGGCGAGGTCAGCTCCACGGAGGCGGTGCGCGCGCACTTTGAGCGCATCGAGGCGGTCAACCCCACGATCAACGCGATCGTCACGACCGCCCCGGAGCGGGCGCTGGCGCAGGCGCGTGCCGCCGACGAGCACCTGGTGGCCGCCCGCGCGAGCGGGGAGTCGCTGCCCGCCCTGCACGGCGTGCCGATGACGCACAAGGACACCCACGACACGGCCGGCATGCGCACCACCCACGGCTCGCCGGTCTATGCCGACCGGGTCCCCGACTCCGACGACCTGGTCGTGGCCCGCCTGCGGACCGCCGGTGTCATCACGACCGGCAAGTCCAACGTGCCCGAGTTCGCCGCCGGGGCGCACACCTTCAACCCGGTCTTCGGCACGACCGTCAACCCGTATGACCCCGCGAAGTCGGTCGCCGGCTCCTCGGGCGGTGTCGCGGCCGCGCTCGCCAGTGGGATCCAGGCCTCGGGTGACGGCTCCGACATGGGCGGCTCACTGCGCACGCCCGCGTCCTTCAACAATGTCGTCGGGATGCGCCCCTCCAACGGGCGGATCCCGCACACGGTCCCGGGGCAGGGCTGGGCGTGGTTGTCGCAGAAGGGCTTCATGGGTCGCACGGTCGGTGATGTCGCGCTGCTGATGAGCGTCGGTGCCGGACCGCACCCGGCCGGGCCGTGCTCGATCCAGGAGCCGGGCAGCGTCTTCGACCTGCCCGAGTTTGCTCTCGGCGCCACCTATGAGCCGAGCCTGCGCGGGATCCGCGTGGGCCTGAGCCCAGACCTTGGCGGGCTGCTTGAGGTGGAGGCCGAGGTGCGCGACGTCGTCGCGGCGAGCGGCAGCGTCTTCGAGCAACTCGGGGCGCACGTTGACGACCTGATCCCCGACCTGCGCGAGGCCGACGCGGTCTTCAGCGCCCAGCGGGCCCACGACTTCGTCGCAGCCTGGGGCCCGGTCGTGGCGCAGGAGAGTGCGCGAACCGACGGCGGCCGCATCAAGGAGGCGGTCGTCTGGAACACCCGCCTGGGCCTGGAGCTCACGGCTGCCGACCTCGTCGCCAAGGAGGCGGCCCGGGGCCGGTTGTGGGCTGCCACGCAGGACTACTTCACCACCCACGACGTGCTGGTGCTGACCACGGCACCGGTGCTGCCCTTCGACGCCGAGCAGGAATATCCATCGACCATCAACGGGCGGGCGATGGACAACTATCTGGAGTGGATGCGCGCGGTCACCGTGATCTCCGCGACTGGCTGCCCCGCGATCGCGGTGCCGGCCGGCTTCTCACGATCGGGACTGCCGATCGGTCTGCAGATCGTCGCGGCGCCCGGCAAGGACGTCGAGCTGCTGCAGGTCGCGCACGCCTTCGAATCCGCCACGGGACATGCCCAGCGTCACCCCGTGCTCTGAGCGCGTAGGCACTCGTTCGCACGAGGTGTCCACGGTTCGCTCCCATGCCGACTAGCGGCCGTTGCCGGCCCGTGCGACTAGGATCAGATCAGGTCTACGAGTTCCTCAATCGCACCCTCACGAGTGCGCTGTTGGCTTGCAAAACGCTCAGCGAGTTCATGACGGTCGCTCTGACGCTGCTCTTCAAAAGAAGTCAGATCGGAAAATCGGATGCGCCGGTCGCGGCCAACTCGGTGGAACGGAATCTCGCCAGAGTCGAGAAGTTTATAGAGATGGCTGCGACTCATGCCAAGACTCGATGCCGCACGACTCGGAGTTATCGTGCTGTCGGAATCGACAGCAACGATCTCGTTGCCCTCGCGCAGGCAACGGCTCAGGCTCACGAGTAGCTCGTGCATCTCTGGCCCCACGTGCTCAGCAACCTGATCAAGTTGATCAATCTGTGCTGCGGGAACGTCCCCATTGGTGATGGTCTCCACGACCAGCCTCTCTTCCTCGTCACGACTGCCGCACATGCTACAGGCGTCATAGATGTCGCAGATGCCATAGGGCGCCTCATCCCTCTCTCACGCAACTCCCTGGATGGGCGGCGCGCGACATCACCGGAGCCGAACGCACGCTCTTGCCGCGGACGGTTAAGTTGGCCGGGGGCGTTGATGCAGTGCTCGGCACGCAGGGCTGTGCAAACTTCACTGCATCTCGACAGTCGAGCTCGTCGGTCAGTTGCCGCAGTCAGGAGATCTCGTGGTCCAGCGCGTCGAGGTCGACGGCGTCGATCAGCCGGACCAGGTCGGGCTCGTCGGCAAGATCGAGGCCGCGGACCTCGCGAGCCCGACCCCAGGTGTTGAGCAGGGTGTCCTGGGAGACCTGCTCGATGACGTCCCAGGCGGTCACCTCCGGCCACCGGATGCCGTGCAACGTCGCCCTCGTGAGGCGCGTCGCGAGCACCGGGGCAGCACGGGGCTCGCCATAGACGTCGTCCTCCTCGTCGCGGAGCACAACCAGCGAGACGTGCTCCAGCGACGGTGCGACGGCGAACGCCTCGCGGGCTGAGACGAGGGCGTGCCCGGCGACCAGCTGGCGATAGAGCGCCCACCGGTCGGTCTTGGACATCCTGCGGATGGACAGGTTGCCGGCCTGGGTCGTGGTGGGGTGGTGGCTCGGCACGGCGTCCAGGCCCGGCACCAGCACCACCAGGTGTGCCTCGTCACCCTCCACCCCGACCGGCGCGACCGGCGCATCGTTGTCCTCGAACGACTCCGCCAGGGCGGCCAGCACGGTGTCCGGATCGCCCTGCAGCAACTGGTGGGTATGCCGAGTGGCCGCCTCGATCTTGGCCCACCGTTGCGGCAGCTCCGCCCGTGCGCGCCGGGAGGCGTCCCGTCGGCGGGACCACTGCCACCATCGCGCAGCACCCCGGTGCTGGCGTTGCAGCTCGGCCAGCACCTCGTCGCGGCTCGGTGTGTCAGGCACTGGGGCGACCGGGGCGCGTGCGGGCGGGAACTGCTGTCGGTGCAGGCCATCGATCCGGAGGATGGCGGCTGCCAGTTCGGCTGCCCGCTCGGCCTTGCTGGCGCGCCGACGACCGGCGGCCGCGGAGGGAGAGCGGCTCGAGCCTTGCCGCCGCCCCCCGCTCAGTGGGTGGTAGTAGGTGAACGGTCCGGTCCCGGTCGAGACCCCGGTGCCGCCACCGCCGACGTGCAGCCGAGCACCACGTGGGCCGATGTGACTGCGCAGCCCGCGAGAGGACGCGGACACGCGCAGCCCGGGTGCGATGCGCACGGAGAAGAAGCCCGCCATGCCTCAACTTCTATCGCACCGCGCAGACATGGCATCGCACGACGGCGCATGTCGAAGGACTGGCTACGACCCAACCAGCGCGGGCGACGCCACTCATGGCCAGCGCGGGCGACGGCACCGTAGGGTGTCGGTGATGGATGTTGAGCACGTGTGCCGCACGACGGGGCGAGGTGCGACGGCCCTGACTCGCAGGGACGTTGCACGGGCGCTGTTGAGCGAGCCCGCCGACGAGGCGCTGGCAGGTCTGCCGACGTTGCGGCGAAACCTGGTCAGGGCCGGCAACCCACTGTCCGCCGCCTTCTGGGAAGGCACCGAGGCCGTGCTGACCTCGATCCGCGAGCGCGCCGCCACCGTGGGCGACATCAACACCTGGTTGGTGGCCACCGGGACCGAGCCCATCGACCTGCTCGAGCAGATGTTCATCTGGCCGGAGGAGGACCAGGCCGGACCGGTCGCCCGCGAGATGCACGCCCTGCTGGTCGCCCACCTCGAACAGTTCGTGGCGGACGGGACGATTGACCCTGATCGGTTGGTGACCGGTGATGCCACGGCCCTCGCGGCTCACCGGCAGATCCAGTCGGACTGGCTCAACACGGCACTGCCGGACGGACGGATCCCGCGCGATGCCGTCGAGACTGAGGACGACGACGCCTTCCTCGCGGCGTGGGACGACGCCGAGCAGGACGCGCTCGAGATCCTGACCACCTTGCTCGACAGTGTCGGGGAGCGGCCCTGCCCCGACACCGAACTCGCCCGTGCCGCAGTCCGGCTCCGCGAGGAGTTGCGCCAGGACCCCCGGGACACTGCCCAGCTCCGCGCCGCGGCAGGCGTGGACCCGGCGGCGCTGCCAGACGACGATCAGGACCTGTGGCTCACCCTCGCCTCGGGAGTGGTCGCCCAGCGGGATGAACCACCGCAGGTTGAGTTTGGCCTGGAGACCCTCAGCGCCTGGTCGGCCATGCAGCATCCCGACTGGATCGCGGCGGCCGTCACGCTGGCCCGCGAGGGACCCGGCACCTCCGTCGACGTCGATCGCCTGGCCGCCCTGATCGTCGACTTCGACTTCGAGGAGTCGGGCGAAGACATGGACGACGAAGCCTGGTCGGGCGACGACGACCTCCTGGGGGTGCAGGAGGCAGCGCAGGTCATCAGCCTCGGGCTCTTTCCGGTGCTGCACCTGTGGCGCCAGCTGGGCGCGGTGGACCAGCACGACCGGTTGACACACCTCGGCTGGTGGGGCATCCCCGCCTCGCTGCAGCGCGCCTGGCATCGCTGAACCGCGACGGGCAGCCGCCCCGACGATCCGCACCTTGCCGCCCGTGTCCAAGAGGCCTACATTCGCCCCATGGCACAGACCGCCCTGCAGGAGGCCCGCGACGCGGTGGACCAGGCCACGACCCGCGCTCAGGTGGTCGTGCGGCCGGTGACCGAGACCGACGAGCTCGTCGCGATGGAGGCCCTGCTCGCGGCGGTCTGGGAGCACCCGCCGGGCTCGGTGGAGCTGGACATCACCCTCCTGGCGGCGCTGGCTCGATCGGGCAACTATGTGGCCGGGGCCTTCCGCGCGGACGAGCTGGTGGGCGCGACCGCTGGCTTCCGGTGTGAGCCCTTCCCGGTGACCCTCCACTCCCACGTCACGGGCGTGGACCGGCAGCGCGCGGCCACAGGCACCGGCACAGCGCTGAAGGCCTATCAACGACTCTGGTGCCTGGAGCGCGGCATCACCGGCGTGCGCTGGACCTTCGATGCCCTGCAGTCCCGCAACGCCCGGCTCAACATGGGCCACCTCGGGGCGGACTGGGTGAGCTTCCACGTCGACTATTACGGCGAGCTGCGCGACGGACTCAACCGCGGCACCGGCTCCGACCGGCTGCTGCTGCAGTGGGACCTGACCCGGACTGCCGCAGACCGGGCGGACAAGACGCAACAGCCTGAGCCCGCCCAGACCCTGCTCGCCCGAGGGCCCGCCGGCGAGCCGGTCCTCGGAACTCGACCCACGACATACAGCCGCCTGGAGATCCCGACCGACATCGACGGCTTGCGCGCCAGCGACCCCGAGCTGGCTCAGCGGTGGCGCGACACCCTGCGCGAGGTGCTGCCGGGTCTGATCGCCGACGGCTGGCGGGTGGTCGACTTCGACGAGGACGGCGCCTATGTGATCGCCCCACCCCACGAGCAGGAGCCACGATGAGAGTCACCGGCGCCACGATCCACCCGATCCACCTGCCGCTGTGCGACCCGTTCGTCGTGGCCTATGCGCGATGGGAGTCGATGCCCTCGATCGTCCTCGAGCTGCACACGGACACCGGGCTCACCGGCTGGGGAGAGTCGGTGCCTGATGAGACGGTGACGGGGGAGTCGCACAGCGCGGCCGTGGCGATGCTGCGCGATGTGCTGCTGCCGACCGTCCTGGGGCGCGAGGTCGCGGACATCGACGGTGCGCACGCCGCGATGGCGACCGCGGTCGGGGCCAACCCGTCGGTCAAGGCCGCGATCGACCTCGCCCTGCACGACCTGCTGGGACAAGCAGCCCGTATGCCGTTGCACCAGTTGCTCGGCGGCTCCAGTGAGCGGCCGCTCACCTATCCGAGGGTGATCAGCGTCGGTGCCCCGGAGGCGATGGCCGCCGGCGCGGAGGCGGCGCTGGGCGAGGGCTTCACCGAGATCAAGATCAAGGTGGGGGCCGGTGAGCCGCGGGAAGACATCGCGCGGGTGCGCGCGGTGTGTGAGGCCGTGGGGGACCGTGCCCGGGTGCGCGTGGACGTGAACCAGCACTGGGGGACCCCCGCCGTCGCGGTGCCGGCGATCCGCCAACTCGAGGGGCTCGGACTGCGCTGGATCGAGCAGCCCGTGCACGGCCTCGACATCACCGGGCTGGCCGAGGTGCGGGCCGTGACCTCGGTGCCGATCATGGCCGACGAGTCGGTGCACGGGATGGCCTCGCTGCTGCAGATCATCCGGGAACGGGCCGCTGACGCGGTCAACCTCAAGCTGATGAAGACCGGTGGCCTGCAGCCCGCGGCGGCGATGGTCGCCGTGGCCCAGGCGGCGGGGCTGTGGGTGCAGATCGGCTCGATGGTGGAGTCCTCCATCGGGTCGGCGGCGGGCTATCACCTGGCCGCCGCCCGCAGTCACGTCACCTCCACCGAGCTCACCGGGCCACTGCTGTTCAGCCGGGACGTCGGAGACCTGGCCTATGAGCCGCCCACGGTGCGCCTCTCGCAGCGCTCCGGGCTCGGGGTGCAGATCGACCGGGACGCGCTGGAGGAGCTGCGCGTCGGGGAGCCGATCACGCTCTAGCGCTGCGGATCACCAGACCCGACGCCCGTCAGCTGCCGCGCAGCTCGGGGAAGTCGGTGTCGCGGAACTCCTGGCCGATGTGACCGGTGGTCCCGGGGGTGGTGGCCTCGGTGGCCAGCTCCTCCTCGCGGGCGCGCAGCTCGACGCGGCGGATCTTGCCGCTGATCGTCTTGGGCAACTCGAAGAACTCGAGGCGGCGGACCCGCTGCCAGGGGGCGAGGTGCTCGCGGGCGTGCTTGAGGATCGAGAAGGCGGTTTCGGCGGTGGGTTCGTGGCCGTCCACGAGGGTGACGTAGGCCTTGGGCACGGCCAGGCGCACCTCGTCGGGAGCGGGCACGACGGCCGCCTCGGCGACGGCTTCGTGCTCGATCAGCACGGACTCGACCTCAAACGGGCTGATCTTGTAGTCGCTGGCCTTGAAGACGTCGTCGGTGCGCCCGACATAGGTGATCATGCCGTTGGCGTCACGCGAGGCGACGTCACCGGTGTGATAGAAACCGCCGTCCATCGCCTCGATGTTGCGTGCCGCGTCGCCCTGATAGCCGGTCATCAGTGCCAGCGGTGCCGCCGACAGGTCTAGGCACAGCTCGCCCTCACCCGGCCCCTCGACGAGGGTGCCGGTCTCCACCTCGACCAGGACTGACGGCATGCCGGGCAGTGCCTTGCCCATCGACCCCAGCTTGACCGGGTCACCGGGCATGTTGCCGATCTGGGCAGTCGTCTCGGTCTGTCCATAGCCGTCGCGCAGGGTCAGCCCCCACTGCCGCTGCACCTGCGAGATCACCTCGGGGTTGAGCGGCTCACCGGCACCGATGACCTCGCGCAGTGCGCCCGGACCACCGGACAGGTCGGCGTTGATCAGCATGCGCCACACCGTCGGCGGGGCGCAGAAGGTGGTGACCCGATAGGAGCGCAGGACCTTCAGCAGGGCCGCGGCGTCGAAGCGGGTGTAGTTGTAGACCATGATCGTCGCCTCCGCGATCCACGGCGCGAAGAAGCAGGACCAGGCGTGCTTGGCCCAGCCGGGCGAGGAGATGTTGAGGTGCACGTCGCCGGGGCGCACGCCGAGCCAGGCCATCGTGGACAGGTGACCGATCGGATAGGACGCCTGGGTGTGCTCGACGAGCTTGGGACGGCTGGTGGTCCCGGAGGTGAAATAGAGCAGGAGGCGGTCGTCCGGCCCGGTGCCCGGGTGGTCAACTGGGGGAACGGCAAGGTCGTATGCCGAGTGCAGGTTGGTCCATCCGCTCGCCTCCCCGATGCTGATCTTGAGATAGTCGCCGGGGACCTCCTCGAACTTGGCGGTGTCGGCGGCGTTGGCCACCACGGCGCGGGCCGTGCCGCGCTCGATGCGGTCGCGCAGGTCGGCAGGGCCGACGGCGGTGGTTGTCGGCATGATGACGGCGCCGATCTTCATGATGCCGAGCATCGTGTCCCACAGCTCGACCTGGTTGCCGAGCATGACGATGACGCTGTCGCCGCGGGTGACGCCCTGTGTGGTCAGGAAGGACGCGACCTGATCGGAGCGCGTGGCGATCTGGTCGAACGTCAGCGTCTCCTCGGCCCCGTCCTCCTCGACGACGATCAGCCCGGGCTTGTCATTGCCTCTGGCGAACGCGTCGAACCAGTCCACGGCCCAGTTCCAGCGCGGGCCGACGTCCGGATAGGTGAACTCTGCCCGTGCGCGGTCCGGGTCGCCCTGCAGGGTCAGGAGCTGGTCGCGGGCTGCTCGATAGGCCGTCGTGGCTGTGCTGGACATGTCTTCATCTTGGCACGCACCCGCGGCGCGGGGGCGGCGACTGGTCTCGGCTGCCACGGGTTGACTGAACACTCAGTCAGGTCTAGCATGCTGACTAAGTGTTCAGTCAGCGTGGAGGTGTCATGGCAGAGGCAGCAGATGCCCGCAGTGGGGCGACCCGCATCCTTGAGGCGGCGATCAACCTGTTCGGTCAGCACGGTGTGCGTGGCACGAGCCTGCGGTCGATTGCTCAGGAGGCGGAGGTGTCGCAGGCGCTGGTGATCCACCACTACGGCTCGAAGGAGGGGCTGCGGCGGGCCTGCGATCACCACGTGGCCAGTGTGACCAGGTCCAACAAGGAGACGACCGTGGCAGAGGGGCCGCAACTGGATCCCTTCGTGACCTTGCGCAGGATCCAGGAGAGTCGCCCGCTGCTGCGTTATCTGGCGCGAGCCCTGACCGAGGGCGGAGAGGCCACGCGCGACCTTGTGGATGAGTTCGTCGCCGACGCCCACGACTACATGCACCTGGCCGAGGAGGCTGGCTTCTTCAAGCCCAGCGCGACACCGCGCGAGCGGACCATCGTGCTGGTCATCTGGTCGATGGGGGCGCTGGCGATGCACGAGCACCTCGACCGGCTCCTGGGGGTCGACTTCCTCGCCACCGACGCCCCGCCGGAGAGCCTGGGCCCCTATCTGCGCCCCATGCTCGAGCTCTTCACCCAGGGACTGATGGCCGAGGGCGCCTTCGACCAGATGGCCAACCTGTTTGACGTGCCCGAGTCGTTCCCGACCGACGCGGTCCAGGGGGACCGCCCAGACGGCAATCCAGACACCCATCCAGACACCAACCCAGACATCCAGGAGGAAGAGTGAATCAGGCAATGAACGGCGCTCCGGTCATCTCGGCCCAGGGACTCGTCAAGACGTTCGGCACCACCCGCGCACTGGACGGACTGGACCTGGAGGTGCGGCAGGGCGAGGTGCACGGCTTCCTCGGCCCGAACGGAGCCGGCAAGTCGACCACGATGCGGATCCTGCTCGGTCTCCTGCGCGCTGACGGTGGGTCGGTCAGCCTCCTGGGCGGTGATCCGTGGCAGGACGCGGTGGTGCTGCACGAGCGGTTGGCCTACGTGCCCGGTGACGTGGAGCTGTGGCCCAACATGACCGGTGGTGAGGCGATCGATCTGCTGGCCCGGCTGCGCGGCGGGCTGGATCTCGCGCGGCGCGACGAGCTGTGTGAGCGCTTCGCGCTGGACCCGACGAAGAAGGCCCGCACCTATTCCAAGGGCAACCGGCAGAAGGTCGCGCTGATCTCTGCCCTCATCTCCGACGTCGATCTGCTCCTGCTCGACGAGCCCACCGCCGGGCTCGACCCGCTGATGGAGGTGGTTTTCCAGGAGGCGATCGCTGAGGCGAAGCGCGCGGGCCGCACGGTGCTGCTCTCCAGCCACATCCTCGCCCAGGTCGAGGTCCTGGCCGACCGCATCTCGATCATCCGGCAGGGCCGCATCGTGGAGACCGGGAGCCTGTCGGACCTGCGGCACATGACGCGCACGACCGTCGTGGTCGAGACGGACCGCCCGGCCGACCGGCTCGACCAGCTGCCAGGCGTGCACGACATGACCACGGACGACGGCCAGGTGCGCCTCCAGGTCGACGGTGACCGGATCGATGAGGTGGTGCGCGCGCTGGCACCGTTGGGCGTGCGCTCCCTCGTGGCCCACCCGCCGACCCTGGAGCAGCTGCTGATGCGGCACTACGGCGACGCCGTCGCCGAGGAGGTCCTGGCGGAGGAGGCGGTGCCCTCATGACCGCCACCACCACAACTCACGCCCCGGTCCGGTCCGAGCACAGCGGCCGCACCGGCTCACCCTCGCTGGCAGGCACTGGCACCCTGGTGCGCTTCCTGCTGCGCCGCGACCGGATCAAGTTGCCGGCCTGGGTCGGCGGGCTGGGCCTGTTCGTCATCTACATCGGGTCCGCGTTGCCCCAACTGGCGCCGACGCAGGAGGACCTGCGCTCGTTGGTCACGCTGTTCACCCAGCCGGTCGGGCGGATGTTCACCGGCCCTGCCTTCGGCATGGACGCACCGACCTATGAACGGTTCTTCGCCGCGGGCTACGCGCCCTACCTGTTCCTCCTCGCAGGGTTGATGAACATCATGCTGATCACTCGGCATACCCGTCTGGAGGAACAGACCGGCCGGGCGGAGCTCGTCCGGGCCAACGTGACTGGGCGGTATGCCGCACTGGCAGCCTCCCTGATCGTCGCCCTGATCACCAACGGGCTGGCCACCGCCGTCGTGACGGGCCTGGCCCTGGCCGTCGGGTTCGCGCCCACCGGTTCGCTGCTGGTCGGGCTGGGCGTCGGTCTGACCGGCCTGGCGTTTGCCGGGGTGACCGCAGTGACGGTGCAGCTGAGCGAATACTCCCGGACCGCTGCCGGGATGGCCGGCGCGGTCCTGGCGGCCAGTTTTGTGATGCGCGCGCTCGGGGACATGGCGGCAGTCGGTGGCAGCGCCCTGTCCTGGGTGTCGCCGCTGGGGTGGCCGAGCCAGGCCGCGCCCTATGTCCACGACCGGTGGGCCACGCTGCTGCTCCCGGTGTGCCTGACCGTGGTGACCGTCACCGCTGCCTACGTCCTGCTGGGACGACGGGACTTCGGCGCCAGCCTGGTCGCCGCCCGCCCCGGCACAGCCGTGGCGCGGCCCTGGCTGGGCACCCCGCTCGGGCTGGCCGCTCGCCTGCAGCGCGGAGGGTTCCTCGGCTGGGGGGTGGGCATCGCCCTGCTGGGCATCGTTGACGGCGCCTTCACCCAGGCGATGATCGACGCGGGCGAGGACATGCCGGCCGCGCTGAAGGACATGTTTGGCACGGCGGGCCTGGTCGACGGGTATGTCGCGTTCCTGGGCGCCTTCGTCAGCGTGCTGATCGCGGCCTACACGGTGTTTGCGATGCAGACGCTGCGCGCCGAGGAGCTGAGCGGGCGTGCCGAGCTGGTGCTGTCCGCCAGGGTCGGGCGCGCCGCGTGGCTCGGGTCCCACACGCTCGTCGTGGCCCTCGGCGCCGTGCTGATCAGCGTGGCCACGGGACTGCTGACCGGCGTCGCGGCGGCAGCGGTGACCGGTGACTGGAGCCTCGTCGGCGGCGTGCTGGCCTCCCACGTGGTCCTCCTGCCCGGCGTCCTCCTGGTGCTGGCAGTGTGCGCCGCCCTGGCCGGCTGGGCCCCGCGGCTCATGGCGCCGATCGGCTGGGTGCTGGTCGCCCTGTCCGCTGTCGTGAACTTCTTTGGCGAGCTGCTGAGCCTGCCCGACTGGCTCGTCGCGTTGTCGCCGTTCAGTCACCTGGCGGGCGTCCCCGTGGAGCCCTTCGAGGTGCTGCCTTTCCTGGTGGTGCTGGTGCTGGCCGTCGCAGTGTCGGCCCTCGCGCTGGTGGGGATGCGTCGGCGGCAGGTGAACGCGGTCTGAGCGGCCCGCGTGGCCTCAGAACATGCGGCCTCAGAGCTCGATCGGGGTCCCGTGCGGGGTGCGGGCGGCGGCGTCGTGCCAGTCCTGGGTGAGGCGTGCGATATCCCCGGCGGTGGCGATCCCACGGGTCTGGAGGAGCTCGGTGAAGGCGTCGGCCCAGCGCTCGTAGTAGTCGCTGCCGTCGGTGGCGCCCGCCGCGACGTGGCGGCCGAGCACCTCGGCCCACTGCGGCCAGGTGAAGACGCCCTGCTCGTGCAGGGCGAGCGTCATCGCAAAGACCTGCGCCTGCCACGGGGCGGCGAAGACCTGCTCGTCGCCGCGCGGTGGCAGCGGCAGTTGGTCGCCGCACGCGGCGGAGATCGTCTCGAGCTGCACGGCAGCGGTCATGGTCATGCGACGGCCTCCAGGTAGGGCTCCCACGCGTCGATCGAGACGGTCAGCGTCGGGTCGGCCGTCTCGCCCCACAACTCGGCTCCGGTGAAGTCGACGGTGTAGAGCCACTCGGGCTCTGGGTCGGGCTGCTGACCGAGTGGCACCGCGTTGCGATCCGGGAAGACATGCGCTCCGCGCACCGCGATGACGGTGCCCACCCGGCCGCGGGCATAGCGGGGGAGTCGGGTGTGGCCGGCGGGGTTGAGGTTCCGGGCCCGCACGACCTGCCCCACGGCAAACGTCGGGGTGGTGCTGGTGGGGCGCTCGTAGGGGACGCGGCTGGCGAAGCCGGTCATCAACTCCTGCGCCGTGCGCGCCGCGAGGTCGTCGCGCTCGAGGAGACCGAGCTCGTCGATCGCGTGCTCCAGGGCGAGGATCCAGATGCGGTAGTAGCTGCTGGACAGGTAGTCGGCCGGCGGCAGGCTCTCGCGCTCGTGGCGCATCTGGTCGATGTTCCACTGGCCGAGGGCGCCGAGCGCGAGCGTGACCGCCAGTGCGCGCCGCTCCCAGTCGGCGTGGAAGGCCGGCTCGTCCGGCTCGGGCTCAACGGGGCCGAAGGACTGCAGACCGCCGAGGTCGTGGACGCCGTTCATGCCGGGCTCTCCGCTGTGCTCTTGTGCGGGCTCGGCGGCGGCGGGCTGGCCAGGCCGGTGCCGATCATCGAGTCCCGGTTGACCAGGGCGGCCAACTCCTCCAACGACAGGTCCTCGGTCCCCTCGGGGCGCATCGGCAGGACCAGATAGCGCACCTCGGCGGTGGAGTCCCACACCTTGATCTGGGTGTCGTCGGGAAGGGTCACCCCAAAGTCGGCCAGCACGCCACGGGGGTCGATGACCACCTTGGAGCGGTAGGCCGGCGACTTGTACCAGACCGGGGGCAGCCCCAGGACGGGCCACGGATAGCAGGAGCACAGGGTGCAAACGACCACGTGGTGGCGCTCGGGGTTGTTCTCGACAACGACCATGTGCTCGCCCTGCCGCCCGACGTGCCCGAGGGAGGCGATCGCGGCATCGGCGTCCTCGAGCAGCCAGGCCCGGTAATCCGGGTCAGTCCAGGCGCGGGCAACCACCTGGGCGCCGTTGTGCGGACCGACCTCGTGCTCATAGCGCTCGACCACCGCGTCGAGCGCGGCACGCTCCACCAGTCCACGCTCGATCAACAGCGTCTCCAGGGCCCGCACCCGGGCGTCCATCTCGGACAGTTCGCTGAACTCGGGGTGATCGTGCTCGTGGCCCATGGCCTGACCCTAATGGGTGCGGCTGACACCTCGGCTAGTGTCACGACTCATGGAGACCCCGAGCGTGATGCCCCAGGAGTCAAGCTTTTCCAGGCACCTGGGGATCGAGGAGATCAGCGTCGACCCGTCCTGCGCCAGTTATCAGATGTCGATCTCCCCGGAGTTGTCCAACCGCAACGGCGTGCTCCATGGGGGAGCCTTGATGTCGCTGGTCGATCACTGCGGCGGCACGGTGGGCTTCGCGAACTGCCCTCCCGGCAAGACGACTGTGACGCTGGAGTCCAAGACCAACTTCTTTCGCGCCGCCCGGGTGGGGGACGTCGTCACCGCGGAGGGGCGGCCCCTGCACGCGGGCCGGACGTCGGTGGTGGTCCAGGTGATCACCAGGCGGGGCGACGGCAAGGAAGTCTCCGCCACCACGCAGACTCAGCTGTTCCTGGAGTGGAAGGACTGACGCCTGCTCGGCCGCGATAGCCCTGAGGATCCCCTTAACTGGGAGACATCTTTCACTTAAGGGAAGTCCAGCGGCACGCGGGCCGTCCGGTACGGGTCGTCTGGACTCATCACGCTGGCGAGCGACAGCCGTGATGGCTGGAGACGGGTGAATGAGTCATGGGGTGACTCAGCCACCCGTCTGGGTATATGAGGGCAGGCACCGCGATCAGGGCGCCGACTGCCAGGGTTGTCTACCCGTTACGGCGCGCGAACTGCTGGAGCACGGCGGCACTGATGCGGCCGCGATCGGAGACGGCAAGCCCCTGCCTGCGAGCCCACTCCCGCACCTGAGCGGGGCTGGGCGCGGCAGCCGACGGCAGCGCCGACGCCTCGCTGGTGGCGTGCGTGGTCTCACTGTCGTGCACCAGCGCGGCGGCCAGGAAGCGATAGGTCCACTCCTGAGCCAGTGCCCGCGTCTCGCAGAAGATGATCGGCACCGACGGGAAGCGCGCGTGGCACTCGGCGAGGGAGTCCGCAACCACGGAGGGGCGCACTCGATCGAGCTTGAAGACGGCGGAATAGCGGTCCTCGACGACAACCGCAGCACTGGGCAGCACGGCCAGGTCGGCGAGCAGATAGCGCATCTTGCCGGAGGTCAGCGTGCCGACCAGATCCTGTAGCGACTTGCGCTCCACGGACGCCATAAGCCGCTCACCACTGACCACGCCATAGTCACCGGCGCGCAGCGCTCGCCGGGTCGTCGTGGCCTGCTGGTGCTCGAACTTCCAGGCATAGCGCTCGTGGCTGTCGACCACGATCTCGAGTTGGCTCACGCCCGACCCGCGCGCCGTGGGCAGTGCCACGGCGGGCCGGGCCTGCTTGCTGGTCCTCGCGGTCTGCCAGAAGATTGCCTCGCGCCCGCCGCGGATTCGGGTGAGCACGAACTGTGAGCGGTTCTCCCGACCACGGCCGAGGACCAGGTCAATGCTCGCGCCGCGCTGCACGCAGGAGCGGACCGGCACCTGCTCGATGATCTCGGGTTCGAGCGGCCACCCGACTGCGCGGTGGCAATAGACCTTGCCCGTGCGCGGCCACGTCTCCTTGGCCTTCAGCACGATCCCGTTGCGCCCCAGCGGAATCCGCAGGAGATAGGGCAGCGTCGTGCCCTCCTCCGGGTTGCGGGCGATGACGAAGTCCTCGGGCACACGACCAGCGTATGCCGTGGGTTGGGTTGGGCGAGTGAGGATCCCTACCAACTCGCAGAGACTGTTGCCCTATGCCTCCCCGTCGTGGAGGATGGACGCGTAGACCCCGGAGAGATCACTGGTTCGCTATATCGCCGGGGTTTCGTCTTTGTACAGTGCCACGCCCAGGGTTCTGTCTTGCAGTTTGGCCATCTTTTGCAAGACAGCAAGACCTGAAGCAGGAAGACGTTGGCCTGCTCAGTTGCCTGGCGGGCGCGTTCGCTGGCCTCCCGCGCCTCGGCCCTCTCTCGCGCGAGATCGCCCTTGAGGCTTGGGGATGACCTCGACTTCTACGTCGCCGGCTGGGAGCCCTTCCAGCAGTTCGACTGCGTCGGCCACCATCGCAGGGATCTGGTCGAGCCGCTTGGCCTGGGTGAACAATCCATCCACGTCTGGAGCAGACACCGACCACCCCGCGCCAGATCGTTCCGCGATTGCCCTGACCTTCATGCCTTCACTCCCATCTGTTTGAGGGGTGTCTGACCCGATTCTGCGCCGTCAGTTCTGGTGGTCGATCTTGGTGACCCCATCAGGCACGAGGCCGCCTGGTAGCGCCCAGCTCTCGTGCGTCCCTCTCGTGTGTCCGACGATCACGGATCGTCGTCGCTGGGTCGCGCATTTCGCGAGGCAGCAGAAGTTCACGCCGCATAGAGGGGCCGTGCGTCGGTCAGGATCTGCTCGCGAAGGTAGGTGTTGATTGACGTTCCAGGGACGCAACGCCATAACGCTCGCACACATCGCGCAGGCGCTCGCGGTCGACGTCCACGGCCAGCACATGCTGACAGTATCGGAGGGCCGGGGGCACGGGAAGGATCACCCAGCCGCTGACCGCACAGATCCTCGGCGACTATGGCGCCGACGTGATTAAGGTCGAGCGGCCCAGCCTTGGCCTCGCCGACTCGGTTCGCCGAGCGGGGCTGCGAGACCCTCGGGCGGATGAAGATGCAGAATGTGATGTGGCGGATGGGCCCATGGGCACATCCGCTTGACTGGCCGCGGATCAGCAGTGCGGACGAGAGGACAGCCATGGCCGAGCCACCCCGGGCCGGTCTTGCACGCGCCGCTCGGCTCTCCACCCTGCCGCTCGGTGCCGCTGCCCGCGCCGTCCGCGGGGCGGGTCGGCGACTGTCAGGGCAGTCGGCTGACGAGGTCCTCGCGCAGCGTCAGGCGGACTCCGCACGCCAGCTGTTCGAGGTGCTCGGCGGTCTCAAGGGCGGGGCGATGAAGGTGGGACAGTTCCTGTCCCTGATGGAGTCGGCGCTGCCGGCCGAGCAGACCGAGGCCTACCGAGAGAGCCTGACCCGGCTGCAGTCCGCAGCGCCCGCGATGTCGGGTGAGGCTGTTGGCCAGGTCCTGGGGGAGGAGCTGGGGCAGGACTGGCGCTCGTTGTTCACCTCCTTCGACGAGTCTGCGGCAGCTGCCGCCTCGATCGGCCAGGTGCACCGGGCCGTCTGGCGAGACGGCCGACCGGTGGCGGTCAAGGTGCAGTACCCCGGGGCCGAGCGGGCGCTCATGGCCGACATCACTGCGTTGAGCAGGTTCGCCCGGGTCAGCGGCGGGCTGTTTCCGGGCCTCGATATCGAGCCGATCCTGACCGAGCTGCGCCGCCGGCTGCGCGAGGAGGTCGACTACCGGTTGGAGGGCGACGCTCAGGAGCAGTTCGGCCAGTTCTACGCTGACGACCCGACCTATGCCGTCCCCGGTGTGGTTGAGGTGACCCAGCGGGTGCTGGTCACCGAGTGGCTGGATGGCGTGCCGCTGTCCACCCTGATCGACCGCGCACCGCAGGGGGACCGCGATCGTGCCGCCTCGGCATACCTGCGGTTGTTGTTGCAGGCCCCGGAGCGGGCTGGTCTGTTGCACGCAGACCCGCACCCGGGCAACTTCCTGGTGCTGCCGGACGGCCGCCTCGGGGTGCTTGACTTCGGCGCGGTCAACCGGCTCCCGGACGGGCTGCCCGGCGGGCTGAGTCGGGTGCTCAGTGCCGCGGCGCACGGCGACGCCGACGAACTGGTCGAGGTGCTCCGTGACGAGGGCTTCGTGCGCCGGTCCGTGGACGTGGACGCCGAGGCGATCCGCGCCTTCGTCGACCGGTTCCTGAGGCCATTGCAGGCGGAGGAGTTCACCTTCAGCCGCGGGTGGATGCGCGAGACGTTCGCCGATCTGCAGGACCCCCGCAGCGAGGGTTTCCGCGTGGGTCTGACCCTCAACCTGCCGCCTGAGTATGTGCTGGTCCAACGGGTCTGGCTGGGTGGACTGGCGGTTCTCTCGCAGCTGGAGGCGACGGTGCCGATGCGCGAGATCGTCCGGGCCGCGATGCCGGGCGCCCTGAACTCACCGCCCGCCGACGAGAGGGGTGTCTGAGTCGTGAGGTGACTCAGGCACCCCCTCTCCTCGGGTAGCCGATCTGGAGCGCTCCTGGAGCGCGAGGTCGCAGCGAAGCGGATCAGACAGGACAGCGGGTCACTGCGTGGCGCGCTGGCCTCTCAGCTGATGTCGGGCCAGTCACTCGTGAGGTATGCCTCGACGGCGCGGTGGCGGAAGGTGTAGGGCTTGCCGCGCTCGATGATGCCTCGAACTGTGTCGAGGCGCTGAGAGGTGGGACCAGCGTCCGTGGCTTTGGGAAGGCCCATATGGGCCGCGATGCGGGTGAGTGTCCGTTCTTCCGTGGGGAGCTCGGCCATCGCTCGGAGGAACTGGGACTCGCGGTTGGGGAGCCGTTCGAGGATCCGCTCGACGTGCGAGCTCGCCTCCGCTCGGGCAGCAGCCCACCCGGTCAGGACCTGCGCACGGGTGATGGTCTCGCTCGTGTCGGCATACCAGGCGCTCTCGCCAGCTAGTTGGAACAGGAATGGCTCCCCCCGGCAGAGGTCGATGATCTTTGCCGCCGCCTCTGGCTCCATCCGGATGTGGTTGATCCCCCCTGACCCGTTGGGAACCGGCCAGCCGTCGATGACGAACGGATGGAGCGCTGAGGCCAGGGCATCGTCCTCGATCGCGGTGAGGGTGCTTGTCTTGAAGCGCCTCGCAAACGTGGCGCCCCTGCGGGCGCCGGCCATGTCGGCGAAGTCGGGCAGGCCGGTGAGGTAGACGGCGATCGGCAGCGAGCGGCGGACCTGAGCACCGACGCCCGGCGTTCGGACAAGCTCCTCGTGTGCGAGGGCATCCCCAAGAGCAATCAGGGTCTGTGACAGGGCGTTCTCGTCGGAGATGTTCTGAACCTCGTCGATGTGGATCAGCACGACGTTGCCCTGCGTGACTGCCGCGCGTCCGACCTCGACGAGCAGGTCCGTCAGGGCGGTGTATGGCTCCGGCCCCGGCTGCTGACGGAGAGTCAACGAGACACCGTATGCGGCGACCGCCTCGACCCGGTCCACGGCATCCTTGATCCTCCGCTCGCGAGATGTGGACAGGCCCGCGCCGTCGGCGAGCTCGAGGATGGCAGTCGCTATCGCCTTCAGTGGATCGGCCCCCGAAGGGATGCGAAGCTGCGGGGTCACCCAGTCACCCGCCGCGGCGGCCTCGCCGGCGATGCGGCGCACCAGGGTGGACTTGCCCAGGCCGGCCTCACCGAGGATCGTGCGACCACGCTCGGGCAGCCCCGCGACCCGCCGCGGGCGGACGACGTCACGCCAATCACTGAGCTGCCGAATGCGACCTGCCCAGACCTCGGGCACGCTGTCGGCGCCAGGGGTGAAGGGGCTGTTGAGAGCGCTACGCATTTGATAACTTTATCAAACGTCATTCTCGTTGATAAAGTTATCAGCAGTCAGCGTGCCTGGCTGAGCAACACCGTTGGTCGTCGGGACCCGACCGGACGGCATACCCTGATCATGAGAAGGAACCGTCGCACTGATGAGTTCCTCGACCAGACTTGACCCCCTGTCCCCGTTCTGAGGAGTTCCATGAGTCACCCGCATCCCGAGCTGAAGGCTCCGCCCGCACTGCCGCGCAACGGTCTGAGGGTGGTGGCGCTCGGCGGTCTCGGCGAGGTGGGTCGCAACATGGCGGTGTTCGAGCACCGCGGCAAGCTGCTGATCATCGACTGCGGGGTCCTGTTCCCAGAGGAGCACCAGCCCGGCGTCGACGTGATCCTGCCGGACTTCACCTTCCTGCAGGGCCGCTGGCAGGACGTGGTCGGCGTGGTCCTGACCCACGGGCACGAGGACCACATCGGCGGGGTGCCCTATCTGCTCAAGGAGCGCCAGGACATCCCCGTCATCGGCTCCCGCCTGACCCTGGCGTTCATCACCGCCAAGCTCAAGGAGCACCGGATCACGCCGAAGACGACCCAGGTCGCCGAGGGTGACCGGCTGTCGCTGGGCCCCTTCGACTGCGAGTTCATCGCGGTCAACCACTCCATCCCCGACGGGCTGGCCGTGGCCGTGCGCACCTCGGCCGGCACGGTGCTGCACACCGGTGACTTCAAGATGGACCAGTTCCCCCTCGACGACCGGATCACCGACCTGCGCGCCTTCGCCCGGCTGGGTGAGGAGGGCGTTGACCTGTTCATGTCCGACTCCACCAACGCAGAGGTGCCCGGCTTCACGACCGGGGAGAAGGACCTGGCCCCCGCCATCGACACCGTCTTCCGGACGGCGCCGGGGCGGATCGTGGTCTCCAGCTTCGCCAGCCACGTGCACCGCATCCAGCAGGTGATCGACGCGGCGGCCCAGCACCACCGCAAGGTCGCGTTTGTCGGCCGCTCGATGGTGCGCAACATGAAGATCGCCCAGGACCTGGGTTATCTGAATGTGCCCCGCGGGATGATCGTGGACGCCAAGCAGTTGGACTCCATGCCGCCCAACAAGGTCACGCTCGTGTGCACCGGCTCGCAGGGTGAGCCGATGGCGGCCCTGTCGCGGATGGCCAACCGGGACCACCAGATCCGCATCGGTGAGGGCGACACGGTGCTGCTGGCCAGCTCGCAGATCCCCGGCAACGAGAACGCGATCTCCCGCATCATCAACGGCCTGACCCGCTGGGGCGCCAAGGTCGTCCACCAGGGCAACGCCAAGGTGCACGTCTCCGGGCACGCCAGCGCGGGTGAGCTCGTCTACTGCTACAACATCATCAGGCCGCGCAACGTCATGCCCGTGCACGGGGAGTGGCGTCACCTGCGCGCCAACGCCGACCTGGCGATCGCCACCGGCATCGACCCCGAGAACGTCGTGGTCGTCGACGACGGCATGGTCGTGGACCTGGTCAAGGGCCGGGTCAAGGTCACAGGCAAGGTGCGCGCCGGCTATGTCTATGTCTCCGCCGGCAGCGTCGGCGATGTGACCGAGGACGAGCTGCGCGACCGGGTCACGCTCAGCCAGCAGGGCACCGTCACCGTGATCGCCCTGGTCGATGCCGACACGGGCAAACTCACCGAGCCGCCAGACTTCGTCGGCCGCGGACTGGGTGCCGACGAGAAGGTCTTCGACGCCGCCATCCCGGCCATCGAGAAGGCCCTGGCTGAGGCGGCCTCCCACGGCATCGGCGATGCCAAGGAGCTCGAGCAGCGCATCGGCCGTGCGGTCTCTCAGTGGGCGAACCGCAAGCACCGCCGCAACCCGTTGGTCATCCCGGTGGTCATCGACGCCTGAGGACTGGGAGGCCGCAGGCCGCCACGGTCCACTCATCTCGTCGCGCCACGAGTCACTTGTATGCCGTCAGCTGGGTGATCATGCGGCGACCCCTGGGGTGAGGGGCCCGGTGGGCGCTTGGCGAGGAGTGCGAGCGGCTGGCAGAGGTCCCCAGCCCGGACTCCACCAGGGAGCCGGCAGGACTCGCGCTCACCAAGAAGCCATCAATGGCGAGGGCGTACAAACGACACCTGGGCTCTGGCCGACAGCCCATGGGTGGTGGTGCGACGCACGTGGAGGTGACAGTTGCGTTGGATCGGCGAACACCGCGAGATCGACAGAGAATCGAAGTGGTCCTCACTGTTGGCACCGACACCAGTGTCGCCCATGCTGAGGCTCTGACACAGTGCCAGCCCAGCGTCGGCCGGCCATGTGTCAGAGCCGCGAGATGAGCACGTGAGTTTGCGGTTGCTTCCCTCTTCAACCTAGGGGCGACTCTCCATTGATTGATCTGCTTGCATCAGGGCGGAGAGCTCGTGGTGAAGGGTCCCCAGAAGCGCCGAAGACGGAGCGGAACGCGTGACGAGTGATAGGTGCGCAGTTCTGAAGGAGGGCTCGGCGAGATCGACTAGGACCACGTCTGGGGACGCAGCAGGCAGCATGCACGGTGTTGAGAAGGAGACAAGTCCTTCCAAATGCACCATTGTCAGGGCGAAGGACAGCGAGTCTGTCTCGTACGCAGTGGCCAACTGAACCCCTGCCTTGGCGCACTCCCGGTCCACTTCACGGCGTATCCCGAAGTGGCTGTTGGGAAGCACGAAGACCTCCCTTTCGAGCTCGCCAACAGCGACGACCGCAGTGTCCGCGAACCGGTGGTCACGGCGGACAGCGAGTTGGATCGGCATCGGGAAGGTTGCCAGTTCCCGTAACTCAGCTCGCGCGACTCTGCCGAAGGTATATCCGACGTCTGCGTCACCGCAGGCGACCGCTGCAGCGACGTCCGTGGAGGCCATCGCCTCGACAGTGAAGGACACGTCCTGATGACGACGGCGCAGTTTGGACAGCCACCTCGGCAGCAGCTCGGGGAGCACGCCTTCCACTGACGCCACCTTCACTTCGGATAACTGATTGCCGAGCCCCTGCTGCAACTGCCGCTTGAGGTCAGCTGTCTCCGCCTGTTGACGCTGGGCGAAGTCAGACAGCACCCGTCCGGCGGGGGTAGGTGACATGCCCTGGGAAGAGCGCTCGAAGAGGATCACCCCCGTGTCGCGTTCAAGCAGTTTGATCTGGCGGCTGAGCGCCGAAGGTGCAATCACCACGTTACGTGCTGCCGCCTGGATGGACCCCGAGTCCACTACCGCTAAGAAATACTTCAGTGCGTCGTTGTTCATGGCTGTCCTGTTCTAAAAAAGAGAATGGCCCTTCTCAAACCCATCCTATGCAGGCGGTTGTGCAACACGTACCGTGACGGGAAGATCCCATCCGAACGTGAAAGGCCCACAGTGTCAACTATCAAGACTTCTCCCTTCAGCTATGACTTTATTCCCGGAGTTTCGCAGTACTCCGCGGGCGCGATGGCTTCGCCAGGCAGTGAGATTGTCCGAGTGCGAATGGCGGAGACGCCTGCCCTGCCGGAGGCATTCAAGCGGATTGAAACCTATCTCACTGAAAGAAACCTTGAGCCGACCGCGGTGTGTGCATTCGAGATGCGTTCCCCGGGTCAGTTTAATGAAGACACATTTCGGACGTTTAACGAAGCATACATCGGGAAGCTTGAAGCATGGGGAATCCTAGTCGATGGAGAAAACCCCGTTGCGCGTGCGAACGTCATCCCAGCGACCAGCTCTCTCACCGAACCTGGGATCCACGCCTTCTCATACGTCCGGCCAACGGAGGAAACACAGTTTGGTGACACTTTCGTCATTGCGGGCAGTGGTGAGGCGCCGGAGGGGAAGGGTAACTACCGAGACAACATCATCGCCTTGGACGACACGAGCCCAGCTGGCTTCGCCAAGAAGACCGATTGGGTGATCGGCGAGATGGCTCGTCGCCTTGGGGCTTTTGGTCGCGGCTGGGGGGACGTGACCAATGTTCAGGTCTACACGACGTTGCCGTACGAGGATGCCCACGCCCAACTGGCCAAGCAGGTGCCGACGTACGCGGATATTGCCTGGCAGTACTGCAGCCCGCCGGTTGAGGGCCTTGTGTTCGAGATGGACTGCCGCCGCGTCCGTGCCGAAGAGGTCCTGCGCTGATGCCGGGTTTGCGTCTGCTCCACGTCCAGATTGGCGGTGACGAGAAGCCCGCGGTCCAGGTGGGCGACGTTCTGCGTGACGCTAGCTCGTGGTGTGCGTCGTGGAGCGGTCACGAGTTCAGTCCAGGCCGACTAAATGAACTTCGCGAGGTGGCCGCTCAGATGCCGAAGCTGGAGGCCTACGATCGCATCAGCGCATGTGTCAAGGCGCCAAGTCAGATTGTGGCTGTGGGGCTGAACTACCGCAGTCATGCCAAGGAGTCACAGATGTCGGTTCCTGGCGAACCCATCTGCTTTTCGAAGTCTCCGCACAGCATCTCCGGTCCGAACGACGACATCATCATGCCAACAACGGCAGGCAAGCTTGACTGGGAGGTCGAGTTGGCACTCGTGGTGGGTGCACACGCCTACCAGGCTGACCTCGAACAGGCAGAAGCCTCGATCGCAGGATACTGCTTGACCAATGATGTGTCCGAACGCACCTGGCAGTTGGAGCGTGAGGGTCAGTGGATGAAGGGGAAGAGTGCTCCAACGTTCTGCCCCACCGGCCCCTGGTTCGTTCCCGCAGCGGATCTACCAGATCCCGGGAATCTTAAGCTGTCTCTGTCCGTCAACGGCAAGATACGTCAGCAAGCGAACACCTCGTCTATGATTTTCTCGCCGGCCCAAATTGTTAGCATCCTCTCGGAGTATATGGTCTTCCAGCCGGGTGACCTTATCCTCACCGGAACGCCGGAGGGCGTGGGCATGGGGTCGAATGAGTATCTGTCTCCAGGGGACGAGGTTGTGGCAAGCATCGAGGGTTTGGGTGAGCAAAGCATGAGAGTAGTGCGACAGCAGTAGAAGTCAACCATTGTTTGATTGAGAGGATGCGCAATGAAGCGTTTAGCAATTGCCATATTGACAGCTGCACCCGTCCTGCTTGTGGCCGCCTGTGGCGGCGGCGGGGCCACGTCAGAGGGGCAGGCCCTGCGCTTGGGTCATGGTGGAGCTCCGGGTGATATTCTCACCCAGAGTGTCGAGCATTTCAACGAACTTGTTGAAGAAGGCACTGATGGCCGATGGACAGTTGAGAACTACGGAGCCAGTCAACTGGGTAACGAGCGAGACCTGGTTGAAGGGGTGTCGCTCGGGACCGTAGATATGACGCTCGTGACGAACTCGCCTATCGGAAACTTTGTTCCTGAGGCGCTCTTCTACGACTTGCCTGGCCTGTATCAAGATCTTGATCACGTGCACGCGGTCGCTGAGTCCACGATCATTACAGATCACTTTGCTCCGGCGTTGCTCGAGAGTGATTTACGTCTTCTCGGGATCACTGACGGTGGGTTCCGCAACATTACAAACAGTACTCGAGAGGTGCACAGTCTCGACGACCTGAATGGCATTAAGATGCGCGTCCAAGAGAGCCCAATGATTATGGCAACGTACGAGGCAATTCCAGGCGTTAGTCCTGTGCCAGTGCCGATCGGAGACCTTTATACGGCCCTGGACCAAGGTGTCGTCGACGCACAGGAGAATCCTGCAATTTTGGTGCGCGACTTCAAATTCTATGAAGTTCAAGATTACATGACCATCACTGGGCACTCCTACTTTCCTCGTCACCTCTTGATTAATGAGACGATTTGGTCGAGCATGTCCGACGAGGACCAGCAGGTATTTCGTGATGCAGCAGAGGAAATGGTCGATTTCAAGAATGACTATTACGCCTCGGAGACTGAGACGGCGCTCGCTGAGCTAGAAGAGAGCGGGATGCAGATAACTGAGCCCGACGCGTCCTTTAAAACTGAACTCGGAGAACTTATGCAGGCCGAGGTCTACCCGGAGTTCTATGACGAGATCGGTGGCGGTGACGCAGCTAAGGGTGAGCAGATCGTCCAGCAAATCATCGACCTGGCCGGGTGATGGCACCGTTGGTTGCGCGCGTGGTGCGCGCCATACTAATCGCTTTGATGGCGACCATGACTCTGGTTGTGGCGCTGCAGGTGGTCTTGCGATACTTCTTCAGCCATCCACTGTCGTGGGGTGAAGAAGTGACGCGCTACATGTTTATATATTTAATCTTCCTTGGCGCGGCGAGCGGGATACATTACGGTATTCATGTCAGCATAGACGTGCTGGTTCGACGCCTGCCGGGGCGCTACGGCCGGGCTGTGGACAAGGCTGCGCACGGTATTGTTGCGCTCTTCCTAGTATTCCTCTTCTGGTACGGGCTGCAGTTGGGCATGCGTACTATGTCCCAGAATTCTCCAGCCCTGGGTATCCCGATTGGCTTGGCCTATATGGCTATCCCGATCGGAGCATTGCTCGGGTTGTTCTTTCTGTTTGGGAAGAAGGAGCGCGGCTCAGAGGAGATGCTGGCATGAGTATTGTCGTTCTGGTTAGTGTTCTATTAGTGCTCTTTGTGATAAATGTGCCAATCGCGTGGGCGTTAGGCGTCTCGTCTTTGGTGGTATTGCTGTTGTTCTCGAACATCCCTTTGGAAGTGGTTCCGCAGCGGATGTTCACGGGGACAGACTCGTTCACTCTGATTGCTATCCCTTTCTTCCTGTTGGCCGGTGAACTTATGGAAAAGGCTGGCATTTCGGACCGGTTGATCGGTCTGGCTCGAGCTGGTGTTGGTCACATTCGTGGTGGACTCGGAAACGTCGCGGTCGGCAGTTCGATGATGTTCTCAGCGGTCTCTGGTTCTGGAATTGCTGCCACAGCGGCAATGGGAAAGATCAACATCCCAGCGATGGTGAAACGAGGATACGAGCCCGCGTTCGCTGTGTCTATTCAGGCTTCGGCGGGCGCCATGGGAATCATCATTCCTCCGAGCATCGTGATGATCTTGTACAGCGTCATCTCGGGCGACTCGGTGTCCGACCTCTTCATCGGTGGGGTCATCCCTGGAGCGCTCATGGCGCTGGCGCTGATGGCCACAGGCTACGTTCTGTCTCGCCGACGTGGTTACCCAACTGAGGCTCGAGTGCCCGTGCGTCAACTACCGATGCGTGTCTTGCAGGCGGTTCCGGCTCTGCTGATGCCAGTCATCATCCTGGCCGGCATCCTGCTGGGCATCGTGACCGCGACTGAGTCAGCGGTTCTCGCGGTGTTCTACGCCGTTGCTATCGGAGTGGTGAACCGCAAGCTAACTTGGAGAGGGGTCGGTGACGCACTGCACAACACGGCTCAGGCTACAGCGATGATTATGTTAATCGTTGCCAACGCCAGTGTTTTCGCGTGGGTCATCACGTCTGAGGGGCTGCCGCAGATGATGGCCCGGCAACTAGCGGGGCTGGCCTCCAACCCCATCCTGGTCTTTGCGGTGTGTGGGGTGATTCTCTTGATCGCTGGAATGTTCCTTGACACTTCAGCTGCACTGATCATCCTCATCCCTGTGATGCTGCCGCTAGTCAAGCTGGCAGGCATCGATACCGTGCACTTCGGCGTTGCAGCTGTCGTCGCGTTGGCGATCGGGCTGGCTACGCCGCCAGTCGGACTCAACCTTTTCGTCGCGGCAGGTATTGCGGATATTGATATCATCGAGGCGTCGCGGCTGCTGCTGCCGTTCGTTCTCGCGCTGATCGCTGTTCTGGCTTTGCTCGTGATCTTTCCGCAGATTATTTTGTGGTTGCCAGCTGCCCTAGGCTGACCTGCTACCCGGCTGACCGTGCCCATGTCAGGGCCGGTTAGCCGAGTAGATCCACGTTGCCGATACTTGGCCTCGCCGACTCAATCGAGGGGTCGCGGAGACGCGGGGGCCGCTCGACGTTCATGGCGGAGTGGGCCATGTGATGGTGTCTCGGCGCGCTAGGAATGCTGCGGACGCGTCCAGCACTTCACGTGCTTGGGGGCGAGGCCGACGGGTTGCACGATCTATAGCCGAGAGAATCTGCCTTTCTCAGCCCACTACTGGGATTCCAAACCTTGCATCTGCCACTCGCCGAACGTGATCTTCGTTGTTTCGTGCCGCCACGCCGTCCGTCCGTTCATATTGGTTCCGGCTACAACAGACGCTGCTGCGGACGGCGCGTTGAAGGGTGTGTCGCTCGTGAAGAAGGCTATGTCTCCCTGTTTCACGAGTGTACCGTTTTTGAGGAGTTTATCGTGGAGGGACGCGTAGCTAGATGATTTGGTCTTAGATTTCCATTCAGATCGCGCAGTCGAGCCTGCCAAAACAGTGAATTCATCCTGTATTTCTCGGGCGTCAGCCTCGATGCCCGCAGTCGAGATGCGGAGTATGAAGGTGGGGCTGATCTCACTGGGATCGACGCTGCTGACGTGGGTCACGTCCGTTGGAGTGGGTGACAATTCATGGTCAAGTGTTGGAGGTTTGACATTTGGGAGGACCTTGAACTGGTTTATTGCTAGGACGGGCAGTAGTGTGTGTATTTGACTTAGGAAGTATTCCATGTCGGAGACGTCGGCCTCTGGAAGTTGGATCGGCGGTGGGGAGTTACCGTTGGTGACCGTCGAGCGACCTGCGCTGCGTGCAGCATGGATCAATCGAGACTCAAGGAAACGAGCATGAGCCTTTGTGAGATTCGCGTCCTTCGATGTCACGATGATGACGCGATCCCAGAAGTCCTTCCCCCCGGCGCCGGCCGGTCGAGCGTGAGCCTTAAGCCGTGTGGAGATATCATCTCCCTCTCCGACATAGATGGCACTGTCAAAGTAGGCGTCGGGTTCGCCAGTCTCACCGATGAGTATGTAGATCCCAGTTCGATAGGGTTCTCCACGCTTAAGTAGGCGCCCCAAGTCTGAGCGTGACGCGCTTACCAGATGGCCTGTCCAGTTCATGATCTCGGCCGTGATGAGCCCACCAGCGGTCCCATCGACTAGATACAGTCGGACCTGACGTCCATGGGTCATTGGTTGTCCTGTCTCGAGAGGGTGCGGTGGCCTCGGCATTCTGACGCAGTTTGCCAACTGTAGAACGAAACCGGGCAGCAGGGGCGATGGAACCGGGGGGCTGTTAGTTATGGGAGGCTGGTGCCTTCACGCGACCGGAACCTCTGGAACCGGTCTCCGAGAGCCGGACACCTCGATCCACGGCACAGACTGGGTGTCCAGCACCTCCCGGAACCGTTGGGACATCCACCCACGCAGGTGCTCCCCGTCGCGCATCCCGTCCTGGACGAACGGCACGTCGTCGGAGGTCAGCACATAGAGATCCGGCGGCCTCGAGGCGGCGAACGCCTCGACGGACGACGACCGCCCACCGACATACCGCTCGTGCCATAGGGTCGTTGCCAACGGATCGGTGTCACAGACAAACCACGGCACCGGCGTCTGTCGAGCGGCCAGGTCCTCGCGGCGTGCCTGCTCCCGTGCGATCAGGTCGAACTCGCTCGAGTGCCACGGCGTGGACAGCCTTCCCGGCCGTGCTGCAGACCACTCTCGTCCGAACTCCGGCACCCACGGGCACCCCAACTGAGCGGCCAGGTCGCGAGCCAGCGTCGTGGTCCCGGTCGACTCCGCACCGAGCACCACGATCCGACGGGTCAGCCAGGCTCGCACCGGCGGGGGCAACGCCCGCCAGTGCCCGGCGACGTCTGCCCGGACAGCAGTTCCGGAGACTGGCAAGGCGACCCGTCCCGGGTTGACCTGCACCCACTCAGCGTCCAGCCGACGCGCGAGCTCGGCACCATAGGCGTCGGAGGTGAAGGCCGCGTCCACCGGCGCGTCCAGGAGGGCCTCGATGAGGGCCAAGTGGGCATCCCACGCGGCGGGGGAGTCGAAGTCGACCTCCGCCTCGTCCATCCCACCCACGACGTTCACCTCAGGGTGCTCCTCTCGGATCCACGACACCCGCACATCGAGCGGGATCGTCTCGGCCGACGACGCGAGGACCTGCACGGTCAGCCGCTCACACTGCGCGCTCGCGGTGCGGATCAGCAACTGGTGACCAGCGTGGAACGGATAGAACTTGCCGAGCACCAGCCCGTGACCAAAGCTCTTCATGACCGCACCACCTCCACCTCGGGCACCGGGGTCGCGTCCGGGGCGGCCCGCGCCGCTCGCCACTGCCGCAGGCCGACGACGCACATGGTGAGGAACACGGCATACAACACGCTGGTCAGCCACAGCCCCTTGCTGGCATAGAGCCCGATGTAGATCACGTCCGCGACGATCCACACCACCCAGTTGCCGATCCACTTGCGGCTCAGCATCAACTGGGCGACCAGGCTCATCGTCGTGGTGACCGCGTCCCACCCCGCGACCGTGGAGTCGGTGAAGTTGGTCAGCAGCCAGTGCAGCGCCCACGTGCCCAGGCCGATCGCGATGATGGCGGCTGGCCAGGCCCACGACGGGGTGTCTCGGACGACGAGTCGGGTGCGGTCGGAGCCGCCGCGCAGCCACCACCACCAGCCGAGCAGGCCGAGTCCGATGTAGACCACCTGCAACCCGGCCTCGGCATAGAGACCGACCTGAGAGAACAGCACGATGAAGAAGATGTTGTTGGCGATGCCGATCGGGAATGTCCAGACGTTTTGCCGCACGACGAGCCAGACGCACAACCCGCCAGTGATGAAGCCGGCGATCTCGGTCCAGTGCATGGTGGGCTCCCTTCTCTTTCGTATGCCGTCAGTTGGCGGCGGTGGTCACGTCACCGTCGGGGCCCTGCCGGGCGGTGTCCCAGAGGTGGCCGTTCGGGTCGTGGTCGATCGACGCGGCGATCTGGTCGGCGACCTGCGGGCCGTCGTGGCCGAGCAGCTGGGCGTAGCGCAGCGCGACCGCAGGGGTGCGGTGGTGCGCCGCGACACAGTGCAGCAACACGGTGCGGCCCTCGGCGCGCAGATCACGGACCGCGGTGGCGGCCTGGGTCAGCACATGGTCCAGGTGCTGGTTGTGGGCCGGGTCGTCGTGGTCGATGAGCCAGAAGACGCCGTGGTCAGTCGGCGCGATGCCCGCGGGCGCGAAGTCGTCGCTGCCGAGGCGGCAGAGTGATACGACCGCGTCGACACCGAGCTCAGTCACCCGGTCCAGGTCGGTCATGGTGCCGAGCAGAACCTTGTCGTCCTGCGGGTGCGGCGCGGCCAGGGACCGATCGCGGCCGGACACCATGGTGGTTGCGCGCGGCCAGGTGCTGTCGTGCACGCTGCCCTGCTTGGCGGTTCGCAGGGCGAGCGCGATCAGGTCCTGCGCGCGCAGCCCGGGCCAGCCGTGCACGAGGCGGGTCCAGCGGAAGGGGAGGGCGGAGGCGCCATAGCGCGCGCCCAGCAGCGCGCCGGCGATCGCGGCGACGGTGTCGGTGTCGTGTCCGATCTGGATGGCGGCAGTCAGGGCGGCTCCGACGTGCTCCGGGCCGGTGACAGTGCGGCCGGAGTGCACGATCGCCGACCAGGCCGCCTGCAGAGCGGTGACCGTGAACCCGTTGCGGTCGAAGACGCGAGGGTCGCTCGACTCTGCTTCGGCGATCCACCTGGCCCACTGATCGCGACGCTCGTCAGGCAGCAGGTCCAGGCCGCCAGCCAGGTCGAGCCGTCCGTCGATCACGGCGATGCGGATCGCCTCGCACCACAGCACGCAGGAGTCGCCCGCGAGCGGGTCGGTGTGCGTCAGCTCGGCCACGGCCCGGGCTGCGGACGCCGTGGCGGCGCGGTGCTCCAGTCGAGTGAGGCCGACGACGCCGGTGCGCATCAGCGCACCGTTGCCGGCCGTGCGGCCGGTGCGCTCGTGGAGCTCGCGTGCGACCGAGGCCATGCGGGCGCCAACAGGCTCGGCATCGCGGTTCGCGTCACGGCTCACCTCGCGCAGGACATGCGCCGTCTGGATGCCGACGTCCGCAGGGTGGGAGCCCCACCAGCTGAGGAACTGCTCGGCCACCTGGTCGATCCATGCGGGACTGTCGAGGGCGATGTCGGTGGCGGCGACCTGCGCGATGCAGACCGCCATCTGGGTGTCGTCGGACCATTCGCCGGGTGCAAACGGACCAAGGCCGCCGCCGAGCATCTGCGGCTCACCAGCCGGGGGAGTGGCGAACTCGTAGGGCACGCCGAGGGCGTCGCCCACGGCCTGGGTTAGAAGCACGCCGGCTGCGCGGTCGTGCTGGGCACTGCTGAGTCTCATCATGGGATCTCCTTCTCGTCAAACTGACGAAATTGTGTCACGTTGGTATGGCAATCGTCAAATCGACGATAAGAAGTTAGGGTTGAGGGCATGGCCGCGAAGAAGTACGACGAGACCAAGTACCCGCCGTTCGCCGTCACTGCCGACCTGGTGGTGCTCACCCTGCGCGAGGGGCGGTTGTGTGTGCTCCTGATCCAGCGGGGCGGGTCACCATTTGAGGGGCAGTGGGCCCTGCCTGGAGGCTTCACTCATGTCGATGAGGACATCGAGGCGGCCGCCTATCGTGAATTAGCCGAGGAAGCCGGGGTCGGTGAGCGTGACGTGGTGCTAGAACAGTTGCGCACTTATGGCGCGCCCAACCGTGACGAACGGATGCGGGTGGTCAGCGTGGCGTGGTTGGCGCTCGGTGCGGACCTGCCCGAGGCACGCGCAGGCAGCGACGCAGCCGATGCGCGCTGGGTGCCAGTCGAGGAGGCACTAAGTCAAGATCTTGCCTTCGACCACCGAGAGATTCTGACCGACGGGCTCGAGCGGGGCCGCGCCAAGCTGGAGTATTCAAGTCTCGCCACCGCCTTCGTCCGCGAGCCCTTCACAGTCGGTGAACTCCGCGAGGTCTATGAGGCGGTCTGGGGCACGCGCATCGACCCCCGCAACTTCCACCGAAAGGTCACCGGCGCCGAGGACTTCCTGGCAGAGACGGGGGCACGGACCGCCCGCGGTGGTGGACGACCCGCCATGCTGTATGTCGTTGGGCCGGCCACCCAGCTGCACCCGCCGGTTCTGCGTCGTGGGTGACCAGCTGTCAAGGCTGGTCGCCATCGTCGAATGTAGGGAAATGTCAAACCGAGGGGCCCGAAGAAGGGGCTGTCCAAACTAGAACTCGGGCCGGGGCGGCGCTCGGCGGACCATTCCTCCCAGAGGTTATGTTGACCACTTTCGGGCCGCCGTGCAATTCTCTCCGCCGCGCTCTAGATATGTGTTCCGCTTCGGCCCTGTCAAGATCAATGACAGTCCAGAGCTTCAGGCTATGGTGCGGTAAGGCGGGGAGGCATTCAATTCTGCTAATGCCAAGTTCCGTGCTATCCCAAGCCCTCCCTTTGATCTTCTCGTGATTCATCAAGCGTCTCTTCAGGTTGTTGGATCGACCGACGTAGACCTCAGTCTCTCCTCGCGTAGTTCGGTATATCCGGTAAATTCCAGCCGATGTCGGAGCCTTATACCAGTCATTTGCAGAGTTTATCAGGATTGGGCGGCCGGGTCGCAGTGCGCTCCTCAGTTCCTGGAGAACTGGGCTCTTTGACTGGAGTTGCATTTCTGTTCCGGTCGTCCAGAAGGCCTTTGCCCGATTTGACGCCAAGCTCGCTGGAGTCCGCTCTAGTGCTAAGGCTGCTGCGTCCAACGATCGAGCGACCGCCAGGGTAATTTGGTTGGCATCTGAGTCGAGTAGGTATAGGCCGCCTGGTTCACCAAACGGTCCAGATGTGGACAATGGGCCCCTGCGGCCAAGTGAGTAACGAATCTCATGCGCATCCTGCGCCGCACGCCACATATCGAACGTTTCCGGAGTTGCCCGGATGCTGGGAGATGGCGGAGTGTATACCCATTTCTCTTCATCTTTCTGGGTCTCGCGGAGTATGCCACTTGGGGACCGGATGTGTTCGGGGCGGGAGGTGCTGTTTTCTCGTGCTTGCGAGGGTGAGGGATAGTCTTGAGGATTCTCCGTGCTGGGGCGGTAGTCAAACTGTGCCCTCCAGCCCATACTCTTGTCTGTCTGTCTCGACTCAGTGCCGCTGTATAGCTGAGCGGAAAGTGGGGTCGATACACGTTTGATGGCAGTTCTCGCCGAGGTGCCGTAGCCGTCCCGCTTGCCGTTGGCCTCGGGCAGGTCGACCGCTGCGCCGTTGCCGGAGGCGGCCATCGCGGGAGCGGCGCCGGCCCAGCCGAGCAGCAGCGCGTCCTCGCCGCGCAGGAACCGGTGGCAGCGCACGCCGCCGGTGGCGCGGCCCTTGGCGGGATATTCCTCGAATGGGGTGACCTTGACCGACCCGGTCTGGGTGCCGGGGAGCGCGCCCGAGGACCCGGAGACCGTGACCACGACGTTCTCGGCCGAGGAATCGACCGCCCAGAAGCCCTGCACGGCAGCGTCCTTGGCCAACTTGATGCCGGCGATGCCGCCACCGCTGCGGCCCTGGGCGCGCACGCCCGAGGCGCTGAAGTGCAGCAGCTGAGCATCGTTGGTGACGAAGACCAGCTCCTCCTCGCCGGTGGTCAGCTCGACCGCGCCGACGACCTGGTCGCCGTCCTTGAGGGAGATGACCTCAAACTCGTCCTTGTTGCCGGGATAGTCCGGGTTGACCCGCTTGACGATGCCGTTGCGGGTGCCGAGCGCCAGCCCCTGACCCGTGTCCTCCAGCGAGCAGAGGGCCAGTGGCAGTGCGCCCGCTGGCAGGTCGACGAAGGCCGCCAGGGGAGCACCTCCAGAGAGTGTCGGTGCACCGTTGGTCGGGGGCAATGTCGGCAATTCAAGGGCCGAGATGCGCACCACCGTGCCGGCCGAGGTGACCAGACCGACCGACCCGCGGGCGGTGGTGCGCACCGCCGAGACGATGACGTCGTGCTTGCGGCGTGACCCGCCGGTGCCCAACGGCTCATCGGTCGAGGTCCGGGCCAGCAGCCCGGTCGAGCTGAGCAGCACCCAGCACGGGTCGTCGGTGACCTCCAGCGGGGTGGAGGCTGCGGCGGTGGCGGACACGCCGTCGGACTCCAGCAGGACGGTGCGGCGCGGGGTGCCGTGTTCCTTGGCGACCGCGGCCAGCTCGTCGGAGACCAGGTTGAGCAGCAGCTGGTGGTCCTCGAGCAGCGCGCGCAGTGCCTCGATGTCTCGCAGCAGCTCGTCGCGCTCGGTCTCCAACTCGATGCGGGAAAACTTGGTCAGGCGTCGCAGCTGCAGGTCCAGGATGTAGTTGGCCTGCAGCTCGGAGAGGTCGAAGACCTGGATCAACCGCTCGCGGGCGGTCGCCACGTCATCGGCGGCGCGGATCAGCTGGATGACCTCGTCGATGTCGAGGATGGCGATGAGCAGGCCCTCGACCAGGTGCAGCCGCTCCTCCTTGCGGCGCAGCCGATAGGCCGTGCGCCGGCGCACCACGTCGGTGCGGAACTCGACATAGACCTTGAGCAGCTCGCGCAGCCCGAGGGTGCGCGGCTGCCCCTCGACCAGAGCGACGTTGTTGATGCCGAAGCTCTCCTCCATCGGGGTGAGCTTGTAGAGCTGGGCCAGGACAGCCTCGGGGTTGAAACCGTTCTTGATCTCGATGACCAGGTGCAGGCCCTTGGTGCGGTCGGTCAGGTCGTTGATGGCGCTGATGCCCTGCAACTTCTTGGACTGCACGAGGGTCTTGACCTTGTCGATGACCTTCTCCGCGCCGACCAGATAGGGCAGCTCGGTGACCACGATGCCCTTGCGGCGGGCAGTGATGTTCTCGATGCGGGCCAGGGCGCGGGTGCGGAACGAGCCGCGGCCACTCTCATAGGCGTCGCGGATGCCGTCCAGCCCGACGATCCGACCGCCCTGGGGCAGGTCGGGGCCGGGCACGAAGCGCATCAGATCATCCAGGCTCGCGTCCGGGTGGGCGATCAGGTGCCGTGCGGCGCCGATGACCTCGCCGAGATTGTGCGGCGCCATGTTGGTCGCCATGCCGACCGCAATGCCCGAGGCGCCGTTGACCAGCAGGTTCGGGAACGCTGCGGGCAGCACGTCCGGCTGCATCAGCTGGTCGTCATAGTTGGGGACGAAGGCGACAGTCTCCTCGTCCAGGCTGCCCGTCATCAACAGCGCAGCAGGCGCTGGGCGGGCCTCGGTGTAGCGGCTGGCGGCCGGCCCGTCGTCCAGCGAGCCGAAGTTGCCGTGCCCATCGACGAGCGGCAGGCGCATCGTGAACGGCTGGGCCATGCGCACCAGGGCGTCATAGATCGCGGTGTCACCGTGCGGGTGGTACTTACCCATCACGTCACCGACCACACGCGAGCTCTTGACGTGCGCCTTGTCCGGGCGCAGCCCCATCTCGTGCATCCCAAACAGGATCCGGCGCTGCACCGGCTTCAACCCGTCGCGGGCATCCGGCAGCGCCCGGGAGTAGATCACCGAGTAGGCATACTCCAGGAACGCTCCCTGCATCTCATCCCGGATGTCCGAGTCTAGAATGCGACCCTGAGTTGCGAACGTCCGATCAGCATCGTCCCACCTAGAAGACATCTGCCACCCCCATTATCGAATGTGGATCGTTTCTATCAAGGCTAGTCGAGCGCCGTGTGCCTGCGGGTAGTCGACCTGCGGGTAGTCGATATGAAGAGGATGAAGCGGTTGGGAGTGGGTGGGACAACGCGTCTGCGAGGACACTCGGAGTTCTGGCTCCTCGTAAGCGGTCTGTAAGTGGAGACGCGAATCTTCCGGACTCCGGCAGAGCACGGGTAACTTAGCGGGTGAGAGGGGTGGAAGACGAGTGCGGGACCGGTGAGGTGCTTGAATCGACTGTTCAGGACTTCGAGGACCGAATGCCGGTATGCGGTGCTCGATCTCAACGCCACTGCGACTCGTCGGGCACCGAGCCGATCTGCACAGTCCTTGGAGGATGTCGGCATGCTGGATTGAAGCGGCAGTGGACTCGGTCGGGCAGCTGTTCGGAATGACTCCCAGCACCCTGTGTTGCTGGTTCAGGACGAGCCGGGGTCGCCGCGAGAAAAGGCGCTGGTGCTACTGAGTGAAGGGCAGCGCCTTTCGGCTCCGCGAAGCCGAAGCGGGGAAGCTGAATCAAGGCAGCGAGATTCTCGGTGGCCCTTCACCTCGATAGAGGTCGCAGCTCGTCCGCGCCGACTGGGAGGGGCGGGTAGGACATGACCCGGGGAGCATGACAAGATGCGGAGAGCAGGCACGCGATGAGGCGTGGGACGGAGCATCTGGACAGAATGGGGTGCTAGCAGGATGGCTACTGCTGGTTCGACGGCTATTGAAGAAGCGCTGTCCACGCACCTCAGCAGCGCTGGCTTCGATGTCTACTGGCCGAAGTCAGAGGGGCTTCCGGCAGTAGTCGCTGTAGACAAGGTTTGGGGAGTCCTTGTCATCGACCTCGCGGACGATGAAGCAGGCGGCCTCGTGGAGCTCAACCGGAAGCTCGGCCGATTGCGCATGGATATTCCGGAAATCTCGCGGGTCCCAGCACAGAGACTGGTCGTCACCAACGGGGCTGCCGTTACCGGTGGGCAGGTCGCGACGGTCGCGGATGCCCTCGGAGGCGTGTTCCTGAATCACCTTGCTCGAAGGGGCATGGACGAAGACGCACGCAGGGCGGTTTCCGCGCACTTCGCTCCACGCCTCAGCATCGACGTCCCGCGGCGAGATCCGCTCTTCGATGAGGGGGCGACGGCTAGGGCCTTCCAGCGGCTTGTGCTTGACGAAGAGCAAAGTGAGATTGCCTGTCGGCCCGTCGAGGACGTCCTGCTACTCACCGGACCGCCGGGTAGTGGGAAAACACTTGTTCTAGCAGCGAGGGCTAAGTGGTTAGCCAGTCAGCACCCCGGATGGCGGATCGGGTTGCTCTGCTACAACCGCACACTCGTGCCCTACCTAGAGTCGCTGGTCTGGGGGCATGCCAACATCAGCGTGTTCACCGTTGGAAGGCTCGCGAGTTTCCTGCGGGTGAGAGTTTCGTTAAGCGATGAAGAACAGGCTGAGCGGGACGTTGCAAGGGTGCTCAAGGAAATTAGACCAGTCTTTGACGCCGTCCTGATCGACGAGTGGCAGGACTTCATGGATGCCTGGACTCGCTTAATCCTGGCAGCTGTACGACCTGACCGTGGCGGCGCGACCCTCGGTGGGGACCCAAAGCAAGCCCTATACCGAGACGTCGACAGGGACGTTGCTCTCGCCGGACGTAAAGTGGAGGTGGCGACTCTGTCTAAACCCTACCGATCGACGCGCCAGATTCTCGACGTGACTTCGGCGCTGGATCCGACAATGGATGTTGACGGCAAGGAACAGGCCCCCGACGGTGAACCAGTCGACCTCGTGTGGGCGGAGAGCGTCGAGGGAATCGCTGATGCGGTTGCCAAGGACATCCAAATGATCCTACAGATAGATGGGCGTAAGCCCCAGGACATCGGCGTCCTGGTGACGCGCAAGTGGGATATGGGAAGGGTGCTCTATGGCCTGAAGAAGGCGGGTATCCCAGCAGGAGCTGTATACCCGAACAAAGCTGCAGAGTTCGACCTGGCGAATCCCGTCGTCAAGGTCATGACGGTCCACTCTGCGAAGGGTTACGAGTTCGATGTCGTATTCCTCGTCGGTATGGAGCACCTGACCAACCCTGACGGGAGCGATCGTGCGAGTAGGGAAGGACGCAGTGGTTATGTCGGCTCGACCCGAGCGAAGGATCAGCTGGTGCTCACGTACAACAAGGAAAACGTCTACCTGGATAGGATTCGAGCGTTGCCCCACGAACTCGTTCGACAGTGGGTTTGGCCCGATGACTACCCCGAGGAGGATTGATGGCAGACCTGAGGGTGAAGGGTGATTACGTCGGGCCTGGGGAGCAGAAGACTGCTGAGTACCTTGCCAGCACGCTGCCCGATGACTGGGTGATCTTCGCTGGTCGGAAGTTGCCCGGGCCGAACCGCGACGACGCCGACCTCGTCGTGGTCGGGGAGAACCTGGTCTTCGTTGTTGAGGAAAAGGCATGGGGCCCCACCGTGGTCGTCGATGACAACCATTGGTATGTCCGCGATGACCCGAGGCCGAATCCGCTCAATCGCGTGGCCCAGGTGGCACGCATCGTGGCAACTACGCTAAAGCAGAACGCCAAGGGGTACAGGAACCTCGGGCGTGCACACCGCGTCGTGCCGGCCGTGGTGCTGAGCCACTCCAAGCTGCAGGTGCTGATGGGGCCAAACCACGATGAGCGCGAGCGCATCTGGAGCCTCGAAGAAGCGGCGCGTTCGCTGGTTACGCTCGATCGCGAGTTCGCCGGAGCGCCCCTAGGGCGGGCACGCCGCCCAGTGATTACCTACCTAGACGATCTGCCTAAGCCTGGTGGGAAACCGACTATAGGTTCCTACACATTGGAGGCCCGGCTGGCCAGCGCGGGCCAGGAGCAGTCTTGGTCTGCGCTCGACTCCGCAGGCGAGCGCGTTGTCCTTAAGTGCTATCCGATGGCGGCCCTCGGTGTTCAGGGAGATCCCGAGGAGTTCCTCCAACGGGAGTACGTGGCCGTAAACCGCGTCGCGGACCTCGGACGGACATGGAGGGCTTACCCGCCTATCAAGGACGACGCGAGTGGTCTGTTCGTTGTCCCTGTCGTCCCGCCCCGCGGCGGGATGACCCTTCACCAGTCGGTGCAGAAGAGCGTTCCGGAACGCGTTGACGGTCAGCTGGACGCAGAGCTGGCACGTGCTGTCGCGATGGACGCCTTTAACGCTCTGCATGACCTGCACGAGGCTGGGCTCGTGCACCGAGCGTTACATCCAAAACGTATCTGGCTTCACCAGAAGCGGCGGGTCATGTTCAGTGATCTCAACCTCGCACGCGTCGTCGGAGACGAGTCCATCGCCCTGTGGGCAGTGGACGGCGACATGAGCGAGGACTTCAGATCACCCGAGTCCGCGCCCAGCATCTCTCTCGCTAGCAAGAAGTCTGATGTCTACAGCCTGGCTATGTGCTTGGCCTACTGGCTCCTGGGGCGGGACGTACTGGATCTCACGCACGATCAGCTGCGTCAGGCGGTGGCCAAGGTCCACCCGTGGGCCGAGCCCATCTTGAAGGCGCTGTCGGGTGACGCGAAAGAGCGACCAGGGGCAGATGATCTGGCTGAGCAGTTGAGGCCTGTGCGCGTGGAGACGCCTGCAGTCACTACGGCGCTGGGTGTATTCGAGGAAGGCGGTCTGATCGGTGATCGGTACGAAATCGTTGAAGAGTTGGGCCGAGGCGGATTCGCGACGTCATGGAAAGTCTATGACCGCCAACGCGAGTTGTCTCTAGTCCTGAAGCAGTTTCATGCCGATCTGCCAGAGAACGTCCGGGCGGAATTCCGTTCCGCCCATAACCTGCACTCGGACTACCTCGGCGGGGTCTATGACCTCCACGTCAATGAGGCGCCGCTATACATCGTATCGGAGCATGTCGAGGGGGAAAGTCTTGGGGAGGAGGGCCAAGCGTTCACGATCGAGCAACTGAGGGCGATCGCCTCAGACGTGCTGAGCGGCCTGGACTACATCCATGGTCGTGACCTAGTCCACGGGGACGTGACTCCGTCCAATGTGATCGTCGCCCCCGATGGCAACTCCGCCAAGCTCATCGACTTCGGCCTCATGGTGCGCTCCGGCGAGCAGCCGAGCGGCCAAACGCCTAAGTTCGCTGCCCCGGAGTTACTCAAGGGTGCGCCGGCGACGGTCGCTAGCGACCTGTTCGGATTCTCTGCCGCGATGGCCTACGCCATGCTGGGCAGACCGATCAGCTCGACTGCCTCGGGCAGCTTCGAGCTTCTTCCCCCGACCCAGGATGAGCAATTCGCATGGGGGTTGGGCGGTGAGCACCTGCTTGAGACGTTCCTACGTGGAGCAAAAGGAGACCCTGCTGAGAGGCCGCGGTCCGCCAAGGACTTCCTTAATCTCCTACGGAGCACCCAGCTGGCTCCGAGCCCGGCGGATGCTTCCGAGGATGGCGATTTTCTCGTCAATCTTAATGTCGGAGCGATCAGAAGGCTGTACCGCGCGAGCGCGGACGGCAATGCTGGCAACCGTGGTCTGGACGACGATTTTGCGCTCGCGACATATGTCCCTACTCGGCTTGATGATCGGCTCATTCCGCGAGTGCTCGCGGGAGAGTTGGATGTGGTCCTGTTGAGTGGGAACCCTGGAGATGGAAAGACATCCCTTTTGGTGCAACTGGGCCAGATGCTCAAGAATCAAGGAGCGAGCACTTTGCATGAGGACGATGCGGGATGGGTGCTCGAGCTGAACGGCAGGAACTTTCACGCAGTATTCGACGCGAGCGAAGCGCATGGTGAGCTCACCTCGGACGAACTGGTGAAGCAAGCGCTCGAGCCCGTCATGTCAGGGAAGGAAGGCCCCGCCACAGCCCTCATCGCTATCAACGACGGACGGTTGCACCAGTTCTTCGAGGACAATAGCGATGCCTACGAAGACTGGTGGTTCGAGATCCAGGACCAGCTCTCCGGGGGGGATGCCGCCGAGTCCAGAGTGGTGCTTGTTGACCTCAAACGTCGAGCGTTAGCATCGGGAGTCGGGAAGGGCCTGGCAGACACGGCCCTGGCATCGTTGGTCCGCGCGGAGTTGTGGAGTGACTGCTCATCGTGTGCCGCTCGTGCGCTGTGTCCGATCCTGAGTAACCGAGACAGTCTAAAGGGCGAGGGGGCAGCAGCCTTCAGCGAACTGATGTTGATCAGCCACTTGCGCCGCCGTCGCCGAGCTACTTTCCGAGATGTACGGTCCGCTGCTGCGTGGCTCATCACCGGTGACAGAAACTGTCCTGACGTGCACGAGCTGGTGAAGACGGGGAAGGACCCGCGGCTGATGGCAGACGCACTGACCCACGACCTGGCTTTCGTGACCGACAGCAACGACTACCTCGTCGACGAGTGGAGCGACCTCGACCCAGCGCTGGTCCCGAGCCCAGTCGTTGACCGTATCCGTCGGCTGTCGACTGGTTCCGAGGGAGGGGCGTTCTTCCGAAGTGGAGAGAGCGCCGCTCGAGCCATCTACTTCGGCGACCACGCGTATCAGGGCGTCGGCAGGGACAACGTGCGAGTGTATCGGCATCTGGACGAGTTCCTCACCATGCTCACGGACACAGATCCGGCCGGGACCAGGAACCGCCTGCTCCTAGGTATGAGCCGGCTTCTTGGAGCGCCCGGTTATGCGCAGCCGGGACTAGCATTCAATATGGGCGCGCAAGACTCCAGATGGGCGGTCTTGCACGCCATCGAGCCAGAGTCCTTCACCGTGCAGGTCGCGGACTCTACCCACCGCTATGTGGAGACCATCCCTGACCTCCTGGAGCTGCAACATGTAGGCGGATCGGTCCGGCACACGCTGAGGCTCAATCTCGACACAGCGGAAATGATTCTACGCGCGGCAGACGGGGAGCTTGTGGACGATGCAGCTTCTGACGCGATTCGCCAGGAGATCGACGCATTCGTCGGGCAGCTGAGTATGCAGCCGTCCAAGGCGGCCCACATCGTTGACTCGTCCGGATCGGTTTCCACCGCCACGATTTCTGGCGTTGACATCGCGTTTCACATCGAGGGGGGCGTCGACGCATGAGGTTCGCCATCCCAAAGGGCCTCCCCCAGAACTCGTTGATCACCGAGAACGTCATAAACGTGGAGCTCAACGACACTGATGTCGACCGCATGATGACCAAGATCCTGGAGCGAGCGGTGAAGCGCGGTCGGGTCTCAGGATCCAAGGTGGACACGAAGGACTACGAGGGATATCTCGCAAAGCTTCAAGGTTCGCCACACCTCACCGGTGTCGAGGGTGAGCGCGGGTTGGAGGTCCTCGACGGATGGATCCGCTCTTCGGTGCTGGTGCAGGAGACGGCTGGGCTTCGCCGCGACACGGTCCAGATGGGCTACCTGATGCCTCTCACGGTCGCTGCATACCGCAGTGGTCTACCCCGGAGCCAGTCACGCAACAGAAAGGCCGATGCCCTTGTCTACAAGGTCACGGCTCGCGCGCTAAGGGATCGCGGTGAGTCGAACGAGTCTGCCGTGATCCAGCGACTATTCCTGGACACCTTTGGCCGGGGCGTGGAGCTTGGTCCGTTCCCATCCACCAATCCAGCCTACGACGGGTCTGAAGTAGACATCGACACCTTGCTGGCGCTCAGGTTTATCGAGCAGTTCACCGGCAATGAGGCCCACAATCGGGAGCTGGACCGGCTAGATCCCCCAGTGCCCTCGGCGGTGGACCCCATTGCTCGTGATCTCTTGGAGTTCTTGACTTTCTACGGGCCCAAGCTCCCCGTCGCTGAAGCGTATACCCACTTCTCGGCTCTCCTCAGCCTGCGCCTGTTCCAGCTGCCGATCGTCACGGCACGTGTGATCAGGGCACTCCTGTCCGGGGAATTACCACCTTCCTCAGCCAGGAATCCTTGTGCTCAGTACGTAGACTTCGTGCGTCGACGCGGCCACCCGTCCGACGAACTCTCCCGCATGTCCGTCCAGCGCGATCTCGAGGTGATGCGAACCTTCTTTGGTGACCGCCTGCTCCTGCGCTCTCTTCAGGACGCAGTCCCTCTACTCCCCACTCGACCAGACCTCGGTGAGACCGCTGCCGCTCAGTTGGCTGGACTTGCTGCCATGCAAGACGACCCCATGATGCAGATGGCGCTGAAGATGCAGGTCGGTCAGATCGAGGGAGGCCTGGCAGCAGATGACGAAGGCCGCTCCTTCATCGCGGAGCTCAGAGATTCCCATGGATTAAGCGCTGCGCACCAGCTCACCGCGATCCTGGTGGAGGGTCTGCGAAAGCGTGGCCTGGAGAACCAAGTCAAGTGGTTCCACTCGGCGGGTGGGATCAAAAAGTCCTACGGCCTACTCAAGGGAGAGCTCCGGTCCCGCTCCAGTTGGCGTTATTCGCTGTCGGACGAGAGCCTGGTCGCCCTGCTCTGCATGTTATTCGTTGACGAGAGCGGCCAGCGTACGACCTCGCGCCTCCCGATCCGCGAGGTCCTGGCTCGGCTGGAGGAGCGTTTCGGTCTGCTCATCGCATCACCTCCGCCAGACCTGGATTCCGCAGATGCTCGGGCCGGCGCCGCAGAGAACCTCTCCGCATTCACCCAACGGATGAAGCTCCTCGGTTGCTTCGAGGGGTTGTCTGACGATTTCAGTGCTCAGTTCGTGACCAGACCAAGAGAGGCTGTGTGATGAGTTCTTCTAGCCACGATCTGCTCGCTTCGACGCTCGCTGAACATCTGGCGTCCCAGCTCCAGGACGCTGAGCCAGGGCACTGTGTGCGCGTGGATGACGTCAACACTGATCTCGCACCCGACCTCGCATCCACTCTGGCCGCGGAACTTCCTGGCGCTGCAGTCCACATCTTGCGAGCCGTCCCTGAAGGTGAGCAGGACATCGCTGCAGAGCGGGCCATCGAGATCCGGAACCGCAAACAGCAGGCCTGCGTGCTCGTGGTTCCTGCCGGTGAAGGACATGCCGCCAGCTCGCTGGACAACTCCTTTCAACGGATCCCAGTCCTCGACACCTTCACACAGGTCGAGCGTCTGCTGATGAACCGCATTGAGGACGAAGGTGTCCGTGATCTCGTCTCACGGAATAGGCGGTGGCTGCGGACTCAAGGCAGGGAAGCGTGGAGCCTCTTCTTGGCGCAGCTGTGCCTTGACTCGACGGTCAGGTCATTTGGGGAGAACCTCTGGATGGTCGGACTGGTGCCGGACCACGGGCCTGACCCGGGCTCGAGGGTGGAGCGGAACCGCCTGGCCGTGAATGCGATCAGCCGGCCTGCACGACCGGCGGCAGCCATGGACGAGAGGTTCACTGTCGCCGGCCTGCAGGAGGGGCCATGGCGAGCGCCGCTCCGTCAGTTCTGTGAGCAGCGGGGTGCTCAGTTGGCGAACCCACGGCTGTGGACGCGGACGATCGCTGAGAGCCTGCCGGGCCTCGCCTTCGACCGGTGGGCGCTGGCGGAGGATGTGGCTGACGACCTCGTGGAGCTGGAAGTCGTCTCCTTTACCCGCACGGGTGGCGCCCTGGAGAAGTGGAGCAAGCTCAAGCAGGGAGCCGATGGACAACTCGTCCTGGAGGTCCCAGAGGACCGTCCTGGACTGGTCACAGTCAAGTGGAAGACGGGCCCCCCGAAGGTTGCGGGGGTCGCGAGGTGGGAACTGTTGGTTGTGCCGCCGGACGACCTGCGGACCGAGGACACGATTCCGCTCGCCTCGACGGTTCTCCCGGGAAGTCGGAGGCAAGGGACCATCAAGGTCGAGCTGGAAGAGGACTCCCTAACCGAGGGCACACGCTTCGTGGTGAGTGTCAAGGCGTTGGGGGAGCACGGTGAGTCGATCAATCTAACCGCCGGAGAGCCTGCTGAAGCGGATAGTCAGGAGTTTCAAGTCGTTGGCGGGCCGGAATCGGAATCCAAGCCGAGACGAACGGCGGCTGCGAGCATTCCCGAGGCTGTCCTCAGGGCGGCCCACGATGGGCTCGATGACTTGTCCGAGGATCTTCCGTCATGGGACCTGGAGGGGCAGGTCTTCTCCCTAAGGCTGGGGAACAGACGAGCCGTCCAGGTGCGCATCTGTGCCCCTTTGATTAGCTGCCAACGAGTTGCGACCGCTCACCCAGAGCGCGCCCTGCACTTCTGGGCGCGGACGTCGCACGGGACTCCCTTGGACCCGTTGAGTATTCAGGAGGTCGAGTTGACCCTCCCCCCTGCTCTCGGCAAAGCTCGCTCAGAATTCCTCGCGGCACTCGCAGCGACGACGCATCGCGACACGATGGAGGCGACGGCCTGGGACGGCGATCTGCAAGATCTGGCCGCGGTGTACGCAGCGTCATACAAGCGTGCGCTAGAGCAGCAGTCAGGCCAGCATCTGGAGAGCTTGCTGCAGATGGACACCCTCCAACTGGACGTGTTGCGCAGTAACACCGTGGTGAGTGCAGTGATTGTGCTGCCCACGCATCCGCTGCGGGCCGCTTGGGCAGCGAACCACGACCGTGTCCTGCGGGACTGGGCCCGACAGCTGACGGACATCGCCCCCCGGGGAGCGCGGGCACGGATGGCCGATCCAGTGCTGATCAGCCAGGTTGTGCCGGCTAATCTGCCGTTCACCGTCCCTTGTGAGGGGCAGGTAGCTGTCTACGCCGAAGAGCTGACGTTCGGTGCTGGACTCTATCTCGTTCCTGGGAACGTCGAGAGTGAGGCGGCGGCCGAGTCGGTGGCCTCGGTCCTCGGCCTCCAACGGGCAGGATCGACGATGCGAGCGTCCTCGCAGATGGTCGCCGAACGGATCCGGGCGTACGAGGGCGCACACAACCCGGGCGGGACACTGCGGATTCTCGCAGTCAATCCGGGCTCCGGGGAGCTCCTCGCCGGAGCGCTTCGCCAGCCCGTCCGGGCCGACCTGGAGGACGAGGATGATCCTCGTAGGCTTGAGCTGTTGGCCTACTCGGACAATCCGTCTTTCACGAGACCGGTGTCGGCGTTGGCCGACCTGCAACGTGCACTCCGCCGCAAGGATCTGGCTCGCAGGACGACCCACCTGGTTCCCCCCGTGTCGCTAGCCCTCCGCTCTGTGAACGAGCTGAAGTCGGACCCTCAGGATGCTCACCTAGCCCTGATGCAGGACATTGGGACTCCGACCGTCGGCTTTGCCTCGGCCCCTGAACGCCAGCCTGCATTCGAGGACCTGTTGGTTCCTCTCGTGACGCGCTCCTTCAACGACGCCGGCGATCTCGTCTGGGAGAGTGCGGCGGCTGTGGGAGGTGGGGATGGCGGGCTTCCTGCTGTGCACCGGGCACATCAGCGCGCTGTGGCACGGTACTATTCAGGGCCAGACGGGGCCGTCCCCTCGGTTCGCGTGATCCTGGATGGCGAGGGGCAGGCCCGCATCTCTGCTGCTCACTCTCGAGCTGACTGGGTGATCGGCGTCGACCGTTTCGTCGGCGTCGACCTCTTCGAGTCCGGGGGAGAGGGCTCCTTCGGCGAGGCCTACATCCTCGACTATGCCCCGGACTTTGTGGAGGGAATCGGGGAGCGGCTGACCGTCACGACGGGAAACCGGCGCGAGGTAGAAGTTCTCCTAGAAGGTGCCATGCGCGAGCTTGGTCTGGCGACCGTTCAACACAGCGTGGGTGCCGTCTTGTCCACCTTGGCTGTCGTCTCCGGAAGACTTGCGTTGCGCTTGCTCGAGAGCAACAACAGGGCGAGAGAGGCAGTCTCCCTGGCAGCAGTCGTGACCCATCTGCGAGCGCGTGGTGAGCTAGATGGGCTGATCGTCGTTCCCGTGGACGCGCACCCAGAGATTTTCGGTGCTGCAGCACGAGATGCGGGTCCCGCGCGACGCTGTGACCTGCTCCTCGTGCGGGTCAACCAGCGTTCGTTCAAGATCGAGTGTGTTGAGGTCAAGTCGCGAAAGGAGGCCCGACTCCCGCAGATGCTGGCTGACCACATCGTGAACCAGGTCCAGGACACCAAGCGGGCGTTGGAGGCACGGTTCTTCGCTAACGACCCGCCTCGCATCGATACCAAGCTGCAGCTTGCCCGCTTGGCGAGCGTGCTTCACTACTACGCAGATCGCTCCGTTAGAAACGGTCTGATCCCCGAGGAGAAGGCGGCTGACATTCACCGCCACATCGACCGAGTGACAGAGGGCCAGATCTCACCGGAGATCTCGTTGCGGGGGTATGTCATCAGTCTGGATGGCGACGAGGGCTTCAAGAAGAAGTACGGCGAGGTCCCGCTCACCGTACTGACTGCGGCGGATTTAGGCCAGCTTGGTTTCACCACCGTGCTGCCCCAATCGGCAGGTGGCGAACTGAGGGCTTCCACGACCACCCAGCAGCCTCAACAACCTCCCCGCCCCGCGTCAGGGCCTGCTCAGCCCGAGCGCCAAGACGAGGGGAGATCTAGCCAGAAACTGGGTGATGAGTCTGGCCCCGCCGCGGAGAAGAACGCCGAGGTTACCGAGGATGCGGTGGTACCCGTGTCGGCGGGCGGCCCTGGGACGAAGAGTCAGATCTTGGAGGCTGCCAGCAAAAGCGAGACGTCACCGGATAGCACCAACAATGGAGATGGTGAGGCGAACGAGTCGGAGTCGGACTATCCCCTTGAGGTAGAGACGGTGTTGGGCGTTGATGCGCACTCCTCAGACGTCCTGTGGCGAGTCAGCACTCAGGGAAGCCCGCACGCCTTCATCCTCGGTATACCGGGGCAGGGGAAGTCGGTCACCACGCGTCACATCATCCGGAGGTTTGCTGCACAGGGACTGCCATCACTCGTCTTCGACTTCCATGGCGACATGGCTGAGGACCCTCCGGCGGGCGCGACAGTCCTCAATGCTGCGGAAGGGCTTCCCTTCAGTCCGTTCGAGGCAGAGGTGAGGATGGGGCGGCCAATCAACACGACCGCATGGGAAGTCTCAGAGATCGTTGCTTACGTCACCAACCTGGGGGAGATCCAACGGAATCACGTGTACGACGCGCTCCAATCCATGTACGCCTCTCACGGCTGGGACGGAACCACACTGGGAGGCAGTCTTCCGGTGATCAGCGAGTTTGGGCCTGCGGTCGAGGCGGCCGAGGCGGACGCTCGGGGAAAGAACGCTCGCCAGAGGTTGCGACCTATGACGGACTTCGGTCTCTTCCGGGATGACGCAGACGAGGCTTTCGACCTCCTCAAGACCTATCGCAGCGGTGTGGTCGTCGACCTCAGCCATCTTGGCCTCGAGGAGGTTCAGCTATTCGCGGCCTCCTTCATACTTCGCAAGATCTACCGGGAGATGTTTAAGTGGCCGCAGGACCGGACGATGAAACTGGCCGTAGTCCTGGATGAGGCACACCGCATGGCGCGGGACGTGACCCTGCCCAAGCTCATGAAGGAAGGGCGAAAGTACGGGATGAGCGTCGTCGTGGCGAGCCAGAACGCCGACGACTTCCACAAGGATGTCCTAGCGAACGCTGGCACCAAAATAGTCTTCCGCACGAACTACCCCGCCTCTCGGGGCGTGGCCGGGTATTTGCGCGGGAGAAGTGGTGCCGACCTCAGCGTGGAGATCGAGAAGCTCGGCGTAGGCGTCGCATACGTGGCGACACCCGACCACCCACAAGCTCGCAGGACCTACATGTCGGAGGGTTGAAGCATTGAGGTTGACCCGGTAAGTGGCGTCCTGAACGTCAGGATTCGGCCCGGCAGGAGAGTATGCCCTCATGGGCGGGCATCTAGATACGCCGTCGGCACGGCTGAATGCCTGGCCTTCACAGATGTCGAGGCATCTTGTCTCGTTAGATGGGGAGCATTCGCGCGGTCTACTGAGTGGGTGCGTGGCCTTAACGCATTGCTGGCGAACCCTGATCGCCACCCACGCCGTGCCGGTGGTCAGGGCCCAACGGCTGAGCAAGGGCGCCGTGGGTTCTCCGTGGGGGGCTGCCCCGGCTGGTCGCCGACGCACTGAAGGGGCTCTTCTAACTTGGCCGGGCACGCCGGGGGCTTCGCTTGACGTGAAGTGCCCGTGACCTCGGCGATGGTGGCTGTGTCGAGCAGTCCATGGTCAGGAAGGTGAGGTCACGGGCATGTCCCAGGGTGCACCTACAGGTTGAGGTCCAGCACGTCGATGTCGGAGCGATTCGGTTGCAGGGGGTGGTCGATGTCGCGGTCGCGCACGTTGCGCTCGAGGAGGACGGCGCGGATGCTGCACGTGGCCTCAGCCGGGGAGGTCGCGGCAGATCCAGGTGGTGGAGCCAAAGCAGGACACATCCGGTGCGGAAGAAGTCCGGTGCTAGTTCTGACCCAAAGGCCTGAAGTTCCAGCGTCCTGAGCAGGACAGAGTTGTGAACTGCGTTCCTGCCGGAATGAGTACAGTGCCCGTATACGGTCCGACCGCGTTCACGAGGAGACTTGGGTTGGATCCATAGGCCCAGAACGCGACCACGTCGGAGCCGTCCACGGTGAGTTGCGCGGGGCACCCGATAGTGCTTGGAGTCAAGTCATTGTCTGTTCGCCAGACTGCTGGCCCCACGCCGCTCAGGGGGCCTCTCCAATCGGGGATATCGTCCCAGTCAGTCGGCGTCACTCGCCAGGGTCCCGAAGCTGTGATCTGTAACCCAGCAACTGGGCCATTAGCGCCGAGGACGTGATATCCGGAATGTGGCTCACTCGTGTTCGTGAGTAGGTCAACGTGCTCGTACTGCGGCGACAGTGTCCAGACGGCGAAGTGTTCGCGGCTGGTGTTGCCCTCGATGCGGATGACTGAAACGCCATCGATCGGCTTCTGAAACGAAACTACCTCGTCGCCGACTCCGCCGATCCCATTGTCTTCCGGCGGGGCGACTTCGGTAGTTGTCGAATTGTTGTTGGGGAAAGGGGAGGTCATCACTGCAGTATCCGCCGATCCCCCCTTTGTCGCCATCGCAAACTCGAGTGAAGTGCTGACTTCTTGTATCGCGAGAGACATCCCTCGTCGAAATATCAGTTCTTCGCCAGAAGTGGTAGCTAACACCAACTCACCATTCACGACTCCAGTTTTTAGTCCGAGTCGGTTCGGGTCAAGGTCTGACAGCGGCAGCGCTCGGAGGCCGCCATCGTGCGTATAGGCGATGCGAGCACTCGTGACGAGCAGCACGTGGCTTGGCATGCGACCAAACCTGCCTTGCTGATAGTTGGTTACTGCAAGGACCCGCTCCGTGGCTGGGAGAGCCAGTTCATTTACCAGCCAGTCGTGCAACTGTCGATAGTTCTCACGTTGCCGAGGCATGTTTAGCGTCGACCCAGCCTTGGTGAAGTCTGATCGCATAGTCTTCATTTTTCTATTCCTTCGGTCGTTAAACGTAGCTCATTGAAATATGTCTGACTGATGTCTCAGGGAGTGCCCACCCTCTTTAAGGCTGAGCATAGGTGACCCATGTGAGCTAAGGGCTCAGGCAGCATCCGTCGATAGGCGTTCAGGGTTCGCCAGGTGACGATGCATCGCTGCCGCCGCCGAGCCTTACAGACTGTGACGACAGAGCTGTAGTCCTGCCTGCTTATCAAGGGCCGGAACGCTAGTGTGGCAGGGCGTAATCGAACTCAGTCCGACGTCGCGGCGGCAAAGGCAGTCACTGCCCCCCGGACGCAGCTTTCGGCGACTTCGGGATGCCATGACTTCAGTCGATCACCTTCGGTGACGATGCTGGCTAGAAAGTTTGCGCAACATGCCTCCAGAAGTTCGGCAGCTTGTCGCGTGTTTTCGTGAGCTTGCTGATAAACAGAACTCAGTGACTGCTTTCCTTCGAGTTCGGCAAGGATCTCTCTGGCGATTGGAAGGGCGGTCCGAAAGGCTGTGACCAAGTGGCCAATTTCTTGCATTTCCCAAGCTGTAGCTATTGGCTGCACCGCCCTCGCGAACTTGGTCTTGGTGCGTGTGTCGGCGAAGAGGCCCATGGTTCTCCTGCAAATGAAGGGCGTCGTAGTGCCCAAGTTAATGGCTATGAACTCTAGAGTATCCTAGCCTAGCTTGGTGATGGAACTTCCGGTTGGTCGCTGCCTGTAAGTCGAGGGGCCTTCGGGGGAGTGGTTAACTGCGACCATTGACCGACGTGAGGGTGGTACTCCACCGTCAGTGACACCCACGGGTTCGACAGAAGCGGTGCCTCGCGCTCAGAGCCGGTATGGAAGGCAGGCTTGCTGCTTGCGAGGTGCCAACAGTGGCGCTGCAAAACCAGAACGTTGTTCCACGGGACTGGCTGACCAACTGATACGTGGTCCCTAGGCGGCTAAGGGCCGGTATCTGCAAGCAGTTTGACTCTTCTGGTGCGCATCGCAATGGGGACGTCTGGCTGTCCGGTGACGCTCGCGTCTGTAGGAACCAGAAGGTTGAGCGAACCCTAAACCCGTCATAACGGTCGCTCTGGCAGGTCAAGGGAGCGATGTGCCCGTGGCCAGCCAACTGAGGCGGCGCCTGCTTCTGTAGGGTTTCGCTAAGCAGTCCAATCTGAGGAGGGTGAGTTGGCTAGCACCGGCTCCGTCCTGGCAGTGGCGCCAGGGTCCGTCGTGGTCGTCCGCGACGCAGAGTGGCTCGTCACGGGGGTCGAGCAGACCACGGACGGTCTCCTTCTGTCAGTCCGCGGCCTCACAGAGCTGGTCCGCGACACGAACGCCATGTTCTATCAGGGCCTCGACAAGATCGAGGTCCTCGACCCAGCAGAGGCAACGGTCGTCGGGGATGCCTCGCCGGGCAACCGCAAGGCCCGCCTCTGGCTTGAGGCGACGCTGCGCAAGAGCCCGCTGCCGGTCAACGACACCTCTATCACGGTCTCGGCGCAGTCGCTGGCAGATCCGCTCGACTATCAGCGCGAAGCCGTCCGACGCGCACTCGACCCGGCCAACCTGCGACCGCGCATCCTGCTCGCCGACGCCGTGGGCCTGGGCAAGACTCTCGAGATGGGCATGATCCTCTCCGAACTTGCCCGCAGGGGCCGCGGTGAGCGGATCCTCATCGTCACACCCCGCCACGTCCTTGAGCAGATGCAGCACGAGATGTGGACCCGCTTCGCTCTGCCGTTCGTCCGCCTCGACTCGGTGGGCATCCAGCGGGTCCGCCAGCAGCTCCCCGCGACGCGCAACCCGTTCTCCCTCTACAAGCGCGTCATCATCTCGATCGACACGCTCAAGAGCGACCGCTACCTTGCGCACCTGCGCAACCACCGCTGGGACGCCGTGGTCATCGACGAGTCGCACAACATCACCAACTCGGCGACCCAGAACAACCGGCTCGCCTCCGTCCTGGCGCCGCAGACGGACGCCCTCATCCTGGCCTCGGCGACGCCGCACAACGGCAAGGCCGAGTCCTTCGCCGAGCTCATCCGACTGCTCGAGCCCACGGCAGTCCGCCCAGACGGTTCCCTCGACGAGGACGAGGTCGAACGACTGGTGCTGCGCCGCCACCGCAACAGCCCCGAGGTCGCCCGCGTCGTCGGTGCCGCGTGGGCCGAGCGCAAGGAACCGGTCAACAATCTGGTCCCCGCCTCGCCCGCCGAGGACGACGTCGCCCACGAACTCGCCGACACCTGGCTGCACCCGCAGAGCGGCAGCACCCCACACTCCAAGGGGAGCCGACTCTTCTCCTGGACCCTCGCCAAGGCATTCCTGTCCTCCCCGGCAGCACTGGAGGAGACCATCAAGGAGCGGATCAAGCGCCTCAACGACAAGCTCCCCGCCGAGGCCACCGAGACCGAGGCCCTCCAACGCCTCCGCCAACTCAACCAGTCAGCCCGCCAGGAAACCGGCGGCAAGTATGCCGCGCTCCTGGACCTCCTCGGCACGATCGGCATCGCCAAGAACAGCCCTGAACGCATCGTCATCTTCGCCGAGCGCATCGCCACCCTGCACTGGCTCGCCGACAAGATCCGCAAGGACCGCGAGCTCCCGCACGACGCCGTGGAGATCCTGCACGGTGGCCTCTCCGACCAGGACCAGCAGGCCATCGTCGAGAGCTTCAAGCAGGAGAACTCGCCCATTCGAGTGCTCGTCACCGGCGACGTCGCCTCCGAGGGCGTCAACCTCCACCTGCAGTGCCACCAGCTGGTCCACTACGACATCCCCTGGTCCCTCATCCGGCTCGAGCAGCGCAACGGCCGCATCGACCGCTACGGCCAGCGCAAGAGCCCGCAGATCACCGCACTGCTCCTGGAACCGACCCACCCGAAGTTCTCCGGTGACCTGCGCGTCCTCACTCGCCTGGTCGAGAAGGAGCACGAGGCGCACACCACGCTCGGCGACGCGGCCAGCCTGATGGGCGACTACACGGTCGAGGCCGAGGAGAGCCGCATCCGTGAGGTCCTGGCCGGGAACCAGAGCTTCGAGGACGTCGTCGACGACGCGGGTGACGTCGCCCAGCGCGACGACTTCAGCGGGCTGTGGGCCCGGCTGCTGGGCAGCGGCACGACCCCGACCGCCGAGACGACCGTCACCACAGAGAACCACGGGGGCCTGTATGCCGAGGCGTCAGATTTCCTGAAGCAGGCACTCGTGCAGGTCTACAGCCAGCCAGAGGAGCCCCTGGCGGCCCAGGGTGGCGGGGTGGGTTGGCGGGAGCATGCCCACGAGCGGATCGTCGAGCTCAGCCCGCCCACGGACCTGAAGAAGCGGCTTGAGGTGCTCCCCCAGTCCTACCTCGCCGACCGCAAGGTCACCGACCGGTTCAAGCTCGTCACGACCAAGACCCGTGGCAAGGAGCTGCTGGCCAACGCCCTCAGCGATGAGTCCGACTCCACCTGGCCGGAGGCGCACTTCCTCGGCCCGCTCCACCCGGTGCTCGACTGGATCAGCGACCGTGCCCTGGCCAGCCTGGGCCGCAACGAGGTCTTCGCCGTGCGTGGCGAGGTCGACACCCCATCGGTCCTCCTCCTCGGCTCGCTCACCAACCGCGCCGGCCACACCGTGACCTCGGCCTGGCTGCAGGTGGAGTTCCCCAGCGGCCAGCCGGGCTTCGCAGTGGTCCAGCCCCATGCCTCGCCAGAGTCCATGCTCGCCTCGCTCGGGATCACCGGGGCGATGAGCAACCCCGGCGCGGTGGCCGACGCGAGCGCCCTCAACCGCTTCATCCCGGTGGCCGTGCGCGAGGCAGAGCAGCACCTCCGCAACGCCTTCACCGAGGCGGAGTCCGACGCTCTGGCGCGCGTCGACGCGTGGGTCAACCGTGCCCAGCACTGGACCGAGGAGGCCGACGCCCTCATCCAGCGATCCCAGATCAAGTCCCGCCGGATGAGCGTCGCCGAGGAGCAACGCCTCGCCCGCGAGCAGAAGCCCGACCGACAACTGGTGCGACCTCTGCTGCTGGTCGTCCCCGCCGACCACCCCGTGCAGGAGGGCTGACATGGCCACCAGTGACGCCTTCGTCATCGGTGAGGAGTGGATCAGCGAGCACTACTTCACCTCCGATGCGCGCAACGAGTCGTTCCACTCCCAGGTGGTCGCCCGGCGCAAGGAGTGGGACGCCGAGGAGGCCGAGACCGCGCGGTCCCGGTTCACCGAACAGCGTGGCGACCTCGAGCGTCGGTTCGGTGCCCTCGTCGAGGGGCCGGGGGAGACCGAGATCCGGGAGCTGTATGCCGATCTGCTGGGTGTGCTGGGATACCGCGCCGGGGAGTTCGAGCTGGCCACCGAGGGTTCCGTCACCTGGGTGTCCTCACCGGGTCTGACCGGGCCCGCGCCCCTGGCGATCCTCACCGGGCGTCCCGCCGACGCGGTCGAGGACGTGGTCGCCAAGGACGGCGACACGCTGCTGGAGCCGACCGAGCTGGAGGACGGCACCCGGATCACCTCGATCGCGCGCCAGTTGTCGGCACTCTTCGTGGCGGAGGACGGCCCGGACTTCGCCCTCGCGCTGGCCGGCCGCTGGTGTCTGGTCGCCGAGCGAGAGCGGTGGCCTGAGGGGCGTTATCTCGCCATCGACCTGCAACTCGTTGCTGAGCGCAACGACACCAAGCGCGGCGGTGAGATCGACCGTGCCCTGACCTGTATCGCGGCTCGCTCGCTCGGCCCCGACGCGGACGGGTCGATCTGGTGGAGCGAGGTGCTGAGCGAGTCCGTCAAGCACACCGTCGGGGTCTCCGAGGACTTGCGCGAGGGTGTCCGCAAATCCATCGAGATCATCGCCAACGAGGTCGTCGACCGTCGCCGTGCCAAGGGGCTCGACCCGCTCCCTGCTGACCAGGCGCAGCCGCTGGCGGTGCAGTCGTTGCGCTTCCTCTATCGGATCCTCTTCCTGCTGTATGCCGAGGCCTCACCCGAGCTGGGCGTCCTCCCGACCGGTGCCTCGGAGTATGACGCGGGCTATGGCATCGACCGGCTGCGTGAGCTCACCCTGGTCGACCTGCACACCCAGCAGGGCCGCGACGGCACCCACCTGTATGAGTCGGTCCACCTGCTGACCGGACTCGTTGACCGGGGGCACACACCGAGTCTCGACCCGGACAGCAACGGGCCGGATGGTCTGCATTTCAACCCCTTGCGGGCCGACCTGTTCCGCCCCGAGGCGACAACCCACATCGACGCCGTCGGACTCGGCAACGAGGCGGTCCAGCGGGTGCTGCGCCACCTGCTCCTCAGCCAGGAGAAGAAGGGCCGCCAGCGTGGGTTCATCTCCTACGTCGAGCTCGGCATCAACCAGTTGGGCGCCGTTTATGAGGGCCTGATGTCCTACACCGGCTTCTTTGCCGAGGACGACCTGTTCGAGGTCGCCAAGAACGGCGACCCATCCAAGGGCTCCTGGGTTGTCCCGGTCGATCGAGCAGACCACCTCGATGAGAACGACTTCGTCCGCGAGGAGGACCCAGTCACTGGTGAGGACCGCGCGGTCCGTCACGCCAGGGGCTCGTTTGTCTTCCGTCTGGCCGGGCGGGAGCGGCAGCAGTCCGCGTCCTACTACACGCCCGAGGTGCTCACCCGATTCACCGTGCAGCAGGCGCTCGAGGAACTGCTCGACCAGGACGATCAGCGCACCAGCGCTGCGGAGATCCTCGACCTCACGGTGTGCGAGCCGGCGTTGGGCTCCGGTGCATTCGCCCTCGAGGCCGTCGACCAGTTGGCCCGGGAGTATCTCGCTCGCCGGCAGGACGAACTCGGCACCCGAATCGACCCTGATGAGTTCCCCAAGGAGCTGCAGAAGGTCAAGGCCCACATCGCGCTGCACCAGGTCTATGGCGTGGACCTCAACGCCACCGCCGTTGAACTGGCGGAGGTGTCGCTCTGGCTGTCGACCATGGTGGAGGGGCTGCAGGCACCGTGGTTCGGTCTGCGCCTGCGCCGGGGCAACTCCCTCGTCGGCGCTCGCCGCGCAGCGTATCCCGCTGCCGACGTACGCAACAAGGCATGGCTGAAATCCACTCCCGACGACCTGCCCCTGGCCGAGCTTGCGACGGAGATGGAAGACGGTGGTATCGGCAATTCGGTGACCGCCAAGGTCTTCCACTTCCTTCTCCCCGCAGAGGGGTGGGGGAGCGCGGTCGAAGTGCCCAAGTCGGTGCGCGACCTTGCCACGGACGAGGTGAAGGCACTCAAGACGTGGCGTTCGTCGGTGCGTCGCAAGCCCACCAAGCAGCAGGTCGACCGCCTCCTGAGCCTGACCCAGCGCGTCGAGCAGCTGTGGAACATCAGCCTGCGCCGTCTGCGGATCGCAGAGCAGGAGTCGAGTCGCCGCCTCGACCTGTGGGGCCGGGAAGAGTCCGAGCACGCACAAGCGGTCACGCGCGAGCAGATCGAGGAGTCACTGGCCGACGAAGATGGTGCTTATCGCCGTCTTCGCCGAGTGATGGATGCCTGGTGCGCGCTGTGGTTCTGGCCGCTCACCGAGACCGAGGTCGACCCGCCCACCATCGAGGAATGGCTTGACGCCTTAACGATGCTGCTGGGCACCGACACCCGCGACAAGAAGCGCGCCTGGATGAGCACCTTTCAGGACCTCACCGACTGGGACCAACTGGGCGAGGCCGAGGAGCAGGACCGCATTTACAGCGGTTCGGTTCGTGTCGAGGAGGTGCTGGAAAGTCACCCGTGGCTCGCGGTCTGTGAGGACGTCGCGCAGCAACAGGGGTTCTTCCACTGGGAGCTCGACTTCGCGACCGTGTTCGCCGGGGTTGGGTTTGACCTGCAGGTGGGGAACCCACCGTGGGTCCGTCCCGCTGCGGATGTGGATGCGTTGCTGGCCGAGGGGGACCCCTGGTGGCAACTTGCACAAAGACCCAGCGAGACCGAGCGTGAAGTGATGATGGAGGTGACGCTCGCCCGGCCGGGCGTCCAAGATGTTGTCTTAGAGGCGACCGCGGATGTAATTGCGACGCGCGAATTTGTTGGCGACAGTGTGAACTACCCCTACCTCGCGGGTTTGCAGCCTGATCTGTACCGGTGCTTTATGTCACACGTTTGGAGTCATGCATCGCGTCGCGGCGTCAGCGCACTGATCCACTTGGAGTCGCATTTCACGGATAACCGAGCTGGCCAGTTGCGCGCTTCCACGTATGCGCGCTTGCGCAGACACTGGCAGTTCATCAATGAATTATTGCTATTCGATGATATCGAACATCACAAGACTTTTGGTGTGAACGTGTACGGGTGCGTCCGTCCAATTCGTTTCTTGCATGCCGCCCACCTTTATCACCCCGACACCGTGACTCGATCGTTGGGCCATGACGGGTCTGGTCTGGAGCCTGGCTTCAAGCACGATGGATTCTGGGACTTGCGACCTCATCGTGGTCGGATCCAGCACGTGGATGAAGCAGAGCTTTCGGTGTGGGCGGACATCGTGGAGGTTGAAGGGACGCCGCATAGCCAGACCCGGATGGTTTATACCGTTAACTCCGTCGCCAACTCGGTTCTGGAGCGGCTGGCAAAGGCGCCGCGAATCGGCCGTTTGGGCCTGTCGTATTCGCCAGGGTGGCACGAACGCAGCGACCGGCGCGCCGGCCGATTCGTCAGTCGGTGGGGAGAAGCGGAGTGGCGCGACGTCATTCTGCAGGGACCCAACCTGCATGTCGCCGCTCCCTTCTTCAAGACGCCGAACCCTACGATGAAGAATAACCAGGACTGGTCGGCGGTTGACTTGGAGGACCTCGCACCCGATGCGTTGCCAGTGACGTCGTACAAGCCGGCCGGGTCCCGGGCGGAGTACGATGCGCGGTACACACACTGGGGCGATGAGGGCGATATCTCGGCGCGTGACCACTACCGCGTCGCCTGGCGCGCGATGGCGGCCAACACGGGGGAGCGCACCCTCATCTCGGCGATCATTCCGCCCGGTGCCGCACACGTGCATGGAGTGATGGCTGCTGGCGATCTGGAGCCCGAGGGACGAAGATTGCTCATCGTGGCGGGGATTTTGAGTTCCCTCTTGGCTGATTTCTCAGTCCGGTCTGCGCCGAAGTCTGGCATCAGTGCGAGCACCGTCAACCGTCTTGCCATGGTGGACTTAAACCATCGGTTGGTGCCCTCATTGGCGCTGCGATCACTGCGCCTCAACTGCCTCACCGACGTCTACGCCGACTTGTGGGCTGAAGGCTGGGAGGACTCCTTCGCCGACGACAAACCAGTCCTGCAGCGACACAAGTCCGGGGATCTGACACGGAATTGGACGCCGAATGTACCACTGCGACGAGCAGCTGACCGGCGCAATGCGCAGGTGGAGATCGACGCCCTTGTCGCCTTGATGTTGGACGTGCCAGTCGACGATCTCTGCACGATCTACCGCACCCAGTTCGCCGTGCTGCACGGGTACGACCAGCGGGACTACACCTACGACGCCAACGGTCGACTTGTGCCGAACAGTGTGCTCTCCGTCTGGCGCAAGAAGGGCGACGCGATCAGTGAGGAGGAGCGGACGGAAGAGCATCCGGAGAGCGGCATCGCGTACACCTATGAGCTCCCCTTCGGCACGCTCGATCGTGAGGCGGACATGCGGACGGCTTACGCGGAGTTTGAGCGTCGCCTTGCCGAGCGGAGCACGTGATGGCGGAGCTCCTCCCGACCCTGCAGGCACGTGAACTCGCGAACGGGCTCGTCGACTACTTGACGACGACCTTTGCTCTCGCGGACGCGGAGCCGCGCCGGGCGCTGCAGGAGTTCCTCGAGGACCCGGATGATGGCATCTTCAAGGGGCCGTACCTGCGGTTGCGGCTGCCGTTCCGGCCCGCCGATGAGGGATGGGAACGCAGCCTGGAGTGGCGGCCGACGTGGACGCCCTACCGGCACCAAGCGCAGGCCTACGAACGGCTGACGACGTTGGGCCTGAATGGCCCAGGGACGCGGCCGAAGCCGACGTTGATCACCACCGGCACCGGTTCGGGCAAGACCGAGGCATTCCTGCACCCGATCATCGACCACGTCCTGCGGGCCAAGCGCGAGGGTGTGACCGGCACCAAGGCGATCATCCTCTATCCGATGAACGCCCTCGCTGACGACCAGGCACGGCGGCTCACCACCACTCTCACGGAGAACCCGGCGCTCTCGTCGGTGACCGCTGCGGTCTACACCGGCAACCAGGCCGGCACCCGCACCACCGTGTCTGAGGCCGGTCTCATCACCGACCGGGCGGTCATCCGAGACAGCGCACCCGACATCCTGCTGACGAACTACAAGATGCTCGACCAGCTCCTGTTGCGCGAGGCCGACCAGCCGCTGTGGCAGCAGAGCGCGCTGTCGTTGCAATACCTGGTGCTGGATGAGTTCCACACCTACGACGGGGCCCAGGGCACGGATGTGGCGATGCTGCTGCGACGCCTCGGTCTCGCACTCAAGCACCACTGGCCCGACGATCACCCCGAGATCACAGATGCGGATCGGAAGCGGCCGCTCGGACGGATCACCCCGGTGGCGACCTCGGCGACTTTGGGTGATGAGGGCGATCCGAGCGTGATGCTGTCCTTTGCAAGGACCGTCTTCGGTGAGGACTTCGAGTCGGACGCTGTCGTCACCGAGAGCCTGCTGTCATGGGAGGAGTGGAGCGGGGATGCGGCCCGTCCTGTCGGGGTCGAGGCCCGGCGGCTGGATGACTTGACGCAGCCCGAGCTCGAGGAGTTCGTCGCGCAGGTCGAGGCCCTGGTCGACGACCCGGAGGCGTTGACTGCGGAACTGCTGGGATGCCTCCACGGCGGTGATGTCCGAGATGTCCCTGCACTCACACTGATCGCAGCCCATCCCGACGTCCGGGCCCTCGTGGACGAGGCCGGGCGAGCCACGGCATACCCAGACCTGGTGGATGCCCTCTTCCCCCGCGGAACGGCCGACGAGACCGTGCAAAGCCTGCGGCTGCATGCCCTAGAGGGTCTGGTGGCGGCACTCAGCCACGTCCGTGCCGACGAGGGGCGGCGGGCCCTCGGTGTAGAGCTCAACTTCTGGGTGCGCGAGCTGACGCGGATCGACCGGGTCGCCTCGGCCGTGCCTGCCTATCACTGGAGCGACGACGGCTCATGGGCAGGCAGCGAGGACGCGGACACGGTTGGCGCGACGTTCCCGGCGATCTATTGCCGTCACTGTGGCCGGTCAGGGTGGGGCGTTGGCCTGGCTGCCGTGGGCCAGGACCTGGCCGCGGAGGACCACGACATCCGGCGCAACCACCTGATCCACGAAGGGCGCTTCCGGGCCCTGCTGCACGCACCGATCGAGGACGAGAAAGCACTCGCGGCGGAGGGACCGGAGGACCACATCGAGGGGCTGCGCTGGCTCTCGGTCGGGGGGCGCACGCTGCTCGACCGACGACCGGATGAGGACGACGAGGAGCTCAAGGCCGGGCGAATTCTGCCGGTGCTCACCCGCACCGGGCAGGACGTCGATGAGCGGGCGCGCAAGGACGACTGCCCCTCGTGCCAGCAGGCGGACGGCATCCGTTTCCTGGGCACGGCGATCGCCACCAAGCTGTCCGTCTCGCTGTCGATCCTGTTTGGCAACGCCGCGCTGGACAGCGCGGAGAAGAAGTCCCTGGTCTTCACCGACTCGGTGCAGGACGCGGCGCACCGGGCCGGGTTCGTCCAGTCGCGATCCCACGTGATGACGCTGCGCGCCACGCTGAAGGACGCGATCGGCACGGTGCCGACGACCCTGGACACTCTGGTCGAGGACGTGATGTCTCAGGCCGGTGACGATCAGTTCCACCGCTATCGCCTGGTGCCGCCGGACTGTCTGCTGTTGGAACCGTTCGACCGCTTCTGGAAGGCGGACCGGCTCCGGGACGTGTCCGGGAGGGACCGCTCCTGGGTCAAGCGCCGGCTGCTGTTCGACGCCGCGCTGGAGGTCGGGTTGCAGTCCGGCTTCGGGCGGACTCTGGAGTCGACCGGGTCGATCGTTGCTTCCGTTGACGCCGGTCCGGGCAGCACCCTGCTGGGCATCGCCCGCAGGGTGCTCACCTCGGACGAGGTCGAGCTGCTCGACATCGCCCGGGTCGACGACCGGTTGCTTGTGGCCTGGGTGCGCGGGCTGCTCGAGCGGATGCGCCGCAATGGCGGCATTGAGCACGAGTGGCTGCGGACCTATCTGCACGAGGACGGACGGCGTTATCGGATCTGGGGTGGCCGCCCCAAGACCGGCATGCCCGCCTTCCCTGCCGGTCGGGCCGCGCCGGCCTTTCCCCGGGTCGGGGCACCGCTGGCTCGGCAGTCGGAGAGCGGGCTGGACACGGTGCGCTCTCCGCAGAGTTGGTATGCCCGCTGGGCCGTCAAGTGCCTGGGCGTCAACGCCCAGCACGGTGCCAAGCTTGCCGAGCGGCTGCTCGCCGCGCTGGCTGCCGCTGACCTGCTGGCCGTGACCGAGACACAGAGCCAGGGGAAGGCCTACGGCATACCGTCTGGGTCAGTGCGGCTCCAGGCGACCGAGGCGAGCGACCTGGAGGAAGGGCGCACCCTGCTGGTCTGTGACACCTGCCAGGACCAGCAGCCTGCCGCCCCGGAGGTCGTGGGGCAGCTGGCTGGCGCCCCCTGCCTGGTGGTGCGGTGCCGGGGCACGCTGGAGCGCGCCAGCCGGAGCGACAACTTCTATCGGCGGTTATATGACTCGGCCGACATGCGTCGGGTGATCGCCCACGAGCACACGAGCCTGCTGCACGACACGGTCCGGCGTGAGGTCGAGGAGGGCTTCAAGGCCTCCAACCCCTCGCCGGATGCGCCGAACGTGCTCGTCGCGACTCCCACCCTGGAGATGGGCATCGACATCGGTGACCTGTCCACGGTCATGCTGTCCTCGCTGCCCGACTCGGTCGCGAAGTATGTCCAGCGGGTCGGCCGCGCCGGACGGCTCACCGGCAACGCCCTCAACCTGGCGTTCGTGACCGGTCGCGGTGACCAGCTGCCGAAGCTCGGGAACCCGCTGTCCGTCATCAACGGGGAGGTGCGCCCGCCCGCGACCTACCTCGATGCCGAGGAGATCCTGCGCCGGCAATACCTTGCGTCGATCATCGACTCCCTGGCCCGCAGCGGCGAGATGACCCTGCCGACGAAGGCCGGTGACGCGCTGCGGAGCTCGGCACCCGAGTCCTTCCTGGGCAGGGTCCTTGAGGTTGCAGCGGCTCACGCGGAGGACTATCTCGGCAAATTCCTGGGCGCTTTCGACGGCCTCGACCCTGCGGTCGTCGACGGGCTGAAGCGATGGGCTGTGCCCGATCCTGACTGGGATGTGGAGGAATCGCTCGGTGCGCTGGTGCACCGAGCCAGCACGGAGTGGCAGCGCGGCGAGGAGTCACTGGAGCGTCGTCGGCAAGAGATCGAGGACGCCCTGCCGTCGCTGCAGGCCGCGGCGGAGAGCCCGGCCGCATCAGACGACGACAAGAGGGCCTGGCGGTCGGCCGAGGCGGCATACAAACTGACCAAGCGGGAGCTGGCTGAGCTGCGGACCCAGCACTGGGTGTCGGCGCTGGAGGAGCGGGGCATCCTGCCGAACTACACACTGCTCGACGACATGGTGACGCTCGAAGCGCGGGTCACCTGGGTCGACCCCGAGACCGGCACCTATGAGTCCGAGGCAGAGACCGTGCAGCGGGCCTCGTCGCAGGCTCTGCGGGAGCTGGCTCCCGGCGCGACCTTCTATGCCAGGGGCCTGGCGATGCGCATCGACGGCCTGGACATGGGCCAGGACGCCAGCAACGTCCGGAGCTGGGTGTGGTGCGCCGAGTGTGGCTATGCCCTGGACGTCCAACAGAGTGCTGGTCCGGCCTTCTGCCCGCGGTGCGAGAGCAGCCAGCTCAAGGACACGGGCCAGAGGTTCGATGTCGTGCGGCTGGAGCACGTCTATTCCGAGGTGCGGCGCGACCGCGACCTGATCGATGACCGGGATGAGCAGCGCAAGCGGACCGGCTTCTCGATCGCCACGGCAGCAGACCTGGACCCGGCGCAGGTGGCCGACCAGTGGCATGTCACCGATGGTGACTTCGGCGTCAGCCACTATCGCAAGGTCAACATCCGCTGGCTGAACCTCGGGCCGCGTTCGCGATCGGGCGTGACGAATGTGGAGATCGCCGGGCAGTCGGTGGCCGCCGCGCTCTTTCGGGTGTGCGCCGGCTGCGGCAAGCTCGACAGCACCGCAAACCTCAACCAGCGAGACGAGCACCGGCCGTGGTGCCGCTATCGCGACAGCAAGGACGAGGACACCCGCTCGGTGGCGTTGAGCCGGGAGCTGCGCACCCAGGGAGTGGTCATCACCCTGCCGATCAGCGTGACGCTGGGGGACCGGTATGCCGTGCCGAGCGTGGCCGCGTCCCTCCTGCTGGGTCTGCGTCAGGAGATCGGTGGGGCACCGGACCACCTGCAGGTCGAGACGGTGCCGGTGCCGGTCGTCGGTGGTGAGGGCGAACGGGTGCGGGAGGCCCTGCTGCTGCACGACCTGGTGCCCGGTGGGACCGGCTATCTCGCCGACCTGGCGTCCGCGGAGAGGGTGTGGCGCCTGCTCGTCAAGGCCTATGACGTCATCGCGCAGTGCGAGTGCCGGGACGAGGGACGCCAGGCCTGCCACCGGTGCATCCTGCCGTTCTCCCGCGGTGGGAGCGTTGAGCTGCTCTCGAACGTCTCGGCCGAGCGACACCTGCGGTCCCTGCTCCGCCTGGGTGAGGATGAGACCTGGGACGACCTCGACGCCGAGCAGATGCGCTGGACCATCGAGCAGGGGCAGGCCGCTTCGGCGTCCGGCGAGTCCGCTCTCGAGTTGCGCTTCCGCGCTGTCTTCACCGAGCGACTGGCCGCTGGCGGAGCGACGGTCCACGAGATCCCCGGTCCCAACGGCAACCAGTTGCAGATCACCGGGCTGGGCAAGGGCCGGGTCTGGCGACTGGTGCCGCAAGAAAACATGCATGGGGCCAAGCCAGACTTTGTGCTGCGCACCGATGACCCGAATGTGCCCGAGGTGGCCATCTTCACCGACGGGTGGCAGTTCCATGCGCACTGGAAAACCAACCGGATTGCTGATGACGCCCAGAAGCGGGCCAACCTGCGCGACGCCGGCAAGGCCGTGCTGTCCGTCACCTATGACGACCTGGTGCAGGAGCCGGGCGAGGCTGGTCCCCAGTGGTTGAACCCGGCGGCGGTTGAGCAGCTCTTCGCGTCAATGGGCGACAGCGCCGGAGGCATCACTCAGGGTGTGGTCGACGACCTGCGGGACGGGCCATTGTCGGTGCTGCTCGGCAGGATGCAACGCGTGGTCGACAAGGAGCCCCGGCGTGCACTGAGCCGCAACCTGGGCTGGCTGTTCCTGGTCAACTCGACCTCCCTCGGCGTCCCCGCCGACCGTCCGCTGACCGAGGTCGCTGCCGCGGTGCTCGACGGGGAGCCGCTGGCCGGGAGTTCCCTTGGAGCCCTGTGGCAACGGGACCACCTGGTGGTGGTCAGCCGGCTGACCGGGCCACAGAACATTGAGACCGTCGTCATGCTGGATGACCGGCGCGAGGCGTTGGAGCAGCCCACGCACAAGGCGGCTTGGCAGGAGTGGCTGCGCATCAGCAACGCTGTGACTCCCGCGGGCTTCGTGCACGTCACCGCGCGATCGCTTGGCCTGAGGGCTGATGCGGTCGTGACCCCATCGCCGCTCGAGGAACAGCTGGAATCGTTGACAGGAGCCTGGATCGCGCTCGGCGAGATGGAGCTCACCGAGGCAGAGAAGGCCCTATTGGCACAGCTCGCGTCACAGGGTGTGCCCGTCCCCGAGGTTGGTGTGGAGGTCGACGGCCTGCCGATCGACATCGCCTGGCCCGAGCACAAGGTGGCCGTGTTGCTCGAAGCGGACGAGGACTTCGCCGACGAGCTCCGCGACGGTGGATGGATGGTCGTCGACCCCGACGCGGACCTCATTGCCGCTGCCCTCAGGACGGAAGGACGCTGATGCCGACCATCGTCATGGCCAAGCAGGAACGGACTGTTGAGCCGGTCCTGAAGAAGAAGGCCTTCGCGTTCCTGGAGAAGCTCTCCAGCGATGACTCGCTCCCGGGTCTGCACATCGAGCCGATCGTCAACTCCGCCGACCCTCGGGTGCGGACCGGACGGGTCGATGACGGATATCGCGCCGTGCTGTTCAAGATCGTCAACAAGGACGCGGTCACCTATGTGTTCCACGGGATCTGGGCGCACGACGACGCCATCCGGGAGGCAGAGCGCACTACGCTGCGGGTCAACCCCGTCTCGGGCATCGCCGAGATCCGACGCGTCGAGGTGCCCGCCGCTGCCGAGGCTGTTGAGGCCACCGGTGGGTTCTCCGCGCCTGCTGAGACGTCATCCACACCCAGCCCTATTGCCAAGGCATCCATGCAGGACTCCCTGCTCACGGCATACGGACTCGGCGTCGCGGACCTGACCGGTCTCGGGCTGGACGAGGACTTCGCCCAGGGGGCGATGGAGGTCGCTGATGAGGAGGCGGTCCTGGCGCTCGCTGGTGATGCCCCGGCGGACTGGCAAGGGCTGGCGCTGATCGACCTCAGCACCGGCATGTCGCTGGAGGAGGTCACCGAGCGACTCAGCCTCGGGCAGGAGGTGGACACCACCGGAAGCGAGGAGGAACAGCTCATCCGGGGGCTGCAGCACCCGGCCGGCCAGCTCTCCTTCGCCTGGATCGAGGACAACGAGGAGCTGCGCCGCGTCATCGAGGACACCGACTTCGCCGCGTGGCGGATCTTCCTGCACCCGCTGCAGAAGAAGTATGTGGACCGCGACTATCGGGGACCTGCCAAGGTGACCGGCGGTGCCGGAACCGGCAAGACCGTCGTGGTCCTGCACCGTGCCCGACGGCTGGCACTGCAGCCCGGCCCGCCTCGGGTGCTGCTGACGACCTTCACCCGCAACCTGGCGGATGCTCTGCGGCGGGACATGCGGGTCCTCGACCCGGACGTGGAGATCACGGGTGGGATGGGGGAGCGGGGACTGCGGATCGCCGGCATCGACCAGGTGGCTCATTCGGTGCTCAAGGATGCCGGGCGGGACATCGCTCCCGCTGCCGAAGCGGTGCTCGGTGTCGCCACTGCCGACGTCACGCGCCGAACGGGACCCGAGGCGTGGAGCGAGGCCATCAGCGCGGCCGGGGCCGACCTGCCCGAGAAGTTGCGGAGTCCTGCATTCTTCGCTGCGGAGTACACGATGATCGTGCTGCCGCGCCGGATCACTTCTGCGGAGAAGTACTTCCGGGTTCCCCGACGTGGAAGGGGCGTTGCACTGAATCGTGGTCAGCGAGCGGCTGTGTGGGCGGTGATCGAGCGCTACCGAGCGTCGGCCCGTGCCCACGGGACGCTCGACTTCGCGGAGGTGGCCACCCTGGCTGCTGCCCACCTGGACCTGCCGAAGCGGCGCCCGTTTGACCACGTGCTGGTCGACGAGGGGCAGGACCTCACCCCCGCCCATTGGCAGTTGCTGCGGGCGCTGGTGTCGCCGGGGCCAAATGACCTGTTCATCGCCGAGGACTCGCACCAGCGGATCTATGGGCAGAAGGTGACGCTGTCGCACTTCGGGATCGAGACGCGGGGGCGCTCACGGCGGCTGACACTGAACTATCGGACCACCCAACAGAACCTGCGGTGGGCGATGGGAATCCTGGATGGTGCGGACTATCGAGATCTCGAGGATGAGGCGGAGCAGCACGACGAGTATCGCTCCGCACGGTCTGGGCCCGTGCCGCGGGTGCTGCCCTGTGACTCGCTGTCCGGTGAGTTGGACCAGGCCGCGGAGTTGGTGCGCTCGTGGTCGTCCGAGGAGGAGCCGCCCGCGCCGGAGACCGTGGCGATCCTCGTGCGGGACCGGTTCCAACGAGACCGGGTGGTTGCCGGATTGGCTGAGCGCGGCGTCGAGGTCCGGGCGGTCGATGCGGAGTCCGTGAAGTCGGGTGCACCGGTCGTTATGACGATGCACCGGGCGAAGGGGACTGAGTTCGCGCGAGTGCTGTTGTTTGGCGTGCGGGAGGGCTCGATCCCCTCGTCGATGAAGGAGTACGACACCAGCGCGGCCGACTGGGACGACGCGATGCTCCGCGAGCGCTCGCTGCTGTATGTGGCCGCGACGCGGGCCAGGGATGTGTTGGCGGTGTCGTGGTCGGGAGAGCGGTCGTCCTTGTTGCAGGATTCGGCGCAGCAATATTCCGATGTTGACCGCTCTGAGCAGAGCCACGGGGTGCTGTGACGGCCACTGTGAGCTATGTGACCTTCCCCAAAAGCCCGGTGCGTGCACGGCCTGCGAGTTGGCAGTACGCGGATGACGAGGCCGAAGAAGACGCCTCGTCGCTCCGTGCAAGGACTGCCGCGAAGAGAGCATGAAGGGTTCCAGCCTGTGCCTGAAGTGCGCAAGGAGCGTGGCGATGCGGGGATCCCGTTCGTGCTCCGGCTCATTCCGCCAGATCGCAATTCGGTGCAGCACGTGTTCGCCGCGAGAAGGCATGCCTCTCTGGGGGTCCTCTGGGCTACCTGGCTCAGGTCGACGACGGTGACCTCATGGATTCTCTCGGTTGAGTCCGAAATGGTCAGCCAATTTCTGCAACGTGAAGTCCTGGCGTAGTTTGCACGCACTGTGCGTGCTGGCAAACATCCCTGTCTCCCGATAGGCCTCCTCCTCTGGCACGGCCACGCTCCATTCAACCGGGATGGCATATTCCGCGAGGTCTTCGCCGAAGGAGTCCTCTCGGTCGTGACGATAGCGAGCCTGAAGTGGCAGGCTCGCCAGTGATTGCCACGTCCCCTGGATCCAGACCTCGGCCTTGTCGAATGTAACCGCTGTTCGCAGGGTAGTGCCGACCGCTACGTACCCTCGTTGAGGCAGGTACACGTTGACTCGAGCTCCTTCCGGGAGATTGCGTAGCGTGCGTGAGTACCACTCGCCGCCACCCGCCGAGATGAATCCATACTTTCTACCGTCTTCCCAGGACCGGCCGAGTCCGTCGCCAAAGTTGACGTACCAGTCTTGGCCGTTCCATTGGGCGCGCTTTCCCTTCTTGGTGCCCCCGGGGGACGGGACCGCGTCCGCGCTCTCGGCAGGGGCCAACCACGATCGGGCGAGGTACTGACGGTCCTCGTCCTCTAGGAATGAGAAGAACACCACGTTGATCGGGACGCCGAACTCACGCAGGTACGTGACGATGCGTTCTGAACTTGGGTCTAGTGAGGACGCGACGACTGTGAGTTCGAGGTCTGTGTTGATGTCGTCCGGAACAGGCGCATCATCGAAGGCGCGTCCGAACGCTGCCTCGAATGGCTCACGGAGGTACTCCGTGGCCACAGCAATGATGGCGTCCCGGTCCAATGTCGAGATCCAGGATCCGTAGTCGAGCACCTGAGCCACGACGTCGCGTGGGGTCTTGTCCCGTTTCAACTCAAGGACGTGCACGTCTCCATCGACGTCCATGGCCAGCAAATCGACGTAGGTGTTATAGGGCGTGCGTACCTGCCGCCCGATGATCATGAGGTTATCCCCGAGAAGTGATGGGTCCTGAGACAGATACTGCTCAAGCATGGACTCAAGTGGCATCGCGCTGGGCACGAGCCGCTGAGGTTGTGAGCCGTTGATTCGCCATATCCCCATCTCCACTGCCATAGCCACCAGTCTGCACCAGGGCGGCTGGGTGCGCAGGCGCCGCTGACGAACAGCAACTTCACGGCACCGGATTCTTGATGGCCGACGGGGGCAGCGCAGGGGGAAACGTGCCTGGTGAACCGAACCTCTGTGCGGCGGAGCGGATCTGCTGCCGTTCAGCGGGTATGGCCTTAGGCCTCATCGGCCCGGGCTTGTCTGCCACTCTCACCAAACTCCGGCCCTGACCAATTGGGGATGTTGCCCGTGGCCTGCGACCGGGGTGGCTCCCGTTCCTGGTCCTACTCGGTCTTTCGCTGAGTCGCGACCGCGCAGCTCAAACTTCCCGATTTTTCCTGTCGCGGTGTGCGGCAGTTCATCGAGCCGCATGAACTCGCGGGGCACTTTGTATCCCGCTAGCCGGCTGCGCGCGTGCGCCACGAGATCCTCGTTAGTCACGGAAACGCCCGACCTCAGGGTGACAAACGCACGTGGCCGCCCGCCCCGCTTCTCCTCTGACACACCGACGACCGCAACTCGACGACGGCCGGGCGGGACACGATCGCCTGCTCGACCTCGACCGAGGAGATGTTCTCTCCGCCGGAGGTGATGACGTCCTTACTGCGGTCCTTGACCTCGACGTAGCCGTCGTGGCGCATCACGCCCAGGTCGCCGCTGTGGAACCAGCCGTCGGCACGTCCTGCATCTTCGCCTCGACGACCCGCACTGACTCGGCCTGGATCATGCCCACGCCAATCGCGCCAGGAGCCGTGCTCGCTCCTCGCTGGGCAGCGCCAGCCTTCATGCACTCGGTGATGGTGAACGGCCCATAGACCTCGGTCAGCTCATGGATGTGCGTCACAGTGCTGCCGAGGTCCTCCATGGTGATAATCGTGGGCCGACCAGGACCACGCGCCGGCCGGCGATAGCGTCAGTGTCTCTGGTCTGGCACTGCCCTAGCCGCACACGTGTTTGACGAGAGCGATGAGGACGCGCAGCGCTTCCCACGGTTTGGTGCGCCCGGCAAGGGGCGTGTCGGGTCCGTGTCATATCGTCGGGTGCATCACGAGGAGGTGTGGACTTGTCGAGTCCCGGTAGCGACATTGCGCTGACTGTTAGCGGGTACGACCCGCTCACGGTCGACGCCGAGCAGCTCATCGGCGGAGGGCGCATTAGTGAGGTTCTCGTCCTGGGTGACGATGTTCCCGACATTATCGACGACGTCGACGATCTGCGCATGGTGCCGCAACCAGAGGTCTCGCTGCCGGAGGGGGTGTATTGGTTTACCGGCGTCACGCCGAGCGCCGCGATGATTGTGTCTGTCGGCACGCGGGCACACGAGCCCGTCGCCACGACGGACTCGGAACCGGGGCCAGGGACGCCCCTTGGCGCAGCATTGGGGTGGCTCGAGCATCTCTGGGAAGGCGCGCAGCCGTTGGAACGGCCGGCGTTCAAGGTCGGGGAGGGCGTCATTGTGGCGACGAGCGGCGAGGACGCCACCGTTCGCGGTCGCGAGGTCATCATGGGGCGCTGGCAGTACACCGTATCGGTGGCAGGGAGCCAAAGGACGGTGAGTGAACGGGCAATCGCGGCCCGTGAGGTCTCCGACGACCCGCTGGCTTGGGTGACGGGAGACCCATCCGACGCGCGTCGGTTCGCCGCCACCTTGACCCGCGCGAAGTTGGAAGACCACTTCACAGACACCGTCTTTAGCTTCCGCGCAACCAAGACGCTGTTTCGCCCCTACCAGTTCAAACCAGTGCTTAAACTCCTCAACTCGGGAAGCATGCGCATGTTAATCGCTGACGAGGTGGGACTCGGAAAGACCATTGAGGCTGGGCTCGCGTGGACAGAACTAGAAGCACGAATGAGGGCGGACCGCGTTCTGGTGGTTTGCCCATCGTCCCTGGTGACCAAGTGGCAGCGTGAGATGGATGAGCGCTTCGGTTTCGAACTGATCGAGTTTGGGCCGAAGTTGCGGGTAGATACCCTCGAGCGACTTGAGACCGGCAAGTCACGACCACGAGTCGCGTACATCGCGAGCATAGAGTCCCTGCGGAAGTGGGATGGCCTCGAGCGTGCCTCGCAACTGGGCCTGAACTTTGACCTCGTCATCGTTGACGAGGCCCATGCCTTCCGTAACAGCGAGACCAAGAGTCATCAGTTGGGGCAGGCGATCTCGCAATGGGCGGATGCGCTCTTATTCCTGTCCGCTACGCCGGTGAACCTCCGATCTGGCGACCTATACAACCTTCTTGAGCTGCTGGTGCCAGGAGAGTTCGACGACGTGCATTCGCTGGAGCGACGCATCGCGCCCAACGCGACGTTGCACAGGATCACGTCGTCGCTGCTCGATCCAAACGTGACCAACAAGGAGCGGTTGGGCTGGCTCGAGACGCTCGCCGCTGACCCCTTCGGGAACGTCCTGCTCCATCGTCCTGCCACCAAATTGCTCCGCGAATTGCTCCGGGGCCCGCATCTGGCACCTCGGGACGTCGCTCGCGTCAAGCGCCTGTGCAGCGAGTTGCACGGCTTGGCAGCGGAGATCACGCGAACTCGAAAGGTCGAGGTGCGTGACGACAAAGCCGTGCGATCGCCACGCGTGGTCGAAGTCGAGTGGACCGATGCGGAGCGTGACTTCTATGGGGCTTTCTTCGACTGGTGCAAGGTCCGGGCGCAGGTGTCCGGGCAGCCGATGAACTTCTCCATGCAGATGCCGCTCCGGTTGGCCGGTAGCTGCCTCCCTGCAGCTGCGAGGGATGTCCTCGACTGGAGGAGCAGTTTTACAGGTGATGCATCCAGGTCTGAATCGGCGATGGTCCCACCCAGCCGGGCGCTGATCGAGCTGGCATCCAGATTGGGATCCGATACCAAGTACGAGCAATTCGAGCCGGTGGTCCTCGATCTGGTGGAGCAGAAGCGCCAAATGCTGGTCTTCACCTTCTCGCGCAAGACCCTCGACTACCTTCACACCAGGCTGCTGCACGCAGGAGTGCGAGTCGCGACGCTCCACGGTGACGTCCCCAAGGATGAGCGTCACCGTGTCATGGAAGGCTTTCGGGCCGGAGAGTTTGACGTCGTTCTCGCAACGAAGGTGGCGAGCGAAGGCCTCGACTTCGAGTTCTGCTCGGTGGTGGTGAACTATGACCTGCCATGGAACCCGATGGAGGTCGAGCAGCGGATCGGGCGAATTGATCGGGTGGGCCAGCGGGAGTCCAAGATCGTGATTCTCAATTTCCACACTCCAGGAACAATCGAGACGGACATCATCGAGCGGGTTATGGCGAGAATCGGTGTCTTCGAGCAAGCCATCGGTGAGCTCGAGCCCATCATCGAGGCGGCCTGGCGAGGATTTGAGTCGCAGTTGCTGGACTTCGATCTCACTGAAGAGCAGCGTGCGCAGAAGTCCCGGGAGGTCATCGCTGCGATCGAGGAGCAGAAGCTTGCCCTCCAGGACGTTGAGACCGCGGCCCCGTACCTCATCTCGAGCGATGGGATGGACATCGAAGGGCTGGAGGCCGATCTGGTCGCGGCTGGCCGCTACGTAGGGCAGCGGGAGCTGGCGATCCTGGTGCGGGACTGGGTCGAGGCCTACGGCGGGCGGGTGACCGAGCGCGCCCCGCTGCTGACGGTCGAGGGGAACGCGGAGCTGGCTTCGCACGTCACACGCCTGGTGAGCAGCCGAATCAGAACCGGTAGCGAGGTTGAGGCGACCGCGAGCAACCTCCGCAACGCGATCTCTGTGACCGTCACTCTCGACCAGGAGCACGCCCGGACGACGGGCACCACCCTGCTCACGGCAACCCACCCGCTCGTTCTTGCCGCACAGAAGATGCCTGGGCATCGGCAGGCACGATTGGGCGCGATCCGGCTGGATCCCGACGAGGCCGGTGTTCCGGCCGGTGCATACCTGTGCCTGTTGAGCGTCGCACGTTGGGACGGGGTCCGGCCCTTGCACGAGGTGTGGTCGGCAGCAGTCGACCTGGCGGGGCTGCGGCCAGCGTCGCAGGCTCTTGGCGATGCCGTTATGGCTGGCGTGGCGGCAGGATCTCTAAGCTCCGCTCGTATCGGTTCGGGGTTCAGGCTGGACACCGCGGTGCGAGTCGCTGTGCGCGAAATCGCGAGGCGCAGGATCGTGCGTGAGGAGCAACTCCTTGAGGAGAACGGAGCGATCGCAGCTACGCGAGAGGAGTCGCTGCGAGAAGGGCATGAACGCCGCCGCGCCAAATTGAACAAACAAGTTCAGAGCCTGATAGCGAAGGGGCATGAACGCATGCTGCCTGCCGCTCTCGGGCGTCTGAAGAGGGAGGACGAGAAGTATGCCAAGCGATCAGCGGACCTCGACCAAAGCACCGCAGCGACGCTGGGCACCAGTGACCTTGTCGTCTGCCTCGTGGAGGTGACCGGATGATTGGACCAAACGAACGGCGAGGAAAGATCGCCTACGAAGAGGCGGCGAACAGTACCTACCTCAGGACCCTTGAAGACCGGCTCAACCAGCCGGTGGGCACCCCGGTGCCTCGTAATGGGGTCTGGCTCAAGGGCCTTCCGACGTTCGGCACACAGCAGGATGGGAGCATCCACCCCCTTGTTGCCCGGCTAGCCCTGCGAGCGGGAGACGATGCTGTCCCTCGGACGTTCTACATCGGCCCACGTCATCACACCTGGGACGACAAGGAGTGCTTTAGCTGGGCGGCACCGGTGGCCGACCTATTCTTTAGGCCAGACGAGTCCGAGCACCATCTGATCGACGGACTTGTTGCACGCCGCACCTTCTCGCATCGAATTCAGCGGATCGTCGCAGTGCAGGACGAGACCCTGCGCAGCCACGTGGGACGCCCTTTCGACGCCGACGACCTCGTCGTGCCGGAAGCACCTCGTGCACCCCGCCGTCGCGCCGCCATCGCGCAGCTGAGTCCAAGTACATCTCCACAGCCGCCAGCGAAGCCCGTGTCCTCACCAGTGCCGGGCACAGATTCGCAGGAAATTGAGCCACAGGAGACAGGGGCGACGCATGACATGCCATCTCAGGTCGTAGCGGGGCAGGTCGCGGAGATGACCGAAGGCATGCGGAGTCCAGACCTCGTTCTCGACCGTCTCCATGAACCGCGGACCAACCGATTGAGCTCGGTGCTCACCACCCTTCAGCCAGACCAACACGGACTGGCGTCGGCGCCCTCCGACGCACCCCTTGTCATCCAAGGGCACCCCGGGACAGGTAAAACAATCGTGGCCGCGTACCGAGCTGCGCACCTCGTCGATGACGAGCGGGCGGGCGGAGCACTCATGAAGGTTCTTCTCGTCGGGCCGACCGATGAGTACGTACACCACGTCAGTGGGCTTCTTAGCCCGCTAGTTGAACCTGGCCGAGTCAGAGTCGTAGCTATGGAACGGCTGTTGCTCGAAGCAGCTGTAGTGAAGGGCACGGTCGGTGGTGCCCTCGAAGGCGTCCCGGACGACGTCGATGCCGCTGCGCGGTCCCTCACGGATCTCGCCGTCAGGTTAGCCACTGCCCATAGAATGCTTAGCACAGGCAAGGCAGCCGTCCGCGAAAACCGCAAGACGGTATACGAGCTCCTCCGCGCAAACGGCCTCCGACAACAGCCGCTGTCGACTGACGCCGAGAAAATCTCGTGGATGAGAAAACTGCCTGCGTATGACAGTGCAGTGAAGCAACGGCGCTTCCTTCCGCTGCTTGCACAATGTAGTTTGTCGATCCGCCAGCCTGCCCCGGCAGAACGCTTCGAGCACATCATTGTTGATGAGGCGCAGGACGTGTCACCCGTGGAATGGAACGTCATCGACCACTACAGCCGGCATGGCCATTGGACCCTCCTTGGCGATATGAACCAGCGTCGCTCGGACTCCTCATACTCCTCGTGGACACAGATTGCGGACCATCTGGGTCTTGGGGAAGATGCAGGCACGGTGCGCGAGACCGTAATTCGCCGCGGTTATCGATCGACGCAAGCCATCCTTCGGCTTGCTGACCGGTTGCTGCCTAGAGAATTGCGCGGCGCCCGCTCCCTACAAGTCGACGAAGAGGAACCGGCCTTTGTCCGCGTCCAGCGGCATGCTCCCGAGGCCCTTGCAGACGCGGCCGTGGACAACGGGCAGTTCCTCCTGTCCAGGCATCCACACGGCACGGTCGCAGTGATAGCGATGAATCCCGCTCGAATCTTCACGGCCTTGCACAGTCGGGGATGGCGTCGTGGGACCTCCGCGAGCGATGCAGTCAGTCACGAATGGCTGAAGGGTGAAGAACGGCTCTCCGTGCATGTGCCGGAGTCGGCCAGAGGGCTCGAGTTCGATGCAGTGGTCGTTGTGGAGCCGGGGGAGTTTCCTCGAAATCTCGGCCGGTCAGGGCAACTTTATACAAGCCTCACCCGCGCCAACCGGGAGCTTGTGGTCGTCTATCAGGGGCCCCTGCCGGACGAACTCCGGCGGGCTGGTCGACGGTAGCGCCGAAGTACAGCAGCTCCCGCGGCACGGGCAGGCGGCGAGAGCAGGGCGGCCGCAGCGTCGACGCACACGAGCGGCTGCACAGGAACCCGCTCCCGGCTCGTGCCACGCTGGCGTGTCGGGAGCTAATCGTGCCACGCCGAACCTCTGGCCCACGCCGACGAGGCGTACCTGCAGGTCGAGCCCAACGGGGGCGCCTACCAAGCGATGATCGCGGCCTAGCGACACGAGGACAGCACCAAGGCGATCGCCCTGATGTGTCCTCTCATCGAGCCTCTGCGAGCTGATGTTCCACGCCCCTGGTCAAGTTGCGCAGGCTCGCCCGGACCCGGACCCGCCGGGCAGGGGAGGCCCTGGCCTACTTCGACCCTCCCGCACAGCGAGCGGACCCACGGAAGCGATCAACGGTCGCCTCGAGCACCTCCGCGGCTCCGCCCTCGGGTTTCGCAACCTGACCGACTACATCAAAGAGCCCCTTGGGTCGGGTGGACTCAGACCCCAACTACACTCTGCATTGTGAAGAGCCCTGAACCCCTGCTCCGATATATCTTAACCATTGTATGGTCGGCCTAGCGTGCCGCACACATCGCAGGACTTATCGTGGATATAAAAATTAGTTTTTGGGCAGTTGAGTTCTCGCACGAAGGCTGTGCTACTGGATGTGGTAGCGCATCCGATCACGCGGCACTTATCGCAATAAAATAGCGGGCTTTGGCAAGTAATTGTGCTGCCACCGGGTCGTTGGGAAAATGTGGTCTGGCACGTCTGCATGGATTCTCAACTTTCCTAGTTTCAAGTCAGCCTATAATTTGGGGCCAGGTACTCCGTCGCGCTGCCCCCCTTCATCCCACGGGATCGTTGCGTCAGTGTAGCCTCCTGGCACATTGGGTCCAGGCTCGGAAGGCACCGGGCACTTCCGTTGTTCTTCCCAAGTCTGGCGCCTGCAGTGGCCTCGGTCCTGAGGTACCCAGACCGCGTATCCAGCGAGGTCTGAGGCTCTGCGGTTGAGTTCCGTGGGCAGCCAGCAGTGGGAGTCTCGGCGGAAACGACACCAGTCGTGCGACCAGTTCCGGCCGGGCCCCTTCCAGTAGCTAGTCGGTTCTGGGCTCCCTGTCACGAACTTTCGTAACTCCCTCCAGATTCCCATTGCATTCTCACCCCTAACGCTTGGTCGCGATGGGCTGTCGCGACTGGACCACTTCACAACCCGTTTGCGTACAAGGCACCTTAGATGACCCAACCGACCCCGTCCAGCCGTCTCCGAGGTCAAACTTCCATACTGATGGCTGACTCGTGTTGTTCGAGGAGGGAAGAAGAACCATGAATGGTCTCTGGGAGCACCCCCGGCGGTTCAGCCCTCGGGTTCCGCAACCTGACCAACTACATTGCCCGCGCGCTCCTGGAGGCCGACCCCAGCTACACCCTGCATTGTGAAGATCCCGAAGGCCGTCGAACGTCTCGTCGCCGAGCACGCGGAACCCCGCTACGTGCATCAAACCGCCGGACTTGGGCGTGATCAGCGACTACAGAGCCTGGCTCGCAGGTCCATCCCGCCCTTCCTCAGCGGGGCCTTGATTCCGGCCTAGTCGAGGGGCTTCAGCCCACTACCGTGTCTGTTGGCGATCGGTCTCGCCGTGGCGGGTGTTTCGTCGCCAGTCGACCGGTCGTGGATTCCGTCGCTAACCGTCCCGTGATGAGGCGTTACCCATTCTCACGCAGTTCGAACTTGACGATCTTGCCCGTCGCCGTGTGCGGCAGCTCATCGAGCCGCACGAACTCGCGGGGCACCTTGTATCCCGCCAACCGACTCCGCACGTGCGCCACGAGCTCCTCGTCGGTCACCGAAGCGCCTGACCGCAAGGTGACAAACGCACGCGGCCGCTCGCCCCACTTCTCGTCGGCAACACCGATGACTGCGGCCTCGACCACGGCCGGGTGGGAGACGATCGCCTGCTCGACCTCGACGGACGAGATGTTCTCGCCGCCGGAGATGATGACGTCCTTGGCGCGGTCCTTGATCTCGACATAGCCGTCGGGGTGCATCACGCCCAGGTCGCCGCTGTGGAACCAGCCGCCGGCAAAGGCTGCCTCGGTGGCCTCGGGGTCCTTGTAATAGCCGACCATCACGTTGTTGCCGCGCAGCACCAACTCGCCGAAGGTCTCACCATCGGCGGGCACGTCCTGCATCTGCGTGTCGACGACGCGCACGGACTCGGCCTGGATCATGCCCACGCCCTGCCGCGCCAGGAGCCGGGCACGCTCCTCACCGGGCAGCTCGGACCACCCGTCCTGCACCTCGGTGATCGTGAACGGCCCATAGACCTCGGTCAGCCCATAGACGTGCGTCACCGTGATGCCGAGGTCCTCCATGGTGGCGATGATCGTGGGGGAGGGCGGTGACCCGGCCGTCGTGATGCGCAGGTCCTGCTCGACCGGGTGTGCCTCGGGCGCTCCGGCGATCGTCGACAGCACGGTCGGCGCACCCCACAGGTGCGTGACCCCGCGGGTGTCGATCGCCTCCCAGACGGCGTCGCCGCGCACCGCTCGCAGGCAGACCTGCGTGGCCGCGGCACCGGTGACGCCCCACGGGCCGCACCAGCCGTTGCAGTGGAACATCGGCAGCGTCCACAAGAAGGTGCTCGACCGGTCCAGCTGGTTGTGCACGATCGCCCCCATCGCCCCGAGATAGGCGCCGCGGTGCGAATACATCACGCCCTTGGGGCTGCCGGTGGTCCCGGAGGTGTAGTCGATCGCGATCAGCTGGTTCTCGTCGCTCACTGACCACGGTAACAACTGGCCGTCGACTGCCGTGGCCCGCACCTCGGCATACGTCAGGTCCGCCGCTGCGCGGCGCTCGTGGCTCGGCGCCACGGTCGGGTCGTCGACCTGCACGACCACCTCCAGCGCTGGCGCGGACTCAGCGATGCCGTCCAGGTTGTCCAGCAGCTCGGAGTCGGCGAAGAACACCCGCGCCTCGCTGTGGTTCAGGATGTATTCGACCTCCGGGCGGGCCAGCCGGGAGTTGATCGCCACCAGCACCCCGCCGGCCAGCGGCACCGCGAAGTGCGCGATCAGCGGCTCGGGGACGTTCGGCGCCAGGAAAGCCACCCGATCGCCCGGGTCGATCCGGTCCGTGAGCCAGGCGGCGAGCTGCTGCGCCTCAGCCGCAAACTCGGCATACGTGCTCCGGCGCTCGCCATAGACGATGGCGACGTGGTCGGGGAAGACCGCGGCTGAGCGCTCCAGGAACCGCAGGGGAGTCAGCTCGCTGCGGTTGGGGGACAGGTCGGACACGAGGGGCCTCCATCTGCTGGCGCGATCAACTCGCGGGCTGGGTCACATCGCAGATTAGGCGGGACCAGAGGTGGACCGCCACCCACCAAGGTGGGTGACGGCAACATCGACATCATCGAGGAGAACGGCGTCTTCACGATCGAGGTCGGCCGACTGGACGACGCGACCCACGAGGGCCTGTCCAAGGTCTTCCGCATTGCGCACCAGTCCGACGCCGACGTGGTCGTCCTCACCGGCAAGGACCGCAGCTTCCTCAACCCGATGAACTATGACATCGAGTGGGTCAAGCACCTGGCGATCTTCAAGGACATGCTCAAGATCTTCAAGGAAGCTGAAGACATCGTCCGCGACATCATCAACTGCGAGAAGCCCACCATCGCCAAGGTCTTTGCCCCCGGTGCGCACAGCCTGGGCGCCTCGATCGCGCTGGCCTGTGACTTCGTCGTGGCCGCCGAGGACGCCTCCTTCAGCGACCCGCACCTGTCCGGCTTTGGCGTCGTGCCCGGTGACGGCGGCTCGCTCGTGTGGCCATCGCGCATCGGCCTGGCCCGGTCCCGCGAGTTCCTCATGCTGGACAAGGTCGCCACGGCGCCGGAGGCCAAGGAGATCGGCCTCATCGAGCGCTGCGTGCCCGTGGACCAGGTGGACGCCGAGGTCGAGGGCATCATCGCCAAGCTGCAGTCCTATGACCAGGTCGGCGTGAAGTTCACCAAGCGCTGGCTCAACCAATACATGCGGCAGAACATGAACATCGCCGGCATGGGCAGCCTGTATGCCGAGGGCATGGTGTTCTCCTCCGAGGACTTTGCCAAGAAGGCAGAGGAGTATGCCGCGATGCTGGCTTCGCAGGGCGGCTACCAGGAGTCCTGAGTCACCTCTGTAGGACATGCTGGTGCCGGGCAGGTCGGAGGCCGACCTGCCCGGCACTGGTCTTTGGCAGGTGAGGTGGAGATGTTTGCGGAGTCTGAGGTCCGACAGGTCGACGTGCCCGGCGCGCGGCTGCAGGTGCGCACCGTCGGGGCCGGTGACCCGGTCCTGCTGCTGCACGGCTATCCGCAGACGCACGCGATGTGGGCTGCGGTGGTGGGCCACCTCGGTGGTGGGCGCCGGCTCGTGATGCCGGACCTGAGGGGCTATGGCGCCTCGCTCGCCCTCGATGGTGACTTCACCTTCCGGGCGATGGCTGCGGACGTTGTGGCGCTCGCGGATGAGTTGGGTCTCGAGCGCTTCCATGTGATCGGGCACGACCGTGGGGCGAGGGTGGCGCACCGGCTGGCCCTGGACGCGCCCGATCGGGTGCGCTCGGTCGCGCTGCTCGACATCCTGCCGACGCTTGATGTGTGGCGGCAGATGGATGACCGCGAGTTGGCGCTGAAATATTTCCACTGGACGTTCCTGGCCCAGCCGGGCGGTCTGCCGCAGCGTCTGATCGGTGCGGATCCCCAGGGTTATCTGCGCTCCACGCTGGCGGGGCTCGGTGCCACTGCTGAGATGTTTGATCCTGCGGCGCTGGGGGAGTATCTCTCGGCCGCAGACCGGGAGTCGGTGGTCGACGCCTGGTGCCGCGACTACGCGGCTGCCGCGACGACCGACCTGGAGCATGACGAGGCGGATCTCGGTCGGACCCTCGACATCCCGGCCCTGGCGTTGTGGGGCGACCGCGGCATGGTGGCCCGCTTTGACCCGCTGGCGACGTGGCGGCGGTGGTTCCCGGCCGTGACGGGCCAGGGCGTTGCCGCCGGGCACTTCCTGGTGGAGGAGCGCCCCGAGGTGGTCGGGCCGCTGCTCGACCGGCACCTGGCTGGCGCCTGAGGATCCTGCGTCTCCCGCGCTGGCGGTGGCTTGACCGGCTCAGGGGCTTGCCCGACTCAGGGGATGAGGCCCTGTCGTCGCGCCTCGACGACGGCGGCGTGCCGGGTCCGCGCCCCCAACTTGGCCATCAGGTTGCGCATATAGCTCTTCACGGTGTCCGTGGTCAGGCTGAGCCGCTCGCCGATCTCTGCGTTGCTGCAGCCGAGGCTGACATAGGACAGCACGTCGAGCTCGCGCGGCGTCAGGTGGACGGTCGGGCCGCCCGGTGGTGCGGTCAGCGCCCGCAGCGCCTCTTCGACCGCCACGATCCGGTCCCGCAACTCCGGGGTCTCGACGGCCTGGGCGATCTCCTTTAGCGCCAGATAGCTCTCGGTGATCGACTCGGACATCCGCGCGCGGTCACCGCTGTCCGCCCCCTGGACTGTCTCGGTGAGGGCACGCAGGCGGAAGTCCACCTCGTCCTGGACCTCGAGGTCGTGGGCCGCAGCACCGGCCACCTTCTCCAGCTCCGCGGCCGGGTTGTCGCCCAGGGATGTCTGTTGGCGCAGGCCTCCATAGACCACGCCACGCGTGACGCGTTTGACGATGATCGGAGCCGCCACCAGCGACTGGATGCCCTCTGCCGTGATCTGTCGGACGTAGTCGTGGGTGATGCTCCGCGCGGTGCGATAGCGCTCGACGCGCACCGGCCGACGCTCCACGATGGCCCGACCACCGGCGCCGCGCTCGGCTTTGATCACGAGCCCGCGCAGCACCTTGCTCTGGGTGCCGGCAAAGTCGGACAGGTGCAACTGTGGGCCCGCCACGCCACCGGCGAACAGCACGTCAAAAGACTTGCTGCGCTGCAGGGTGCGCAGCTCTGATCGGATGCGGTCTCTGACCACGGTGGGGAGGTCTGCTCCCGCCAGGAACGCCACGTTCGACTCCTTCGTCCTCAAGCAGCCCCGAAACTCTCTGGCCAGGACACCAGAGGTTCCTGGGTGTTCCTCTCGAAACCTACTTGGGGCGCGATCCCGCCCTGATGCGGGGAGACCCCGAAGGGCTCGCAGGAGCGTATGGTCAGGGGCAGCGGGACCCTTCGGGTCTCCCCATCAAAGGACTCAACATGTCCGATAAGTCACCACGCCAAGCGCTCTCGAAGAAGACCGGCAAGTCCATCAAGGAGAAGCGGGCCGAGAAGCGCGCCAAGGAACATGAGGCGAGTGGGGTCGAGACGGCGGTTCACCCCAAGAAGCGCTGAGGCCTGCCCGCTGCTCGCCGTCGGAGTGATCGCTGGACGTACACCTTGAGGGCCGGTGCGGACTCACCGATTCTGTCCAGGTTGTCCAGCAGCTCGGAGTCGGCGAAGAGCACCCGTGCCTCGCTGTGGTTCTGGATGTATTCGACCTCCGGGCGGGGCCAGGCGCGAGTTGATCGCCACCGGCACCCCGCCGGCCAGCGGCACCGCGAAGAGCGCTCCAGGAACGGCGCGGGTGATCACATCGCTGGCCCCGTTGCAGAGCTTTGTGCAGAGTGAGCTTGAGCATGGTGGAGTGATGTGTCTCGAGTTGCACAGGGGCCTTGAGGGGACTTCTGGCAAGGGCCTAGCATCACGTCAACGTGACCAGCGCTGACGAGGGAGTTTCGCAATGAGGAAACCACGATTAGTTGACCGAGCGATCCGCATGCTGACGTCTTTCAAGAACGAGACACCGGAGCGGGAGGCTTCATCAGCGGATCGTGCGCCTATTTCTCCTACGCCGAGCGCTACTCGTGGATATGCGGTGCTGGATGTCGAGACGACTGGACTCAACCCTGCACGCATGGATCGGATCGTGGAGATCGCGATCGTCCTGGTCTCCGATGATGGACGGATCGAGGAGGAGTGGTCGACGCTGGTCAACCCGCAGCGAGATGTCGGACCGACACGTATCCATGGGATCACAGCCACAGATGTCCTGGCTGCTCCCACTTTTCAGGACGTGATGGGACGCGTCCTCGGGTTATTGGAGGGGCGGGTTCTGGTCGCACACAACGCCGACTTTGACGTGCGTTTCCTCCTTGCAGAGCTGCGTCAGGCCGGCAAGGAAGTTGCTGACCCGACTCGTGTGCCGCAGTTGTGCACCATGCGTTGGTCGACTGCTTTTGTTTCATCCAGCAGCCGACGGCTCATCGACTGCTGCGCTGCCGCCGGAGTGGACCTGACGAACGCACACACGGCAGCTGGCGACGCTCGAGCAACGGCAGAACTGTTGCGTCACTATCTGCGTGCGTCCCCTCCGCCACCCCCCTGGCAGGATGTGATGCACCAAGCCGTGGCATACCGCTGGCCCACTGCTGCTGGTTTCGGTGAGGCTCTCGCTCGCTCGCGGGCGCAGGTTGTGAGTGAGCCGAAGCATGCGTGGCTCGAACGTGTGGTCTCCCACATGCCCCGAGCGGGAGACGCTCAAGTTGATTCCTACCTCGCAGTGCTTGAGATGGCTCTCTTGGACGGGTTCTTGGCCGAGCATGAGAAGGAAGCCCTCGTCGAGACCGCTCAGAACAGCGGACTGGACCGTGACACCGTGCTGGACCTGCATAAGAGATACCTAAGGGCTATGGGCGAGGTTGCTCTAGAGGACGGGGTTGTGACGGAGTCCGAGCGTGCCGACTTGAAGGGGGTGGCAGCCCTGCTCGGGCTGCCATCAGATGCTGTCAAGCAGGCGCTGGAGGCAGTGCGTGAAGGTTCGCATGAAGGGGCGTATGCCTTGAGCGCAAGTGCGATTCAGCTTGAAGCTGGTGACCGCGTGGTCTTCACGGGCGACATGAATCGCGCTCGAGACGAATGGGAACGGGATATCCGCCGTTTCGGACTGGAGACCGGGGGCGTGACCAAGGCGACCAAAATCGTCGTGGCTGGGGATCCCAACAGCCTGAGCGGGAAGGCCGCCAAGGCGCGCACCTACGGCATACCCATCGTGACTGAAAGTGCTTTTGCCCGGCTCTTGGAGAAGCAGGGTTCGGGTCAGGCGTAGCGCCCTACAAGAGACCGAAACTCTCTCGCCAGGTGACCAGCGAGTCCTCGGTGCTTCCTGCTGGGACATACTCGAGCGCGATTGCGCCGTCGTAGCCCCGCTCAAGCAGGTCCTCGACGAAGCCTCGGACGTCGCCGTCGGCACTGCCTGGCGCGCCCCGCCCTGGGACATCAGCGACCTGGATGTGGCTCAGATAGGGGACGACGAACTCAAGGTCCGCGCGGACGTCCTCGCCGTTTGTCGCTAGGTGGTACTGGTCCATCAGCAGCCCGATGTTCGCACCGGGGCTGTGTGCGCGCACTCGGTCGATGACCTTGAGAGCGGCTCGACTGGTGCGGACCGGATAGTCCGGGAAGCCGCTCAGGGGCTCGACCAGCACAGTGGCGCCGATCTCGGCAGCCGCCAGTGCGGCATACGTCAGTGCCTTTGTCGCCGCGGCATCCTGGGCTTCCTCGGCAACGTCGGGGAGCCGACGCCCGTAGGGCACGTTGAACAGGCGGGTGCCCAGCCGGGCGCCGATGGTCATGGCGACCGCCACACTGTCGCGGAAGTCCTCTGCCGCATCAGGGTGCGAGATGACGCCGCGATCCCCGTTGGCCATGTTCCCGGCATAGAGGTTCATGGCGGTCAACCGCACCTCTGCGGCGGTGATCGCCGCCACGAGGTCCTCAATCTGCTCGTGAGAGGGACGGGGCTGACCGTCGAAGGGCCACCAGTATTCGACCTCACGGAAGCCGGCGGCTCGGGCCGCAGCAGGTCGCTCCATCAGCGGGAACTCGCCAAACATGGTGTGCAGGTTGGCCACCCACCTGACCTGGTCCAACGGACGCTGAGTGCTCACAACGCCATCTTCCAGGGCTGGCCGTAGGCCGAGGTGAGGTGCTCGGTCTCGCTGTCGGTGAGCAGTCGTGCGCCCGGGGCCTGACCCACCAGCATCCTGGTCTGCGAGGCCAGCTCGATCTCGATTGCCCGGTCCACAGCCTCGGAGACGGTGCGTCCTGCGACGACCGGCCCGTGGTTCTGCAGCAGGGCGCCGTGACACTGGATGTCTAGCTCGCGCAGCAGTTGGGCCTGGTCGGCGTCACCCGGTGGGTGATAGGGGATGAGCGGCAGGTTGCCCACTCGCATCAGCAGATAGGGCGTCAGCGGCGGCAGCGCGCTGTGCTCGTTCCACGGCGGCAGACACGAGGCAGCGACCGCGTGCGTGGAGTGCAGGTGCACCACGCACACCGCGTCCGGGTCGCGGTGATACAGCGCACCGTGCAGCCCGTGCTCCTTGGAGGGACGGGGGCCATCCACGTGCGCCAGGCCGTCCGCGGTGAGCTCCATGACGGACAACTGATCGGCGCTGAGGCTGCCCAGCGGTTGACCGGTCGCGCTGATGTGCACCCGGTCTCCCACGCGCACCGAGATGTTGCCCGAGGAGCCGGGGGAGAGCCCCAGCGACTCCAGGTGGCGCCCACCACTGCACGCCTCGGTCAGCAGATCACTCACGTCAACCCCTCCCAACCGGCCACGAAGAGGTCCTCGGTGCCGAAGTTGCCAGATTTCAGGACAAAGTTGTGGCGCCGGCCGTCCGCGGTGGTGCCTGCCAACCACGACACCCCGGGGCTCAGCTGTTGGCCCACCTCGAGACGCCGGACGCCGAGAGACTCCAGCACTGCGCCGGATGTCTCACCGCCGGCGACGATGAACTCGCTGGCTCCCGCCGACGACAGTGCCGTGGCAAGGCTGGCGAAGGCTGTCTCGATGCGCTGCGAGACGTCGTCGCCGAGGGCTCTCGCCGCGGTGACGTCGTCCGGTGCGCCCACCGAATAGATGAGCACCGCACGGTCGGGATCCGACTGCCAGGCAACCTGCGTCAGGTCCAGCAGCCGGCTCACCTCCGCCTCGGGGTTCTCGGTGTATGCCGCCACGTCCAGTTGGGCGTGTGGCAGCACCTTGCGGGCGCTTGCCACCTGCTGCTGGGTGGCGCGGGATGCGCTGCCGGACAACACGACCCGGCGGCCAGGGACCCGGGACAGCACGCGCGGCTCACGGTCCCGGGCGGGCAGACCGAGAGCCAGGCCGGAGCCACCGGTGACCAGCGGCTCGTCCTGCGTGGCGGTCGAGATGACCGCCAGGTCCTCGTTGGTCACCGCGTCCACCACGATCAGCCGGCGGCCGTCTTGCTCGTGCTCTGCCAGAGCAGCCCGGACCGCGTCCGGGCCCTGATGCACGACCTGCAGCGGGACCAGACCCACCTGATGCTGCGTCTGCGGGGTCAACAGGCGCGGCACCGATGAGTCCCACATCGGGTTGAGCGGGTGATCCTTCATCGGGCTCTCGTGCAGGGGCTCATCGCCGACGAACAGGTGGCCCTGATAGACCGTGCGCCCGTTGTCCGGGAACGAGGGGACGACCACCGCACGGGAGGCGCCGGTCAACTCCAGGAGCGCGTCGGCGACCGGCCCGATGTTGCCCTCCGGAGTCGAGTCAAAGGTCGAGCAGTACTTGTCATAGAGCTGCTCAGCCCCCCACTCCCGGAGGAACCGCCCCGCCCGGACCGATTGGTCCAGGGCGAGGTCGGTCGACGCAGACCTGGTCTTCAGGGCGACCACGACTGCGTCGTCTTCGGTGAGGTCCTCCGCGGAGGCGTCATCTGGCAGACCGAGCAGGACCGAGGTCCGCAGCCCTCGGGCCGTCCAGTTGCCCGCCAGGTCGGTGGCGCCGGTGAAGTCGTCGGCGACGGCTCCCCGTCTCACGTGAGCGGACATCAGCCCTCGCGAATCTGCGCGACCCACTCCTGGACCTTCGGGTCAGCGGAGTCGACGATGTCCAGGGTGGCCTCAACCCACTCTGTGCGGTCCACGTCGGCGAAGGTCACGCCGTTTTCCTCCAGGAACGCGACGTTGTCATCCAGCTCCTCCAAGGCGACCTCACGAGACCAGGTGGACACCTCGTCGACGGCCTCGTCATACATTGCGCGGGTCTCCTCGTCCCAGCCGTCATAGGTCTCGCCCCACAGCTGGAAGTGGTTGCTGCCATAGAGGTGGTTGGTGTTGGCGATGTAGGGCGCCACCTCATAGAAGGAGTTGAACCGGGCCACGTTGACAGGGTTTTCCTGGGCCTCGATGGCGCCCTGCTCCAGGCCGGAGAAGACCTCATTGAAGGAGAGCGGCGTCGGGGCGGTGCCCAGCGCCTGCCAGGTTTGGATGTAGGTCTCCTGGTTGGGCACGCGGATCTTCAGGCCCTCGGCGTCGGCGAGGTTGTTGATCGGCATCGTGGAGTTGAGGATGCGCGGGCCGCGATAGATGGCACCGGTGAGGAGGAAGCCGGAGTCCTCCTTGATGGCCTGCATGATCTCGTCGCCCAGGTCACTGTCCCAGGTCTCGAAGTAGTGGTCTGCGTCTTCATAGAGGAACGGCACGCCCTCGATGCCGGCCAGGTCGGTGTAGCGCTCCACGGATCCAATGGACTCGATCACGATGTCGACGGAGCCGACCTCCATCTGCTCCTGCATCTCCTCCCAGCTGCCCAGCTGTGAGGAGGGGAAGATCTCAACGGTGATCTTGCCGTCGGACGCCTTCTCGAGGTTGTCGGCGAGCCGCTCGGCGGAGCGGTTCTCCAGGCTCTCGGGGCCATAGGAGTGGCCCAGGCGCCAGTGAATCTCCTCGCCGGCTGCGCCGCCGTCCTCTCCATCTCCGGAGCAGGCGGTCATGACCAGGGTGCCAGCGGCCAGGGCGCTGACCAGGGCGATCTTGTTTTTCATGGTGGGTCCTTTCGGTGGTGCTCTAGAGCAGGAGCGGGATATAGGTGACGGCGAACAGCAGGGCGATGGCGACCCCCAGCCAGGGGATGGCCTCGCGGACGGATTCCTGAAGCGGGATCCCGGCGATGCGGGTGGTGATCAGCAGCGAGATGCCGACTGGGGGTGTGAGCAGGCCGATGGCCAGGTTGATCACGATGATCAGGCCGAGGTGGACCGGGTCGATGCCGACCGCGAGGGCCACCGGGAGCAGGATCGGCGTGAAGATGATGATCGCGGCGTTGCCCTCCAGCACCATCCCGATCAGCAGGAACAGCACGTTGATCACGAGCAGGATCACGACGGGGTTGTCGCTGATGCCGAGCACGAAGTCGGCGACCATGCTGGGGATGCCACCGGTGACCAACGCCCAGGCATAGAGCTGAGCCATCGCGATGATCAGCATGATGGCCGCGATCAGCATGAGGGCCTCGTTCATCGACTTCTTGACCTTCGCCCAGGTGAGCTCGCGATAGACGAGGCCACCGAGGATCACCGCGGTGAGCACTGCGACCGCGCCGCCCTCGGTCGCGGTGAAGACGCCGAAGCGGATGCCGCCGAGGACGACGACGGGGATCATCAGGGCCAACACGGCGTCCTTGGACGTGCGCAGAAGCTCGCGCCGGCTGACGCGGTCCTCGGCCGGGTAGCCCTTGATGCGGGCCAGCACATAAGCCGTCAGGATGTAGACGAAACCGAAGGCCACACCGATGTAGAGGCCCCAGAAGAACAACGATCCGATGGAGACCTCGGCGGTGACGCCGTAGATGATCAGGTTGATGCTGGGCGGGATGACGACCGCGATGGTCGAGGCCAGGGCAGTCAGCGCAGCGGCGAAACCGGCGGTGTAGCCGCGCTTGACCATCTGCGGGATGAGGATCTTGCCGGTGGCCGAGGCGTCGGCCACGGAGGAGCCGGAGATGCCGCCAAAGATCATGTTGGTCAGGATGTTCACGGCGGCGAGGCCGCCACGGATGCTGCCGACGGCGGCGTAGGCGAAGTCGATCAGACGGCGGGTGATGCCGCCGTCGTTCATGAGGGAACCGGCCAGGATGAACAGCGGGATGGCCATCAGGGGGAAGCTGCGCAATCCCGCCACGAGGCGCTGGGCGCCGACCTCCAGGGGGATGCCCTCGGAGAGGACCATCGAGAGCAGGCTGGCGCCACCGATCGCGATCGCGACCGGGGTGCCGATGAGGAGCAGGACTGCGAAACCGACGCCAAGGATTGCGGGCATGGCTCAGACCTCCGTCTCTGCGCTAGTGATGGCCTCGGCCACCGGGTCGGGAGCCGGGATGGGCGCGACAATGCGATACAGGATCAACACGACGCTCAGGGCGCAGCCGACCGGGATGGCGAGGTAGAGGGAACTGAGGGGGATCGTGGATTTGAACAGCATCGTGAGGCCTGAGAGTGACTGTCGATCGGCGGCCTCGAGAAGGCGCACTGCGAAGAAGCCGATCACGCCCAAGGTCACGGCACAGATCAGGTCCGTCAGTGGATTCACCAGGCGCTGCAGTCCCTTAGGGAGTGCGTTCACGGCGAAGTCGATGACGATGTGCTCGCGACGCAGGAACGCGACTGGAACGGCCAACATGGTCGACCACACGAAGCAGAAGATGGCCAGCTCCTCCGACCACACAGTGGGGGCGTTGAAGAAATAGCGGCTGACCACCTGGATGAGCAGCGACACGGTGGAGATCGTGATGAGCACGCCGGCGACGAACAGCAAGGTGTTGGCGACGAGGTTGCTGATGCGCTTCATCACTCACCGCCCCTGCGGACCATCAGTTTCATGACCTCGCCCGGACCGTCGCTGGCAATCGACGTGATGCGCTCAGCAGCATCCGTCCAGTCCTCGGTGAAGGTGACCATGCGCTGGACCAACTCCGGCTTGGCCACGATGACGTCGAGCGCCTCAGCGATGTCGTCCTTGGTGTAGGTCGCGGTGCCGACCATGGTGATCTCCCGGATCTGCAGGTCCCCGACTGGCGTGGGGTGTAAACCCTTGAAGACGGCGACCTGGACGACGGTCCCGCCCGTGGCGGCGCTGGACACGGCCGTCTCCAGAAGGCTTGGCACGCCGGCAGCGAGGAAGACGAGGTCGAACGCCTTGCCGGGCAGCTCACCTGAGTCCGCCGCGGTGGAGGTCGCGCCTGCCAGGTTGAGCATCTCGTGCATCTGCTCGCGGGGCTCGGCCACGGTGATCTCGAGCTCGGGGGCCTGGGTGGAGAGCACGGCAGTGATCAACGTGCCGATGGTTCCTCCGCCGAGCACGAGGACGTTGCGGACCCTGTCCAGAGCGCCCGCGCGGCGAACTGCGTGGACGGCGACGGCCACTGGCTCAGCGAAGGAGAGCAGGCTCGTGTCGAGCTCCTCTGGGGCGGGCACCAGAGTGAAGACGGGCACCTTGACGTAATCGGCGAGACCACCGGGCCAGGTTGCGACGCCGAGCATGGTCTTGCTGGTGCACAGGTGATAGTCACCGCGGGTGCAGAGGTCGCAGGTTTGGCACGGCCACTGGGGGTCGATGACGACCCGCGTCCCGGCTCGCAGGCCATCTGGGGCGTCGGGGCCGATGTCGTCGATGACCCCGCCGACCTCGTGGCCGCTGATGAGTGGCGGCTTGCGGAACGGGTGGGTGCCCTGGAGGGCGGAGATGTCGGATCCGCACACTCCTGCCGACGTGACCCGGATGACTGCCTCGCCGGGACCGGCGGTGGGTTTGGGGATCTCCCGCACACTGGCAGTGCCGTCCTGGGCGAACTCGATGGCCTGCAACGTGTCCTCGCTATCTACTCCGGCTACAACGGTGTATGGGTAGTGACTCGTTCTGTGCGAACGAACATTGTGCGGGACCATAGCAACACAGTTCCTGATCGGTCAAGCCTTCATGTGTGTAAGATTACGGTTCAATAACGTTCGATCGCACACAAGGATGTGAGGCTGTGAGTCAGCAGGAACATGTTGTCGCCAGATACAGCGTGGCGGTGGATGGGAACCCTGACGAGGCTGCGTCGGTGCTGGCCGGCGAGCAATCGGCAGGCACCTTCACCCAGGTGGCCGGAGACAGTCCGGAGCTGCAGCACGTCTTTGGTGCGCGAGTTGAGAGTGTCGCGGCGACCGGTCGTTCCCGAGTGGCCGCGCGTGACTATGGCAGGGAAGGATCCGCGCCGTCAGTCCCCGAATACGACGTGCGCATCGCCTTCCCGATCGGCAACGTGGGTGCCTCAGCGAGCCACCTGATGACCGTGATTGCCGGCAACCTCTTTGAGCTGCGGACCCTGGCCGGCGTGCGGCTTGAGGATGTCGAGATCCCGGCTGTGACTGCCCGGTCCTTCCACCAGCGGATGCCGCACGGTGTTGGCGGCAGCCGAGAGGCTATGCGGCGGACAACAGGGCCGATGCTCGGCACGATCGTCAAGCCCTCGATCGGGCTGGACAATGGGCAGATCGCCGACTTGACCGGCGTGCTGGCGGGGGCTGGTCTGGACCTGGTCAAGGATGACGAGCTCAACGGCGACCTGCCACACGCCCCGCTCCTGGACCGGGTCGACCGGGTGCAGGCAGTCCTCGAGGCGCAGGGAAATCCTGGGACGCAATACGCCTACAACATCACCGGCACGCTGGAGCAGATGAAGCGCGCCGCGGACCACATCGAGTCCAGGGGCGGGACCACGGCGATGGTGGTGGTCCCGTGGGTCGGGCTCGAGGCCTTCGCTGAGTTGCGCCGTCACACCTCCTTGGTGCTGCAGGCGCACCGCGCCGGGTGGGGGGCGCTGGATCGGTCGGCAGATGTTGGCATCTCCTTCCGGGTCTATGCCAGAGTGCTGCGCATGCTCGGGGCTGACCAAGTGCACGTCGGAGGACTGCGCAGCAAGTTCTGGGAACACGCCGAGAGCATCAGCGGATCGGTGGAGGCACTCTCCTGCGCGGACGATGTGGCACCGGCATCGCTGCCCGTGCTGTCCTCTGCGCAGACAGTGCTCACTGCAGCCGAGTCGTTTGCGACGTTCAACACCGAGGACCTGCTGGTCCTGGCCGGAGGTGGGATCCACGGCCATCCGGGCGGACCTGAGGCGGGGGTGCGCAGCCTGCGCCTGGCCTGGGACGCGGCGGTGGCGGGGACACCACTGGATCAGGTCGCAGCCGAGGAGCCGGAACTGGCTGCTGCCATCGAGCACTTCTCGGAGCGCAGTTGATGGACGTCTTTTTCGTCGCCGACGACTTCACTGGGGGAGTGGACGTGCTGCTGCAGGCTGCCCGGTGCGGCGAGCCCGCCACCATGTTCCTGTCCGAGGAGTCATTCCTGGCCGCTGACGCCAGTGAGTTGCGGACCTGCACGGGAGTGGCCACCACCTTCCGGCGCTCAGCGCCAGAGGAGGTCAGCGACAGCCTGCGCCGCATCCTCGACCACGCGTTGACGCAGGAACCGCGGGTGGTGCAGTACAAGATTTGCAGCACTGCCGACTCATCACCCACTCGTGGATCGATACGACCACCGTTCGCGCAGTTCCTGGAGCGCGGAGCAGAGCGGATTGCCCTGTGGGCCGCGCAGCCCGGACTGCGACGCTTCACGGCCTTCGCTCATCACTTCGCCAACGATCGCGGCACCGTCTATCGCTTGGATCGGCAACCGACGATGGCCAACCACCCGAGCACTCCGATGCGCGAGTCAGACCTGCGGCTGCACTTTGCCGAGCAGATTGGGGAGGCGGTCGGCAGCATCACTCTGGAGGACCTGCGCCAACAGGAGCGACTGTCGTTGGCCTGGGAACGCGAGGCCGCGGCCGGACACCGACTGGTGGTGTTGGACGCTGTCCACCCCGATGACCTCACCACTCACGGGACCTTCCTCGCAGGGGAGGCCCCGGCATACGTCATCGGTTCGGGTGGCGCCACCCTCGGGCTGGGCGCCGGACTGGGCTGGCGCGAGGACCCCGCTCACCAGGTGTCGACCCAGGCTGCCTCAGGGCCGGTGCTCGTCGTCGCTGGCTCCTGCTCGGAGTTGACCGCGGCTCAGATCGCTCGCGTGGAAGAACGATCGGACTGGTCCGTGTTGGCGTGGGATCCCGCCGCAGGCGCGCCAGAGACCGTGGCCACCGAGGCCAACCAGCTCCTTGCAAGCGGACAGCATGTGCTGGTCCACAGCGGCGGAGCCTCGCCTGCTCGGGTGGAAGCATCGGCAGGGCTCGGGACCCTGGTGCCAACAGGGCTGGCCCACATCGTCAGCCACAACCTCGGCCAGTTCGCGAGACTCGTTGTGGCTGGTGGCGATACCTCCGGTGATGTTCTGACACTCTTGGGCGCAACGAAGCTCACCACTGTTGCGGTGCTGGATCGGGACACGTGTCTGTGCCTGGTTGATGGCATTGGAGGAAGCACTCAGGAGGTCGTCCTCAAGGGCGGCCAGATCGGCAGCGTGGACTTCTTTGTGCACGCGGCCCTCGGGGAAGAGAGCAACGGGAATGGCGACCGGTAAACGCACACGGCAGGAAGCGATCTTTCAGGCGATCAGCCAGGAGGGGCGGGTCGACGTCAGCGGCCTGGCCGTGAGTCTGGATGTCTCTGCGATGACCATCCGGCGCGACATGGCCGAACTCAGCAACCGCGGGCTGATCAATCGCGTGCACGGGGGCGCCACTAGCAGGCAGGAGCCGGCGCTGCGCGCCGAGGTGATGCGTGCCGAGAAGCTGGCGATGGCGCGCTGGGTCGTCGGGGGCCTCGTCGACGACCAGTTCCTGGCGTTGGATGTCGGGAGCACCTGCACCGCCATCGCTGAGGAACTGAACGTCCGGGGCAATGTGACCGTGCTCTCCAACTCCCTGGAGGCCCTGCACGTGCTGCGAAGCACTGCCGTGGAGCGGTTGTGTGTCGCGGGACAGATCAATGGGGAGGGTTCGATCATCCCGCACGACGTGTCGTCCGCGCTCGAGCCCTATGCCCTGGACAAGGTGATCCTGGGCTGCGGCGGCGTCAGCGCGGCACGCGGGGTGACCTATCACGAGGTCAAGGAGACCTTCTTCCGGCGTGCCCTCATTGAGCGCGCCTCGGAGGTGATCCTCGTCGCGGACCACACCAAGCTGGGGCGCGAGTCCAGCTTCTCGCTCGGGCGGCTCGCCCTCATTGACAAGCTCGTCACCACGCGCGAGCCCGACCGCGCCCTTGCTGACAGTCTGGCCGAGGCTGGCGTGCAGGTCGACGTCGTGTCGGTCGGGGCTTCTACGTCGAACTGAGTCAGACGGCAGCGGCCGTTCCCTAGTCGTGGGGGCGTACTTGCCTGTGGCCGTTCTGGCGACTGGGTGCCCAACTCGGGGTTTGTATTGGTGGCCGGTGATGCCCGCATGCGGCGGGATCACCGGCCTTGCCTTGTGCGCTAGGCAGGCTGGCCGCAGGCGTAACGACATCAGCTGCACCAGGACGAAGCACGAATATGACATGAGCGGTTGCTCACTGGCTGAGCGGAGGTCTATGGTGTGAGCAGTTGAGCGCATCATGAGCAACTGCTCATCCCGCAAAGGCAAAGGAGCCCTGGTGGAGCACGACGCAAGCCAGCCCCCGGCGAACGGGGTCGTTGCAGCGGTAGAGAGGCTGTGGAAGTCCTACGGCGGCATTCCCGTGCTCAAGGGGGTCGACATCGATGTCCAAGCCGGTGAGATCCACGCGCTCGTCGGAGGGAACGGTGCTGGCAAATCCACGTTGATGAAGGCTCTGACGGGTGTGGTCACCCCCGATGCTGGCCGAATTGTCATTGGTGGCAGCGAAGTACGCAATCTCAATCCACGCACTGCCCATGCGAACGCGGTGTACATGGTCCCGCAGGAACCGCAGCTCTTTCCAAATCTCACCGTGTTCGAGAACGTCACGCTGTCGTTGGCTGTGCCGCTCTCCCGCGCCGAGGTTAAGGCAGCGATCCAGGCTCTCGGACACGCCATTGACCTCGACGCGCGTGCCCACGAGCTGAGCATTTCCGACCAGCAGCTCATCGAGATTGTGCGTGGGGTGTTGCGCAAGGCCCGCCTCCTGATCGTCGACGAACCCACTGGCGCACTAACGGCTCGTGAGGCAGACCAGTTGTTTGAGCGGCTCCGGGCCCTCGCGGCCAGTGGCGTGGGCATCTTTTATGTGACCCACCGCATGTCCGAGATCTTCGCTCTTTGTGACCGGGTCACAGTCCTCCGAGACGGTGCCATGGTGCTACAGAAGGCCACAGCCGACACCTCTGTCGAGGAACTGGTCTCCACTATGGTGCCGGAGTCCGAGCAGGTCTCGCGCGAGGAGCAGGGGCAGGTCGCGCGAGCGGTCGATGGACCTCCTGCTCTATCTCTGCAGGGCTTCACAGGTCAGGGCTTCACCGACGTGACTCTCGATGTCTTCCCAGGTGAGGTCCTCGGCATCGCTGGGGTGGTCGGCGCTGGCCGCACTGAGCTAGCGGAGACGGTGTTCGGTCTGCGTCCGGGCACCGGCGACGTGACTTTGCTCGGAGAGCGCTACCAGCACCGCAGCCCGAAGCGATCTCTGACGAGGGGACTCTCCTACGTTGCCGAGGACCGTCACGCCCACGGGGTCTTTTTGCTGGGAACCATCACCGAGAACTGCAGTTCAACTGTCCTGAGCCGCGTTACGAGCCTGGGGCTGCTGAACAGCAAGCGTGAGCGCCAAGTGGCCAGCAGGCTCACCACGCAGCTAGCGGTGCAGAAGGGCAGCGCTGAACGTCGAGTCGGGAACCTCTCCGGCGGCAATCAGCAGAAGGTGTCGCTGGCCAAGTCGCTGGCACCCGAGCCCCGCGTCATCATCCTCGACGAGCCGTCGCGCGGAGTTGACGTGGGGGCCCGGGCCGACCTGTACAAGATGATCCGGGAACTGGCCGAGCAGGGCTTGGCGGTGCTGTTGATCTCGTCGGACTTCGAGGAGATCGTCGAGCTCGCCACTCGGGTGGTCATCATGCGAGACGGTCGCATCGGCGAAGAGCTGGAGGCAGAGCAGATCACGTTCTCGGCCATCCGGGACGGTGCGTTTGGCACCCGGGCGGACGGTGTGTCTGTATGAACCTGCGTTCATTGCTGAGACACCGCGAGGCGGTGACCGTCAGCGGCGTCGTCATCCTCGTGCTGCTCGTCATGCTTGTGCAACCGGCGTTCGCAGCCCCGAGTAACCTCCTGCGCATTGCCAACTCGACCGTGATACTCGCGCTGCTCGCGGCCGGTAGTGCTGTCGTGATCATGACTCGGAATATCGATGTCTCTGTCGGTTCCATGCTCGCCTTGACCGGAATCGTCGGCGGCCTGATGCTTCGCGACGGTGTCCCGGCCGTGCTCACAGTAGTGGTCGTCCTTGCTCTCGGAGCTGCTCTAGGGGTGGTGAACGGGCTCGGTGTGACCTACGGTCACGTCCCGTCCATCGTCATGACTCTCGGCACCCTGGGCGCGTATCGCGGTCTGTCCTTCCTCATCACCGAAGGGCATTCCATCGAGAACGTCCCGGCGGGCTACAAGGCGATTGGGCGCGCTGACATCCTCGGCGTTCCGCTCCTGGTGTGGCTTGTCATCGTGGCGCTCATTGGTATTGGGCTGTTCCTTGGCCGCACGCGCTTGGGGCGTCACGTCTACGCCACGGGAGATAACCGCGACGGAGCACACCTGATCGGTGTCCGGACCAACGGTGTCATCATTCTCGCCTTTGCCGTGTCGGGAGTGTGCGCTGCTGCTGCGGCGCTGGTCTTCCTGGCGCAGGTCGGATCAATCAGTAACCAGGCGGGCCAGGGGATCGAGATGCGGGCGATCGCAGCCGCGGTGATTGGTGGTGTCGCGCTCTCCGGCGGTGTGGGCACAGTCTTCGGGGCAGCGGCCGGTGCGGTCTTCATTACCGCAGCAGTCAGCTCGCTGAGTTTTCTTGGCATCCCGGGGTTCTGGGCAGACACCGTCATCGGTGCGATCCTGCTCGTCGCGCTGTTCGCCGACGCCCGAGTGCGCAAGGCCCTCGATCACCGCCGTGTTCTCGACCGCTACCGAGCCGTGCACGAGGCAGCCCCAGACGCTGCCGAAAACAGGAAGGTAGCCCAGTGAACGCTCTGAAGACCGTGCTGCAGCGCTCTGTGCGATGGGAGACGGCTCTGATCGGTGTTCTCCTGCTAGAGATCGCCTTCTTCGCCTCGACAAACCCACGGTTCCTCGACCCCCTGCGGATGCTTAACTCCACGTCCGACTTCGTGTATCTCGGCATCATCGCCATGCCCCTGGCTCTCGTCATGATCACAGGCGGCATCGACATCAGTTTCGGATCGGTCGCCTCGCTCTCGGCGATCATTACGGGTGTCACCTTCCAGGCGGGCCTGAACATCTGGCTTGCTGTGCTGGTGGGACTCGCCGCAGCGTTCGTGGCCGGGCTGGTCAACGCCGCCCTCATCGTCAGCACCGGAGCGCAACCCATGGTGATCACTCTCGGCACGCTCTTCCTCTTCGCGGGCCTGGCTCTCGGAGCCTCTGGCTTGGGCGGTGTCTCCTCCTTCGAGGGGATCTCAGGACTGCCGCCGTCATTCGTGGCGCTCGCCAGTGGAAAAACGCTCGGCGTCCCCAACATGTTGGTCATCTTCCTCGTGGTCGCCGTTGTATTCGCGGTGCTGCTCGGTAAGAGCTCCTACGGCCGCCAGGCGAGACTGATCGGCGCGAACCCGAAGGCTGCGGCATACGCCGGGTTGTCCATCGGCAAGGTGATCACGGTCTCCTACGTGCTGACCGCGCTCTGCGCAGGTTTCGTCGGGATCCTGCTCACCTCCTATCTGTCGTCGGCACGAGCCGACATAGGGGACGCACTGCTCATGCCGACACTGACCCTCGTCGTCATCGGCGGCGTTTCGATGTATGGCGGTGAGGGGAGCATCGGTGGAGTGCTCATCGCAACGTTCGTGATCGGCTTTCTTCAACAGGGCCTGCGGTTCATGGGGATGACCGAGAACCAGGTGGCTGTGGTGACGGGATCTGCACTAGTCGTCGTTGCGAGCCTGCGGTGGTGGTCCGGACACTTCAGGGAGCGCGTGAAGAACCGGCGCGTCCAACGCGCAGCTCTCAAAGCCGAAGGAAAATCCGCTCAGCCTGTCGCCTGACGGACGGAGCACCCTGCGACCCGGAAAGGCCGGCAAGCAGATCAACAGGGATCCGCAACCGGATCGTGAGACGAAGGAGAGGTTCAATGAGGAATCGCTTGACGGGTGCCATCGGCATCGCAGCAGCTTGCCTGATGCTCGCCGCATGTGGCTCTGGTGACGGAGACAATGGCGGAAGCAGCGACGGTGGGGACGGTGGAGACCTCCCCCAAGTGGCATTCATTCCAAAGCTCACTGGCGTTGGATTCTTCGAGGCGGGCGGTGCCGGCGCCGAGGCCGCTGGCGGCGACTTTGGCCTCGACGTTCAGTATCGCGGTTCTGCCGAGGCCTCGGTGGCGAAGCAGGTAGAACTGATCAACACCTACACCTCCCAGGGATACGACGCTCTGATCGTCTCCTCGGTGTCGCCGGACGGCCTGTGCTCCGCGCTGAAGAAGGCAATGGACCAAGGCGTCGTCGTCCTCACCTGGGACTCTGACACCAACCCGGAATGCCGGCAGTTCTACATCAGCCAGGGCACGCCGGATCAGTTGGGTTCGCTGCTCGTCGAGATGGCCGCCGAGAATGTCCCCACAGATGAGGCTGCCGAGGTTGCTTTCCACTACTCCAGCCCCACTGTGACGGACCAGAACCAGTGGGCCGAGGTTGCCAAGGGCATTATCGAGTCGGACACGGAGTGGGAGATCGTCGACACAGTCTTCTCGGAGAACCAGACCGAACTCGCGGTGCAGCAGACAGAGGCGCTGGTCAACGCCAACCCGGATCTCAAGGCGATCATCGCCCCGGACGCAAACGCTCTGCCGGGCAGTGCGCAGGCACTGGAGAACCTGAGCGCTGACGGCATTGAACTCGTCGGCTTCTCGACCCCGAACGTCATGAGGGAATACATCGAGAACGACGTGCTCGACAGGTTCGCCCTGTGGGACGTCCAGCAGCAGGGCGCTATGTCCGTGGCGGTGGCCGCACACCTGCTCGACGGGAACACCTTGAACGTCGGCGACACCTTCGAAGCCGAGGGCTTCGGCACGCTGGAGGTCTCGCCGAACTCCGTCCAGGGGTATGACTATGAAGCGGATGGCAACGGCATCATCGTGATGCCCGAGCGGACCGTCTTCACAGCCGACAACATTGGTGACTTCGACTTCTGAGCGGTGACGTGGGTGGGACGCTCCAAGCGTCCCACCCACGTTGCACGGACGTCGACCGAACATGAGATCAGGGAGGGTGGGCATGGCCAATCGCCGCGAGCTCACAGAGTGGGCGAGTGAGGAGCAGCTGGTCAGAGCTGCCTGGTACTACTACGTCGAGCAACTGACGCAGGATCAGATCGCCCGGCGGTTGTCCGTGTCCAGGGCCTCGGCCGGTCGGTTGCTGGAGAAGAGCCGCCGCAGCGGGGTTGTCTCCTTCACCATCAACTCGGACTACCTTCCGGTCTTCGAGGTTGGCCGACGACTCATGGAGGTTTACGGGCTGCGAGACACCGTGGTGATTCCCGCCGCCGACGGGCAGAGCACCCAGGCGCAGACCGTCCAGCGTCTGGCCCACGGAGCGGCCCAGTACCTGAAGAACCATCTCCAGTTTGGGAACACCCTCGCCATGGGGTGGGGCTACACGGTCGGGGCGACGTTCGAGCTCCTCCCGCCAGAGCTCATGTCCAATGTCAGCACGGTGACGCTTACTGGCGGCGTTGACGCTTACGTCAAGAATCTTCGCAGGCTCCGCGGCACGACAGCCGGCGTTACTCGTGACTGGGTCATCCCTACCCCGATCCTGGTGTCTTCTGCAAAGTTGGCGATGCAACTGCGTGCGGAGGACGGCGTGCGAACCGTGATCGATCGGAGTCACAATGCCGATCACGCCGTGATCGGCATTGGCGGTCTCACTGGAGAGCCCACCCTCGCTCTGTCGGGATATGCCAGCGCGGAGGAGCTTGAGCGATATGCCGCAGAGGGGGCCGTGGGCGACGTTCTCGGACTCTTCTTTGACAAGGACGGGAAGCTCCTCGAACTGCCCATACACCACCGCCGCATCGGCATCGGGATCGATGAGTTGAAGGCCATCCCCAACGTAGTTGGCGTGGCTGGAGGTAACGACAAGATCGAGGCAATCCGTGGGGCACTGGCCGGTGGCTACGTCGACGTGCTGATCACGACAGAGGAAGCGGCCCGGAGTCTGCTGGGCGACACCGACGCCGGAGCAACAGAGGGTGAGGTGTGACGTCATGAGTCATGTGATTGCGATTGATGCCGGCACTGGGTCGGTGCGAGCCATCCTGTTCGATGCAGATGGCCACCAAGTGGCCAGCGCGACCAGGGCGTGGACCCATGATCCAGAGGCGGGAGTCCCTGACTCCATGGGGTTTGCTTGGGAGCGCAACTACGCCCTGGTGGTGGAAGTGCTCAGGGAGGTCTTGGCTACCAGTGGGGTTGGCGCACAAGACATTCGAGCGGTGTCAGCCACGTCCATGCGTGAGGGCATCGTCGTGCTTGATGCGGCTGGGCGCGAGATCTGGGGGTGTGCCAACGTCGACGCCCGCGCCGGGCAAGAAGTTGCCGAGTTGGCCGCATCCGGAGATGTCGAGGAGCAGGTCTACGCCTTGTCCGGGCAGACTTTTGCTCTGGCGGCACAGCCGCGTCTGCTGTGGCTCGCGCGCCACCGCCCGGAGCTATATGAGCGGGCTGAGACGGTCCTGATGCTCAGCGAATGGGTCCTCTACCGCCTCAGCGGTATCAAGGTGATGGAGCCGAGCAACGGATCGACCTCTGGCCTGCTCGAGCTGGAGTCCCGAGACGTCGACGACCGTCTGGCCACCCTCTGCGGGCTTCGCGTCGGTCTCGTCCCGCAGATCGTGGAGCCGGGCACCGCCCTCGGACCGGTCACCTCCACCGCGTCCCGAGACACCGGGCTGTCGCCCGACACGACTGTCGTTGTCGGTGGCGGGGACGCCCAGATGGCAACTCTCGGCACAGGGTTGACGGCCGCAGGCCAGGCAATGATCATCGCTGGGACATTCTGGCAGCAGGAAGTGAACATCGCCACGCCGACAACAGGCGCGCAGCGTACGGTGCGGATCAATGCTGCCGGCGTACCCGGTCTGTGGCAGGCCGAAGCCATCGCCTTTCACGCCGGGACCGCTGTGCGCTGGTTCCGAGACACTTTCGCTGGCCCCGAGGTCCGCGCCGCTGAGCAGGAGGGCGTGGATCCGCTCGACCTGCTCACACAGGCTGCTGCCGACGTGCCCATCGGGGCTGACGGCATCATCCCCATTTTCTCTGACGTCATGAACTACGCCCGCTGGAAACACGCGGCCCCGTCGTTCCTCAACCTCTCGCTCGATGGCGGTCCGCGACTTCGCGCAGCGATGTTCCGGGCCCTCTTAGAGAACGCCGCCATCGTCGCAGACGCGAACCTCAGCCTCGTCGCAAACTCGACCGGCTCCTCGCTCACCGAGGTTGTCTTCGCCGGGGGAAGTGCCCGCAGCAAGGTCTGGGCACAGATCGTTGCGGACGTCGTCGGCAAGCCGCTGAAGATTCCCACTGTGGTCGAGGCCACCTCGCACGGCACAGCTGCCTGTGCGGCCAGTGGCGTGGGTCAGTTCGACTCGCCTTCAGAAGCGGCTCGAAGCTGGGTCCGTTGGGGGCGGATGGTGGAGCCGTCACTCGCGCGACACGAGGAGTATGCCGCGGTCAAGGAGCGGTGGCGCCTCGCCTACGACGCGCAACGTCAACTTATGGAGGCGGGTGTGACCACCCCCATGTGGCAGGCCCCGGGAACGTAGCAGTTCACATTTGGCTCATTACATCGAGAAGGAAGAAGACATGGAAACCAGCAAAGTTGATGACGCCCCATATCGCTTCGGTGAGTACGGCCCCGGGTATCTGCTGCGCGGCCCGCGCACCGATATCGGGATCGTGAGGCTGCGTCCGGGGGACGACGCCTCAAACCACTACCACGCTGAGCTCGAGGAAACCTTCGTCGTGCTGGAGGGGGAGGCGACCCTGTGGCTGGACTGCACCCGTCAGTTCACTCTTCGGCCGGGCGACGTGCACCGTTGTGACCCAGGCGAAATGCATTACTTCGTCAACGAGTCGCAGGCGAACTTCCGCGCTCTGTTCATCAAGGCTCCGTACGACCCCGACGACGGTGTCCAGGTGCCCTGGGTGCCTGGCGAGCCGGTGCCGGACCTGGCTCCGGGGCGCTGAGGCTCGACTGTCCTGTCCATCAGCGCCTTGTGACAACCGACCACCGGGCTTTTAACACTCCTCCAGAAAGAGACATCATGGCTGACCTCGACGGCAACATTGCGGCGAAGGCATTTCACGCGGACGTCCCCCAGGAATCACACGGGTTCTTCGTCAAGGGCGCGTCTGGACTCGATTTCGGGATGCAACACAGGCTGGGCCGAATCTTTAACAAGCAGAGCGGGCGCACCGTGATGCTGGCGTTCGACCACGGCTACTTCCAAGGCCCGACGAGTGGGTTGGAGCGGGTCGACCTCAACATCGTGCCGCTGATGCCGGACGCTGATGCCCTCATGTGCACGCGGGGGATCATCCGTTCGGTCCTTCCGCCGGCGGACGCAGGGGCCTTGGTGGTTCGCGCCTCCGGAGGCGCCTCGATCCTGAAGGATCTGTCCGACGAGCGCATCGCGATGGACATGGCGGACGCCTCGAGGATTGACGCCAGTGCAGTGGCAGTCCAAGTCTTTATCGGTGGGGAGCAGGAAACACAGTCTGTCCACAACCTGACGCGACAGGTAGATGCTGGTCTGCAGTACGGGATTCCGGTCTTGGGGGTGACCGCAGTGGGTAAGCAGCTCGCCAGGGATGCTCGCTACCTGGGTCTCGCTACCCGCATCATTGCCGAGTTGGGTGCCCAGATGGTGAAGACCTACTACTGCGAGGAGGACTTCTCATCTGTCACTGCAGCGTGCCCCGTCCCAGTGATCATGGCTGGCGGCAAGAAGTTGCCCGTCATCGATGCCCTGACGATGGCGCGCAAGGCTATCGACGAGGGGGCTGCTGGCGTGGACATGGGCCGGAATATCTTCCAGCGCAAGAACCCGATAGCCATGATCAAGGCGGTGCGGGCCGTTGTCCACGACGATGCCACGCCGGAGACCGCTGCCGAGCTCTACGCCGACCTGTCGAACGGTGCCGACGACTGACCGCTGGCACCGCCAGCAGAGGAGTGTGAGCACGATGACGCCAACGAACGACGAGGCAATGCTCGTCGCCGACACGGTCCGGGTCTCCCGGGACCTTGGTCAGGACCCGTTCCTCGTGCTTCACGGCGGGGGCAACACCTCCGTGAAGCTCGGAAAGCGGATCAGGGTCAAGGCCTCGGGGTTCGACTTGGGGGACTTGTCGGAGGAGGGGCTGGTCAGGGTCGATCGCAGCGCCTTGACCAAGTTGCTGAGCCAGCCAACGCTATCGGACACACAGATGGTGGAGGGCTACCAAGAAGCACTCGTAACGCCCGGTGACCCGTCTCCCACAATTGAGACGCTGGTGCACCATGCCCTGCCATTCACGTCGGTCCTGCACTCCCATGCGGATGCGATCGTGGCGCTGACCGACACCCTCGACGGAGAGAATCTGGTTCAGCGAGCGCTGGGCGAGGAAGTCATCTATCTGCCGTACGTCATGCCGGGCTTCGACCTTGCGAGGCAGATCCTCACGGCCTGGGAAGCTCGTTCGTCAGAACGGCCGACTGTGCTGGTTCTGGCCCACCACGGGCTTTTCACGTGCGGTGACAGCCCGCGGGAGGCCTACGACCGGCACCTCGACATGGTGGGTCGAGCCGTTAGTTTCGTGAAGAACCAGACCGGGATCGACCTCGTTCAGGATCTGCCAGCGCCGACACATGCTCCGGTAGGAGGTCGATTGGATCTCTTGTCCGAAGCTCTGACCGATTACGCCACTGGTCCGTGCAGCGTCGTGAGCCACCGGGACCACGAGGTTGACGCCTTCATCGCACGCGATGACTTTGGCACTATCTCTCAGCAGGGACCGACGACCCTCGAGCACATCATCCGCACCAAGCGACTGCCCATGGTCGACGGTGACATCGGCGCCTACATCGATAGCTATCGCGACTACTACGAACGGTGCAAGCACCGGGCGGTAGGGGAGACGCAGATGCTCGATCCGCTGCCTCGCGTGATTCTCGACCCAGACCTCGGGCTGGTCACCACAGGCCTGGATCAGAAAGCTGCACGGGCTGTCCAGGACATCTACCGGCATACGGTGCGCATCATCACCGCCACTGAGGCGCTGGGCGGCTACCGCACGATCGATGAGGGCAGGGCGTTCGACATCGAGTACTGGGAATTGGAACAGCGGCGGCTGCGGCCGGCGTCCTGACCAGACGGGAGGAGCGTGCATGCATCCCACGGCGGTGCGCAGGATTGACCGGGCCTTTGACCGTCTCACCATCGGCATCGCCGAGGTTGAGCGCGTGTGGACGGGCGGGCTCTGGCTGGAAGGACCCGTCTATTTCCGGGACAGTCGGCAACTGCTGTGGAGCGACATCCCACGCCAACGGATCATGCGGCTCACCGACGCTGGCAGCAGTGACGTCTTTCGCGAGCGCAGCCAGCACGCGAACGGCAACACACGCGACCGGCAAGGGCGCCTGGTCACTTGCGAGCACAGCGGTCGACGCGTCACCCGTACCGAGCTGGACGGGCGCATTACCGTGATCGCAGACCAGTTCGACGGAAGGGCGCTCAACTCGCCCAACGATGTCGTGGTCCGCTCGGACGGCTCGATCTGGTTCACCGACCCCGACTACGGGATTCTGGGAGACTACGAGGGCCGTCGCGCTCCGAAGGAACAGGACGGGAGTTACGTATTCCGCTGGGACCCGACCACCGCAGCGCTGGACGCCGTGGTGACCGACATGGTGCAGCCGAACGGATTGGCTTTCTCCACCGACGAGACCATCCTGTACATCACAGACTCCGGCATCACCCACAGCCCGGCTGGTCCGAAGCACGTAAGGGCCTACGACGTGGTGGGTGGGCGCACTCTCACTGGCGGACGGCTCGTTCTTGACATCGAGGATCGCTTCGGTGATGGGTTGCGCATCGATGAACAGGACAATCTGTGGGTTGCCACCGGAGCCGGCGTGTTGTGCGCCACCCCGGACGGGACAACGCTCGGGGCGATCGAGCTGCCAGAGGGAGCCTCAAACTGCGTCTTTGGCGGAGAGACCTCGAACCGGCTCTTCATCACTGCGACGCGCTCCATCTACGCGCTGTATCTCAACGTGCGGGGTGCCCAGACCCCATGAGTAGCAAAGTCCGCACATGGAGTCATGGCCGCTGGGACAGTCAACGAATGAAGGGGCGCGACGATGTCTGATCAGAGGGTGGAGCAGGTTGTGCTGGGCAGTTCTGGACTGCACGCCACACAGTTGGGGCTGGGTGGTGGTCCACTCGGGAACATGTTTTCCCCGATCCCCGAGAGTGAGGCGCGAGCCACCCTCGAACGGGCCTGGAACCTTGGGATCCGACTCTTCGACACAGCTCCCTTCTACGGATTCGGCACGTCGGAGCGTCGCTACGGAGAGATGCTGGCCGAGCATCCAAGGGATGAGTTTGTACTGACCACCAAGGTCGGCAAGTTGCTGCGCGCCGACGCGACGCCCAAGGACGAGCAGTTTCCAGGCGGCAAGCCCTTCTTCTACGACGTGCCGGACCTCAACGTCGAGTACGACTACTCGGCAGCAGGCGTCCGACGATCGGTTGAGGAGAGCCTCGAACGCCTAGGACTCGATCGGATCGACCACGTCAGTGTTCATGACCCCGACGAGTTCTACGCCGAGAGTATGGAGGGAGCTCTCCCCGCACTTACACAGATGCGCGACGAGGGCATCATTCGCAGCGTTGGCATCGGCATTAACCAGGCCGAGTTGCTCGAGCAGTTCGTCCGCAACGCCGACCTCGACACGGTTCTCCTGGCAGGCAGGTACTCGTTGCTGGACCAGACAGCGCTCGGAACGAGCCTGTTCGAAGCCACGCAAGCCTCCAACACGGCCATCATGCTCGGAGGTGTCTACAACAGTGGGCTGCTGGCTCGACCGCTACCGGGCGCGCGGTTCAACTACGAGGAGGCCACACCTGAACTGGTCGCGAGGGCACAGTCGCTCGCGGAGGTCTGCGCACGTCATGGGGTACCGCTGATGGCCGCCGCGATCCAGTTCCCGCTGCACAACCCGGCCATCACAACGGTGCTCACGGGAGTGCGTTCGGTTGCCGAGATTGAACAGAACGTGGAGATGTTTGAGGTCGACATTCCTGAGGATCTGTGGGCCGAGATCAGAGCCGAGGGACTCGTGCACGAGCGCGCGATCCTTCCGACCGACTAACGCTGCCACTGGCGTCTCTGACCTGCCCAGGCGTCTGTGGTTGAGGCACGTTCGCGCCGGTGGCAGGTATGACGGAAACCCTTGTCAGACACCCGATCCGCTGCTAGCGTGCGCGTCACCTCAACCGACGTCCGCAGAAGTGCACGGGGGTGACTGCGGAATCTCCTAAGGAGTTCCCATGCCCCGTCCCACCGGTCAGTCGTTCAGCCGCCGCACCGTGCTCGCAGCTGGCTTGGCCGCTGTGCCCCTCGCTGTCGCTGCCCCGGCCTTCGCCAAGGGGAACTTCCCAAGTCCCGGACCGGTCATCCCGCGGGACGCGATCCTCACGTATGACGACATGATCGCGGCACTGCGCAAGATTGAGCACAGCTCACAGGGGTCTGTGACGGTGACGACGCTGCGCGAGCTCGGGATCACCCCTGGAGTGTCCGAGGCGGGACGCGATCTGTATGTCGCGACCGTGGGGACTGGTCCGAAGCATGTCTGGCTGCAGGGTCGCATCCACGGCAACGAGCCCTACGGCGTCGACAGCCTGCTGGCCATCTTGAAGTCCGTGTCCTCCAGCGGGTCTCCGGCCTACTCCCGAATCCGCGAGGAACTCACGCTGCACATCATCCCGATGTACAACCCCGACGGGTCCGAGCTCTACATCCGGCACACCATCCTGCAGGACGGCACTGAGCGTCGCATCGACCTGAACCGTGACTGGGCCCTCGACGCCTTCGCCGCCAAGGAGTCGCAGTCCTGGTATGCCTACTGGGCGCAGGTCAAGCCTGCCTTCGGACTGGACATCCACCACCAGGGTTTGAAGACCGACGAGTCCGGCGACGCGATCACCATGTCGCTGGGCATCTCGCTCTCGCCCAGCGGCCCGACCCTGCCGTTCATCAAGGACGGCCTCTTCGACATCCAAACCCGCCAGATGCAGGGCCTGGTCTACAACGAGCTCAAGGGCTATGGCTACATCGCCATGGACCGCTACAGCGTCAGTGGGGAACTGGAGCTCGACATCCACGGTGGCGTCTCGTCAGCCACGATGCTCGGGCTGAACTGGAACAACCTCAACCCCACCGGTCACTCACACCCGATGGTGTTCTTCGAGACCTACGGTGGTCCCATCGGGCAGAAATCCCGCGGCAAGGCGATCAAGCAGAACGTGCTCGGAACCGCCGAACTGCTCGACGGCCTCGCCTCAGGAGACGTGTGGAACACCGACCCCATGGTCTGGCACAACATGCCCCGCGTTGACTACACCGGGTACATCACCGACGACGGTGTCGTGCCGGGCTGGCCGATGTATCCGCCGGTCGGCTGACTGCCCAGAGCGCGGCTCGCGCGACTAGGAGGATCCGTGGGCCGCGCGGGCTGCGAGCTGGAGGGCCAATCGGGTCTCTGGGTCGCTCAGGTCGGAGCCGAGCAACGTCTGGATCCGCTGCACACGCGACGTCACGGTGTTGCGGTGGAGCCCGAGACGTTTGCCCGTCGCGACGATTGAGGACTCCTCGTCCAGATAGACCGCCAGCGTCTCGCGCTCGCGCTCGCTCAGGGGTGACAGGAGGGCAACGGCCGCGCGGGTCAGGGAGTCACCGGTGGTCCCGGCCAGCAGCAACTGGCCGAGACCGAGGCGATCAACGTGGACGAACCATCCGGAGCGCTCACGGTCGCTGGCCAAGCGTGCGGCGTCGCGTGCCTCACCCAGGGTGACGGTCAGGCCCGTCGCCCCGGACTGGAGCGAACCCACGCCCGTCGCCACACGGAAACTTGCCAGCGCGCTCTGGTGCAGATCGAGCAGGTCCTGCGCGACCCCCGAGACCTGCTGCGGGGAGGGGGCCTCGTTGAAGCTGACCCATCCCATGACACCGCCGCCGCGGGTGGTGGCGTGCGAGTCGAGTCGAATCGTGGCCAGGTGGGCGTTGACGACCTGCAAGAGCGCGAAGGGGTCCAGGCGACCGCGACCCAGCACCCGGAACCCGATGTGATGTCCGTTGGTCCGCCACCCCCGGACGCGCATCCTGCGCTCGGTCTCTGCGTCGCTCGCGCCGCCAGCCTCTAGGAAGTCTCCGAGCAGACCGGAGGATCGGGAGACCTCGCTGACAGCCTCGACCTCGTCGATCAGGAGGCGCGCGGCGACCATCGGCATGACCATCTCGACCGCGGTGGAGAGCGCGGTCCGCTGCGCGCGGCCGGAGTCACGGCTGTGCAGCACGACGCGGAGGTCAGTGCGACTGCGACTCTGCACAGGAACAGACGCGGCGAACCCATCGGTGGTGACGGACACGTCGAGCCACTGGCTGAACGCGATGGCGGAGCGCAACGACTCTGGCAGCGGGTCACCCGCCGTGCTCACCACCTCGTCCCTGCCCACGAGTGCGATGCCGTGGCCCACGTTGGCGGCCACGTTGTGGAGGAGATCCTCCATGCTGTCGGCCCGGTATTCAATGGACTGAGCAACCCTGCGGACCACGGAGAGCGCGAGCACGTCCGGGGCCTCGACGAGCTCCCATGCGGACTTGGCCACGCGGATGGGTTGCTCCGCGAGCAAGACCACAAGATCGAGTCGTTGCGCGAGAGCCTCGACCGACGTGCTGAGGGTCCCGGCCAGCACGAGGCCGGTGAATCCACGGTCGCGGACCCGTCGCAGGAGCGCGTCGACCTGCCAGGAGGCAGACGGGACAGGGGAGAGCACCACCGCCAACGCCTTCTCGACCTCGTCAGGCAGATCATCCTCGCGGCCCTCGACCACGGCGGTGGACCAGGTGCGCTCGCCGCCGGCGATCACGACGAGGCCGCCCGCGCCGGGGTGCTCCAGCAAGCTGGTGAGGGTGAGTCCTGTGGTCGTCACGCGGACAACCCGTCCAGCCCCCAGTGTGCGGGACGAGCCACAGCTGCCCGACGAGGCTCCTGGGACCACCACTGGGGTGCGGGCAGCGTCAGGATGATCAGGTCGCGGGCCATCGTGCACTCGTGCACCTGCAGGGGCGCCCTGGTGGCGGCGTCGAGGGTGACCACCAGCGTGGGGGAGTTGGCCATCACTTTGCCGTTCAGCAGCGCGGCGATGTGTTCCGAGCGCGACACGAGACGCAGCACGTCGCCAGCTGACGTCCGCACATCCGTGGAGATGACATCGGGGCGGTCGGGCTCCTGGCGCACATCCATCACCCGTCCGACGCCCAGCAGCGTGCCACCCACTGAGCTGGCCAGCGCCGACGCGTCGAGGTCCGCCCCCAGGGTCAGCACTCTGCCGACCGACAGGGCGCGCCTGGTGCTGCCGTGGATGGCATGCTGCACGAGGTCGGCCACGGTGAAGCCAGCGATGACCAGACCAGCCCATCCGCCGTTGGACTCGATGGCTGTGCGCACCACTCGCTCCACGTCGGCGGGCCGTGCCCCGTCGAGCAGAGCCACGCCGCCGGAGCCGGTGGGGGCGCAGACCACCAGCCCGGGCACATCGTCGATGAGCAGGGACAACTGGTCCAGGTCCGGCAGGCCCCGACCCATGCAGTCGGCATCAACCACCTGGTGGCTGCCCGCCAGGTGGAGGGCTGTGAGGCCGTTGAGTCCGGCCGCCTCCAGAGTGCACACCGCCCTTGCGGGGGACCCCAGCCAGCGCTGCGCCGCCGCGATCGCCTCGTCGAACGGAGCGTGGCCGGGCAACCGCTCCTCGAGCAAGAGGGTCGATCCGACATAGCCCACAGCGATGCACGGCGTCGTCGGGTCGAGCTCCGCCACGTCATGGACGGTGACCGGCCATGACGTCGATCGCTGCGCCATGATCTGCCCCACATGAGTCGAACCGCCCCCGCCAGATCCGAGCACGGCTGCACCCAGAGCCAGGGCTGGCAGGTCGGCTTGATCGAGGAGCAGAGGCACCCAGCAAGACTAGTTCTCGCCGGGGATGAGCTCCTCCACGGGCACGAACCGCTCGGACAGACCGAAGGCGGACGGGCCGAAGGCCGCGAGGGCCTCCGGGGTGCGCATCAGGTCCGGGGTCGAGATGCCCAGCACCCGCACACGCTGCCCATAACGCAGCCCCTCGGTCGTGATCGGTTCAGCCGACTCGCTCTCGGTGATGCAGATCAGGTCCGGGACGATGGCGACGAGCTCGCCGTTGCGCAGGGCGATGAGGTTCTCGTTCTGGAAGCGGATCTCCAGCTCGTCGTCACCACCATCCACGGGGACGATGCGGGCGACGCCCTTGGCGAAGCCCTCGGTCGTGCGTCGGTCGACATCAACAACCTTGCCTTCGAAGAGCGTCCGCATGTGGCAGTAGAGCGTGCTGGACAACGTCTCTGCGATGGCGTCGAAGGGAGATCGGTGCTCCTCCCTCGCCACCCGGATGGCTCGGCCCAGGGCTAGGGCCATCGACAGGGTCCGCGGCACCGCAGTGCGCCGGACGTCGGCCCCGGTCATGGCGTATTCAGCGATGTGACCGACACCGCCGAGACGGATGGTGATGGCGCGGGCCAGCCACTCCATCTGCCGGTCGTCATCGCCCGTGTCGATGATGACGCGCTCGCCGCGCTCGCCCGCGAGCGCGAGGGGAGATCCGTGGACGCCATAGACGGCGAAGGTCTCCATGGACAGCTCGGGAAAGGCCCGACCCATGCCGTCGGCATCAACGACTGGCAGCCCGGTCTCCGCCGCCACGATCAACGGGATCATCGAGTTGATGCCGCCACACTCGATCGGCATCGTCGCCTCCGCGCGCCGGTCGAGGTGCTCCTCCAGGATGCGCAGCGACAGCGACGGCTCAGTGCCAGCGGGGATCTTCTCGACCATGACCGTGGGAGCGCCCATCTGGGCGGTGGGGATAACGAAGAGATCGTCGGCCAACTCGTCGGGGTCCAGGATCGTGATCGAGCCCTCGCCCAGCACCTGCTCCACCAGCATTTTGCCGATGTAGGGGTCGCCGCCACCACCTGTGCCGAGCAGCGTCGCGCCGCGGGCGAGGTCGGGCAGGTCGTCCCGAGCGATCTGCCAACTCATGCCACGTCCTCCTGCTCGGGGTGATCTGGTGAGCCGTCGAATCGGTGACCTTCCACGGCATACCCGAAGTAGGCCGGGCCGACCATCTGCAGGGCCTCAGCGCTATGCCACCGGGGATCAGACGGTGCAGCGATGACCCGGACCCGCTGCCCGTAGCGCAGCCCCTCGGTGGTGATCGGCTCGCCGGAGTCATGCTCCAGAACCATGATCAGGTCGGGCGTAGTGGCCAGGACCGTGTCGCCGGCTTGAGCCACCAGGTGCTCGTTCTGGAAGGAGAGCTCGAGCACGTCGTGTTCGCCATCGATCCGGGCACGTCCACGCGCAAAGCCAGCGGTCGTGGCGCGTTGAACGTCGACCACCTTGCCGGCGAACAACTCGCGCCCGCCGAGCACCTCGACCACGGAAGCAACCGGGTCCTGGTTGCTGGCACGGGAGTCAGTGATGGCACGCCCGACCTGCACCGCTCGGGTCACGGAGTCCTTGACCAAGGAGGTGCGCGCCTGCGCCCCCCGCTGGGGGAACGTCGTGATCATGATGGTGCAGCCCATCTCGACGCAGGCCACGCGGACGATGCGCTCGGCCCAGGTGTTGTCGGCGGTGTGGACCACCCCGACGTTGCCCTTCTCGTCGGCGAACGACACCGGTGACGCGGCGATGCCGGAGAGGGTGGGCAGCACCATCTGCAGCTCCGGGAAGGCCCGCCCCATGCCGTCGGCGTCGACGAGCGGGAGCCCGAGTGTGGCTGCTGCGGCCACGGGCAGCGTGGAGTTGACGCCGCCGATCTCGGCGCAGACGATGTGCGTGATCGTCCCCTCGGGCAGGGCCGACTCGGCGGCCTGCACGGCCGCCCGGACCTCCTCCAAACTCGGCAGCTTTTCGACCATCACGGTCGGTGCGCCCATCATGGCGACCATCACGACCATCGCGTCGTCTGGGAGCTCGTTGAGGGGCACGACCTCCACTGGTCCGTGCGCGACAATCGCCTGCTCAGCGAGCAGAGCACCCACATGGGGGTCCCCGCCACCACCGGTGCCCAGCACAGCGGCACCCCGCGCGAGATCACGGACGGCATCCGCGGTCAATGTCCACGACATGTCACACCCCCATGTCGAGGTCGCCCACTGCCTTGACCCGGATGCGCGTGGCGTTGCCGGGCAGATAGGGGATCGGCACCTCGTCGAAGTCGACGATCTGCACGCTCGAGGGACTCGCTCCGGCCGCGATGGCCTTGTCCACCGCTTCCTGGCGTGCATCATCGAGGATCGCGTCACGCCGAGAGGGCTCGACCGCAAAGACCTTGTCGATCTCGCCGCCAACCTGGGCGATCGAGGCTCCGATCGCGTTGGCCACCGCATAGTTCTCCGGTCGGTGGATGGCACCGAAGATGGGGAGCTCATCCGGGAGCAGGATGGAGCCACCGCCGACGGCGACGACGGGGACCGGCTCGGCGGACGTGCGCATCCGGTCCACGGCCTCGGCGATCCGGTCGGCGAGACCCGCGAGCGCGCGCTCCACGAAGGCAGGGTCCAGGTCGGAGACCAGTGACTTGTCGCCGATGTCGGCACGACCGCTGGCCACCGCGAGGTCGGTCGCGGTCAGCTGCGACCCGCCGAACACCCTGGCTTGAGAGGTCAGTTGGTAGCCCACCGACTCCGGACCGACCATGCCAGTGTCGAGGGCCACATGGCTGCCACCGCCAATGCCCAGCGAGAGGACGTCGGGCATACGGAAGTTCGTGCGGACGCCGGCCACCCGCACCTCGGTGGTGTTCTCCCGAGGGAAGCCCTTGACCAGCAGGCCCACGTCACTCGTCGTGCCGCCGATGTCGACCACCGCGCAGGACTCCAGGCCGCTGGTGGCCGCGGCCCCGCGCATCGAGTTGGTCGGGCCCGAGGCGAAGGTCGCGACGGGATAGCGCCGGACGTAGTCCTCGTCCATCAGGGTGCCGTCGTTCTGGCTGAGGAAGATGGGCGCATCGATCCCGTGGGCACGCACTGCGGTGTTGAGCCCGTCGACGATGTTCGTGGCCATCTCGCGCAGGGCGGCGTTGATGATCGTGGCGTTCTCCCGCTCGAGCAGGCCGATCCGACCGATCTCGTGAGAGAGCGAGATCGCGACGTCGGGACCGAGTTCCTCGCCGATGATGCTCGCGGCCTCGACCTCCAGGTCGTGGTTGACGGGGCTGAAGACCGAGGAGATCGCGACCGACCGTATGCCGTGGCTCGCCATGTCAGCGGCGTGCCGTCGCAACTCGTCGGGGTCCATGGGGGAGATGGGGCGACCGTCGAACTCGTAGCCGCCGTGGGCCAGGTAGGCACGGCCCTGAATCGCTGCGCTGAGTCGCTCCGGCCAGTCGACCAGCGGCGGAAGCGCCCGGGTGGCTGGGAGGCCAAGTCGCAGCGCTGCGGTCGGGGCCAGCCGGCGGGCCTCCACCAGGCCGTTGATGAAGTGCGTGGTCCCGATCATGACCGCCTTGACAGCGGACCCCTCAAACTGTCGCTGGGCACGCAACTGCTCGATGGCGCTGATGATGCCGCTGGTGACGTCGTCGCTGGTGGCCTGCTTGACGGAGGCCAGCACCTGGGTGCCCTCCATCAGGACAGCGTCGGTGTTGGTGCCGCCAACATCAATTCCGATGTGCATTGCTTGTCTCCTCAGGTGTGATCAGGGTCAGTTGGTCTCGGGGGTGAGCTCGGCAGTCCTGGGTGACCGAGTCTGGGCAACCCCCACCCCCTGGACGAGACCGAGTCGGCCCGCCACGACATACAGGACGATCGACAGCACCAGTGAGGTGATGCTCGGGATCCCCCAGGTGAGGAAATAGCCGGCCACGGAGGAGACCGCCCAGATCACCAGGGTCGCCGGGACGACCCGGGGTGCTGTCTCGGGAAGGGTCACGGCATCGCGGGTGGCATCGAGCTCCCCACGCCACTTCTTCACGAAGAAATACTCGGCAATCATGATGCCGGCGATCGGTGGGAAGGCCGCTCCGAGCACCACGAGGAACTCGGTGAAGTGTCCCAGGATCCCGACTGCGGCCAGGATCGAGCCGACCACGCCGAGGACGACGGTGGTGGTGACCCGGTGCAGGTCGCGGCCGAAGGCTGTGGAGATGAAGTTCACGAGACCGAGGGCCGAGGAGTAGAGGTTCCAGTCGTTGATCTTCAGCGTGCCGGTGACCACGATCAGCAGGCCGACCAGGCCCACGGAGGAGGTGATGATCGCCACGATGTTGCCGGTGCCCGCGGCGTGAGCGAGCAGGACTCCGGCCAGACCGATCACGAACTCTCCGAGCGTCACGCCAACGACCGTCTGCTTGACGACGTCCTTGGCGGACCGGTTGAAGCGGGTCATGTCGGCGGTGATGATGGCGCCCACGATGAGACCTCCGGCCACGATGGCGGTGCCTGCGGGCACCGACAGGTTGGGCCCCGGCGGTGGTGAGGTCAGCAGGTCACCGATGCTGTGGCGGCTCAGCTCGGTGATGATCGACCAGCCGACGAGCACCAGGAACAGTGGCACCGTGACGTTGGCCAACCACTGCATGCCGCCGAAGCCGAAGGCGACGATGGCAGTGACAGCGAGACCGAACAGCAGGCACCAGGCCCAGATGGGCATGATCCCCGGCAGCAGGGAGTCGAGGGACTCGGCAGAGATCGCAGACTGGATGCCGAACCAGCCGATCAGGCTGATGCCGATCGCGAGCCCGACCAAGGACGCACCGACCTCACCGAACCCGGTCCAGCGTGCGAGCAGGGCCGTGTTGAGGCCCTCCTTCTGCCCAATGATGCCGACGATGCACATGATCACCTCGAGGATGACCGACCCGAAGATGAAGGCCAGGACGGCATTGCCAAAGGTCATGCCGTATCCGAGGGTGGCTCCCAGCAGGAACTGGGAGAGGGCACTGACCTGCCCGAACCGCTGCACGGCGATGCCGAACCAGTGGCGTTGGGCCTGTGGTGTGACCCGGGAGAGGGCGAAGTCGTCTGCGTCAGCCATCGTTGGCAGTCCTTCCGGAAGGTGTGTTCCGGTGAACCTACGGGCGCAGTCTCAGCGTGCCAATGGGCGAACTGCTGAACGTGAGTGCCTTGACTGGGCACAGTGCACTGCCTCGTGCTTCATTGACCGTCGCTGTCGCCCAGTTGGTCGTTTCCTCCTAAGGGTCCAGTCGCGTGTTCCGTCGAGTAGCCGCGACCTCGGCACGCACGCTTCGGAGCATCTGTTCGGCTTGTAGGTCGTCGGGCAACTCTTCGTCGTAGTCAACCTCGTCCGCCATCAGCGCCTGGTATTGCTGCTCCCGCCGCTGAGCGCGATAACTCAGGACATCGGTCAGTTTGACCAAGCGTCGACGGACTCCGGATGTTTCGCTCGGCAGGACGCCGTCATCAATCAACTTCACCAGTGTGGGACGACTCACCACGAGCAGGTCTGCGGCTTGCTGGGTGGTCAGCAGCGCGTTGTGAGGCGCAACCGTGATGCCCTCGTCTCGTGTAGTCATCGCGCTCCTCCTGGGTGCGCACCAAACGTAGCAACTCTCGTTTGTCGCGTCAGTGTCGTGCGGCGCGCGACCACTCAGACGCCCGCGCGCAACTGACTCAGATGCTGGTCACGGGGCATGACAGCCCCGCGACCAGCGTCACGATGTCCAGCTGGTCAGCGAGCGAGATAGCCGCCGTCGACGGGGATGTAGGAGCCCGTGATGAAGCTGGCCTGGTCGCTGCTGAGCCAAGCGAACGTGTCTCCGACCTCGTGGGGCTCACCCATGCGGCCCACGGCGTGCATGCCCGGGAGTTGCTTGCGCACGTCCTCCGGCATGTTGTCCTCCAGGCCGGTCTTGATGAAAGCCGGTCCGACCGCCAGAGCGCGAATGCCCTGGGTGCCGTATTCGAGGGCCACGGTCTTCATCATGCCGATGACGGCGTGCTTCGCGGCGGAATAGGGCAGCATGCCCCAGAGGCCGCGGTCACCGGCGATGCTGGAGGTGGTGATGATCACGCCTCCACCTGCGCGCAACATGGCAGGCAGCTGTGCCTTGAGACCATAGAAGACCCCATCGAGGTCGACCGACCGCACCCGCTCCCAGTCCTCGACCGGCAGGTCAGCCGTTGGAACCGCTGGGATGGTGATGCCGGCGTTGTTCGCCGCGATGTCCACGCGCCCGAACTTCTCCTCCATCTCGGCGACGATGTCGAGGTGCTGCTGTGGGTTGGTGGTGTCCAGATGACCGCTCGCTGCCGTGCCACCCGCTGAAGTGATGGCCTCCGCAACGGAGGCAGCGGCCTCGGCGTTGATGTCGGTGACCATGACGGTGGCTCCCTCACGGGCATAAGACTCTGCGATGGCCTTGCCCAGTCCGGCGCCGCCTCCAGTGACCAGAGCGACCTTTCCTTCGAGCAACATCACGTCACGTCCCTTCAGTTGCGCCAACGATGGTGCGGGTCTGACGGGCTGTTATTCCTGATGGTCAGGCGTCTCGCGCCGGACTCGAGGGCCCCACGACCAGCGTCGGCTCCAACCGGACTTCGTGCTCGTCCTGCTCCTGTGGGAGCTCCAGGACCAGGTCGAGGATGCGCCGGCTGATCGCCTCGACCGGTTGGCGCACCGTGGTGAGTGTGGGGTGGGCAAAGGGCGTGACGCCGACGCCGTCAAAGCCGATCACCCGGAAGTCCTCCGGGATGCGGTGGCCGGTGGCGTGCAGGCGGCTCATCAGCCCCAGAGCGATGACATCGGCCGTGGCGACGATCGTGGCGGCGGACAGCCCCGACTCGAGGATCTGGTCGGCGGCCTCCTGCCCCCACTGGGTGCTGAAGTCGCCCAGGAACACGGGGGAGTCGGGGAAGTGGCGGCGGAACCCGTCAAGGCGCTCGTGTGCTGAGGAGGACTGGGTCTCGGCGCCGACATAGACCACCGGCTGGGCGGTGGTGTCGACGTCATGCGCGACGTGTTCGGCGATCAAGTCCATGCCGTGGCGGTTGTCGCAGCCGACGTAATAGGCACCCGTCGTCAGGACGCGGCGGTCCAACTGCACGGTGAGCGTGTGGGAGATGGCCTGCTCCAGCCCGGGTGCGCTCTCGATCTCATCGCACGGGATCGCAACAAGAGCTGCCACCTGCCGGTCGAGGAAAGATGAGATCAGCCGCGCCTCGTTCTCCACACTGCCGCCGGCGCTGGCCACGAGCAGCTCCATGTCGGAGGTCTCCACGACCCGGCTGAGGTGCTCAGCCAGCGAGGCGAAGAACGGGTTGTCCAGGTCAGGGACGAGCAGCCCGACCACGCTGCTGCGCTGCTGACGCAGGGCCCGGCCCAGCAGGTTGGTGCGATAACCCAGCTCCTGGGCCGTCTTGCGGACGTGCTCGGCCAACTCGGGAGACATCGGCCGGTTGCCGCTGAGGGCCCGCGACACGGTGGCCGACGACACGCCGGCCTGGCGCGCGACATCCGAGATCGTCACGCGGTTGCTGCGTGCTGCCACAGCGCTGTCCTCCCCGTTTTTCGTGCCCTTTATCAAACCGAGACCTCGTGGGGTCTGGTCATCCTGTGACGGGCAGGCTACCGTAAGGCCACGCGTCGGAAATCGATTACCGACGGACCCCCAGGAGGCTCCCATGACCACGCACCTTCGCTCCCACTCCCGGCTGGCCCTTGCGCTGGGACTCTCGGGGGCCCTGTTCCTCAGCGCCTGCACCACGGGCAACGAGGAGCCAGCAGATGACGCCGCAGCCGACGACGCGGCGGCCGATGACAGCGCAGCAGACGACGGCGCCGGCGAGTCCGAAGCTGCTGGGGGCGGCGATGAGGACTGCACCATCGGCATGACCCAGATCAACCAGACGGCCGTCTTCTTCACCCAGATGAACGAGGGCGCGCAGGAGGCCGCGGACGCGGCTGGCTGTGAGCTGGTCATCGCCAACGCCAACAACGACTCGGCCAAGCAGAGCGACGACATCGAGAACTTCATGACGCAGGGCATCGACGGCCTGATCGTCGTGGCCATCGACGTCAACGGTGTGATGCCGGCCGTCGAGGCCGCCCAGGCCCAGGACATCCCGGTCGTCGCGATCGACGCCGAGCTCGAGGGCGTGGAGACCTTCGTTGGGGTCGACAACCTCGGCGCGGGCAAGGAGGCCGGCGAGTGGATGGTCGAGAACGGCCTGATCGAGGGCCGCAGCTATGGCGTCGTCGACGCCAAGAACTCCTTCATCCAGAACCAGCGCGAGGACAGCTTCCGCGAGGTGATCGACGCCGGCGGCGCCGAATACACCCAGAGCGTCAACGGTGAGAACGTCCAGGAGACCGCGGCCACCGCCGCCCAGGACCTGATCACCGCACAGCCGGAGCTGGGCTTCATCTACACCACCGGCGAGCCGGCCACCGTCGGCGCGACCGCTGCCCTCGGCGGCGGAGGCGACACCAAGATCATCGGCTGGGACCTGACCAAGGAGGTTATCGGCGGCATCGACAGCGGTGTCGTCGAGGCCGTCATCCAGCAGGACCCCAAGCAGGAGGGTGTCGAGGCGGTCAACGAGCTCAAGGCCATCCTCGGCGGCGCCGAGCCCCAGGGCTTCATCGACGTGCCGATCACGATCGTGACCAGCGAGAACGTCGACGACTTCCGCGCCATCTTCGAGTGACCACGGCGCAGAACTAGCCACTGACCACCACCCACCACACCTGAGCACACCCGACCGCAACCGACCCTGGAGGTTGACGCATGACATCGTCCGTGACGGAGGACCTGAGGCCGACCGGCCCACGGGTCGAGATGCAGGACATCCGCAAGCGCTATGGCGTCATGGACGTCCTGCGCGGAGTCAACCTCCAGGTCGCGGCGGGTGAGGTGATCGGGCTGGTCGGCGACAACGGCGCCGGCAAATCGACGCTGATGAAGATGCTGGCGGGGGCCGTCACCCCCGACAGCGGCACGATCCGCGTCGACGGCACCGAGCTCACCGGCGCCGGGCCCCGAGAGTCGCGCGAGCACGGCATCGAGATGGTCTATCAGGACCTCGCCCTGTGCAACGACCTCGACGTCGCCGCCAACCTCTTCCTCGGCCGGGAGCTCCACAGCAAGTGGACCCGCCGCCTGGACCACCAGCGCATGCACGAGGAGGCCGCGCAGGACCTGAAGACCCTGCACATCCGGATCAGCGACACCTATCAGGAGGTCGGCAACCTCTCCGGTGGCCAGCGCCAGGCCGTGGCGATCGCCCGTGCCGTGACCTTCCACCCCAAGGTCCTCGTCCTGGACGAGCCGACCGCGGCCCTGGCCGCCAAGGAGGTGGAGATGGTCCTGCAGCTGATCCGCGACGTCTCCGCCCGCGGGGTCAGCGTCGTGCTGATCACCCACCGCCTGCAGGACCTGTTTGAGGTGTGCGACCGCCTGGTGGTCCTGCACGAGGGCGTCATGCACCGTGAGCTCGAGCCCTCCGAGACCGACCTGACCGAACTCGTCGCAGCGATGATGGGGAAGTGACCCAATGACCGACACCACCACGGCCAGCCCGGCCACCCCACCCACCCGCAGCCGCCGCGAGTCCAGCGGCGCGGTCTCGGCCTTTGCCGCCAAGCACTTCGGCGTCCTGTCGATCGCCGTCGTCTTCGTCGTGCTGTTCGCCTTCTTCTCCATCCAGACCGACAACTTCTTCACCAGCGCCAACCTGGTCAACGTGGCCCGGCAGGTCGCGCCCACGGTGATCGTCGCGATGGCGATGACCTTCGTGATCACCACCGGTCAGATCGACCTGTCCGTCGGCTCCACCCTCGGTCTGTCGGCCGCTGTCCTGGGGATCTGGGCCTCCACCGGCAACCCACTGCTCGCCCTCGTCCTCACCCTGGTCGCAGGACTGGCCATCGGCACCCTCAATGGCCTGCTCACGGCATACGGGATGTTGCAGTCCTTCATCGTCACCCTGGCCGCACTGACCGCCATCCGCGGTCTCGCGCTGCTGATCACCGGCGGCTACAGCGAGCCCATCTCCTCGGACCTGATCGCGCCGCTGGCGCACGGCAAGCTGCTCGGCCTCTACACCCCCACCTGGATCGCGATCGCGGCCGTCGTGCTCGCCTGGTATGTCTTCACCCAGACCAAGTTCGGCCGCTATGTCACCGCCGTCGGCTCCAACGGTGAGTCCCTGCGCCGCGCCGGTGTCGACATCCGCCGCATCCAGATGGGTGTGCTCGCCCTGACCGGTCTGGCCGCTGCCGTCGCCGGGATCCTGACCGCCGCCCGCCTGTCCAGCGGCTCACCCAACTCGGGCACCATGTTTGAGCTCGAGGTGATCACCGCCGTCGTGCTCGGCGGCACCTCCCTGATGGGTGGGCGCGGCTCGGTCGTCGGCACGGCCATCGGCGCGCTGACCCTGGGCATCATCAACAACGGCCTGGTGCAGCTGCGCGTCGACGTCTATTGGGTGCCGATCGTGCAGGGCCTGATCCTGGTCGTCGCGATCTTGCTCAACTCCAAGCTGTTCAGCCGCATCGCCAGGACGCGCAAGTGAGCGAGCCACTGGTCACCACGGTCACCGGGCCGGTGCCGGCCGACCAGCTGGGCATCACCCTGACCCACGAGCACATCTTCACCGACGTGACCTCCTGGGCGCACCGCACCTCCTCGACCGGCTGGGACCCCGACGACTTCGCCCAGCGGCCGGTCACTGAGGACCTGCTCTGGGACCTGCGCCAGGACCCGTTTGGCAACCTGGACAACCTCCTCCTGGCGGACGTGGAGGTCTCGGTCACCGAGGTGATTCGGTATGCCGAGCTCGCCGGGCGGACGATCATCGACACCACCGGCCTGGGGGCAGGTCGGAATCTCGCCGGTCTGCGGGAGGTCAGTGAGCGCACCGGGGTGCAGGTCATCGCGGGGACCGGGTTCTATCTGGAGGGCAGTCACCCCACCGACGTGGGGGCGATGGCCCCCCAGGCCGTGGCCGAGGTGATCCTCGCGGACCTGGCGGACGGCGAGGACGGGGTCCGGCCCGGCATCATCGGTGAGATCGGTGTCAGCGCCGACTTCACGCCGGCCGAGCGGGTCAGCCTGCACGGTGCCTTCCTCGCGCAGATGCTCAGCGGCGGCCTGCCGATCCAGGTGCATCTGCCTGGTTGGTTCCGCCGCGGCGGTGAGGTCCTCGACCTGGCCGAGCAGGTCGGCGTCGACCCGGCGCGCGTTGTGTTGTGTCACATGGGCCCCTCGGCGGCTGACCGGCCCTATCAGCGTGACCTGCTGCGCCGCGGTGCGTGGGTGCAATACGACATGATCGGCATGGAGGTCTTTTATGCCGACCAGGACGTGCAGTGCCCCTCCGACGACGACAACGCCGCGGCTCTCACCGAGCTGGTGGCGGACGGCTTCGGGGACCAGCTGCTGATCTCGCAGGACATCTTCATCAAGTCCCTGCTGCGCCGCCACGGCGGGCCGGGCTATGGCCACATCCTGCAATATTTCGTGCCCCGCCTGCGCCGCCACGGGATGACCGACGACCAGATCAACCAGCTGCTCGTGACCAACCCGCGGGCCCTGTTTGTCGGCCGCGCTGGCTCCTGACACCTGCCCACACCGATCACCCACACGACTGACACACGCACGACCACTGACACACGAGATCGACACACGAGACTGAGGAGAGACACATGCGAGTGCTTCTGGCCGGAGAGAGCTGGGTCGTCCACGAGACCCACCACAAGGGGTTCGACCACTTCAACAGCACCGTCTTCGACACCGGCGCCGACGCCTTCATCGCGGCCGCCAAGGAGCAGGGGATCGAGGTCGAGCAGATGTATGGGCACGACGTCCCCGCCAAGTTCCCCCGCACCGCCGAGGCGCTGTCGGCCTATGACGTCATCATCATCTCCGACATCGGCTACAACTCTTTCGTGCTGACCCCGGAGACCTGGAAGGGCGGGCAGCGCAGCGACAACTCGCTCGAGGCCCTCGCGCAGTGGACCCGTGACGGTGGGGGACTGATGATGGCCGGCGGCTATCTGAGCTTCCAGGGCATCAACGCCATCGCCAACTTCGGGCGCAGCCCGATCGCCGACGTCCTGCCGATCTCGATGATCCCCGGCGACGACCGCGTCGAGGTGCCGCAGGGTGCCGCCGTCAGCGAGACCGGCGCCGAGCACGAGCTCGCCGGGTTGTGTGCTGGTGCCCCCGAGTTGCTGGGTTACAACGAGATCGTGGCCCGCGAGGACGCCGTCGTGCAGGCCACGGTCGGCGAGGACGTGCTGCTGGCCACCCGCGAGGTGGGCACGGGCCGGTCCCTGGCCTGGGCCTCCGACATCGGCCCGCACTGGTGCCCGCAGGAGTTCCTGGACTGGGACGGCTTCGCGCCCCTGGTCGGTGGCATGCTGCGCTGGCTCGCCGGCGAGCCGGTCAACACCTCGGCGCGCTGATGGCCCGCCCGATCGTCCTGGACTGCGATCCGGGACACGACGACGCGGTCGCGCTGCTGCTGGCGGTCAGCTCACCGGCCATCGACCTGCTGGCCGTCACCACCTGCTTCGGCAACTGTGCGGTCACCGATGCCACCCGCAACGCGCTGCGGGTGCTGACGCTGGCTGGCGCCACCGACGTCCCGGTCGCCGAGGGTGCGGCTGGGCCGCTGGCTGGTGACCTGGCTCTGGGCAACTATGTCCACGGTGCCAGCGGCCTCGACGGGCCGGACCTGCCCGAGCCCGGGTTTGAGCTCGTGGGGGAGTCGGCGGTCGAGCTGCTCTCGCGCGTGCTGCGCGAGCACCCCGAGCCGGTGACGGTCGTGGTGACCGGTCCGATGACCAACGTGGGCGCGCTGCTGCGCGACCAGCCCGAACTGACCGACAAGATCGCCGAGGTGATCTTCATGGGCGGTGGCACCCACGGCGGCAACCACACCCCGACGGCAGAGTTCAACACCTATGCCGACCCGGAGGCTCTCGACATCGTGCTCTCGGCCGGTGTGCCGGTGCGCATGATCGGGCTCAACCTGACTCACCAAGCGCTGGCCACCCCCGAGGTGGTCGAGCGCATGGCCGCCATGCAGCACGTGATCGGGCAGACGTGTGCGGCGTGGATGGGCTTCTTCGGCAGTTCCTACAAGAAGGTGTGGGAGTTCGACGCCCCGCCGGTGCACGACCCCTGCACCATCGCGGCGCTGATCGATCCAGACGTGATCGAGTGGCGCGAGGCCTTCCTGGCCGTCGAGCTGGATGGCACCTGGACCCGCGGCACCACGATCGCCGACCTCTATGGTCGCTATCCGGACCGTACCCCCAACGCGCAGATCGCCATCACGCTGGACGCGCAGCGTTATTGGGACCTCGTGCTTGCCGCCGTCGACACCCTCGGAACCCCCGCTGTCGGGCAGGGCGAAGGCGCTGTCGTGCAGGGCGACGGCGCTGTCGGGCACAGCGACCCCGCTCCCGGGGCCGCACCCGTGGAGGCACGGCCGTGACCACGGGCCGGGTCTGTGTCGTCGGCTCGATCAATGTCGACACGACCTATCGCGTGCCCGTCCTGCCCGGCCACGGCGAGACGATCCTCGCCACCGGCCGGTCGTCCTCCCCAGGCGGCAAGGGCGCGAACCAGGCGGTTGCGGCCGCCACCCTGGGCAGCCAGGTGCGCTTCATCGGCGCCGTGGGCTCGGACGACAACGCCGGCACCGGGCTCGGCGCCCTGACCGAGCGCGGCATCGACACCACGGGGGTGCGCCAGCTCGAGGAGACCCCGACCGGCACGGCCATCGTGGTGGTCGCTGCCGACGGGGAGAACCTGATCATCGTCGACCCGGCCGCCAACGACCACGTTGATGCGGCCTGGGTCGGCGAGGCCATCGGCGACTGCTCGCAGGAGATCGTCCTAGCCCAGCTGGAGGTGCCGATCGAGGGCCTGCTGGCCGCTGCGGAGGCTGGCCCGTCGCGGTTGGTGCTCAACCCGGCCCCGGCCCGTGCGGCCACGGAGCTCGCGGAGCTGCTGGCGCACGTCGATGTGCTCGTGCCCAACCGGGCCGAGCTCGGACAGCTGGCGGGACGGCCCACGCCGACCACCCTGGCCGAGGTCAGCGAGTGCGCGGCCGCCCTGGACTTCGCCGGCTCGCTCGTGGTGACGCTCGGGCGCGACGGAGCCGTCATCATCGAGCCCGGCGGCCAGGTCGTCGAGCAGGTGCCCGCGCCAACGATCGAGGCGGCCGACACCAGCGGTGCCGGCGACGCCTTCTGTGGTGTGCTCGCCCACGAGCTCGCCCGAGACGCCAGTGACCTGGCGGGCGCGGTGCGCCGTGCGGTGGCCCTGGCATCCACGAGCACGCGCTATCCCGGGGCGCAGGTGCCCGCGACCTTCGGAGTCGAACAGTCCGCCTGAGGCGGCGCCTCCACGCTGGGTCGATCCAACGCTGGGTCGCCTCAACGACGGGACGGCCCCATGATGGACACGACAGCCTGTTGGACCCGACAGCGTGACAGAGGAGTCAGCATGACGCGCTCGCAGAACCTCGCCCCCGAGGGCGACTGGGTGCAGGAGGGCTGGACCCACCTGTCCGGACTCGTCGACACCGACCTCCCCGGCTGGTCCCGGGTCGGCTTCAGTGAGCAGGACGTGGCTGGCCGTGACTGGGTCGCCCAGCAGATGCGCCAGGCGGGTCTGACCACCCGAGTCGACGCGGTCGGCAACGTCATCGGGATGCTCGAGGGCACCAACCCCTCGGCCCCCGCGATCGTCGTGGGCAGCCACAGCGACACGGTCCCTGGCGGAGGCCGCTTCGACGGCATCGTCGGGGTCCTCGGCGCCATCGAGGTCGCGCGCACCCTGCGCCGCGCTGGCATCCGGCCCACCCACTCGCTGATGGTCGTCGACTTCGCCAACGAGGAGGGCAACCCCCAGGGCGTCAAGCTCGTGGGCAGCCGCGCTGCCGCAGGCACGCTCAGCGCAACCGAGCTGGCCGCCGCGGACAGTGAGGGGACCACCCTGGCCGACCTGATCACCGGTGCCGGTCACCAACCCGACGCCGTCGCAGGGTGCCGGTGGAAGGCGGATGACCTTGCGGCATATGTCGAGTTGCACATCGAGCAGGGACCGGTGATGGAGGAGCAGGGCGCAGAGATCGGCGTCGTGACCCGGGTCTGCGGCATCAGCACCTTCGTGCTTGACATCGAGGGGCGCCGCGACCACGCCGGCACCACGTCAATGACCAAGCGCAGCGACCCGCTGTGCTGTGCGGCCGACGGGATCCTGGCCGTGCAGCGGATCGCCGCGGCCGGTGGCGACTCTGTGGGCACGGTCGGTGAGCTCACCTCCGCCAGCCCGCTGACCAACGTGATCCCGGAGACGGCGCGGCTCACCGGGGAGTTCCGCAGCCCCGAGCTGGCGGGCCTGAAGCAGCTGCAGGCGGAGTTCGACGCGGAGGCCAAGGTCGCTGACTCGCGGCACCGCACGCGCAGCACCGTGACCTGGGGCCACACCGACGCACCGGCGATCATGGACGAGCAGCTCTCCGCTCTTGCCGTGCGCGCTGCGTCCGCGGCCGGCCACGAGGCGTTCCGGCTCTATTCGGGCGCGACCCACGACAGCGTCGAGATGTCCGCCCTGGCGCCGAGCACGATGATCTTCGTGCCCTCACGCGACGGGCGCAGTCACTGCCCCGAGGAGTGGACCGACCTGGCCGACGTCGAGCGCGGCATCGAGGTGCTGACCCGCACCGTCCTGGAGGCTGACGCAGCCCTCTGAGTGTGAAGGGAGGCTCGGGCCACGCCGTACGTGTTTTGTACAGGTTGGACCACTGTGACGGCGCGCCTCGTCGCGCAAATGCAGCGCGGGCACCGCCGAACCCAGGGTTCGGCGACGCCCGCGAACAACGCGCCGCTCAGGGCGCTCGTTGGAGTCTCTTACATCAGCATCTTGCAGGTCGCGGCGCTGAAACAGATGTCAGGGCTCTCCCCGCCTGCGGCACTGGCTGCCCCCGTCGTGCCGGCCATCAGTGCGACAACTGCCACCATCGTGGCGAAGGTCTTGCGCTTCATTGCGTTCCTCCCGTTGTAATAACTCGATCCCTTCGAGTGCGAATGAGGCTAGAGATCGTCTCGTGGGATGGCAAGAGACCCAATCAGACTGTGGGACAACCTTTAAGCAGTCTTGACCCATCGCCTGACACCGCCGATGTCACCAGGCAGACGACGGCCCTGTCCACAGGCGTCCGCGTGGTCACACCGTCCTCCACATCTCGGCATCACACAGCGTCGGTGAGGGCGAGCGACCAGAGACTGGATCGCATGAGTGCTGATGGGGAGCAGACGCTGGATCCGCCGTCGCTGACCGAGCAGGTCGGGCTGGCCGTGCGGGCGTGGCGCCAGAGGGTCGGGCTGAGCCAGCGGGGGCTGGCTGAGGTGCTGGGGCGCAGCCAGTCCATGATCAGCCGACTGGAGACGCGGGCGGGTGAACTGCCGCTCGGCACGGTCCAGGAAATGGTGGAGCTGGCTGGGTTTGAGTTGGTGGTGGTGCGTGAGGGTCGGCAGATTCGAGCCGCTGACTGGGAGCGCACGGATCTCGTCGCCCGCGACCGCTCCGGTCGGCGGTTTCCTGCGCAACGCAGGGTGTATCCCGCGAAGGACGGGCCCTACTGGTGGTGGGAACAGGAGTATCTCCGGCTCTCCCGCCCCTTGGGGCCGCAGCCCGTGTGGACCACCGTGGGCCTGGATCTGTATGGCCGTCGGGAAGAGGCCGCTGATCGGGAGGCCGCTGACCGGGAGGCGGCTGCTCAGGAGGCGACCCAGTCCGCTCAGACGCGGCCGCCAGCGCCCTCACCCGAGGACAGGTGAGCTCACCGACACGGTCACCTGTCGGCATACGACGGGGTTGTGGTGCGCGGGATAGATCAGGGTGAGGTGACTCCTCCACCGGTGGCCGCACCTGGCGGGCAGGGGTGAGTGAGTCCTGTGGTGACTCACTCACCCGTGTCCATCAGGTGGCCGTGCGGGTGCTCACCAGGATCTCGCTCGCCAGGGCTGTGAACGCCTTGGGCGAGCTGTCGGCGGCAGCCTCACGGACTGCCCGGCGTGCGGTCTGCAGCACGCCGCGGGCAGCGCCCTCGCGCAGGTTCTCCGGCAGGGTCTCGATGTCCGTCGTCTTCGCTGCTCCGACGATCCGGCGGGACATCTTGGCCGCCGCGAACAGCCAGGCCTCCTGCTGCCACGTGGCCAGCAACTCCTCGAGGAACGGATCGCCCCAGACCCGCTGGTCCAGCCGGTCCGGCCAGCGACGGCGGAACTCCTCCTCGAAGGCATCCCAGGTCTGCGTGACCAGCGCGAGGGCCCACTGCGCGCGGTCGTCCTCGCCGAGGGCAAAGGCGCGGGCGGCGGCGATGGTGTAGTTCGCCCAGAGCGCCCCCAGGTCGAAGGCGACCGGGCCATAGAAGGCGAACTCGGAGTCAAAGACCTTGATGCTGTCGCACTCGGTGTTGCCCTCCGGGCTGCGCACCATGATCGATCCGGTGTGCAGATCACCGTGGATCAGCGCCTCGGCCTTGGTCATGAACAACCACTTGGCCCGGCCCATCGCGGCCACAAACTCGGCGTCGACCGACAGCTCGACGGCGTCCTGGGCGTTGGCCTCGATGGTGCTGTTGCGGCCGGCATCGACCGACGGCTCGGTGAAGACCAGGTCCTCGGTGATCTGACACAGCTGCGGGTTGACCGAGGCAGCCAGGCGCTCAGCCAGCTCCTCGCGCTCCAGCCCGAGGACCGAGGTGCCCAGGGCCACGCCCGCGACATAACGGCCAGCTGCCGCCGCCGCGCCATCATGGACAAGTCCCTCGTTGAGGGCGGCGCGCCACACGGTGTGGTCGCTCAGGTCCTCCAGCGCGATGATGAACCGGTCGTGGTTGTAGTGGAGGACCTCGCTGACCAGACCGGGGGCCAACGGAGCGTGGATGCGCAGCGAGTCAGCCTCGAGGCGGGAGCGCTCCGGCGTCATCGGCCAGTCCGGGCCAGTCATGCGCACATAGGGCAGCGACTGCTTCAGGCACAGACCCCGGCCAGCGGAGTCCTTGGCGACGAAGACCAGGTTGAGGTTGCCGTCACCGATCTCGTCCACGGACACCAGGTCGTCCGGGTCGATCAGGTCCGCCAGGGTGGGCACCGTGCGGATGTAGTCCGCGACCGTGTCGACCGTCAGGAACTCATAGTCGTGCGCCATGTGCGTGAACTCTTCTTTCGTGCGTGGACGCCCCGTGGGTGGAGGCTGCGTGCGTGGGGTCAGGTTGCTGAGACATAACGGATCTTCTTGCGGGACAGGGTGTAGGAGAAGATCAGCGCGAGGATCAGAACGGCGCCCTTGGCGGTGTCCTGGTGGTAGTACTGGAAGCCCTTCATGGTCAGGCCGGTCAGCACGATCGCGATCAGGACGGCGCCGAGCAGGGTGCCCCAGGCGTTGGGCTTGCCAGCGCCCAGGACCGAGCGGCCGACCAGGGCCACGGCGACTGCCTCGAGCAGGCTGGACGCGCCAGCGTTGACGTCGCCCTGGCCGATGCGCGAGACCAGGATCAGGCCGCCGACGGAGGCCAGCATCGCGGAGATGACATAGGCCAGGCCGCGATAGAAGCCCACCCGCACACCCGCCAGCCGGGCGGCCTCGGGGTTCGCGCCGATGGCATACATGACCCGTCCCCACGTGGTCCGGCTCAGGAAGAACCAGGAGGCGATCACCAGCAGCAGCATGATGACGACGGGCAGGGGGATCGGGCCGACGAAGCCACGGTCGATCTGCAGGAACCCCTCGGTGAAGCGGCCCGGGGCCTCTGACCCGTCCCGGGTCACCATGCCGCTGGTGACCGACTGGCCAGAGACCGGGATGAGCTTGGCGCCCTGGATGACGAACATCATGCCGAGGGTGGCCAGCAGGTCGGGGATCTTGCAGACGACGATGAGGAAGGCGTTGATCAGGCCGACGAGCACGCCGGCCAGCATCACCACGCCCACGGCGGTGAAGCCGGTCATGTTGTAGAAGACCATCGTCATGGCGGCCATCTGCACGGCCAGCCCGGCCACCGAGCCGATCGAGAGGTCCAGCCCGCCGACCACCATCGTGAACATGATCCCGAGACCCAGGATGGCCGTCACGGAGACGAACTTGAGCATCGAGAAGATCGAGGAGGACGTGGCGAAGGCCGGCTCGGTCAGCGCGAAATAGATGAAGAGCAGGATCGTGACGGCGATGAAGCCGTATTTAACGATCACGTCACGGGCCCGATCCAGGGCAGTGGTGTCCACAGTGGTTCCAGCCATGGGTCAAGCAACCTCCGACATGCTCGCGATGATGGTGCTGTTGTCGATCTCGGACGCATGGGCGTCGAGGTAGATCTGGCCCTCGGCGAGGACGACCACCCGGTCGGCGACCTCGCGCAGCTCCTCGACGTCGCTGACCAGGACCACGATGCAGGCACCGTTGGCGGCCTGCTCGCGCGCCTTGCCGGCGATCTCTCGCCGGGCGCCGAGGTCGACTCCGCGGAAGGGCTCGTCCAGGAGCATGATCCGTGGCGACTGGCGCAACCAGCGAGCGACGACCACCTTCTGCTGGTTGCCGCCGGAGAGGGCATCCATCTCCTGGTCGGGTCCGGTGGCCACGACGCCATAGGAGTTGATGATGTCGGCTGCCATCTTGCGCTCGGCGCGACGGTTGATCACCGACCCTGGGCTGATGGAGGACAGGAACGGCAGGCTGCCGGTGGTCGCCAGGGTCCAGCCCGGCAGCATCGCCTGGGCGGCCCGGTCCTCGGGGGCCAGATAGATCCCGCGGCGCACCGCGGCACCGGTGGAGCGCGGCGCAAAGTCGGTCCCGTCCAGCTGCATCGTCCCGGCGCGCAGGCGGTCCACGCCAAAGATGGCCTGGGCCAGCTCGGTCTTGCCCGCCCCGATGAGCCCGATGACACCAGTGACCTCGCCATAGCGCAGATCCAGGTCGAGCGGCGCCGAGCGGGGGAGCAGTTGCAGGCCGCGCAGCTGCAGGGCGACCTGCTCGCCCCGGTGCTCGGTCAGCGAGTCGGCCTCGACCTGGATCGCCTTGCCGAGCATCGCCTCGACCGCCGCCGGCATGTCAAAGGGGGTGGTCTGCTCCTGCTGGAGGCGGCCGTCGCGCAGGACGACCAGGTCGTCGGCGAGGGCGCGGACCTCACTGAGCCGGTGCGTGACATACATGATCGCCACGCCGTCGTCGCGCAGCCTGCGCACCAGCGTGAACAGTCGATCGGCCTCTGCTGCGGACAGCGTGGACGTCGGCTCGTCGAGGATCAACACCTTGGGGCGCTGGTTGAGCGCACGGGCCAGCAGGAGCAGTTGGCCGTCGGCGATGCTGATCTCGAAGGCGTCCTTGAGCAGGAAGGTGTCCGACCAGCCCAGGTCCAGGCTCGAGGCGATCTCGCGGGCGCGGGGGAGCAGGGCCTTCAGGCTGCGCACGCGCGGCAGTGCGCCGCGCACCAACTCCTCAAAGACCAGGTTCTCGGCGACGGTCAGGTCCGGGATGATGCTGTCGTCGATGCGCTGGTGCACCGTCTGGATGCCGTGCTGGGCGGCCGTCATCGGCGTGGTGATGTCGACGTCCGCACCGGCGACCTGGACCGATCCGTCCTGCTTCTCATAGATGCCACTGAGGATCTTGATGAGCGTGGACTTGCCGGCGCCATTGGCACCGAGCAGCGCGGTGACCCGCCCGGCCCGCAGGTCCATCGTGACGCCCTTGAGGACCCGGTTGGGGCCGAAGTCCTTGGTGATGTCGGTCAGGCGCAGGGCCACGTCACCGGACCCGGTCGGGTCCGTCCTGGGTTCGTCCTGCACGTGGTCCTCCCTGCTCGTATGCCGTGTGGTTGCCTGCACGGGTGGGCGGCAGCCGGTCTGTGGCCGGCCGCCGCCCCCATGCTGTGGATCAGAAGGTGACGGTCGGGATCCAGTCGGCGGAGGAGACGTCGGAGATGTTGAGGGCCGGCTCGGCCGCCCGCAGGTCCTCCATGTTGTTGACGTCGTTCTCGCGCAGGAAGTCTGCGGTGATCAGGATCGGCGGGAACTCCACCTTGGTCTCCTCGAGCTCACCGGCCATGTGCAGCGCCAGGGTGCGGGTGACCGTGGCGCCGATGGCGTTGGGGTCAGTCGCGCCGGTCGCCACCCACGGGCTGCCCTCAGCCTTCATCAGCTCGATGTCGGCCGTGGAGATGTCCGCGCCATAGACGAGGACATCGGTCAGGTCCGGGTTCTGCTCCAGGGCCGACAGGGTGCCCTTGGTCAGCTCGTCATAGGGCGCGTAGATCGCCGCGACGTCCGGGTTGGCCTTCAGGGCGTTGCTGACCATCGGGGCGGTGTCGGTGGCGCTGGAGTTGGTGTAGGTGCCGGTCTTGAACAGCTCGGTCCAGTTGTTGTCGGCCTTGTATTCCTGCCACACCCCGTCGCGGCGGTCCAGCGGGGCGATGCCGGCGACGTTGACATAGCCGACGTTGACGTCGCTGCCGACGTCCTCGACCATCTGGTCAAGGACGAGTGAGGCCATCTCGATGTCGGACTGCTGGGTCTGGATGGCGTCGGGTGCGCACTCCTGGATCTCGACGTCATAGATGATGACCGGGATGCCGGCCTCGATCGCCTTGTTGACCCCCGGGCACAGGGTGTCCGGGAAGCCGTGCCGCACGATGATGCCATCGGGCGAGCTGGCGATCGCCTGGTCGAGCTGCGAGGCCTGCGTGGCGTTGTCGCCCTGGGCGTCGAAGACGGCCAGTTCACCGCCCAGCGCCTCGACCTGCTGGCGGGTGCCGTTGAGGTATTGCTGGAAGTAGTCGCCCTGGCCGCTCTGCTGGACGATGGCGATGTTGACGCCGTCGCCGTCGAACGGTGCGGGTGCCTCGGCGGCAGCCTCGGTGACCTCCGCCTCGTCGGTGGCGCCGCCTGCCGTGCTGTCAGCGGCCTCCGCGGTGGTGCCCTCCTCGGTGGGCTCGTCGCCCTCGGCGTCGCCCTGACTGCACGCGGACATCGCGAAGACGGATGCGCCAAGCAGTCCTGCCAGAAGAACCTTGCTGTTCCTCATGATCTTCCTCTCCTTGCAGCGGTGGCTGCGATCTGCTCAGCCCGCGATCCTCGCGAGCAGGTTGGGGTGGGGTGTGTTGGCTGGTTCGACCACGCCGCGCTCGGTGACGACGGCGCTGATCAGGTCGTGGGGTGTGACGTCGAAGGCCGGGTTGAAGCCGACGGCACCCTCGGGGGCGGTGCGGCGGCCGCCGAAGTTGACGACCTCCTCCGGGTCGCGCTGCTCGATGACGATCTCGTCACCGGTCGCGGTGGCCAGGTCGACGGTCGAGGACGGGGCGGCCACGATGAAGGGGATCCCGGCGCGGGCGCAGGCCAGCGCCAGGGAGACCGAGCCGACCTTGTTGGCGGTGTCGCCGTTGGCGGTGATCCGGTCGGCGCCGATGATGGCGACGTCGACCAGGCCCCGCAGGATCGTGCTGGGAGCGGCCCCGTCGACCTGGACAACGTGCTCGATGCCGTCCTGCGTGAGCTCCCAGCTGGTCAGTCGGGACCCCTGCAGCAGGGGACGGGTCTCGTCGGCATAGACCAGGCCGAGACGGTCGCGGTCGTGCAGCTCGTGGATGATCCCGTATGCCGTTCCCCAGGCGGTCGTCGCCAGCGCGCCGGTGTTGCAGTGGGTCACCACCCGCACGCGCTCCAGCCCGGTGCGCTCCAGGATCCAGTCGGCGCCCAGACGGGCCTGCTGCCGGTTGGCGGCCTCGTCGTCGGTCACGACACCGCGGGCCAGCGTCAGCACCTGATCGACACCCTGTGTCATCCCGCCGCGGACCTGGTCAACGCCCCAGGCCAGGTTCACTGCCGTGGGACGAGCCAGACGGATCCGATCGATCTCGGACTGCAGGCGGGAGTCGTCCCAGCCGTCCCGAGCGCCCTGGTGCATCGCCACGACGACGCCGAGCGCGCCAGCGGCTCCGAGGGCGGGTGCCCCGCGCACAGCGAGCGTCTGGATGGCGTCGACGAGGGCATCCACCGTGGTGATGTCGAGGTAGGTCTCCTGCGCAGGCAGCGCGGTCTGATCGAGCAACCGAATCATCGGCTCGGGGGTCTCGACCCACTCGACGGCCAGCACCATGTGTTTCCTCCGCAACGACGTTGTCTGACAACTGTTGAGCAAACGTAAGCGGAGGCAAACAGGTTGTCAATAGATGGGGACGACTTCGTGAAGCGTTGCGCGTACAGTGTCTTCGGCAACCGCCCGGGACCGCCGGGCGCACGATGCACTGGGAGGATGCATGGCCCGCAGCGGCACGCTCGTTTCCCGCGTGGCGGAGGACCTGCGCAGCGCACTGGCAGCGGACCAATACCCCGCAGGAGCCAAGCTGCCTCCAGAGGCCGAGCTCGGGTCACAGTTTGGCGTCTCCCGACCGACTGTCCGGGCCGCGCTCAGGGAGCTTGAAGCGCTCGGACTTGTCAAGACATCTCACGGGGTTGGCACCTTTGTTGTCGAACAACCTGCCGTCCGCACTGGCCTGGAGCGCCTCGACTCGATCACGGAGTCCATCCGCGCGGACGGCCACGTGCCCGACATGGTCTATGCCAGCCGCATCCTGCGCGCGGTGCTTCCGGAGGAGGCCGCGCGCATGGAGGTGTCCGGTGACACGCAGGTGCTGGAGATCCGGCGCACCGTCCTGGCCGACGGCGAGGTGATGGCCTACTCCTACGACCTGATGCCGGCCAGCCTGCTGCCCAAGGACTTCGACCCGGAGGAGCTCACGGGCTCACTGTTCGAGTTCATGAAGACCCGCCTGAACCGCGTGCCGGTGACCGCTTTCGCCGAGGTGCACGCCGTCGAGTCCAACCACGTCGGATGGGGCAGCGAGGCGGCCACCCACAAGCTGTTCCTGCTGCTCAACCAGCTGCACCACGACGCGACGGGGGAGTTGATCCTCTACTCGCGCACCTACTTCATCGAGGGGCGTTACTCCTTCTCCCTGGTCCGCACCGTCTGACCCATTCTTAGGAAGATGCGGACCTCCCCAGGAGGTGCCAGTGGGAGAATTGGACCGGCTCCGACCGGCCCTACTCGAGGTCGTAGGTGGTCTTGCCGAACTCGGTCATGAAGTCTGATGCTACGAGGTCAACAGGGGTTGTCTCGTCGTCGAGTTCGTAAGCCATCGCGTTCGCGACGGTGCCACCCTTCTTGATGGTCTCCGTCTGCGTGTCTAGGAACTGGTCGTCAGGGAGTCCGGCGACCTCTAGGGTGTTCTCGGCGTTCGGGTTATTGTCCTGGTAGGCCTCAATGTGCCAAAGGAAGTCCATCGGGCTGACGTCTTCGTCGCTCAGGTTGGTGGTCTCGTACCAGAACGCGATGACAGGCTTGTCGCCGTACTCGTTGCCTTGGTCACCTGCGGGGATCACCTTGTGGTCAGTGATCACGATCTTCAGGTCCGAGGTTGTGAGCACTCCGTCTTCGAACGTGGGCTCGCCCGCAGCGGACTCGCCGCCGGCATCACTCTCGGAGTCCTCCTCTACGGCGGGGGTGGGCTCGCTCGCGTCCTCTGGAGCGGCGTCCGAGACCGAGCCATCCAGGTTGTAAGTGGTCTTGCCGAACTCGGTCATGAAGTCTGATGCGACGAGGTCGACGGGGGTCGTCTCGTCGTCGAGTTCATAGGCCATGGCGTTCTCGACAGTGCCGTCCTTCTTGATGTTCTCCATCTGGGTCTCCCGGAACTTGTCATCCGGGAGACTGGACACCTCCAACCGGTTTTCCGCGTTGGGGTTGTTGTCTTGGTACGCCTCGAAGTAGAAGATGAAGTCCATCGGACTGACGTCTTCGTCGGTCAGGTTGGTGGTCTCGTACCAGAACGCGAGGACCGGTTTGTCGCTGTACTCATTGCCTGGTTCACCCGCCGGGATCACTTTGTGTTCAGTGATCACGATCTTCAGGTCTGGTGTCGTCAGAACCCCATCCGCGAAGGATGAGTCTCCGTCAGCAGCTTCGTCGTCGCTCGACGAAGTATCGCTAGCGGGCTCGGCCACTGGAGCGGACGGCTCAGAGCTGGCCTGAGGTGAACTACTGCTCTCCGAGGCGGGCTCCTGTGTGACCGCCTCCGCATTGGCCTCAGCGGGAGTTTCGTCCTCCGGCGAGGATCCGCCGCACCCGCTGAGTGTGAGGGCAAGCACACACATCGCGCTCGCGAATGACCCCGTCACTTTGTTCATCTTAACCCTCGAGTCCCAAATCTATTTGCGGCACAACACATTTCGCGCTGCGTCTGTCTCTTGCTCGTGGCAGGCGTGGCGTCTGGCGGACTAGTTGTGATGGCCCTAGCGACTCGATCTGCAACGGTTGGAGACTTTAGCATGGCTCAAGATCAGGCAAAGACAAGGTAAAGAAGTGCGGGGTGCTGCTAGTGAAATGGGGCGAAAGCAGGGCCGATGAAGCCACTGCTGACGACCGCCGCGACGTCAGTGCGTCTCGACGGCCTCCCGCAACGCGGTCGCGTTGGCCCGCAGGTCACCGCGGTGCAAGGCGCCACCAATCAGCAGCACCACGTCCTGGCCAAACAGGTCCAGGATCTCGGGCACCCGCTCCAGTGTCATGCCGCCACCGGGCGTGGGCAGCGCTGACGCCAGTCCCGCTCGCTCGGCAGCACACTCGTCCCGGATCTGTGCGCACTGCTCCACCGAGAAGCCGAAGCGTCCGCCGGCATTGGGGAAGACCGCCATGTCCGCTCCCGCCAGCCGGTTGACCAGGCCCAGCAGGATGCCGTGGTCCAGCCCCTGCGCAGGGTTGACCACGTGCGAGCCCAGCATCGAGGGGTGGCTCATGATCGGCAAGCCCAGGTCGTCGTCATCGGCCAGTGCCCGCATCGTGTCGAAGCCGCTGATGCCAGGCAGGACCAGCAGCCCGCCGGCCCCCAACTCCTTCGCCTCGTGCGCCCGCTCGAAGACCTCGTGAGCCGGCACATTGAGCGAGGGCAGATAGCGCGCCGCCGTGCCCGCGCGCTCGTTGGCCTCGCGCACGGTCTCGGTGCACCGGGCCACGCGCTCGCGCCACGTCGACCACGGCTGGTCGCCCAGGGAGTGGTCGTCCTTGATCAGGTCGATGCCCGCCTCGGCGAGGACAGCTGCAGTGGCAGCGAGCTCGTCGGAGGACGAGCCCATCGGCTTCAGGGCCGTCGCCAGCAGCGGGCGCGAGGGCGCGCCAAGCAGCTCCCGCATCCCTGCGCCGCCAAACCGCGGCCCACGCAACCCCAGGTGCTCCGCCGCGGGCAACTGCACCTGGACCACCCGCACACCCTCAAAGAGGGACACATTGCCCCACAGGACATTGAGCACCTGACCCAGCCCCCCGGCATACACACCAGGAGCAAACGAGATGACCACGCCGTCCTCGTCCTGGCTCTCGACCCGGCCGACCACCTCCTGCTGGATCCACTCGGGCGCCAGGTCGGCGGGGAACTCGATGGTCTGCTCGACCCGGATCGCCTCGGCGACCGCCGCGACGTCGCCGGCGACGGCATAGCGGACATAGAGCCGCGTGGGATCCGCCCCGAGCTCGCTCACAGCGCCTCCGCCTTGGCCGAGCTGTGCACGTCGGCGACCCGCAGCTCGGTCAGGTCTTCGGAGGTGATGGCCAGATCCTGACCGACCAGTCCCTCGACCGCGCGCACCAGGGCCGCAGCGTCCAGGCCATACTCCGCCAGCAGGTGCCCCTGCGACGCGCCGTGGGCATAGGTGTCGTCGAGCCCGAGCCGCACCAGCCGGTTGCCGATGCCCGCGTCCGCCATCACCTCGGCGACGGCCGACCCGAGCCCACCCGTGCGCAGGTGGTTCTCCATCGTGATCACCCCGCCGCCAGCAGCGGCCAGGGCATCGAGCACGGCCGGGTCGTCGAACGGCTTGAGCGTCGAGATGTGCAGGTGGCGCACCTCCACGCCCCGCTCGCGCACGGCCGGCAGCGCGCGCATGGCCTCCTCGGTGCAGATCCCCTCGGTGAGCACCAGGACATGATCACTGCCGTATGCCGAGTGGTCGGGTCCCAGCTCCCGGGCGCGGCTGAGCGCGAAGGGCTCGGACTGCGGGAACAGCCGGGGCATCTCGCCGCGCAGCATCCGGACATAGACCGGGCCGGGCTGCTCGTGGATGACGTCCAGGACGCTCTCCACCTCGGTGGCGTCGCCGGTGCTCAGGATGGTCAGGTTGGGCACCGAGCGCAGCACCGCGAGGTCGTCGATCGCCTGGTGCGTGACGCCGCCGGGGGTGGTCACGCCGGGCAGGAAGCCGATGAGCCGGACCGGCAGGGCGGGATAGGCCACGGACATCAGCAGCTGATCGAGCGGGCGGCGATAGAGGAAGACCGCAAAGGTGTGCAGCCACGGCTCGAAGCCCTCGCGGGCCAGGCCAGCGGCGAAGCCCATCATGTTCTGCTCGGCCATGCCCATCGAGAAATAGCGCTCGGGATAGGTGTCGCGCCACGGCCCGACCTCGCACGAGTTGGTGAGGTCGGCGGTGAGGACGAGCACCTCGGGCTTGTCCGCGCTCCAGTCGATGAAGTTCTGCAGGTGGGGGCGGCGGACCAGCTCGCCGGGGGCGGGCTGGTCTCCGGTCACGGGTGTCTGCTGGGTCATCACAGGCTCCTTCCGGCCAGCTCGGCATAGGCGTCGGCATATTTCGCCCGCTCGTCCTCGCTGGTGAATCGCAGATAGTGCAGGACGGGGCGGCGCTCCTCCAGCAGTGGCAGGCCGCGCGCGGGGTCGGTGTAGGCGAGCACGAAGTGCGGCTTGTCGCTCTCCCGATCCATGGCCTGGGTCAGGGCGGTCAGGTCGTGGCCGTCGACCACGTCCACGCTCGCGCCGAACGCCCGCAGCCGGTCGGCGACCGGCTCGATGCGCATGACGTCCTCCATCGGGCCGTCGCACTGGGCCTGGTTGACGTCGACGATCACGCGCACGCCGCTGACGTGGTGGTGGGCCAGGGCCTGCACGGCCTCCCAGGTCTGCCCCTCCTGGAACTCGCCGTCGGACAGGAAGACCCAGGTGCGGCCGGTGTCACCCTTGAGCTTGCGGGCCAGCGCGATGCCGCCCGCCTGTGACAGGGCCTGGGACAGGGAGCCGGTGGTGGTCTCGAAGCCGGGGGAGTGCTCGGCGCCGATCATCTCGACGGTGCTGCCATCGGCGTTGAACTGCTCCAGGGCGTGCTCGGCCAGCCGACCGGTCTCGATGAGGGCGGCATAGACCACGAGGGCGTAGTGCGCCGGCGAGATGATGAAGCGATCGGCTCCGGGGGAGGCCGGTCCGTGCACGACGGCACCGGAGATCGGGTCGAGCCCGGGTGCCGGGACCTGCGTGAACGGTGGAGGCTCATAGGGGGCCTCGACCTCCGCGAGGCGGATGGCCCCGCCATAGCAGGCGGCGAGCAGTTCGGCGGCCGAGCACGCCTGACTCATGTAGCCGCCGTTGTTCTTGACCGTGTGCTCGAGCACCCGGCGGCGGATGCCCTGGGCGATCTCGGCCATCCGATCGAGGTCTGGCTCCATCTGCGCTCACTCCTTGACGTGTGGCTCTGGTTGACGTGTGGCTCTGGCGGACGCGTGCTGCCGACGCGAGATGTCTGACAACTTCCCAAGCAGCCTACGACGAGGTCGCCGTGCTGCGGAAGGGGTCGCATCAGCATTGTCGATGCTAGGTTGTCGGACAACTGGCTTGAGTGAGACACGTTGCGTGAGAGAGGCGTCCCATGGAAAACCGGCTGAGTCCCCGTGCGCTGGAGTTGCTTGACGACCTGGTGCAGGCCTCCCGGGCACTGGGGGCAGACCCCTCGCTCGTGCTGCACGGTGGCGGCAACACCTCGGTCAAGGCGACCTGGCAGGACATCACCGGTGACGAGCTCGAGGTGCTGTTCATCAAGGGCAGCGGCCACGACCTGGCCACCATCGGGCGGGTCGGTTTTGCCCCGCTGCGCCTGGAGCGGCTCCGCCAGCTGCTGCCGCCGGTGAAGATGGGTGACCTGGAGCTCGGCAACGAACTGCGTGCCGCCAGCCTGGACGCCAAGGCCCCGAACCCCTCCGTCGAGACCCTCGTGCACGCGCTGGTCCCGCACGCCGCGGTCCTGCACTCCCACGCCGACGCGGTCCTGGCCATCACCAACACCGAGGGTGGCAGGGCGAAGGTCGAGGAGCTCTATGGCGATCGCGTCGTCATCGTGGACTACGTCATGCCCGGACCCGACCTGGGAGAGGCCTGCTTTGCCGCCTGGCAGGAGCAGGCCCACGAGGGGACCGAGGGCATCGTGGTGCTCAACCACGGGCTGTTCGCCGTGGGCGACACCCCGAGCGAGGCACTGGTCCGGCACGAGCAGATGATCGCCGAGGCCCGCGCACTGCTCGGCGAGGTGCCCGAGCACGAGGCCCAAGCCTCGGCCACCACATCCTCATCCACGTCGGCCGCGGACCAGGTGCTGGCGCTCGCGGAGCTGCGCGCCGCCATCAGCGGCGTGGCCGGCAAACCGCTGGTGATGCGCCGGCGCACCGACGGCCAGGTCTCCGCCTTCCTCACCGACCCGGTGCTGCGGGAGACGACTCAGCAGGGACCGATGACGCCCGACCACGTGCTCTACACCAAGCGCACCCCACTCATGGGCAGGGACGTGGCGGGGTTCGCCGCGGCATACGAGGACTATTTCGCTGCGCACAAGGACCGGCGTGGTCTCGAGCTGACCATGCTCGACCCAGCTCCTCGCGTGGTGCTCGATGACGAGCTCGGGATGCTCTCGCTCGGGCGCACGGCCCGCGAGACCGGGATCACCGAGGACATCTATTCGCACACCCTCGACACGATCGAGCTGGCGCAGGGGCAGGGCGGTTATGTCGCGCTGCCCGCGGGCGACATCTTCGACCTGGAGTATTGGGTGCTCGAGCAGCTGAAGCTCAAGGCCGCTGGCAAGCCCAAACCGCTCGAGGGGCAGGTGGCGCTCGTCACCGGCGCTGCCTCCGGGATCGGACGGGCCTGCGCGCAGGAGCTCATGGCCGCCGGTGCTGCGGTCGCCGGCTGGGACCTCGCAGCGGACACGGCAGACGCCTTCACCGACCAGGCCTGGCTCGGGCTGACCGTCGACGTGACCGACCCCGACCAGGTGCAGCGCGCCCTGGCGCAGACTGTCGAGCGCTTCGGCGGCGTGGACATCGTGGTGATCTCGGCGGGCATCTTCCCGCAGAGCCAGGACATCGCCGACCTGACGGCCGACCAGTGGCGCAAGACGATGGCCGTCAACGTCGACTCTGTCGCCGCCCTCTTCAGCGCGGTGCACCCGCTGCTGGCGCTCGCACCCTCCGGTGCGCGGGTGGCCGTCGTGTCCTCCAAGAACGTGCCGGCTCCCGGCAAGGGCGCAGCGGCCTACTCCACCTCCAAGGCCGCCCTGACCCAACTGTGCCGGGTGGCGGCGTTGGAGTGGGCGCCGGACGGGATCCGCGTCAACACGGTGCACCCCGACGCCGTCTTTGATACCGGGCTGTGGACCCCGGAACTGTTGGCCAGCCGGGCCGAGCACTACGGGATGTCGGTGGAGGACTACAAGAGGCGCAACCTGCTGAGCGCAGAGGTGACGAGCCGTGACGTCGCGCGGATGGTGCGCGCCATGGTGGATGACACCTTCGCGTGCACCACGGGCGCACAGGTGGCCGTCGACGGTGGGAGCGAGCGGACGCTCTGAACGCACAGTCTGAGTGCACCGATGACTTCTCGGTCACCGACGCGGTCGATGATGGGCAGAGCCGCCCCACGAGAGGATCACCCACCATGTCATTCCAGGCCTACCTCGATGCCGCTGAGGCGAAGACCGGTCGCACACCGCAAGAGCTCGTCGATCTCGCGCACGCCGAGGGTTTCGGTCCGGACACCAAGGCTGGCCCCATCCTGGAGTGGCTGAAGGCCGAGTTCGATCTCGGTCGTGGCCACGGCATGGCGCTGGTGCACGTGATCAAGAACGGCCCCGGCATCAACGACAAGCACGTCGGGACGACCGGGGCGCACCGGGATGAGTCTGCGGTGCTGCGACTGGACGGGGTCGTGGTCCGCAGCCAAGAGGCCTGAGCCGCGAGAGGGTGCCGGGTCGCGACCGCGCATGGTGGGGACACGGGTGGGTGAGTCCTGTGGTGACTCAGTCACCCGTGGGCCCCTACTGCCGATCCTGCGGCCGCGCGGCGTCGCCCTGGGCTGAGAGTCGTCACGCGCGCGCAGCGTCGCGCCGCGCCCGTCGACGCAACGGTGACCACCGAGCAGGGAACGAGCGCACTGTCTGAGCCACGCGGCATACTGACTGGGGGCGGTCGCGAGAGTGGGTGACGACGTGCTGGACTTCAGTGGAGGCCCGGTCGAGGGGGACCTCGGCGTGCAGTGGGTCCACGGATCGCGGTCGACGGGTCGCGCCGACCCACTGCTGCAGGTGCACCACTATGACGAGCACACGGTCATCCTGCGGCAGAGCAAGGACGTCACATTCGAGGCACCCTTCCTGTTCCTTTCAGCCTGGTTGGACAAGCACCCGCGCGATGGCCATTCCGACAGTGACTGTGAGTTGGTGGTGGCGCACAGCCACGCCCACGGTGACCATGTGGCCGGTGATGCCCAGCTCGCCGAGCGTCCGCACACCACGGTGATCGGGAAGGAACTGGAGGAGGTCGGTGGCGATCTTCGACCCGTGGACGGGGTTCCTGCTCACGGGCGACACGGTCTATCCGGGGCGGCTCTATGGGTTCGACCTGCCCGCGCTCACGGCGAGCTTGGAGCGGCTGGTGGATTTTGCCGACGCTCGGCCCGTCACCCATGTGATGGGGTGACACATCGAGATGTCTGGTGAGCCGGGCAGGGACTATCCGATGGGCGCGACCTATCAGCCCGATGAGCCGCCGCTGCAGATGACCATGGACCAGTAGTCCGGGTGGACGCTCCGGATTACGTCCTCACCTGTTCCACTTCGCCCACGTGTTCCCTCTCCTGGAACACCACCGAATGCGGACGCGGTCAAACACCCGGCGAGACCACAGGAATCTGCCTAGTAGGAAGGCCGGACTCTGCCGAGTTGAGGTCGCACGAGCCGCCTCAGTTCTTGCCCGCCTTCTTGCGCTGGGCCGCGGTGTAGGCCGAGCCACGCCGGGCGGACTCGACGTCCTCGCCCCGGGCGACGGCGCCGCGCAGTGAGCTCAGCGACGCGGAGTAGGCCTCCATTGCCGACCCGGCTGCCGCGGGGGCATAGGTCAGGGCAGAGTCGGCACGCACGCCCAGGTTGGCGCCGACCTCGATGGCGTCCTGGTTGGCGCCGAGATAGTGGAAGACCCAGTTGTAGGTCTGCTCCTGCGTCTCGATCAGGGTCTTGATGCCAGCGTGGGTCCACTCCTGCGAGCTGTTCTCGTGCCCGTCGGTCATGATGCCGACGATCACCAGGCCGGGCCGCTGGTCCTCGGGGAGGTCGGCGAGGAACTGCCCGGTCTCGGTGACCAGTCGTCCGATCGAGTCCAGCAGGGCGGTCATGCCGCGCGGGTGCAGCGACAGCGGTTCGACCTTGGCCAGGTCCTTGCCGGCATAGCGCACGACATAGTCGCCGGGGCTGGAGAAGTCGGCCAGGGTGACGGTGCAGCGGCCGGGCTCCTTGCGCTGCTCGGCGATGAAGGCGTCGAAGCCGCCCTCGACGTCGCTCTTGATGCCGGCCATTGAGCCGGAGGCGTCGAGCAGGAAGGCCAGGTGGGTGTAGTTCGGGTCAGTCACGGTTGTTCCCCTTGGTGGTGCGTCGGACGAACCGCATCGGTTCGTCCTGGTGGTGGTCGGCCCGGGCGAGCGTGATCCCCTCGGCGTCGACCCGGCCCTGTCTGCTGTATGCCGAGAGCGTGGCCGAGCGTGCCAGGCGCGGCGAGACGCTGTTGGGGGCGATGCCTGCGAGCGCAGCGACCTGGCGCACCGAGGTGCCCTCGTGGGTCACGGCCTGAGCCATCGCCTCATCCAGCGCCGACTGGACGACGTCCCGTGCCCGAGTCAGCGAGGTCACCGCGACGGTGGGGGAGGTCAGGTCAACCTCGCCCAGGGCGGTGACGGCCTCGGTGTAGCGGGTGGTCAGTTCGTCGCTCATGACATGAGTGTATGTGCAGAATCTGCACACGCGCAATAGTTGCGCACCTATCTTGAGGGATCAACCCCGGCCTGCTTAAGGGTCCTCATCGCGTGCTGGGCGATCCGGTCATACGCGTCTGGATCGTGACCCAGCTCCTTGCGCACGCTCCAGCGGCCCATGCACAGGAGCGTGAAGGCACCCTCCACATCGTCGGTCCTTTCGGCAAGCTCGATGCCGCGGTTGTACCATCCCACGGCTCTCTGCGGGTCGTGCTCGTGCCAGATCTCGCCTAGCACGGAGTAGGCGGGTAGCTCTTCCATCCGACTCTTGCGCAGCACGTTGTCCAGGTTGGCGGCGTCAGCGAGGCGCCTTTGGGCAAGGTAGACGCCCACCAGAAAGCAGCGCGGGTCCATCGCGTCGCTGCGCGACGGTGTGCGGGCCGCCAAGGTCAAGGCATGCTCGGCTCTGGTCAAGTCACCGCCGTCGCGAAAATACTGACCGGCCAGCGCGTGCAGCGTGCTCTGGTCAATCTCATCGCCCGGTTGAGATTCCTCGGCCATGACCAAGAGTCGCTCAGCCAATTCCAGCAACTCTTCGGGTGCAGCGTCGTCGTAGGTCCGCTCGAGATCGAGCACGTGGTCGTGGGTCAGCGGTTGTCGCATAGTCGTGACGGTAGGGCAGCCCACTGACGGAGGAGATCATGCCGGAGTCGGAGCCCGCTCCCACGACTGCAGCTCCCATGGGCTAACTGAAGGATGAGTGCTGCCGCGTTGCCTCTGACAGAGTGTTTGACGTGCAGTGTCTGCTGCAGCCCCGCATCGAAGGAGCACCATGGAACCGCCCGACGACCCCTTGCTCTTTGCCCAAGGCGTCTTGGCCGCGCAGCCGTTCAGTGAGCTGATCGGAGCGCGCATCACCGAGTTCGGCTCCGGCGTCGCAACCATCGAAGTGCCGATCCGAGACGACCTTTGCCAGCAGTTCGGCTTTGTCCACGGGGGAGTCTGGGCGTATGCCGCGGACAACGCGATCACCTTTGCCGCCGGCAGCGTGCTCGGGCCCAAGGTGCTGACGGCCGGAGTGTCGATCGACTATCTGCGCCCTGCTCGAGAGGGCGTCCTGACCGTCACCGCCCAGGTGGTGCACTCCAGTCGCCGTCTGGCCGTGTGTCGGGCCGACCTGCGCGTGGCCGGCGACTCTCGCCTGTGTGCCGTCGCCCACGGGCGCGTGAATGTGGCCGATCCAGGCCGACGCGACGAGTCGGCTGATAAGTCGCCGAAGCCGGCTTAGCCATCTGGCTAGTCATGGTTTAGCCATTCGACTCCGCAAAGTCTGACCGCCAGCGTGCCATCCATGCTGTTTGACTCGATTCATGGAGCCCAGCAACCAGAGCACGCATCACCCATCCGCCGCGGAAGATATCTTCCCGATCGCAGGGTTGACGCAACCGGTGGAGATCCTGGTGGACCGGTGGGGCGTCCCGCACATCTACGCGCAGAGCACCTACGACGCGTTCCGCGCGCAGGGCTTCAATGCCGCCCGCGATCGGTTGTGGCAAATCGACTTCTGGCGACGACGCGGCCTCGGACAACTCTCTGAAGTCTTCGGTCCCGAGCATGTGGAGCGGGACCGAGCGGCTCGGCTATTCCTCTTCCGAGGCGATATGCACGCGGAGTGGCTGGCCTACGGCTCGGACACCAAGCGCGCTGCGACCGCTTTCGTGGAAGGCATCAACTCGTTCGTGGAGCTGACGCGATCCGATCCGAGCCTGCTGCCTGTCGAGTTCCACGAGTTGGGCTATGAGCCGGCCCTGTGGGATCCGGAGGATGTCGCGCGGATCCGCAGCCACGGCCTGTTCTACAACCTCCGGGAGGAGGTCGCCCGTGCATTGACCATCCGTGACTTCGGCCCAGAGGTCGAGGAGTTGCGCCGCACACGGGAACCCGCACGGCCGCTCCAGGTCCCCGACGGGTTGGACCTGAGCGTGATCCCGGACGACGTCCTCGCGGTCTACGATCTCGCCACCACCCCTCCCGCTTTCGGGCCAGTTGACCCGACCGCTGCACAGGGCAAGGTGCTGCCAGAAGGCAGCAACAACTGGGTGCTGGCCGGGCAGCGCACCGCCTCGGGGCGACCGCTGCTGGCTAATGACCCGCACCGGGCGGCCGCGGCCCTGCCCGGGCTGCGCTACCTGTCCCACCTCAGCGCCCCCGGCTTCGATGTCATCGGTGGCGGCGAGCCTGGACTGCCCGGCATCAGCATCGGCCACAACGGACAGATCGCCTTCGGACTGACGATCTTCGCCATCGACCAGGAGGACCTCTACGTCTATGAGCTGAACCCGGACAACCCGCTCGAGTACCGCTACCAGGATCGATGGGAGCCGATGACGGTGGTGGGCGACTCCGTCGAGGTGGGCGGCGGCGACAGCGAGTCGATCGAGTTGCTCTTCACCCGGCACGGACCAGTCATCTACCGCGACCAGGAGGCTGGGACCGCCTTCGCGGTGCGCGCGGCCTGGCTGCAACCCGGGATGGCCCCCTACCTGGGCAGCATGGACTACATGCGAGCCCGCGACTGGGACGAGTTCCTCGCTGCCATGAACCGATGGGGCGCGCCGCCGGAGAACCAGGTCTATGCCGACACCCAGGGGAACATCGGCTGGAAAACCGGTGGGTTGACCCCCATTCGCCCAAACTGGGACGGCACCCTGCCAGTGCCCGGCGACGGTCGATACGAGTGGGATGGGTTCTACGACATGGACCAGTTGCCCGGTGTCGCCAACCCCGAGGGTGGGTGGGTGGCCACCGCCAACGAGATGAACCTGCCAGAGGACTTTCCAGAGGACCGGCACATCACCTACGACTGGTATGCGCCCTATCGCCGGCACCGCTTGGACAATGTCCTGAGCCAGACGACTGATGCCACGCCAGAACGGATGTCGTTGCTGCAGAACGACTTCGTGAGCATCCCTGCCCAGAGGATCCTGGCGGCCGTGCGTGACCTGCCGATCGAGAATGCCGGTGCCGTTGACGGACTGGCAGCCCTGTTGGCCTGGGACGGCGACCTCCGCGCGGAATCCTGGCCGGGCCTGCTCTTTGAGGTGTGGTTTCGGCGTCACCTGCGCCCAGCCGTGCTGGCGCGCGCCGTCGCGCAGGTCACCGACGGCGACCCACAGCACGTCCTGGCCCGGATTGCTAACAAGGAGGACTTGCTGGCGGATGCGCGCGTCGAACTGCGTCTGATCGAGACGCCTGGCAAGGAGCTCGGCCCCGATCCAGAACAGTTCTTGGCCGAGGCCGTGGTGCAGACCATTCCGGCCGCCGTCGCCGACATCGAGCAGTTGCTCGGATCGGACCGGGACAGTTGGACTTGGGGAGCCCTGCACGTGAGCAAGGCCGCGCACCCGCTGAAGGCGCGTCTTACCGGAGTGGAGGACCGGCTGCTCGAGGTCGGCCCCCTGCCCAGGGGAGGCAGTGGCGACACAGCCGGCAACACGGCATACGGACCGAACTTCGTCCAGTCCGCCGGGTCAACCTTCCGGCTTGTTGTTGACGTGGGCGAATGGGACTCCTCGCTGGCGATGAACGCCCCGGGCCAATCCGGCAATCTGCGGGACTCCCACTACACCGACCTGTTCGAGCCATGGGCTGCCGGGGAGGCCTTCCCGCTGCTCTACTCGCGGGACAAGGTCGAGGAGGCGACAGAACGACGAATCCGGCTGACCCCGCGCACTGACTAACCACAACACATCACGAATCACCCCGCAAGGAAAGGAACCTGATGGGACACCTGCAACTGCCTGAGGGCAAGAAGATCGCGGTCAACCTGGGCACCGACTTTGACGCCCAGTCACTCTGGCTCGGCGGATTCAACCGTCCAAGCCCCTCCTTCATGTCACGCGGCGAGTACGGTGCCGAGGTCGGCGTCCCGCGACTCCTCGAGCTCTACGATCGCTTCGATGTCAAGACCACGTGGTTCACCCCGGGACACACCGTCGACACCTTCTCCGACTGGTGCAAGAAGGTGCAGGATGCGGGGCACGAATTCGGCCACCACGGCTACTACCACGAGGTGCCGCCGGGCATCACGGTCGAGACCGAGCGTCGGCTCATGGAGTTGGCGTTCACCTCATTCGACAAGGTGCTCGGAGTGCGGCCGGTCGGCTACCGGTCGCCGTACTGGGACTACAGCGACAACACCCTCGACCTGGTCGAGGAGTTTGGGTTCACCTATGACAGCAGCCTGATGGCTCGTGACCTCGTTCCTTACCACCCCCGTCGGTGGCAGGTGAACTGGGAGAAGGGCAACGTGCCGGGGAAGGCAAGCCAAGTGCTGGAGGTGCCGGTCAACTGGTACCTCGATGACTTTCCACCGCTCGGCTACACCGGGGCCCAGACTGGGATGCAGGACACGGAGACCATCCTGCGCCGCTGGCAGGACATCTTCGACTACGCCTACGAGCGGGTGGACAACGCCGTCTTCGCGTCTTGTGTGCACCCACAGATCATCGGGCAGCCGCACCACATGCTGTGGTACGAGCGGCTGATCGAGCACATGGCTGGAAAGGACGGTGTCTGGTTCGCCACCCTTGAGGAGATCGTCGCGACGTGGGTCGACGACGAGGACGACAAGGCGATGATGGCAGCGGAAGACATCCGTGGCGTGGAAGAGGCACCGGCCGACTCCAGTTGGGTTCGCGCGCAGGCCTGACCATCGTCAGAGGGGCCGGCACCGCGACCTAGACTTGGTCGTGGTGCCGGCCGGCTATCGACACTCGGAAGGACCACCATGGCGATGGACCCCGCAGCCCGCATCTACTGGGCAGACGGAGCGGGTTCCCGCGCGGTCTTCACGAGCCTCCAGGCAGTGCTACAGGAACTGCGGACACCGTTCTTGGGCGACCGTGCCGTCGCGCTCTACCGCCCAACCGGCATGTCACCTTCGCACGGATACTTCGTCCTGTCCGACAGTTGTGATGTCGAGGGTCCGGCCGCCATGGGCAACGAGCGCCTGGTGCTGAATCAGCGACTCGACCTTGATCAGCCGCGCACAGTCTCGGGGCTGTCTGCGACCTCAACACTACGACCGTTCACTCTCGTCCTCGACAGTGCAGTGTCGATCCCCTGGCAGGACCCGTACGGGCGCGGAGTCGCACTGATCGGCGTTCAAGACGCCAACTCGGCCATGCCCGATCTGTCCGATCAGTTGCACCGTGCCGAGATCGGGCGTCTGGTCGAGACGCTCAACGCCTCACGACTGCAGGGCACTCTTGCGCTGCAACGCAATCTGGGTGACGCGGTCCGTGCCGTGCTGGATAGTGGACCGACGGGTGTCGGCCGGATGGGGCGGCTGACCTCCCTCGTCGCCTCGGCCCGGGAGATATTCGGCTCCGACACCGCCTACCTGGCGCTGCCGGAGGAGTCGGAAACGACCAAGTACTACTTCGCCTCGATGGCCAACGTCAACACACCGCAGTTCCGGCAGTTGCGGATGCGCTTTGAGCAGGGGCTGGGTGGGCTGGCCCGCAGCGAGGGCAAGGTTGTGCGGACGTTGCGTTACGCCGACGACGACCGACTCAAGGCCCCTCCGGTCAGCGAGACGCTGGTGGAGGGGATTTCCTCGGCGATGGCCGCACCGCTCTTCAGCGGTGGTGCTGTGCGAGGCGTGATCTATATCGGCAACCGAACCCCGACCCCTTTCAGTGAAACCGACGAGCGCGTTCTGGAGGAGTTTGCCGAGTACCTCGGGTTGCTCATGGGGGAGCCTCACTACCAGGACGCGGTGCGCGAGTCCCAATCGACGCGGCTGCGTGAGGACTTCGCGCACGCGATCCATGACTCAGTCGTCCGGTCGCTCGTGCAGATTGGCTTCACCGCCGAGCAGGCATCGGCCTCTGCTCAGCACGAGGCCACAAGCCAGTCGATCGCCCAGATTCAGGTGGCAGCGGAGGAAGCCCTGACCACGCTCAGGGAGGAACTGAGCGGTCTGATCCTGCACCCATCCACCGGCGTCACCGAGCTTGGTGCGGTGGTGGAGCAAATTACTGATGTCCCGCTGAGACCTGGCGCGGAGCGCAACATCTACCTGAGCCCGGTGATCGAGCACGAGACTTTGCCACACAATGTCGCGGAGGTGCTCGTCCAGGTGGGCGTCGAGGCGCTGACGAACTCGCTGAGACACGCAGCTGCTCAAACCGAGCGGGTGGAGATCATCAGCGGACCAGACACAGTGGAACTGCTGATCAGTGATGACGGCCATGGCTCGGCCCAGTTGCAGGGGGCACTCGAAGGCCTCGTCCGCGGTGGTCACTTCGGGTTGTCGTCGATGTTTCGCCGGGCCAGCTCGGTTAATGGTCACCTGGACGTCACGTCCAGCCCCGATGCGGGCACCACGGTGCATCTGCGCGTGCCCAGGACGTGGTGAAGTGACCCCTCCCATCCGGTTCTGCGTTGTCGATGACCATGACATCGTGCTCCTCGGACTCGAAGCTATGGCCTCACGGGAACCGGACCTCGAGTTCTGTGGCGGGGCCTCTCAAGCAGGCGAGGCCGCTGACCTACTGCGTCGCGAACAACCAGAGATCCTGCTCTTGGACCTGCGCTTGGACGGGGAGAACAGCATCCCACTCTGTGCCGAGCTGCATTCTGAGTTCCCGGAAGTCTCGATCGTGATGTTCACCGCTTTCGGCAACGAGGACCTTCTGGCGGCCGCGATCAGGGCGGGAGCGGTCGGCTATATCCTCAAGGACTCCAGCACTGCTGGCCTGCCTGACCGGTTGCGCACCATCCGCTGCGACGGGTCCCATTTCGATCCCAGGATCGCGAGTCAGGCACTTCTGACTGCGATGGGGTCGGCGGCACCGCAGACACTCAGCGATCGCGAACTAGCGATCGTCCGATTTATCGCCGAGGGATACGACAACCACGAGATCGCAGCAGAGGTGCACGTCAGCGTGCACACGGTCAAGTTTCACGTCGGAGCCCTTCTGCGGCGTTACGAGGTGAAGCGGCGGAGCGAGCTCGTGCGAGTCTTGATGGAGCGCCAATTGCTCTGACAGCCACCCTTGGGCGCTGCGCCACGCAGCGTGGCGAGCGCGATTTCACGGCGTAATCCACCCGTGAGTGGTGTCACTCCTGAGGGTCCCCTGTCAGTCGCGCCAGCCGCCAGCCGAGTTGAAACCGGGTCCGAGTGTCGGTGAGTTCGTGCAGTCGGGCGATGCGGCGCCCCACCGTGCGTGTGGTGACGCCCAGGCGCCGGGCGATGGCCTCGTCCGTGGCACCAAGGCGCAGGGCCGAGATGATCGTGCGATCGCGGTCGTCGACCACCACGCCGTCGGGCGGGGGAGGGTCGGTGAGGTCCCACGCCCGCGTCCACACGGTCTCGAACAGTGCGATCAGCGCGCCGACCAGACCGGTCCCGCTCACCAGCACCGCCCCGCTGTCGTCTGCTGAGCCGTCGTCGCTGAGCAGGAGCAGGGCGCGTTGCCGGTCGACGATGAACATCTTCAGCGGGATCCCGTCGCTGACCCGGGCCTGCTCGCCGCCTGGCATGGTGGAGGTGAACTGGTCCAAGCCGCCCATGAACTCGAGGGCGGCAGGATCATAGATGACCCGGAACTCCACGCCGCGGTGGAGCTGCTCGTCCTCGTCCTCGGCGAAATCGCCCGTGGCCAGGAAGGGCGGTTTCACGCAGGCCAGGACCTGCTCCTCGGCGCCGGACAACAGGTCCGCGAACGCCCGCTGCACCTCGGCGGTCGAGCTCAGCACCTGCAGATCGGGGCGGTTGCGCTCCGGGATGTTGGTCCGGTCATGCAGCACCTGCAGGTGGGTGGACTCGTCCAGGATCTCCCCGGCCAATGTGTGCAGGTGGGCGGCGGCACGCCGCAGGGTCAGCAGCGGTTTGCCTGCCACCACCCCGCCGTCGGCGCCTGATCCGATCAACCCCTGCTCACGCAACGACCTGAGCGCGGCGGCGACCTCGCGAGTCGTGCGCCCCGTCTGTTCTCGGATCGCTGCCTCGTCCGTTGCGCCGGCCAGGACGCTGAGATAGATCTCGCGGTCCGCAGGTCCGAGTCCGAGAGCTGCCCATGCTGATGATGTCCGATCCACGACACCTACGACTATCAGACATTCGTGGTGCTTCTCTGGAGCCGAGCCGGGGGAGATAGTGGCAGTTCGCCCCTCAATCTGACCGGAGATCCATATGCCCTTGTCCCCTTCGCGAGCCCTCGGCGTCCTGACGGCTGCCGCCACCCTGGTCACTGGTCTGGCCGCACCATCGGTGACGGCTGCGTCGGACCCAGACGACGGCCTGCCGGTGCTCGCCAGGTCGTCGATCGGCGGGGTCGAGGTGGTCACCGAGGACGGGACGTATGCCGGGCTCGTCGCCTCTCGCAGTGGTGGGCCGGGCATCGTGCAGACCACACAACTCGAGGACTCGACGCTGCTGACTCCGACCGACGTCACCGGCGTCCCCACCGAGACGCTCCAAGTCGGTGCCCAGCCAGACCTCCTGCGCACCGAGCAGGCGGCTGGCGTGACCACGCTGGCGCCGCCATCCATGACCTCCGCGGACCTTGCGGAGACGGACATCGTGGAGACCCCGGACTATTGCCGCGACCCGGCCAATGCCAATCCCACGAAGCCTGGTCCGGGCAAGGTGGCCGTCACGGTCAACGCGCTGGACCGTGCAGGAGAGCCGGCCGGTGGCAGCTTCACGATGATGGACTTCCACTGCGAGCCCTATGAGGCCAACGGCTTCATCAATTTCGGGCTCAACCCTGGCTCTCCCCACACCTTCTACCTGCCTGCGGGCACCTACAGCCTGCTCGGCTACGCCACAACGCTGGATACCTCGGGGACTCTTGCGCAGGAGGTGACCTTTGGCGGTGATCCGGAGTTTGACGTGGTGGCCGGAGAACCGCTGACGATCACCGTCGACGCCCGTGACGGGGAGCCGCTCGTGGTCGACACCCCGCAGACCAGCACCCCTTCGATCGTCGTGCTCGGGTGGGAGCGGGGGATCGAGGGCAACCCGCCGTTGGCGCAGTCGACCGTGGTCTATCCCCAGTCGTCCTCGGTGTCCCGCATCTCGCTGATCCCCAGCGACCCGGTGAGTGACGGCGTGTTCTCGTTCTTCCCGTGGGTGCGCAACACCGAGCCCTGGGCTGCGGCCCGCGCGGTGGGTGGCGGACAGCCTGTCGATCTGCCGGTCCGGCTGCTCAACCCGATGAACCCCACTCCCGTGGAGGGCACCGTGCCTGTGCGAGTCGGTCTCGACGGGCTCACCTCCGGCGACGTGCCGCTGCTCACGGACGGCCCGGAGTTGGCCGCACAGGTCGCGGCGGCGGAGGCCGCGGGAGCGCCGGCTGTGCTCATCGGCCCGGCCCAGGAGGGGCTGACCGAGCCGCGTGTCGGCTCGAGCCTGCCGCTGTTGTCGCTCCACTCCAGTGATGCGACGGCGCTGGCTGAGCGGATCCAGCGGATGGGCGGTGTCGGCCGGCTGCAGCTCGCGGTGGACCCGCAGCCTGACGATGTCTATGACCTGATCGACGAGCTCCCGACGGTCGAGGCAGACCCGTTCGGTGCGCTCAGCGCGGCCGACCTGACCACCGTGCACCAGACCTTCCACACCGATGGGAACGCCTCGCAGATGTTCGAGGCACGCGGCCCGAACTCGCCGTGCCGATGCCTGCTCACCCCGATCTTTGACATCGTCGAGCCTGGCTCCACTCGTCTGGATCACGTGATCGACAACGGCAGCACCTGGCAGCAGACGGTCATCCACGGTGCCGCACTGCAGTCCCGGACGGTGCCCGCAGCCTATGACGAGACGATGGACCCCGAGCGTCACTGGTTCGCGGGTGCCATCGGTGCGGGCGCGGTCACTGGCACCCTGCCCACCGACTCACAGGCGCCCGCCACCACGGCGAACGGGCAGGTCAAGTTGCGTCTCGGGGCGGTTGACGGCGCGGGTCACAGCCTCTCCGGTCCGTTCCCGCGCTCGGGCACGATCAGCCGGGATGGTGTCGTGGTCGCCCCCACCTTCGGCGGCACCATGCAACTCGATGCCCCGGCCGCTCCTGCGCCCTGGCGGATCGAGCTGTCCACGACGCACTCGCCCGTCATCTGGCAGGGGTCCTCGCGAGTGGAGTCCGTCTGGGAGTTCGTCGCCGGTGCCTCGACCGAGGAGACGCCGACGGCTCTGCCGATGATCGAGGCACAGACCTCGTTCCCGGTGGACGCCTCGGCGCAGCGCTCCGCGCGCGGCCTCCTCGAGGTCACGCCGTGGCGAGTTGACGGTGCATCCCTCCGCAGGGCCGACGTTCAGGTCGAGCTGTCCTGGGACAACGGCGCGACCTGGACCGACCAGCGCGGTCACTTCACGCGTGGCGTCTGGAAGGCTCTGCCGACCCGGGGGAGCGGTGCGGTCGATGTGCGCATCACGGTCCTCGACGGCGACGGCTCCACGTTGACCCGCACGGTGGAGGATGCCTGGGTCGACTGAGCAACTCAAGCGTGGTGACGACGGGTGGGTGAGTCAGGTGCTGACTCACCCACCCCTGCGTCATGTATGCCGGCTGTGGAACGACTGCTCAGAGCAGTTCGGCCAGCACGCCCGCCAACTTCTCCCGAGCTGCGAGCGTGCCGCGCACGGCATAGGACGGATAGATCACCAATGGCTCGGCGCGGACCGCGCGTGCATCCTGGGCGAGCAGGTTGCCGGTGGAGCCGAGATCGTCACAGGTGCCATCGGCATACAGGCAGGTCGGATAGCCAGCGGACGACAGCCCCGAGTCGACGGTCCACGCCAGGTCGCTCGGTGGCACGGTGCCGGAGGTGAGGGGCACCTCGAGTCCGTCACGCGTGGCGCCGAGCACCTGGAGCGACGTCTCGTCCCGGTCGACCGCCTCGATCGCGACCCGGCGCAGAGCGCTCTCCGAAGCGGTTGTGGCGTTGGCAGGCTCATAGGTGTCGGCATCGGCCCGGTTCGCAGTCCGGTGCGCTCCGGCGACGAGCAGGTTCTCGGCGTCGTCGCGGTCAAACACCTGCGCAGCCAGCCGCTCGGAGAAGGTCGCGGACGTCGGGTAGGCCGCGACCACCGTGGTCGACGACGACGAGTCGGGGGAGTGGACAAACAGACCCCAGCCCCGTGCATACGGACCACTGCCGCCGAAGTCCTCGACCAGGGCGAGGTGCTCGCGCCCCGTCTCCGGGTCCTCGATCTGGAGCACGCTGTAGTCATAGGGGGCCACAAGGTCCGCCGCCCGGGCCGCGTTGCCGCGCTCCAGCATCCGGAAGGCGTTGCCCAGATCGCAAGCCTGCGCGGTGGTGGGTCGCTCGTAGGCCTCGCTGGCGTCGGGCACCACGCGCGTGGCGTGCTCGGTGACCAGGTCATAGACGCTGCCCTCGTGTTCGAGCACCTCGCCGCTGCCGCGAACGCCGTGGCTGGCCGGGCACGAGCGCGGCAACATCGGCCGCTCCGGACCGACCTGCAGTCCCCGCTCGGGGATCGCGTCGGCCAGCGCCGGGTCGACATCGTGGACCGAGCCGTCCGCCACCGCGGTCGTCACGGTCATCAGCGCGTCATAGGCCTCGTCAACCCGCGGCCGCAGGTCGCGGATCCCGCCATTGGAGCGCTGCTCGAACAGCACCGTCGCGGCGCCCTGCCACCCATAGGCGTTGCGGGCGGTCAGCAGCGAACCGGTGCCCAGCGGATACTGCGAGGCCAGACCGCGCCGGGAGTTGTCGACCGAGTCGGCCATCAGCACCGACACCTGCTTGGCATAGGCGATCGCGGCCTCGCGCTCGGGCGTCAGGTCCTCCGGGGCGATGACTGGCCACGCGACGCTCGCGGTGATCGGTGCCACCTCGTCATCGACATAACTGAGCTGACCGTGCAGGTCCACCACCAGCTCGGGATCCACCTGTTCAAACACCCCGCGCACCGCCACGGTCTCCGGCGCTGGCACGTCCTGCGTCAGCTCGGTCGGGTCGTGCCAGCGGTTCGGGTCGATGCCGCGACCAGGCGTGCAGTCCCGGATTTCGGGGTCGCACTCGGGGTCGACGTTCTGCCGCCAATTGTTCGCTGCGCCATCGGGATTGACGCGCGGCATGACCCAGATGGTCAGCTCGTCGCGGATGTGCCGGATCGCCGGCTTGTTGCTCGTTGCGAGGGTGTGCAGATAGTCCAGCGCTGCTTCACTGCCGTGCGGTTCGTTGCCGTGCTGCTGGGCGACGACCAGGACGGCGCGTGGCCCGTCACCGACCCCTGCGAGCCAGACGCCGCGGCCCTCGTTGGAGGTGCCGGCCTGGCTGAGCTGCACTCCGTGCCGGTCCCGAAGTCGCGTGAGTTCGGTGACCATGTCCTCGTATGCCGTGAGCCCGGTGGTCGGGACCCCGTCGATCGGGTTGGTGGTCGGGGCTGGTGGGGGAGACTCGACCGGTGACGTCACCGGGGCGCCCGGTGTCCAGGCGATCAGGCCCCACATCACCAGCAGGACCAGGAGCAGGGTCGGACGGGCACGAAGACTCATGGTTGGTCCCTCTCGGGTGGACGTCTGTGTCGCTGGCCATGCTGACACAGCGTGCGCTCGCCGGCGGGGCCAGTTGGGTGGGGAAGGGGTGGATGAGTCAGGTGGTGACCCACCCACCCGTGTCGCGTAGGTCCCTCGTCCTCAGAGCTCGAGGCGGGCCACGGCCTCGTCGTCGTCCATCTCACCGGTGAGTGCGAAGCCGGCCTTGAGATAGAACGCTTCGGGACCGCCGGGTGCCTGCACCCAGCTGGCCTCGACGGCCGTCTGTCCGGCGGCGCGCAGGTCGGCGGTCCAGAGGTCGAGAGCTTGCCGGCCGATCCCGCGGCCCTGGTGGCGCCGGTCGATCAGGAACCGCCAGAGGTAGGGATCGGGGGTGCCCTCGTTAATGGCGTCGGCCCACATCAGGAAGCCGGCCGGCTCGCCGTCGGCCTCGATGCCGCGCAGCACGGCGACCACAGGGTGTCCGTTCTCCGGCTCGGGGAAGAGCGCATCGGCGAAGGACTGGTCCATCGTGGCCACGAAGCGCTCCTGGGTGCGGTGCGTGCGCAGCCGCCGGTAGGGCCCGATGTTCTCGTGGGTGAGCTCGACGAGCCGCACCTGCTCCGGCGGCGTGAGCAGACGGTCGCGCCAGGCGCGCCGCTGGTCGGCGGTCATCGAGTAGAACAGGTTGTCGTCCCAGGCACCACGCCACCAGAACGACTTCTCCGCGAAATACTCAAAGGTCATCCCGAGCCGCTCCAGCAATCGGGCGGAGGCCAGGTTGTCCGGTGACAACTCGCCGACGAGGCGATGCACACCCAGCCGATCGATCAGGTCATCGACGGCCACCGAAGCCGCCTCCACGGCATACCCCTTGCCGTGGTGATCCGCCGCCAGACTGAAGCCGATCTCGGCGACGCCACAGTGCTCATCCAGGCCGACGAAGAGGTCGCCGATGAGTTGGCCGTCCAGATCGATGGCGAGCTGCGTGCCCTTGCCAGGCTCGACGTCGTCGCGGTCTGCGTGCGCTGCGACCAGCCGCTCAGCGCGCTCGCGCGGATAGGGCAGATCCCAGTCCTGCAGGGCCGACACCTGCGGGTCGTTGCGATAGGCAGTGAGGACGTCGATGTCGTCCTCACGCAGCATGCGCACGGTCAGCCGGTCGGTGTGCAGGGGATAGGTCGTGGTGCTCACGGGATCATCGTCGACTCAACGGCATGCTGGCGCAACGGGTTTCAGCCGGAGAATGTCTCCTGAATGGTGATGGCCACCTGGTCATACTCATCCGCCCCGAAGCCCAGTGCCCTCCGGATCCGCCACCTGGTCTGGCAGATCATCTTGACGTCGGACTGGTGGAACGCCCCGGTCCGCTCATCGAGAGCGAGTCCGCGATTGACCCAGCCGAGCGCGCGTTGCAGGTCTCCGTGGTGCTCCCAAGACTCAGCCTGCGCGACGTAGGTGTTGGGGTCCTCTGGTCGGCTGCGCTGCAGCTCGTCGTCTATCCCGACGGCTTCGTCGCGTCGGTCCTGTTCGAGCAGCACGTCCACCAGATACGTCAGCGGCTCGGGCACCTTGGGGTCCTGCCTATGCGCAGCGGCCTCGCGAAAGGCGTCTTCGGCCGCGGTCAGATTGCCTGCCGACTCGAGGTGTTCCCCTGCCAGGACCAGCAGTCCGCCCACGGTGACCTCATCGTCCTGGTGCGGATCCGCAGCGAGAGCAAGGAGGTGCTCGGCCAGATCCTGGTGAGTCTCCTCGGGTCCGTGGGGATAGAGCTCGAAGACATCATCCGTGACGATTGGTGAGCGCATCTGTCGATCGTAGGACGCCACCCTGCCAGATCTCGCGCGCCGCATCGGGGTCGGCCAGGGTGTTGATGTCGGCCAGTGGATCGCCCTCGACGAGCAAGAGGTCTGCCACTGCCCCGGCTGCGATGCGGCCGAGGTCGGGCCGTCCGATGAGGTCAGCGTTGACGGAGGTGGCCGAGCGCAGGGTCTGATGGGCCCCGACCGCCTCGGCCTGCAGGCGCAACCCGGTCAGTTGCTCGGTCTCCAGGCTGCCCATCAGGTCCGTGCCGAAGCCGACTCTGACGCCTGCACGCAGGGCGATCTCGACCGCACGCTGTCCGGCGTCGAGGACCTCGGCGTTCTTGGCGCGCGCGACCTCTGGCATGCCGAGATCGAGTCCGTGCCGGTCCATCGCGGCATAGGTCGCCAAGGTCGGCACCAGGAAGGCGCCGTGCTCGGCCATCAGGGCGGCGGTCGGCTCGTCGAGCAGGTTGCCGTGCTCGATCGTGTGTATGCCGTGGGTCACCGAGTGCACGATGGCCTCGGGGGAGTAGGCATGTGCCGCAACGTAACTGCCGCGACGGGTGGCCTCCTCGGACACGGCCGTGAGCTCGTCGGGGGAGTATTGCGGGATGCGCAGCGGGTCGACCGGTGAGATGACGCCGCCGGAGGTCATCACCTTGATCGCGTGGGCGCCGGTGCGGAACCTCTCGCGCACGGCTCGGCGCAGGTCATCCACGCCGTCGACGACCTCGGTGGAGTGGCCACCGCACAGGTCAGTCTCCAGGTCTGCCGAGCGCGGGTCGCCATGGCCACCGGTCTGGCTGAGGGCGGCTCCGGTGTAGAGATAGCGAGGTGAGGGGAAGAAGCCCTCGCGGATGGCCGCGGCGAGCCCGGCGTCGCCACCGGCCACATCCCGGACGGTTGTGAATCCGCGAGACAGCGCTCGACCCAGCCGCTGCGAGGCCACGTGGGCGACATAACTCAGCAGCCGGGTCTCGTTCTCCATCATGTCCAGGGAGACCGCATAGGCGTGGAAGTGCGCGTCAATCAGGCCGGGCAGCAGCGTGCGGCCCCGACCTTCGATCCGCTCAACCGATCCGTCCACCTGGTCGTCGGAGCCCGGACCCACCGCCACGATCCGCCCATCGCGCACGACGACCGGGCCCTCCTGCAGGGTGTCCGACTCGCCGTCGAAGACCCTGACATCCGTGAACAGCAGCGTCGTCACGTTAGTGCCTCTTCCAGCAACTCCAGGTCGGTGTGGCTCATAGGTTCACTGCCTCAGCGTGCACGCGGTCCGCGAGGTGGGGCTGCAGGCTGCTGTCGGGGACGACGTCCACCTCCGCGCCGAGCAACTCGGTGAGGTCTCTCTCGAGACGCGCGATGGTGAACAGGCTGGCGTTTGCCGGAAGAGTCACCAGCAGATCGATGTCTGACGTTGCTCCATCGTCGCCCCGAGCGACGCTGCCGAAGATGCGGACATTGGCGAACCCGGCTGATCGCGCCAGCTCGACGACATCTTTGCGGCGCGCAGCGACTCTGCGGCCGCGGGGACTGGTCGGCTGGAAGTGCAGCCGCGCCAGGGTCAGGTCACTCGGGCTCTGCTGATCAGGCATGACACCTCCTTGATGGCAAATCCTATCGAGGCGGGTTCGGTGGCGTCAGCGCCTGACCCGCCACCGTCAGCAGCAGGCCGACGCCGCCAAACCACCAGGCCCACGACGTGAGCCCCGCGGTGTGGGCGAGTGCAGCTGCCAGCACGACCAGGCCACAGCCGAGCACCAACCGCCCGGCCAGGGGGAGCCGCCGATTGGAGCGGGGACCCATCCAGGTCGCCCAGATGGCAACAACGACCACCGCGCTCGCGAGCCCGGCGACCCAGCCGAGGCCACCACCGACGAGCAGCCGGGTGGCCACGGCAGCGGTGCCGACCAGGGCCAGCTCGACCAGGAACGCGCCGGTGCCAGCCGCCCACTCGAGGGGAGTGCCCGGCACGCCGGGGTCGCGCGGTGGGGTCCTCGACGGGGCCTTCGACGGGGTCTGCGGGGAGTCCTGAGACACAGCTCACTGTATGCCGAAGGGGCACCACTGCGGACGGCGACGGCCGCGCGTGTGGTGCCCCTTCGGCATACGTCCGGGGGCGGCTAACCACTCCCGCTGGAGGAGCGTGCGCGCCGGGACAGCGAGTCGATGCCGACGGCGACGACCAGGACGGCGCCGGTCACCATGAAGCGCACCTCGGACTCGACACCGGCGAGGTTGAGACCACTGGTGATGGCCTGCAGGACAAGGACACCCATGAGCGCAGCCCAGGCCGTCCCGCGCCCACCGAACAGGCTGGTGCCGCCGATCACTGCGGCCGCGATGGCCGTCAGGTTGGTGTCCGTCGTGCCCGTCGCCTGCGACACGCTGGTCTGCAGCCCGGCGGCCATCAGACCGCCGAAGGCAGCGAGCAACGAGGTCATCACAAAGACCGACACATAGACGCGGTTGACCTTGATGCCCGAGCGCCGGGCAGCCTCCTCGTTGCCACCGACCGCAAACACGTGCCGGCCCCAACGGGTGCGCCGGAGCGCAAAGTCGACGAGCACCACGAGGCCAAAGAAGAGCCACCACAGATAGCTGAAGCCACGGTCGATGTTGACGTAGTAGGTCACCAGACCCAGCCCCACGGCGAACACGCCCGCCTTGATGAGGATCATCGGCCACCACGGGGGCGTCAGCCCCGCCGCCCTGCGGCGGACCGTGGTCCGCCACTGCGAGCCCAGGTAGACCAGCACGATCACCGCCACCACGGCATACGACTGCCACCCGGTCACGAAGCTGAACCGGGTGAACTCCAGCAGCCAGGAGCCCTGGGGCAGGTTGATCGTGCCGGTGTTGCCCAGGACAAACAGCAGGACGCCCTGGAAGCCGAGCAGCCCCGCGAGCGAGAACACGAACGAGGGGATGCCGATCCACAGATAGAGCGCCGCATAGAAGAGGCCGACGGCCACACCGACAGCGGCCCCGCCCAGCATCGCCACGGTGGTCGACAGGCCGTGATTGACCATCAGCACCGCCATCACGGCGGCGGCCATCCCGCTCACTGAGCCCACCGACAGGTCGATCTCACCGAGCAGCAGGACCAGCACGATGCCGAGGGCGATGATGCCGATGGGGGCGGCATACTGCGTGATCGAGACGATGTTGCGCGAGGAGAGGAACCGGGCGTTCTGCAGATAGAACCCGATGCAGATGATGACCAGACCCAGGATCACCGGGAGGTTGCCGAGGTCGCCCGAGCGCAGCCGGTTGACCTGGGCGGACAGATAACCGCTGAAGCCCTCGGACTTGATCAGCCGCTCGTCGGCGAGGTCCGCCGCCACTGCGGCGGCGGGTGTCTTGGTGGCCTCACTCATCGGTCACCTCATCCTCGAGACGGGTATGCCGTGACGCCCGGGCAGCGACCACGTTGTCTGAGGCGCCGGTGATCGCGGCGACCAACTCCTCGGTGGTGGCCTCCTCGACGGCGAAGTCCGCGGCATTGCGGCCCAGCCGCAGCACGACGATCCGGTCGGCGACAGCCTGCACGTCGGCCATGTTGTGGCTGACCAGGATCACGCCCAGCCCGGTCTCGCGCAGGCGCTCGACCAGGTTGAGCACCTCCGCGGTCTGGGCCACCCCGAGGGCAGCGGTGGGCTCGTCGAGCAGCACCACCTTGGGCTGGCCGACCAGACTGCGGGCGATGGCCACCGTCTGGCGCTGCCCGCCGGACAGGGCCGCGATCGGGATGCGCACCGAGGGGATCTTGGCCGACAGGGTGCGCAGCAACCGCCACGACTCCTGCTCCATCTCGACCTCGTTGAGAATCGTGGCGTTGGTCCGCTCCTGCCCGAGGAAGAGGTTGGCGACCACGTCGAGGTTGTCGCACAGCGCCAGGTCCTGGAAGACCGTGGCGATCCCGAGGCGCTGGGCGTCGGAGGGCCCGTGCACCTCGACCGCGCGACCGTCGACGACGATCGTGCCCTTGTTGGGCTGATAGACGCCCGAGATGATCTTGACCAGCGTCGACTTGCCGGCGCCGTTGTCACCCACGAGGGCGACCACCTCCCCGGCATGCACCTCGAGCGAGACGTCCGTGAGGGCCTGGACCGCGCCGAAGCGCTTGGTGATGCCGGTCAGGGACAGCACGCTGTCCCCGACCGGCACCGTGCCCTGCGCGATGACCGGTTGGGTCATCCGCCGAGCCCGAGCGACTCGCACGCCGCCGCGTAGTCGCCGGTGCAGATCTCGTCGGCGGAGTAGAAGCCGTCGGCCACGATCGTGTCGTTGACGTTGTCCTGGGTCACCGCGATCGGGTCGAAGATGTAGGACGGGACGCCCTCGAAGTCGGACAGCTCGACGCCGGTGTCACTCGTGGCGGCAGGCTCCTCGCCCCGGGCCAGGGTGACGGCCAGCTCGGCCGCGGTCTCGGCCTCGATGGGGATCGGCTTGTAGACGGTGACCGCCTGCTGGCCGGCCACGATCCGCTGCACCGCCGCGAGCTCGGCGTCCTGGCCGGTGATCGGCGGCAGGTCGTCCACCGCGATGCCGCCGCCGGTCAGGGCCGCGACCACTCCACCGGCCTGGCCGTCGTTGGCGGCATAGACGCCGTTGATCTCCGAGGGGTCATAGGCGCTGAGCTGGTCGGTGACGAACTGCTGGGCGTTCTCCGGGGACCAGTCGGGGTTGTCATACTCCTCCAGGATCGTCAGGCCACTGGCGTCGATGACGCTGTGCGCGCCGGCCTTGAACTGAGCGGCGTTGGGGTCGCTGGGGGCGCCGTTGAGCATCAGGATGTTGCCGGTGTCGCCCATCGCCTCGACGAGGGCCTCGCCCTGCATCTTGCCGACGGTCTCGTTGTCGAAGGACATGTAGTAGTCGGCCTCGGCGATGAACCGGTCATAGGCGATGACCGGGATGTCCTCGGCCTGCGCAGCGGTCACCATGCCACCGGCTCCGGCGCCGTTGACCGGGTCGAGCACGATGACTGATGCGCCCTCGCTGATCGCGGTGTCCACCTGCTGGGACTGGGCGGTCTCGTCCTGGTCGGCGTTGTAATAGAGGACCTCGCACTCCTCGCACAGCTCGGCCACCTTGGCCTCGAAGAGCGGCTTGTCGAACGCCTCGTAACGGGTGGTCTGCGTCTCGGGGAGCAGGAGCGCGATGCTGATGCTCTCGCCTCCCGGGGCACCGCCAGTGTCGTCACCGGTCTCGTCGCTTGCCTCGCCGACGTCCTCGCCCGCATCGGCGTCGTCGACTGCAGCATCGGCCCCCGTGTCGTCGGTGTCCTCTGGTGCGGGGTCGTTGGCCCCGCAGGCAGACAAGGTGAAGGCGAGCAGGGCGGTGATGCCGACGGCCGAGCGGCGCCGAACTGTTGTGGTCACGGTGGGTCCTCCTTGGGTGGAGCGGACCGGGAGACCCAGCGCCCGCTTCGTTGCGAACAAGATCCCTGAAGTGTCCCGCCGGACGGCTTTGTCGTCAAGAGGTGAACGATAACGGTCTGGTCAAGATGGGTTCAGTGCTGAATCTTGCAACATTTATCGTTATCGCTTGACAGTTAATGAGCGGGCAGGCACAGTTCAGCCATGCCCCGAAGCGCGCCACGTCCGACTGCTGCGCCCGGCTCGTCGACATCGCTGCGAGCGTCCAACGAGCGGCGACTGCTCTCGGTGTTGCGCACGCCCACGGACAAGGGCGTGCACACCCAGGCTGAGCTCGCCCGGGCCACCGGGCTGGCCCACGCCACCGTGTCCAACATCGTGCGCGACCTGACGGCGGCCGGGCTGCTGGACACCGAGCCGAGCAGCGGGCGACGTGGCTCGGCGGTGCGTCTTGCGCCGGGTGCCGGGGTGGTGGCGGGGATCGACTTTGGGCACAGTCACATCGCGGTCGCTGTCGGGGACCTGACCGGCAAGGTGTTGGCCGAGGAGCGGGTGGCCTCCGAGCCGGAGGACCACGTCCTCGACCTGCGGCTGGCGCGGACGCTCCTGGAGCGCATCAACCCGGCAGTCGGGCCGCTGCGGCAGGTCGGTCTCGGTCTGCCGGCGCCGGTGGTCAACAACGTCGTGCGGTCGTCTGCCATCTTCCCGGGGTGGGAGGGCGTGGACGCCGCCGCCGTCGCGGAGGAGACCTTCGGGGTGCCCGTGCGCGTCGAGAATGACGCCAACCTCGGCGCGCTCGCGGAGCACCGTCACGGGCAGGGCCAGGGGCACACCAGCTCGGTGTTCGTGAAGATCGCCAGCGGCGTGGGTGCCGGGATCATGATCAACGACGAGCTGTTCCACGGGGCCGATGGCACTGCGGGGGAGATCGGCCACCTGACCGTCGATGAGCAGGGGCCGATGTGCCGGTGCGGGAGCCGGGGTTGCCTGGAGACCTACACCTCCAGCGAGCACCTGCTGCGGCTGCTCGGCTCACACCTGCCAGGCGCCACCTTCAAGGAGGTGGTCGTCGCGGCGGGGGAGGGCAACCTCGCGGCCCAGCGGGTGATCGAGGATGCCGGCCTGCGCCTCGGGTGGGCCCTCGGCTCGGTCCTGAACCTGCTCAACCCCGGCATCATCATCCTGGGCGGCGCCTCCGCCCAGGCCGGTGAGCTGCTGCTGGAGCCGACCCGCACCGGACTGCGACGCCACGCGCTCTCCTCGGTGGCCGAGACCCCGATCGTGATCAGCGAGCTGGGCGACCGGGCGAGCCTGGTCGGGGCTGTGCAGCTGGCCGCCGAGGACACCGAGTTGGTCCACTCCGGGGCCTGAGGACACCGAGTTGGTGCTTTGCGTGCCGTGAGGGCGACCTGGCGCACACCGCTCGCTGAGCGCCCAGCCTCGGTGACGCCGACAGTGCGGCGTGCGCCTACGCTGGGGGGCATGAGTGATGGACCCCGCCACGATGGCCGCCAGCCCGACCAACTCCGTGAGATCCGGATCACCCGCGGGTGGCTCGACCACGCCGAGGGGAGCGTCCTGGTCGAGTTTGGCAAGACGCGCGTGCTGTGTGTCGCCTCCTTCAGTGAGGGCGTGCCGCGCTGGCGCAGGGGCAGCGGGTTGGGGTGGGCCACAGCTGAATACGCCATGCTCCCGCGCGCCACGCACACGCGCAGCGACCGTGAGTCGGTCAAGGGGCGCATCGGTGGCCGCACGCACGAGATCTCTCGCCTGGTCGGCCGGAGCCTGCGTGCGGTGATCGACCTGTCCGCTCTGGGGGAGAACACCATCCAGCTGGACTGCGACGTCCTGCAGGCCGACGGGGGCACCCGCACCGCGGCGATCACCGGCGCCTATGTCGCGCTGGTCGACGCCGTCGAGAAGGGCCGTTCCCTCGGGCTGATCAAGAAGGGCGCCGAGCCGATCACCGGGTCGGTGGCCGCCGTCAGCGTGGGCATCGTCAAGGGGGAGCCGGTGCTGGACCTGGACTATGTCGAGGACGTCGATGCCGACACCGACATGAACGTGGTGATGACCGGCGACGGCCGGTTCGTGGAGGTGCAGGGCACCGCCGAGGGCGTGCCGTTCGACCGCGAACTGCTGGATGCTCTCCTCGACCAGGCCGCCGAGGGCTGCGCCGAGCTGACCGCCCGCCAGATCGCCGCACTCGGCGGCGACGACATGGGTGGCTCCGACGCGCGCGAGGCCGGCTCGGACGTCGACCAGGGGCCGCCGACCTCCTGACACTGGCTGCGTGACGCGGGCCGCCTACAGGCCCGCTGACGCCAGGTGGCGCTGCGCGGTCAGTCGGTGAACTCGAGCAGGCCGGCCATCTCGGCCGCGACCAGGTCGATGGAGCTCAGGGCCTGTGCCTGCATCTGGTCGGCGTCCATCGGCTGGCCAGCCCACGCACGCAGCGTGGCGAGGTAGATCCCGAGGTGTGCCCACGCGATGGCGGCGGGGACTGCGTGGCCCTCGGGCACGCCCATCCGTCCGGCCACGAAGCGCGTGACCAGGTCGGTCCAGCGTGCCCACCGATCGTGAGACTCGCCGCCCACGGATCGCTGCGCGTTGACCAGCATGAAGCTCTGCCACCACACGTCCCGATGAGGGGCGGTGGCCAGGAACGACTCGTCGATCGCCTCGCGGATCGCCGCCATGGTGTCCAGCTGCTCGGGCGCCTGCTCCAGGGCCTGCTCCATGGCGTCGAGGGCCCGGTCAAACCCCCGCCAGACCACGTCGGCCTTGGTCGGGAAATACCGAAAGAACGTGGCACGGCTGATGCCCGCGGCCGCGGCCAGCTCTGCGACCGAGACGTGGTCAAAGCCTCGCTCGAGCAGCAATGCCATGGAGGTCTGCTCGATCTTGTCAGCAGAGGAAGCGGGGGGTCGGCCGAGCCGGGCCGACCCCGGCTGGTCGGGGGTCATGTCTCAGCGTAGCCCGCTGCTCACAGAAAGCGACCCGACGGCGCGTCAGGGGCGCAGGCCGGGCCCGCTGTCCCAGGCACCGGTGCGGCGCTTGTCGGTCGCCCCGATCACCGTGCCCCCGGCGTGGTCCAGCTCCAGCGCCTGAGCCGACCCGAACAGATTCCAGGCCGCCGGGGCCACCCGGATCCGATAGTCCAGCTTCTCCAACCCGCGCGTCGTCGACTGAGGCAACTTCTCGGCATACAGCGTCCCCTCGTCCAGGTGGAACCGGGGCGAGTCCACGGCGTCCTGCAACGGCTGGCCGTCCAGCCACCGGGAGATCACGTTGGCCTGGATGTTGGGGATGCGGCGGCCGCCGGGCGAGCCGACGATCAGCGCCGGCCGCAGCTCGGAGTCCAGCACGATGGCTGGCGCCATGAAGCTGACCGGCCGTTTGCCCGGCTCAGGGTCATTGGCCTTGGTCCGTCCCGTGGTGCCAAACCGGATCAGGTGGTTGTTGACGAAGAACCCGCCGATCTCCTGCCCGGAGCCCCAGAAGTCGGTGACCGTGTTGGTCATCGAGACCGAGAGCCCGTCGGCATCCACCACGCTGAGGTGGGTGGTGTTGCCGTCGGCCGGTCGGCCTGCCGCCACCTCACCGCTGGGCGCGGGTGCCGCGACCTCGAGGGCGGCGTTGGCCGTGGGATCGGTCAGTTTCTTGATCGGCACGTCGACGAAGTTGGGGTCGCCCACGACGGTGTCCATCGACTCGTCGGCCACCAGCCAGGCATCGGAGAGAGTGTCGATGTATGCCGAGGTGCCGGGTTTGGTGTGGTCCAACCCGTTGGCCTCGGCGACCTGGAGCAGCTGGACCAGGGCCACGCCGGCAGTGGCCGGGGCGGCGGCCATCACCACGTGGCCCCTGATCGCTCCGCGGACGGGGTCGCGCACGTCCACCGCGTAGGTGTCGAGCCCCTTGGCGTCGATGCCGTCAGCGCGGGTGAGCTCCTGCGCGAGATAGCCGGTGTAGAAGCCGTCGCGACCGTCCCGGGCGATGGTCTCCAGGGTCTCCGCGAGGTCGAGCTGGATCAGCAGGTCATTCTCCTCCAGCGGTTCCAGCGCCTGGTTGCGGAACTGCGGGAGGTCCGCGGTGACCGCGCGCCCCCGCTCGGTGCGCAACTCCTGCGCGAGCCACCACGAGGCCGGCACGCCGAACTCGGCGAGGTCGATCGCCGGCTGCAGCACGTCGCGCCAGGGCAGCTGCCCGTGCTCGGCGTGCAGCTCGGCCATGCCCGCCACGAAACCGGGGATGCCGGTGCGACTCTTGGGCAGCTTGCCCGAGGACTGCAGGGTCTCGCGGTAGTCGTAGGCCAGGGCCTTGTCGGGGTTGCCTGGTGCCGTGCTGTCGGGCATCGGCACCACCAGTGCCGTGCCGCCGCCGCCCACGCCGGAGGTCAGTGGCTCGATCACACCCATCGCGAAGGCCGTGGCCACGGCCGCATCCACCGCGTTGCCGCCCCGCTCCAGGATGTCGATGCCAACCTGCACTGCCTCTGGGTGACCGGCCGCGATGCCATAGGCGCCGAACGCGTGGGCCGGACCGGTGGGTTCGGTCGGTGCGGCGGTCTCCGTCGGCGGCGGGTTGCTCGTGGTCTCTGAGTCGTCTGGTGGCGGGGCACTCGTCGTCCCGGCGTCGTCCGGTGGTCCGACACTGGTGGTCCCTGCATCGTCGGCCGGTGCGGTGCTGGTGGCCGGGGGCGCGCCAGTCACCGTCGAGCTGGCAGTGGGGGAGGAGTCTGAGTCGTCCGGGTCTTCCCCGCCGGAGCAGGCTGTCGCCACGACGAGCAGGACCGGCAGGGCCAGGGCGAGGACGCGGTGGCGGGCGCTCACACGGCGGGAGTCGGGGGCGGGAGTCTGCATCGTCGGCAACGCTACCTGGACCGACCGACGCTCCCGGCCCACGCCACTGGCGCGCCGTGCCTCGACCTACGCTGGAGGCATGACCCAGCCCACGCGCATCGTCCTGGCCACCCGCAATGCCCACAAGGTTGAGGAGCTGCGTGACATCCTCGCCGACGTGCTGGAGCGGACCGGGCTCGATCTGGTGCCCGTGACCGACTTCCCCGAGCTGGAGGACGTCGTCGAGTCGGGTGTCACCTTCGCCGCCAACGCGACCCTGAAGGCCGAGGCGGTGCGCGATGCGACCGGGCTGCCGGCGCTCGCCGATGACTCGGGGCTGGCTGTCGACGTCCTCGGTGGCAGCCCGGGAGTCTTCTCGGCCCGCTGGTCGGGGGTCTCGGGGGCGGACAAGGATGCTGCCAACAACGCGTTGCTCCTGGCGCAGTTGGGCGATGTCCCGGATCAGCACCGGGCCGCTGGGTTCGTCTGTGCCGCAGCGCTCGCTGTGCCCGGGCAGGACACGATCGTGCGCGAGGGCGCGGTGCGCGGTGCGCTGGGCCGTGAGCCGATCGGCAGCAACGGATTCGGCTATGACCCGTTGCTGGTGCTCCCGGACGGCAGGACGCTGGCGCAGCTCACCGCCCAGGAGAAGCACGAGATCAGCCACCGCGGGCGGGCTTTCCGGGCTCTCGCCGAGGACATCGCGGCAGCCTTCGCGTGAAATGTGACTGAACTCACGAGTATTTAATTGACTCCGTCTCAAAAAAGTTTAAGGTAGACGTCACTCTAGGATGGTCTGACCGGTGCCTGGGAGGGCCTGCCGGTCGGTGCCGAGTGCTCCCTTGAGGAGACCGAGGACGGCGGTGCCACCTCGGTGGCGATCACCCCGGACACGGTGACTGTCGGTGAGGACCTCGAGGCCCCGGCCACGTTCGACCTGACCAACACCTTCGATCTCGGTGAGGTCGCGGTGTCCAAGGTCGTGACCGGCCCAGGTGCCGAGCTGTTCGGTGCTGGTCCGTTCACGGTCGAGCTGGCCTGCACCTTCCAGGGTGAGCCGGTTGACGTGGACGGTGCCTCGCTGGTGCTGTCCGAGGACAACGGGTATGCCGGGTCCTGGGGGCAGCTGCCGATCGGCGCCGAGTGCTCGGTCACCGAGACCGACGACGGTGGTGCGACGCTGGCGCAGGTCGTCCCCGAGTCGCTGACGGTGCTTGCCGGTGAGGAGCCGGCCGAGTTTGTCGTGACCAACACCTTCGTGCTGGGTCAGGTTGCTGTGGGCAAGACCATTGAGGGTGCTGGCGCTGACTTCGGCTCTGGTCCGTTCACGGTTGAGTTGGCGTGCACCTTCCAGGGTGAGCCGGTTGACCTGGGCGACGACGCATCCCGGGTGCTGTCTGTTGAGGATGGTCTGACCGGTGCCTGGGACGGGTTGCCCGTCGGTGCCGAGTGCTCCCTCGCGGAGACCGAGGACGGCGGTGCCACCTCGGTGGCGATCACGCCGGACACGGTGACTGTCGGTGAGGAGACGGCGGCCCCCGCGGTCTTCGACCTCACCAACACCTTCGAGCTGGGCGAGGTCTCGGTCCAGAAGATCGTGGAAGGCGACGCTGCGGCATACGGCACGGGGCCGTTCACGGTCGAGCTGGCCTGCACCTTCCAGGGTGAGTCGATCGACCTCGGTGAGGATGCCCCACGTGTCCTGTCTGTCGAGAACGACCTGACTGGCTCCTGGTCCGGCCTCCCCGTGAGCGCCGCGTGTGGCCTGACCGAGACCGAGGATGGCGGTGCGACCTCCTCGGAGATCGTGCCGGCTGCGGTGACGGTCGCGGTGGCTGACGCTGAGACTGCTGCCTTCGAGGTGACCAACACCTTCGAGGCAGGTCAGGTTGACGTCACGAAGTTGGTCACCGGTGAGGGCGCTGAGTTTGGCGCCGGCCCCTTCGAGGTCGAGCTGGCGTGCACCTTCCAGGGTGAGTCGATCGACCTGGGCGAGGACGCCTCGCGGGTCCTGTCCGCAGAGAACGATCTCAGCGGATCCTGGACGGGTCTGCCCGTCGGTGCCGAGTGTGGCCTCACGGAGACCGAGGATCGCGGTGCGACCTCCTCGGAGATCGTCCCCGCTGCGGTGACCGTCGGGGTTGTTGACGCCGAGACTGCTGCCTTCGAGGTGACCAACACCTTCGAGCTGGGTGAGGTCTCCGTCGAGAAGGTGGTCGAGGGCGCGGCAGCCGACTTCGGCACTGGTCCGTTCACCGTCGAGCTGGCGTGCACCTTCCAGGGTGAGCCGATCGACCTGGGTGACGACTCCTCGCGAGTGCTCTCTGTCGAGGATGGCCTGACCGGATCGTGGTCGGGTCTGCCGATCGGTGCCGAGTGCTCCGCCCTGGAGACCGAGGACGGCGGTGCGACCTCGTCCGAGATCGCTCCCGCCAACCTGGTGGTCGGTGCTGATGACGAGGCTGCAGGATTCACGGTGACGAACACCTTCGATGTCGGCGCGGTCGACGTGACCAAGCTGCTTGAGGGTGACGGCGCCGAGGCAGCCGATGGGCCGTTCACGATGGAGCTGGCCTGCACCTTTGAGGGTGCACCGATCGACCTGGGCGATGACGCAGAGCGTGTCCTCTCCCCGGCCGACGGGATGACCGGCTCGTGGACCGGACTCCCGGTCGGTGCGCTGTGTGCGCTGACCGAGACCGACGACGGCGGCGCGGACTCCTCTGACGTGGTGCCCGCCGAGATCGTGGTCGGTGTCGACGAGATCGCCGCCTTCACGGTGACGAACACCTTCGACGAGGCCCCGGTCGACCCGACCGAGCCCCCGGCTCCGACGGACCCGCCGGCTCCGACGGACCCGCCGGCGCCGACGGACCCGCCTGCACCGACGGACCCGCCTGCACCGACGGACCCGCCTGCACCGACTGAGCCTCCGGCTCCGACTGAGTCTCCGGCTCCGACGGACCCGCCTGCGCCGACTGAGCCTCCGGCTCCGACTGAGCCACCGGCTCCGACTGAGTCTCCGGCTCCGACGGACCCGCCTGCGCCGACCGAGCCCCCGGTTGACCCGACCGAGCCCTCGGGTGACCCGACCGAGCCTCCGGCTCCGACGGACCCACCCGCGCCGGTTGACCCGACGGACCCGCCGATCGAGACGGGCGGCCAGGTGGTGGAGCGCGACACGACTCTGTTGGTCGGTGCGTCGATCGCCCTGCTGCTCGCGCTGGGTGGCCTCGTGCTGCTCGTGCGGCGGCGCGGAGGCAACGCCTCGTAAGTGGCGACACAACCACTGTGATGGCACAACCACTGCGGTGGCGACTCGTCACCAGCCTTCTCGTGCTGGTGACGGTCGCCGCCGCCGTGTTCGCCGTGGTGCTCTACACCAGGTATGAGGACAGCGACGCGGCAACCTCGGAGGCCGGGTTCGTCAGCGAGGACCTCGCGGGCAACACAGTCGAGTGGGATGTGGCACCGGACGTCGAGGCCTCAGCGGTGGAGGACACGGGCGGCAGATTCGTGGCGCCCGACGTCGACCTGTCGGTGCCCCTGCTCAGCGCCCAGATCGCCGACGGCATCATCAACCCGCCGTCGATGACCGATGCCTTTGTCTATCGGGAGTATGGCGACCTGAGTGCCCCAGACAGCGGGCTGGTGGTCATCGCACTGCACGCGGTGCGCTCAGGTGCGGCCCCGGGCAACAGCTTCGTTGACATCGACGGTGACGGCGAACCGCAGATCCGGGTCAAGGCAGGCGACCCACTCGAGGTCGACGGACACGACTATCGCGTGACCGACACAGAAGTGCTCACCAAAACTGCGGCCACCCAGAGCACCCGACTCTGGGAGGACTGGGAGTCCCGGGACGGCGAGCTCGTGGTGGTCACCTGCCTGCAGCGTCCGGGTCAGGTCGGCAACTCCCTGGAGAACGTCGTCATCTATGCCGAGCGGACGAGCCAGGCCTGAGCCGAGCTGACCCCCTTGCCGCGACCACCACGGCCACGCGGCTCCCCGGTTGCCTACGGTTGGTCCATGGAGACATCGCTAGGTGACTTGTTGTGGCTCAGCCCGATCGAGGCGCTGGCCATTGTGCTGGCCACTGCCGGGATGTATGCCGCTCTGGTCGTGTTCGTGCGGCTGCTCGGCCAGCGGGTGCTCAGTGGGATGTCGTCCTTCGACCTCGCAGCGGTCATCGCCTTCGGATCGGTGATCGGCCGGGCCGCCCTGGGGGAGAGCCCAGTCCTGGGTGGCGGGCTGGTGGCTCTGGCGACGCTGATCGCGATGCAGGGCGCCGTGGGCCTGCTGCGAGGCCCACGGTGGGGCAACCGAGCCGTGAGCGTGCCTCCCGTCCTGCTGATGGCCGGCCCGAACCTCATCGAGGAGCACATGCAGCGCTGCCACGTGCTGCCCCAGGAGTTGCAGTCCCGTCTGCGGGCCGCCGGCATCCGGCACCCGAGCGAGGTGGCGGCAGTGACCTTCGAGCCCTCAGGCGGGATCAGCGTGCTGCGGCGAGGGGAAGCGATTGACCCGCTGTTGCTCAGTGGCGTGGTGGGCGCCTCCCTCGTGCCGGCCGAACTGCTGGCTCAACCAGACCAGACCTGACGGGGGTCGTGCAGCGGGAGGACGATCAGCGTGGCCACTCGTCCCGCAAGGCCTCGCGATAACCGGGCGGGAACATCCCGCGATAGGCCTCGCGGGGTTCCTCCAGGAACGTTTGACGACGCTGCGTCCGGGCAACTGACGTCTCCTCGTGTCGCGTCTGCTCGGCAGCGGAGGTGACGCGCGCCAGGTCATTGCCCTGGTCGCGGGGACGACGGGTCGGCATACGATCAAGGGTATCCCCAGGTGAGCCACCTGACCAGGGCTCTTGGCCCGGGCTCATGACCGGGCTTGTCAAGCCTCGAGCAGACCGCGGATGTCGTCGGCGGACAGCGGCGCGCTCATCTCGCCGTCCTCGTCGACGACCTTGGTAAACAGGTCTCGCTTGCGCTGCTGCAGCTCGACGACCTTCTCCTCGATGGTGTCCTCGGCGACGAGGCGATACACCATCACCGTGCGGTCCTGGCCGATCCGGTGCGTGCGGTCCACCGCCTGAGCCTCGACGGCCGGGTTCCACCACGGGTCGAGCACGAAGACATAGTCGGCCTCGGTCAGCGTCAGACCGGACCCGCCGGCCTTCAGGCTGATCAGGAACACCGGGTCGTCGCCGTCGGTGAACTGCGCGACCCGGCGTGGCCGGTCGCGGGTGCGGCCATCGAGATAGACGTGTCCGATGCCCTCCTCGTCGAGGCGCTCGCGCACGACCTTCAGGAACCGGGTGAACTGGCTGAACACCAGGCACCGGTGCCCTTCGGCCGCCACCTCGACGAGCTGCTCGATCAGGGCGTCGACCTTGCTGGGGCGCGCGGCTGCTGGGGCGTCGGGCACCACGAGATGCACGTCGAGGCTCAGCTGGCGCAGCTTGGTCAGCGCGCTCAGGATCGCGATGCGGTTGCGGTCGACGTCGCCCAGCAGCCCGAGGATGCGCTGGCGCTCACGCTGCAGGTGCGTGTCATAGATGCGCCGGTGAGCCGGGTTCAGCGGCACGGTCAGCACCTGCTCGATCTTGGGCGGCAGATCGGGGGCGACTGCCTCCTTGGTGCGCCGCAGCATCAACGGGCGGACCCGGCGCCGCAGCGTCGTCAGCAGCTCGGGGGAGGCGCCGGTCTCGATCGGCTTGCGATAGACCTCTCCGAAACGCTTCGGTGAGGCGAACAGCCCGGGCGCAACGATCGACAGCAGCGACCACAGGTCCATCAGCGAGTTCTCCAGCGGGGTGCCAGTCACGGCGAACTTCACCGGGGCCCGCAGCGCCCGCGCGGCACGATAGGTGCGCGACTGGTGATTCTTCACCGCCTGCGCCTCGTCCAGAACGACTGCGCTCCAGGGCGTCTCGATCAGGTGCTGCTCGTCGATGCGCAGCAGGGCATAGGAGGTGAGCACCAAGTGTGCGCCGGCGATTGTCTCCGGCAGCAGCTCGCCGCGGCGGTGCACGGTCTGGGTGAGGGCGGCCACCCGCAGCTCGGGGGCGAAACGCTCGGCCTCGCGCTGCCAGGCGCCCACCACGCTGGTCGGCGCGACGACCAGCATCGGCCGCTCGGGGCTGAGGGTGCCCAGCTCGCGGGCGCGCTCGGCGGCCGCCAGCACCTGCACCGTCTTGCCCAGGCCCATGTCGTCGGCCAGGATCCCGCCCAGCTCGTGCTCCCACAGGAACGAGAGCCACTGGAAGCCGTCGAGCTGATAACTGCGCAGCGTGGCGGTGAGCCCGGCCGGTGGGTCGGGGTGGGGCAGCTCCTCGAGCGCCAGCAGGTCGCCCACCGTCCGTTGCCAGCGCTCGCTCTGCTCGTCGACCACCCCGAGACTGACCAGCTCCTCCCACAGGCCAGCCTGATAGCGGTTGATCCGCAGGCTCTCACCCGGCTCGTCCTGCAGCCCGCGCGCCTCCTCGACGATGCGCCGCAGGGCGTGCAGCTCGGGCACGTCGAGGCTGAACCAGGTGCCATCGGGCAGCAGCAGGCGCTCCTCGTGCCGGGCCAGCGCGGTGAGCAGCAGGGACAGGGGGACCGGTTGCCCAGCGACGCTCACCTTGATGCCCAGGCCGAACCAGTCCTGTCGTCCAGGGTCCTCATCGGGTATGCCGTCACCTGGCTCCTGCGGACTCGGCTGGCGGAGGTCCTGGGTCGAGACCGCGACGAGCGGTGCCTCGTCGGCCTCCTCATAGAGGAGGGGCTCGCCGGTGATGGTGATGTCGATGTCGTCGCGCTCCTGCAGGGCGGGCAGCACGTCACTGACGAACGCGACGGTGGCCCAGCCCTGCAGCTCTGGCTCGAGCACGACCCCGAGCCGGGTCTTGCCCTGCAGCGGGACGCGCAGACCGGGGGCGCCGTCCAGCACGTCCAGGCTGGACAGGAGGGCCTCCTCGGCTATGGGGTCGCGGATGACAGAGTCGTCGTCGCCCGGCTGACCGCGGAGCAGGGGGAGGTCGTGGATCTGCCGACCCACGGCATACCGGAAGGTCCACCGCAGCCGGGTGCGGTGGTGCTCGGTGAAGAGCACCTCCAGGGCCAGCCGCGGCGGCTCGACCTCGGGGAACTCGATGCTGCCGTCGGAGGAGCCGATGGAGACCTGCTGGCGCAGGGCGGGATAGTAGCGGCTGATGAACCGGTCGGCGTCCGCCGGTGGGATGGTCAGCTCGCCGGTGGCGAGCAGGTTGGTCAGGGCAGGTGTCAGGGGCTGGGCGAGCTCGGCCAGGCGCAGCTCGTCGGGCGGTCTCAGGAACAGTCCGTGGCCCGGGTTGCCCAGCACCTCAAAGGGCGTGGAGCGGGGGAAGTCCACGTGGGGGCGCAGCACGAGCTCGCCGTCGTCGGCGCGGGTGAGGTCAAGGCCGAGGTCGACGGGCTCGGGGAGCAGCTCAACGGTCTGCTTGCCCTTGTGGCCAGTGATCAGAGCGACGCCGGCGTGCTGGGCCTCGCGCAGCAGGCGCCAGACGTCCGGGCCGAGGGTGGCCGCGTCGATCGTGTCCTCGGCCGACCAGTATCTTGACCGCACTCGATAGGCGTTCAGGAGGGCTGTCAGGGCCTTGCGGTGGGCTGGATTGTGCCCGCGTTGGGTGAACTCGAACTGCAGGTCTGACCAGGTGATCCCGGTCTTGATCCAGGCTCCCGAGCGCCCGATGATCATGGGGCGCAACGCGATCCGGTGCGCTGAGCTGTAGCGCGTGGGGCTCTTGACCTCCAGATGCAGCGCGAGCGGCGTCAGCGAGGTGTCATCGGCTGGTTGCTCGGCCGCGGCGACCACTGGTGCCAGCATCGCCTCCCACTGGGGCTGCGCCGGTTGGACAGGCGCCGGTCGTCGTGTGGCTGGTGCTAGCGCCTGCGCCTCGAGGATCACTGCCGCCGCATGCTTGCAGTTGATCTGCACCGGGCAGCTGCAGTCAGTCCAGATGCCGTGGTCGTCCCAGGACACCACCGTCTCGTAGTCGTAGGTCCCGTTGACCTCGGCCAGCAACTCGCCGTCGATCAGCTCCAGGCCATGCACAACACCCTGCCGCTGATAGGCCCGGCCACGCCTGAGGGTCGTCTCCCCGAAGATGGCCTGCAGCTCCGGGGGTGTCAGCGCGACCGCCCAGCCGGGCGCGGCAAAGACCCGCTCCCCACGCGGTGCGCTCATCCGATCCTCCGTGCTGTCGTGGCCACGGGCCAGCGTATGCCGCACGGCTGACAGTGCCGAACGTGCCTGTGGACAACGGGATCAGGCCCGCTGGAGTCCTCTGCCGTTCGTGCTGGAGTCCTGCGACGTCACGGCAGCCGGTCGTTGGGCGCGGGTGGGGCCTGCTGCTGCCGTTGAGGCGTGGACGGTGTGCGCCCCTTCTTCTGCTGACGGCGCTGCCACCAGCGGAAGCCAGCGAGCGCCAACGGTGCAATGCGGATGAGCGAGCGCCACATAGGTCTGCCTCTCAGGTCGGGGTGACCACTTTCGCACAGCTCGCCGCTCATCGGGGGCCTGGACCTCACCCCATCGTCGGGGACGGGGCGTCTCCACCCAGGGGCGGAGTCGCGACCGGGACATCCCCGTCCAGCGGCGGATGCGGTCGGCGCGAGTCGCGATCACAGTGGAGGGACGACGAAGCCGAACGAGAGGAACATCATCATGTCCCGACGCAGAAGCACCGTCCTGACTCTGGGGGTTGCGCTCGCACTGGTCCTGCCGATGGGTGCTGCCCACGCCGGCGACCAGCCAGGATCGGACCACTTGGACCTGCCTGACGCTGTCACGGGGGAGGACGCTGAGGGGGACCTGCACGCCCAGATCGCCGAAGCCGCGCGAGAGGCGGGCAAGATCCGGGGGGCGAGCAACGGCATACAGCGGCAGAACGCACCCGCCAACGGGCTGGACGAGGCGACGCAGGCCTTGGTGGATGACGGCGCCATCGGCGTCACGGCCCGGGTGGAGTCGCCGACCACGCAGTGGGGTGGCGCGGCGGGTGCCCGAGAGGTGGGCAAGAATCCGCCGGCGCTGGAGCAGAGCCCCTTCCGCACGGCCAGCATCACCAAGACCATGGTGGCCACGCTGGTGATGCAGGAGGTTGAGGCCGGCACGTTCACCCTCGACACCCCGGTGAATGACCTGGTGCCCGGACTCTTCCCTGAGCACCAGGACGTCACGGTGGAGCACCTGCTGACCCACCGCTCCGGCGCGCAGACGGGCACCATGCTGTCGATCGCCGCCAAGGGCACTGGCCCGACCTGGGAGGACTTCATCGCCGCGCTCGGCCTGGACTACTCGGACGAGGAGCACCTGGCCGTGGTCAACGACGCCGAGTGGCTGTTCGAGCCGGGCACCGGCTTCAACTATTCCAACGCCGGCTTCATCGCCCTCGGGATGATCCTGGAGGGCGTCAACGACGAGGACCTGGCGAGTCTCCTGCAGGAGCGGGTCTTTGACCCGGCTCGCATGCGGCACAGCGCCTTTCCCGATGAGTCGAACACCCGGGGGCCGCTCCTGATGGACGCGATGTACACCGGCACGGCTGAGCAGGGTGGCATCGGCTGGGTCGCGCTGGACGACTTCGACCCGGACGTGTTCTCCGCTGCGGGAGGCGCCGTCACCACCACGCGCGACCTCAACCAGTTTACCGAGGCGCTGCTCACCGGTGAGCTGGTCGACCCGGCCCTGGTGGACGAGATGCTCGTGCCGCGGTCGACGGAGACGATGGTCTACGGCCTCGGCATCTATCGCGTGGCCGACCCGTGCACGCCGGAGGGTGAGCCCCAGCAGTGGCTCTACGGTCACGACGGGGGGAGCATGGGCACGGTGAGTCTGGCGCTGTCCTCGACCGACGGCAGCCGCCAACTGTCCCTGGCCATCAGCGGTCGTGACATGACGGGTGCCCAGGACTCCTACGACCTCAACGAGCTGCTGGTGCCGATGCTGCTGGCCACCTGCTGAGGTGTCTGCGGCGCCGACCGGACACGGTCGGCGCCGCTCCGCCGCGGCCAGCCCGGTAATCTCTGGACGGACCTGACCAACCCGGCTGACGGCATACCCCGAAGGACTCCCATGGCTCACCAGTGGCGCGGCGTGATCACCGAGTATGCGCAGTGGCTGCCCGACTCGATCACCGGCACAGTCGTCACCCTGCGAGAGGGTGGCACCCCGCTGATCCCGGCCGAGCACCTGTCCGAGCGGGTTGGCGCCCAGGTGCACCTGAAATATGAGGGGCTCAACCCCACCGGCTCGTTCAAGGACCGCGGCATGACGGCCGCGATCTCCGAGGCGGCCGGCCGCGGGGCCAAGGCCGTGATCTGCGCGAGCACCGGCAACACCAGCGCGTCCGCCGCGGCCTATGCGACGAAAGCCGGGATGACCTGTGGCGTGCTGGTGCCCGAGGGCAAGATCGCGATGGGCAAGCTGTCCCAGGCGATCGCCCACGGCGCCACGCTGCTGCAGGTCGACGGCAACTTTGACGACTGCCTCACGCTGGCCCGCAAGCTGGCCGAGGCCTATCCCGTCGAGCTCGTCAACTCGGTCAACCCGGCGCGCATCCAGGGACAGAAGACTGCCTCGTTCGAGATCGTTGACGCTCTCGGCGACGCCCCCGACATCCACTGCCTGCCGGTCGGCAACGCAGGCAACATCACGGCCTACTGGATGGGTTATGGCGAGTATGCCGACCGCGGTCCGGCCACCCACCGCCCGGCCATGTGGGGTTTTCAGGCCGCCGGTGCCGCCCCGCTGGTGCTCGGCCACCCGGTCGATGAGCCCGAGACGATTGCCACGGCGATCCGCATCGGAAACCCGGCCAGTTGGGACCAGGCCGAGGCCGCGCGTGATGAGTCTGGCGGCATCATCGACAAGGTCAGCGACGAGGAGATCCTTGCTGCGCACCGCCTGCTGTCTGCGCGCGAGGGTGTCTTCGTCGAGCCGGCTTCGGCCGCCTCGGTGGCTGGCCTGCTGAAGATGTCCGACGCCGGTCTGGTCCCGTCCGGTGCCACCATCGTCTGCACGGTCACCGGCCACGGGCTCAAGGACCCGCAGTGGGCGCTGAAGAACGCCGACGGCTCCGACGTCGAGCCGACCCGGGTGCCGATCGACGCGGTCACCGCGGCGCGGGCACTGGACCTGCAGGACTGATGCGCGCGGGGGAGCGGGTCGCGGTCAGCGTCCCGGCGAGCTCGGCCAACCTGGGGCCGGGGTTCGATGCGGTCGGTCTGGGGCTGGGACTGCGCGATGCGTATGCCGTGCACGTCACCTCCTCGCCTGGTCTCGAGCTCGCCCTGGCGGGCGAGGGCGCCGACGAACTGCCCACGGACGCAACGCATCTGGTGGCGCGTGCCCTGCACACGGCCCTCGAGGTGTGCGGGGAGCCCTGGGTCGAGGAGTTGGGGGAACAGGGCCTCGGGCTGCACCTGGAGTGCCGCAACGCGATCCCGATGTCCGCCGGCCTCGGTTCCTCCGCTGCAGCGCTGGTCGGTGGGCTTGCCCTGGGCTTCGCGCTGGCCCGGGGCGGGGCGCTCACGGATGCTGACCTGACGCTGGTGAACACCCACGCGGGCATTGCCGAGGGGCACCCGGACAACTCCTCGGCCAGCGTCTATGGCGGCCTGACCGTCTCCTGGATGCCCTCCCCGCGGGCCGTGCGCACCGCCAGGCTGGCGGTCCACGAGGGCATCGAGCCGCTGGCCCTGTTGCCGCAGACGACGCGCCTGTCCACGAGCACGGCGCGCGGGGTGCTGCCCTCGGTGGTCGCCCGTGCTGACGCGGTCGAGCAGGCGGCCCGGGCGGCCCTGCTGACGCACGCCATGACGGCTGACCCCACCCTGCTGCTGGACGCGACCTCGGACCGCTTGCACCAGGAGCAGCGCCGCGAGGTCTATCCCGAGTCGATGGGCGTGGTCGATGAGCTGCGCTCGCTGGGTCACGCCGCCGTGATCTCTGGTGCGGGCCCGGCGGTGCTGGTGCTGGCGCGCGTCGAGGTGGCCGAGGCCGTCGTCACCGAGGTGCGTTCCTGGGGGAGGACGTGGCGCGTGCTGCGGCCAGGTGTTGCCGCGGAGGGCGTGCGGGTCGAGGGCGTGCGCGTCGAGAGTTGAGTCGCGGGCGGCTGCGTCGGCTTGGGCCTCCCTCCACGCGCCCCCTCCCTCCATGCGGCCCCTCATTCCGGTCAACTGACAGCACCTTCCGGTTCTTGGAGCCTGCCACGAAGAGCTCTAAGAACCGGCAAGTGCTCTCAGACGATTGAGTGAGTGGTCAGTGCCCTCGCGCCACCGACGAGTCAGCACGGCGGACGGGTCAGCACGGCGGACGGGGCCAGCGCGGCGCACACGAGCATATGCAGATAGTCTGCGAAATGGCATACTGTTTGTATGGCAGGCGAGTTGGACGACGTGCTGACCGTGGGAGCGGCCGCAGAACTGCTTGGGGTGTCGGCTGCACAGGTGCAGCACCTCGGTCGCACTGCTCAGGTGGCCTATCTCGCCCGGGGGCTGCTCGATGGGGCGTCGGTTCGTCGATATCGCAGCGAGCGGCAGGGGATGAGCACACGGGCCTGGGCAGGGAACACGGCCTGGGCCGCGATTGCGCTGCTGTCTGGCGAGTCTGCGGACTGGCTTGGTCAAGCCCAACTCTCCAGGCTCCGGTCGCGCTTGCGGTCGATCAGCACGACAGGCCTCGTGGCGGCAACCCGCAACCGTGCTCGTGCGGTTCGGTTCACAGGGCACGAGTCGGCGAGCGGGCGGCTGGCCAGCGACCCGAGAGTCGCCAGACTCAGGGGCCTGGACGGTCTCGTGGGGTTGCTGGGGGGCGCACACGTCGAGGGCTACATCGCGGCTGGGGACAAGACCGCACTCGTGCGTGAGCTCGGGCTGCGACCGGCCGTGCGCGGCAATTTCGTCTTGCATGAGATCAGCGAGGATCAGCACGGTGCGGAGGGTGCGGTTGCCTGGGTGCGCGAACTGATGGATGGGCCGGTTCTCCCCGCGCTGCATGCTGCAGTGAGCGAGGAGCCTCGGGCGCAGGGGCTCGCCCGTGCCACGCTCCAGGAGCAGCTCGACGGGTTTGGTGCAGATGGTTAGCCGGCGGCCGAGGCCAGCGGTCACAGTCCAGGCGGCCCCGGGCGGCTGGCCGGACCCGTGGCCGAACGTTGCCGAGTTGGCGGAAGTCTTCGCCGGTGATCAGTGGACATTGGTGGGCGGCCTCATGACTCAGCTGCACGCGATCCACAAGGGCGTGGGCGTCGTCCGACCGACGAGCGACATCGACATTCTGCTCCACATCGAGACGGGGCGAGGGGCGCCACGGCGGGCCGCGGCTGCACTGGAGGAGCTGGGCTATGAGCTGCAGCCTCCGGTCGACCCGCGCACAGCCAGGGCGCACCGCTGGCTGCGGCCGGGGCAGCGAGTGGACGTTGCTGGCGGTCGGGGACAGGTGGATGTCGTGCGGGCCGATCACGCAGCGCCCTCCGTCGTGGAGAGGATGCGTGGACACGACATGGTGCCGATCGCGGGCGGCACGCAGGCGCTGCAGCGGACGATCAACGCCACGTTGATCATCCGTGCAGGTGTCCCCACCACCATCTCCGTGCCGCGGGCCTTCGGGGCCGTGCTGCTGAAGTCAGCGGCCTACCTCGCGGACTCGCGCGACCGTGATCGGCACCTCTTCGACGCGGCCGCCCTTCTGGCCTGCATTGACGATCCGTTCGAGGAGGCTGCGGAGCTGCGAGGGTCCGATCGGCGGCGGATCGCCACCCTGAGCGATCGGCTGACCGAGGGCCACCCGTCCTGGCGTGCCCTCACGCCACGCGCTCGTGCGAATGGCCAGGCGGCACTGCGGATCCTTGCCGCGGCCTGAAACTGCGGTGATGGCAACTCTTTGGTCGCTCTCGGACCCATCCGTGTTTACGCTCCGCGTCGGCCACGGGCGACTCGGAGGCCGACGTCATCGAGGCGCAGTGTCGGGTGGCTGCGGCGGCGCACTGAGGCCCGGCAGCTCCAGTGCTCGTCGAACCAGCCACCACCGCGCAGGACCCGATAACTGCCGTAGGCCTCCGCGTCGTAGACGTCCCAGCACCACTCCCAGACGTTGCCGAGCGTGTCGTGCAGCCCGAAGGCGTTGGGGGCCTTGAGTCCAACCTCGTGCGGCCGTTCGTCGGAGTTGTCACGGAACCACGCGATCGTGTCGAGGTCGCCATAGCGCGGGCCGGTGGTGCCTGCCCGACACGCGTGCTCCCACTCGGCCTCGGTGGGGAGGCGATAGCCATCGGCCGCGCGGTCCCAGACCACCTCTGGCTCAGGCACACTCGGCGCAGAGCTGGTCACACTCGGCGCGGACCCGTTGTCGAGCGAACGGACGTCGGTCGGACCCGACCTGATCTCGTAGGCGGGGGTGAGGCCGGCGCTCGCGGACAGCCGGTTGCAGTGCGCGACGGCATCGAACCATGAAATGTCGGTGGCGGGGACCAGCCCGTCGGGGACTGGCCGCTCGTTCGCAGCCAACCATCCGGCTCCGGGAGGGGCCTGCTCGCCGAGCCCCTCGGCATACTCCTGCCGGGTCACCGGGTGCACGCCGATCTCGAACGCTGCCACCGACACATCCCACCGACGGGAGGTGCGACGGTCCGACAGGGTGACCGACCCGGCAGGGATCGGCACGAGCGCGGGTTTCACGTGGCCTGCTGGATGGGCAGCAACCAAGAACTCATCTGCGGGTTCCTGTCCTTGTCGAGGAGTGGGCCTATGGGCTCAGCGTCTCATTCGAGGTCGGTGGTGCTCGACAGCATGAAGGCGTCAGGCCGGATGGCGCATGAACCAGGTGAGGGCGATCGGGCGTGCATCTGTGTTGCCACCCGGCGAAAGTGTCAGTCACGTCGATACGATGAACTCATGACCGAGATCGCGGCCCCTGGACGCGGGCCACTCAGCGGCCCTAGCGGACGGCTTGTGGCTGCCCACCGGGGTGAGGTGGGCGAGGTGCTGCGCCGTCATGGAATCCTGAACCCTGAAGTCTTTGGCAGTGCGGCCAGAGGGGACGACCATGAGGGAAGCGATGTCGACATCCTTGTCGACTTCCCGCCAGGGACCAGCATCATTGACATCATCGGCATTCAGCACGAGCTTGAGGACCTGCTCGGTGTCCCGGTCGACCTTGTCCCGCGGGATGGGCTCAAAGAGCGGGTCCGCACCAGGGCGGCGAAGGACCTTATTCCCCTACGAGCCGCTCTGACGCCGACCTCCTCGATGACATCGCCGCCGCCATCACGTCGATCCATTCCCATCTCCAGCACGGACCGATCTCGCTCGAGCTCGTGATGGATGCGGTGGCCATGCGGCTGCTGGAGATTGGCGAAGCTGTCAAGGTGCTCAGCAACGAGATCACGGCGACAGAGCCTGGGATCAAGTGGCGCGACATCGCTGGCATGCGTGATTTCACCACTACTTCGCCACCAACCCATCGGTTGTCCAAGCGGTCATCGACAAGGACTTGAAGCCACTGCGCGAGGCGGTCGATCGCCTGTCGGCGCAGGTGGCCCAACGTGAGAGTGGTAGTCCTCACCAAGGTTTGGACCCGTGATCACCGACGCCACGGGGTCTGTGTGCGGGCGCGGTCGAGAGAACCAACGCCGGTGTTCGCGGTTGGATGGGCCGATCACCACGTTCTGACCACGCTGCCAAACAGCCAGGCGAGTGCAGGGCTGTGCCGGGCGGCCATCGGTGCTAGCGTCGGGTATGCGCGTCGCCGACATTCTCAGGAAAAAGGGCAGTTCCGTTGTCACCCTGCCGTCCGCTGCGACCGTCGCTCAACTCGTGGAAAGCCTCGATGACCACAAGATCGGTGCCGTCGTCGTGGTCGACGACGACCGGGTCGTCGGGATCGTCTCCGAGCGCGACATCGTGCACCACCTGCGCTCCGGCCGGGATCAGTCGAGCACACTGTCCGAGATCATGACCGCTGATGTCCATGTCGTCACGGTGCAGGACGAGTTGGATCAGCTCGCTCTCATCATGACGGAGCGCCGTCTGCGGCACCTGCCCGTTGTCGAGGACGGAGTGCTGAAAGGCATCGTGTCGATCGGAGACGTGGTCAAGGCACGTCTCGAGGCTCTGGCTGCCGAGCGGGATCACCTGGAGGACTATCTGCGCCAGGCGCCCTGACCGATGAGGGCCGTTGTGTATGAGCGCTATGGCCCGCCCGGCGTGCTGCGGATCGAGCAGGTTCCCGTGCCCGAGCCTGGTCCCGGCCTGGTGCTCATCGAGGTGGTCGCCACCTCGATCAACCTCTCCGACTGGGAGTGCCTGCGCGGCCGACCGCTGTATTCACGGATCGGCGGACTGCGCTCACCCGCCCGACAGACGCTCGGGTCGGACATCGCGGGACGTGTGGCTGCGGTCGGTGCGGGCGTCACCGCCTTCGAGGTCGGCGACGAGGTCTATGGCGACAATCTGCGGCTCAAGGGTGGCTTCGCCGAGTTCGCGCTGGCCCCGGCGAAGGTGCTGGCGCACAAGCCCGAGCGGTTGAGTTTCGTGGAGGCGTCCGCCATCCCGCAGGCGGGGGCCATCGCCCTGCAGGGCACCGCGGGGATGCAGGCGGGTCAGCGGGTGCTCATCAACGGTGGCGGCGGTGGCAGCGGGTCGTTCGCCATCCAGCTCGCCAAGCGGGCAGGGGCGCACGTGACCGGAGTCGACAACGGAAGCAAACTCGACTTCATGCGCGGCCTGGGGGCGGACGAGGTGGTCGACTACCAGTGTGAGGACTTCACCCGCCTCCCACCGTTCGACCACATTCTCGACCTGGTGGCCCACCGCTCTGTCCTCGCCTATCGGAGGGCGCTGCTCCCGGGTGGTCGCTATCTCTGCGTGGGCGGGACGGTGCCAACGCTGCTGCGGGTTGTCACGCTCGGTGCCCTGGTCGGTCGAGGGACCGGACGTCGCATCGGCGTGCTCCCCGTGCAGCAGGGGCCGGACCATTTGAGTCGCTCTCCCAGCGCGCCGTGGCCGGCGAGGTGCAGATCCACGTTGACCGCACGTTCGGCCTCGATGAGGTTGCTGAGGCTCTGGCCCGAGTCGGCGAGGGGCAGGCTCTCGGCAAGGTGGTCGTGGTCCCACGCTGAGCGGACTCGCGGACTCGCGGACTCGCGGACTCGCCGAGGCGCCGAGGCGCCGAGGCGCCGAGCAGGACTGAGTCAGGCAGTGAGCAGGTCGGCTTGTTCTCGGGCGGCATCCTGACTCGGCGGTCGCGCGAGACGGAGTCCCAGCGTGGGCAGCACGGGTGGGGCGTGAGAGTCATAGATGTGCCCGGTCGGAGTCGTCACGCGGACGACGTGAGCACCGTCGTCGGTGTCGATCACCTCATGGCGCCAACCAGGAGCTTCCTTGTCGTAGTTGCAGGCCTCGCACAGGCCATCGCCGTTGTCCTCGGTGGTCTCACCACCTCGTGCAAACGGAAGGATGTGATCAACATGGCGCACCGGTGCGTCGCACCACGGGGTGCGGCACACCTGGTCGCGGGCGACGAGGAACCTGCGCAGTGCCCCGGTGAAGAGTCGCCGGCGACCATCCTGGTCTGTCAGCACTCCGGTGACGGGATCGGCATACAGTCGGCGAAGCCAGACCGTGGCCTCGGCGTCGCCGAGGTCACCGTCCGAGGCGCGCAGGAGATCGCGAGCCAGGGCGGCGGGAAGAGGCCCAAAGTGCTCGAGTCGTGCTGCCGTCTCGTCCAGGCCCAGGAGAGCGGTGTCTGTCATCACCACGCCCACCTCGATGTTGACGTCGACGGCGGCAGACTTGCCGGTGAGGCGCTCGATGAACAGGTCTGCGCGGAGCTGGTCGAGCGTGCGCTCGTCACCGGCGGACTTCAGCGACCGGGCCGACTCGTCAAGCGCCTTGTAGCAGGCCACGCCCTGAGCAACAGGCAGGAAGCCGGTCACGTTGGCCATGACCTCCGGTGCAGGACGGATGCCGACGCGGCGGTCCTCCTTGGCCTTGCGGCCGCGGTTGACGAAGGCATAAGGGTCGAGCTCGTAAGCCAGGGCGCTTGCCATGGCCACGAGCTTCTTGGCTGAGTCGGTGCGGAAGCGATCGGCGAGTCGGGCGTCGACGATCGCGCGGTGCTCGCGGCTCAAACAGGACGTCTCGCGCACGAGAAGCGTCGCAGTCCACTCGGCCAGCAGGCCCTCGGTCATCGCCGCATGCGTGCATGGCATCTCGCGGACCACTGCCCGGGCGAAGCCCAGGTGACGCGACCCAGCGACCGGCGACTCACGCCGCGCCAGGCCCAACTGCTGCGGGATCCCCTTGTCTGCGCGCTCCGGGGCTGCGCCGTCAGCGATGGCCTGCTCACGCATCGCGTCACCGGCGACGACGGTGGCTCGCGCCTGGGCTGCCGCGGCGGCGTTCTTAGCCAGCTCGAGGGCGGTGATGAACTCGCACAGGGCGGCGGGGGAGACGTGCTCAAGGCGCTCTAGGTCGGTCGTCGCGAGCGCCGCAGTGAACTGGGCGATGTCCGTGGCCTCCATGGCCCCTCCTCCCCAAGTCGCGCACCCCTTGCGCTGTCCCTGATGAAATCAGACTAGCACACATGTTCGAAGATGGGAAGGGTTTCCGTGTCGTGTCGTCGGAGCGGGCAGAGGATCGACCGTTTGACGGACCACCGTTGAGGGCGACGTGGGTTGGGTGGGCGCGATGGACGACGGGCTACGGCCTAGAGTGCCAGCGACGACTGACACAGCGGAACTAACACAACGAACCGAAGCAGCAAACTGCCCAACAAACCGGCACAGCGAACTGACCCAGTGGAACCGACCCAGCAGATCTGACCCAGCAGAACCGACACACAGGAGACTTGGCAATGGCCAACGAAGTGCTTGTAGAGGTCGACGGCAGGGGCGTGGCCACGGTCACGCTGAATCGCCCGGAGGTGAACAACGCCTACAACGACGCGATGCTGCGCGGGCTGCACGGCGCGATTGACGCGGCACTTGCCTCGCAGCGCACGGACGCGCCCGTCCGCTGCGTGGTGATCCGCGGGGAGGGCAAGCACTTCCAGGCCGGCGCCGACCTGCGCTGGCTCGCGCAGGTCCAACAGGGCAGCGCGGATGAGAACTATGCCGCCTCGGAGCTGACCGGCAGTGCGGTGCGCCGCCTCACCGAGCTGGACGTCCCCGTGGTCGTCCTCGTCCAGGGCGCCTGCTTCGGCGGCGGGACCGGGATCCTCGCTGGAGCGGACGTCGTGATCTGCGGCGAGGACTCGGTCTTTTCCATCGCCGAGGTGAAGTGGGGCCTGCACGCCTCGGTGATCCTGCCGCAGCTCGCGGACGCGATCGGGCCGCGACAGGTGCGGCGCTATGCCCTCACGGGGGAGCGGTTCGACGCCGCCGAGGCGCAGCGCATCGGGCTCGTGCACGAGGCGGTGGCCCGCGATGACGTGCCGGCCCGCGGTGCCGAGATCGTCGAGGCGATCCTGTCCTGTGGCCCGGGAGCGGTGGCGATCACCAAGCGGCTCGCCCGAGACCTCTCGTGGTCCGCGACCGGGGACGCCGAGTTCGCCGACCTCGTGCAGGAGCACAGCGATGGCCGCCAGGTCAACGAGGCTCGCGAGGGGCTGTCGGCCTTCCGCGAGAAGCGCACCCCTGCCTGGGTGCCCGCCGGCGAAGGCTCCTGAGTCCCCACCGGATAAGGCTCCTGAGACGCTCGACCCAGCCAATCGGCATACGGAAGGATGGGGGGTCAGCGGCCCGCAGAGCCGGTAGGTCTATCTGATCAGGTTCATCGCGACGGTGACGTGCTGGGAGTCCATCCACACGTCGGAGCACTCGACGACAGCGCCGTCGTCCAGGTAGGTCACCTGCTTGAGGAAGAGCAGCGGAACGCTCGTGGAGATGCGCAGGGTGTTGGCGATGTCTCCGTCGGCGAGCACGGCCTCGAAGGTGCGCCGGCCCGACGACAGGTGACCGGTCGCCCGACGATCCAGGGCGGTGAAGAGGGCAGTGGTCTCAAAGTCGGTGCCGTCGATGCCCGGAGCCAGGCTCAGGCGCACCCAGTTCTTCAGCCGCGCGACCGGGATGTCATCCAGTGAGCGGACCCGGTCCAGAAAGAGGAGCTGCTCAGCGGGGTCGAGGGTGCTGGGGAACTCGGGATAGGCGCTCGCGGGGACGATGTCCTGCCTCAGGACCGTGGTGGTGAGGCTCTTCTCGGAATAGGACAGGGACTCGCTGAGCCCGACGAGGGTCTGCGCGATGGAGGGCTCGGGACGGCCAGACCGGACGTAGGTCCCCTTGCCCTGCAGGGTCTGGACGATGCCTTGCTCGTTCAGCGTGCGCAGGGCACGGCGCACCGTGCCCCGCGCGACGCTGAACTCCTCCATCAGGGTGGACTCGGCGGGCAGTCGGCTGCCCACCGGCAGCTCACCCGACCGGATCCGAGAGCGCAGCGCCTCGGAGATCTGCTCGTGAATGGGGAGCATCAGGTTCGGGTCTGTCTCCGCCACGCTGCGTCCTTCAGAATCAGTAGGAGGTGGAGGCCGTGTCGCCCTGCACGAGCTCCAGACCAGCACTGGTGCCGAGGGCAGAAGCCCCGGCCTCGACCAAGGCTACTGCCTGGTCATAGCCGGTGATGGCTCCCGACGCCTTGACCAGGACGCCCTCGCGCACCCGCTCCACGAGATAGCGAACCGACTCCGGGTTGGCTGTCTCGATCGCACCGGAGGAGGCATTCTTGAGCCACTTCGCGCCAGCGTCCATGGCCAGCTCGACGGCGCGCTCCTTCTCGTCATCGCTCAGCAGGGGCAGCTCGAGCATGACCTTGACGGGCAGGCCGGACGCCTCGACGACTCCGGCGATGTCGTTGCGGAAGTCGTCATCGCGACCGGACTTCAGCCACCCGACCTGCACGCCGATGTCGATCTGGTCTGCACCGGCCTTGGCGATGGCCTCCGCCTCGGCCGCCTTCCCACGCGAGGTCATGACGCCGACCGTGGGGAAGTCGAGTGCGCTGGCCACCAGGACTCCGGTGCCCTTGACGACGGCAGCCACCTCGGGGACCCAGGAGGCCGGGACCATCACGGCCCCAAAGTTCTGGGCGACGGCCTCCTCGGCGTGGGCCACGATCTGCTCGTGGGTGGTCCCCGCCTTGATCAGGGTGTGCTGGATGAACGGTGCGAGGTCCTGTGGACTGTTGATCTGCATGGTGCGATCTCCTTCAGTTAGTTGTGTTCAGGTAGTCGGCCAGGGCTTCATCGACGGCGCTGCGCCCTGGCATGGATGGGATGACCTCCGCCACGGTCACGGAGAGGGAGGAGGCGACGATGGCCCGCTGCGCGGCGTCCCGCAGCTCCGCGCCGGCGTCCAGGGCGGCCGCGAACGTGCCGACGAAGGTGTCGCCGGCGCCCGTGGTGTCGACGACGGAGTGCTGGGTCAGGGGAGCCAGGGTCTCGGTCGCGTCCCCGGTGGTGATGCTCACGCCATCGGCGCCCTGGGTCCGGACGACCACCTGGGTCGCTGGCGCGCGGTAGCCCTCGCGGACATAGAACTCGTGCTCGGACTCGTTGGGCACGAAGTAGTCGGCCATCGCGATCACCTCGTGCCGCAGCGACGTCGCCGGGGCCGGGTTCAGGAGCACGGTGGCGCCGCCCTCCTTGGCCAGGATGATGGCTCGCTCCGCGGTCGCGACCGGCACCTCGAGGCAGACCACCACGAGGTCGGCGGCAGCGAAGGCGTCCCGGTGCGCGTCCAGGTCCTCGGGAGTGAGCTCGTCGAGGACGCCCGGGGCGATGGCGATGCGGTTCTCGCCGCTGGGCTCGACCACGATGACACCGGCCATCGTCGATCCTCTGGTGGCCTTGACCCTGCCGCTCTCGACCCCCTCGTGGTCCCACAGCTCGCGGGCCGAGTCAGCGAAGGCATCGTCACCGAGCGCGGTGAGCAGGCTGACCTGGCCACCCTGCCGGGCGATGGCCACGGCCTGGTTGGAGCTCTTGCCCCCGTGACCGATGTTCAGGGTCGAACCACCAATGGTCTCGCCGGCGCCGGGGACCCGAGGCACGCGGACAGTGATCCCCGCGCCATAACTTCCAACAACCAGGATCATCCTCTTCGTTCCTCTCCGTGGGCAGACGTGGTGTGGGCGGACGTGGTGGGCGGCATTCGGTATGCCGAGTGGTCACCGGGCCGGGGTGGGCCCAGTGCCTCAGATGGTCACCATGACGCCGGCGATCGTGGCGCTCATCAGGTTGGCCAGGGTGCCGGCCAGCACCGCGCGCATGCCCAGTTGGGCGATGCGGGTGCGCTGGTTGGGGGCCAGGCTCCCCAGGGCTCCGATCTGCATGGCGATGGCAGCGAAGTTGGCGAAGCCGGTCAGGGCAAAGGTCACGATGGCCTGCGTCTTGACGGAGAACGTCTCCGCGACCGGACCGAACTCCGAGAAGGCCACAAACTCGTTGAGCACGATCTTCTGGCCGACGAAACTTCCCGATGCGGCTGCCTCGGCCCAGGGGACGCCCAGGACAAACATCACGGGTGCAAGGAGCCAGCCCAGGATGGACTGCATCCTCAGGTCGCCATAGCCGAACCAGCCGCCAACAGCGCCGAGCAGGACGTTGACCAGGGCGATCAGACCGATGAACGCGATGAGCATGGCGGCGATGTTCAGCACCAGCTGCAGGCCCTCGCCGGCACCACGAGCCGCGGCGTCCACGACGTTCACGGGGCGGGCCTCTTCCTCGTCGGCCTCGTCCGTTGCCACGCTGTCGCCGGAGGCAGTTGCCTGGGTGCCGCCGGAGGTCGTCGCCACCGATCCGCCGGCGTCTCCGCCGGCGGTGGCCGGGACGGTCTCGCGAGTCCGGTGGCGTGCGATGAAGCGGGTGAGGCGTCCCTCGCCACGGCTCTCCGCGAGCTCGGCCCCGGCCGGCATCACGATCTTGGCCATCACCAGCGCACCGGGCGCCGCCATGAAGGCCGCTGCGATCAGGAACTCCAGTGGCACCCCCATGAGGGCGTAGCCGACGAGGACCGACCCGGCGACCGTCGCCATGCCACCGGTCATCACGGCAAACAGCTCGGACTGGGTGAGCCGCTTGAGATAGGGCTTGATCAGCAGCGGGGCCTCGGTGTGACCCAGGAAGATGTTGGCCGCGGTGTTCATTGACTCCGCGGTGGTGGTGCCAAACAGTTTGGCGAATGCCCCGCCCACGATCTTGACGACCCACTGCAGGATCCCCAGATAGAACAGCACCGAGGTCAGGGACGCGACGAAGATGATGACGGGCAGCACCTGGATCGCGAAGGTGAAGCCGGACTCCAGCAGCGGGCCGAAGACGAACTCGATGCCGGCGTTGGCGGAGTCGATCACCATCTGCACGGCATCGCTGGCTGCTGTCAGGGCACGTTGACCGAGCGGCCAATACAGGACGAGCGCACCGAAGATGACCTGGACCAGCAGGGCAACCCCCACCGTGCGGAGGCGGATCTTGCGGCGATCAACGGAAAACAGGAGAGCGATGGCCAGCAGCAGGAAGACGCCTGCCAGGCCCCAGAAGAATGTCATGGTGATGTTTCCTGTCTGAGGTGGCGCGTCAGGCTTCGAGGCCGTGGACGGGGCGGCTGGGGACGGAGGGCGTGTGCAGCATCTGCTCGAGGAGGGCGTAGAAGGCCGCGCCGTCCAACCGCTCGGCGACGTGGGCGTTGGCCTGCAGGCCGAACTTCTCCCAGGCCATCGCGGAATAGCCCATGGTCAGTTCGGACTGGGTCTCGACATCGACGCGATAGCGCCCCTCCTCAAGGATCAGCTCCGGGTGGAGCAGCGCCGCGAGGGTGATGGAGTCAGGGTGGGTCGACCCGTCGATGCCCACTGACTCGTTGAAGTCCAGCGTGGCGTCACACACCTTCTTGAACAGCTTGGCAATCGGGGTGTCGATCGAGGTCAGTCGGTCGTACTGCGCACGTGAGTAGGTCGCGTCGCGGATCGTGATCGGGTCCCAGGTCACGATGTGCAGGTCCTCAAAGCCGGCGTCCATCACGATCTGCGCGGCGTGGGGGTCCACATAGAAGTTGAACTCGGCCGCAGGCGTGGTGTTGCCGCGACCGTTGTTTGAGCCGCCCATGATGAACAGGCTCTTCACGTTCTTCACGAAGGCCCGGTCCTTGACGACCGCGGTCGCGATGTTGGTCAGCGGACCGATGGCGACGATGCTGATCTCACCGGGCTGCTCCGCGGTCAGCCGGATGAGCGCGTCGACCGCGTGCTCCTCGGAGATAGCGCCCGGGTCGAGGTCGATCTGCAACCCGCCCGAGCCGTCCCCGTGGACGTCCTCGGCGGACACCCACGGGCGCAGCATGGGTTGCCGGCACCCCAGGTGGAGGGGCACCTCGCCCAACTTGCCGGCCACGGACAGGGTGATCTGCGCGTTGGCCACCTGCCGGTCGAAGGGCACGTTCCCGGCGACCGTCGTGATGGCCCGAACGTTGGCGGTGGGATCGGTCAGACCGAGCAGGATCGTGACGCAATCATCTTGCGCCGTGTCGTTGTCAATGATGATCTGGTGCTTCTGCATCGTCGTCCTCTTCGTTGAGACTCTCGCTCCGTTGAGTATAGACATCTATGGACAAGTGGAGTCAAGAGCTCGGTCAGCAGACGGGAGACCGAGCCGTTCGGCATACGGCAGTGCACTGCCCGGCGACGTATGCCGTGTGGTCACCGTGGCGGTCGGGCGCCACGGACCAGGGCGACAGCACCGATGCCCACGGTCGCCTGCTATGGGTGGCCGAGAACTGCCGGGCTAGGTAGTTTCGTGGGATGACACGGGGCGGATTTCGGATCATTTGTCTTGCTGCGGTGCTGCTGGCGGGGTGCACCGGCGCTGCGCCAGAGGTCGAGGAGGTGGACGATCCAGCGGCGGAAACGACCGCGGGGGCGCCCGAGCCGACTGCCGAGGAACCGACAGCTGCTGAGCCGACGGATGCTGAGCCGACGGGACAGGAGAGTGCCACCGAGACACCGCCGGAGGACGCTGGCGAGGGAGAGGTGATCGACGTCGAGCCGGGGGCGGCCTTCCTCTCACCGAGCACCAACATCGCGTGCTTCCTGGCGGAGGACGAGGACGGGGCCTACGTTGGGTGCGACATCCAGGAGACCGACGCTCCCCTCGAGCTGCCTCCCCCCGACAATGTGGCGCCCCGGTGGCAGGAGACGCTCTGCGAGGAGCCCGTGGACCAGGGCTCGACGATCCTCCTGTCCGAGGGAGAGGTCTTCTGGAACTGCTCGTTCGAGCCGATCATGATCGCCGCGGACGTGGAGTATGGCGGCAGCTGGGTGGGCGATGGCCCGACGGCAGAGCTGTGGGACGGGACCCCCGCGGCGGTGCTGGCCTATGGGCAGACGCTGCGGACCGCAACCCACGAGTGCACCAGCGCCAGAGACGGTGTCACCTGCCAGGAGATCGGCGGCGAGCACGGCCTGACGTTGTCCAGGAGCGGGATCGAGACCTGGGGCTGAGGCGTGCACGCTGCACCTCCGGATGAAAGAGCGAGGAAAGGGGTGACGGGTTGGGTGGGTCCTTCTGGAATGACGGTTCAAGGAGGAATCCATGGGTTTGGGAAATTTCCGTGCTGCGTCGGCCCTGGTGGCTGCGGCAGCACTGACGCTCACTGCGTGCAGTGGGGGTGGTGACGACGGCACCGACGACACCGCAGGCGCTGGGGGCGGCGAGGCGGCTGGCGGCAGCACGGGCATCGTCACGGCCAACAGCAGCGAGCCACAGGGCCCGCTGATCCCGACCAACACCAACGAGGTCGGCGGCGGCAGGATCCTGGACATGGTCTTCGCCGGGCTGGTCTACTACGCGCCGGACGGCTCGGCGCACAACGAGGTCGCGGAGTCGATCGAGACCGAGGACAACCAGACCTTCACCGTGACCCTGGAGGACGGGTGGACCTTCAGCGACGGCTCCCCGGTCACCTCGTCGAGTTTCGTCGACGCCTGGAACCAGGGCGCGCTGCTGAGCAACGCTCACCTGTCCAGCTACTTCTTCGAGCCGATCGAGGGGTTCTCCTACGACGAGGACTCGGAGTTGACCGGTCTGGAGGTCGTTGACGAGCAGACCTTCACGGTCACGCTCAAGCAGCCGGAGGCCGACTTCCCGGCGCGCCTGGGCTATTCGGCGTTCTTCCCGTTGCCCGAGGCGGCTTTTGAGGACCCCGAGGCGTTTGGGGAACATCCGATCGGCAACGGCCCCTACCAGCTCGAGGGGGAGGGTGCCTGGGAGCACAATGTCGGGATCGATCTGGTCCCCAACGACGAGTATCAGGGGGAGCGCGTCGCACAGAACGGCGGCGTGTCCCTGCTCTTCTACGACAACAAGGACTCGGCCTACAACGACCTGCTGGCCGGTGAGCTGGACATCATCGACGAGATCCCGGACTCCGCCTTCGGTGCCTTCGAGGAGGAGTTGGGTGACCGAGCGGTGAATCAGCCCGCCGCGCTCTTCCAGTCGTTCACGATCCCGGAATACCTCGACCACTTCGAGGGCGAGGAGGGGACGCTGCGCCGCCAGGCGATCTCGCATGCGATCGACCGCGCGGAGATCACCGAGACGCTCTACCAGGGTACCCGCACCCCGGCGGCCGACTTCACCTCCCCGGTCGTGGACGGCTGGACCGACCAGGTCCCTGGCAACGAGGTGCTGCAGTACGACCCGGAGCTCGCTGCGGACCTGTGGGCCCAGGCCGATGAGATCGCACCCTGGGAGGGCACTTTCACCCTCTACTACAACAGTGACGACCCCCACCAGCCCTGGGTGGACGCCGTGGTCAACCAACTGCGCAACAACCTCGGCATCGAGGCCGAGGGCGAGGCCTACCCCTCACTCGGTGAGCTGCGCACGGCAGTCGGTGGCAAGGACATGGACGGAGCCTTCCGCACCGGCTGGCAGGCGGACTATCCCCTGATGGGCAACTTCCTGGGCCCGCTCTACGGCACCGGGGCCGGCTCCAACGACGGTGACTACTCCAACGAGGAGTTCGACAACCGCCTGGCGGAGGCCGCGACGGCCGAGTCGGTGGACGACGCCACCGCGTCCTACATCGGGGCCCAGGAGATCCTCATGCAGGACCTGCCCGCCATTCCGCTCTGGTATCAGAACGTGGTCGGCGGCTCCGCGGAGACGGTTGAGAACGTGGAGTTCGGCTGGAACAGCGTGCCGGTCTACTACGCGGTGACCAAGCAGGAGTGAGCTGCACCGATGCTCTGGTACACCGCACGCAGGTTGCTGCAGATGGTGCCGGTCTTTCTCGGCGCGACGTTCCTGATCTACTTCCTCGTCTTCGCGCTGCCCGGAGACCCGATCGCCGCCCTCGGCGGCGATCGGGGCCTGCCCGAGGCGGTGGAGGAACAGATCCGCGAGCGCTACAACTTAGATGAGCCCTTCCTGGTGCAATACCTGCTGTATCTCAAGGGCATCCTCACCCTCGATTTCGGAATCACCTTCTCCGGCCGGGACGTGGTGGACGTGATGAGGGAGGCGTTCCCCGTCACGATCCGTCTGGCGATCATGGCGCTGGTCTTCGAGGCGGTCTTCGGCATCGCGGCCGGCCTGATCGCCGGACTGCGCACCGGCGGAATCTTCGACGGCACGGTGCTCGTGCTGAGCCTGCTGGTGATCGCGGTGCCCACCTTTGTGATCGGTTTCGTGCTGCAGTTCTTCGTCGGTGTCGAGTGGGAGCTGTTGCCCACGACCGCTGGACGAGATCCGACGTTCCGCAGCCTGCTCATGCCTGCGGTCGTGCTGGGAGCTGTGTCCCTGGCCTACGTGCTGCGGCTCACCCGCACCTCGGTCGCGGAGAACAAGTCCGCTGACCATGTGCGGACCGCCTACGCCAAGGGCCTCTCTAGGGGCCGGGTGATCAACGTGCACATCCTGCGCAACTCGATGATCCCCGTCGTCACCTTCCTGGGCGCTGATCTGGGCATGCTGATGGGCGGCGCGATCGTCACCGAGGGCATCTTCAACATCAATGGCGTGGGAGGCACCCTGTTCCGAGCGATCGGCCAGGGGGAGTCGGCCACCGTGGTGTCGCTGACCACGGTGCTGGTGCTGGTCTACATCCTGGCCAACCTGCTGGTGGACCTGCTCTATGCCTGGCTCGACCCGAGGATCCGTTATGCCTGAACGCCCAACCACTGGAGGGGGCACCGGAGCCCGACCCGGCCAGGAGCACTTCGTCGCCGACGTCGATGAGACCGGGCTGGGAGCCGTCGACGCCGTCGACGACAGCGGTGCCCCATCGAGCGTCTGGGGCGAGCGCTGGCGGGCCCTGCGCCGACGACCCACGTTCTGGGTGGCTGCCGTGCTCATCCTGCTGGTGTGTGCGGTTGCCGCCTTTCCCGGACTCTTCACCTCGCAGGACCCACGCTTCTGCGAGCTCGGCAACAGCCTGGGCGAGCCGCGCTCTGGGCACCCGTTCGGCTTTGACCGCCAGGGCTGCGACATCTATGCCCGCACGATCCACGGGACTCGCGCCTCCGTCATGGTGGGAGTGCTGGCCACGCTGGCGGCCCTGGTCATCGGCACCCTGATCGGGTCCTTTGCCGGATATTTCGCCGGGTGGCTGGACACGATCCTGGCCCGGATCACCGACATCTTCTTCGCCGTCCCGCTGGTGCTGGCAGCAATCGTGGTGATGCAGGTGTTCAGCGGCTCCCGCTCGACCTGGACGGTGGTGACCGTGCTGGCAGCCTTCGGTTGGCCGCAGATCGCGCGGATCTCGCGTGGAGCAGTGATGAGCGTGAAGAACAGCGAGTTCGTCACCGCAGCGCACTCCCTCGGGATGGGACGGCTGGCGACACTGTGGCGGCACGTGCTGCCCAACGCAGCGGCCCCGATCATCGTCTATGCCACGGTCGCCCTGGGCATCTTCATCGTCACCGAGGCAACGCTGAGCTTCCTCGGGATCGGGCTCCCCCCGAGCGTGACCTCCTGGGGAGGCGACATCGCCAAGGCCCAGCAGTCGCTGCGAGCCGACCCGGCCGTGCTCTTCTATCCCGCGGGAGCACTGGCCCTGACCGTCCTCGCCTTCATCCTGATGGGTGACGCCGTGCGGGATGCCCTCGACCCGAAGGTGCGCAGATGACTGACCTGACCGTCCTGGCGACCGAGGAGTTCCGCCCGGAGCCGGACCACAACACGCCGCTGCTCGAGGTGTCTGACCTGGAGGTCTCCTTCCGATCCAGCACCGGCGTCGTGCCAGCGGTTCGCGGCGTCAACCTCACCGTCTATCCCGGTCAGTCCGTGGCCATCGTCGGGGAGTCCGGCTCTGGCAAGTCCACGACGGCCCACGCCGTCATCGACCTGCTCCCGGGCACCGGACGGGTCACCGGCGGCTCGATCCGGTTTGCCGGGCAGGAGCTGACGACTGCGGGCCGGCGCGCGATGGAGCACGTGCGGGGCCGGCAGATCGGGCTGGTGCCGCAGGATCCGATGAGCAACCTCAACCCGGTCTGGCGGATCGGCTTTCAGGTCAGGGAGGCGCTGGCGGCCAACGGGGTGGCTCAGGGCAAGGCCGCCAAGCGGCGGGTCGCCGAGGTGTTGGAGAGTGCGGGCCTGCCCGACGCCGAGCGCAGGGCCCACCAGTTCCCGCACGAGTTCTCCGGCGGGATGCGCCAGCGGGCCCTGATCGGCATCGGGCTGGCCGGGGACCCGCGGCTGCTGATCGCCGACGAACCAACATCCGCCCTGGACGTCACCGTGCAGCGCCGCATCCTGGACCATCTGGGCACGCTGGCTCGAGAGCGGCACGTCGCGCTGCTGTTCATCACGCACGACCTCGGTCTGGCGGCCGAGCGCGCAGAGCACCTCGTGGTGATGCACCGCGGTCGGGTCGTCGAGTCCGGCCCGGCACGCCAGATCCTTGCCGACCCGCAACACCCCTACAGTCAACGGCTGGTCGCCTCGGCCCCGTCCCTGGCCTCGGCCCGCATCCAGCGGGCACGGCAGCGGGGCGAGGGCTCCAACGACCTGCTCACCGCGGAAGAGGAGGAGACCGGCGGGGGCAAAAACATCGTCGTGGTTGAGGGACTGACCAAGACCTTCCATCTGCGCGGCGCCCGGCCCGGGCTGGGCAAGGAGATCACGGCAGTGGACGACGTGTCCTTCAGCATCCCCCGTGGGACCACGATGGCGCTGGTCGGAGAGTCCGGCTCCGGCAAGTCGACGGTGGCGAACATCGCGTTGAACCTGCTCGCGCCCACGTCGGGCCACGTGCGGTTTGAGGGGACCGATCTGGGCACGCTCACCGGCCGGGCTCTGTTCGACTTCCGGCGCAAGGTCCAGCCGATCTTCCAGAATCCCTACGGATCCCTGGACCCGGTCTATTCCGTCTATCGGATCATCGAGGAACCGCTGCGGGTGCACGGCATCGGGAACTCGGCCAGCCGGGCCCAGCGGGTGTCCGAGCTGCTCGACATGGTGTCGTTGCCGACCTCGACGATGCGTCGCTATCCCAACGAGCTGTCCGGTGGGCAGCGGCAACGGGTGGCGATCGCACGGGCCCTGGCGCTGGAGCCGGCCCTGGTCGTCTGTGATGAGGCGGTCTCCGCCCTCGATGTCCTGGTGCAGGCGCAGATCCTCGGGCTGCTCAATGACCTCCAGTCGCAGATGGGTCTGACCTATCTGTTCATCACCCATGACCTGGCTGTCGTGCGCCAGATCGCCGACCAGGTCGCGGTGATGGAGAACGGGCGGATCGTGGAGCAGGGCACGACCGACCAGATCTTCCAGAACCCGCAGGTCGGTTACACCAAGGAACTGCTCAGGTCCATCCCCGGTGCCAGCATCGAGGGTGAGATCGCCCGCCCGGAGGAGGGCGTCGTCACGCTCGAGGAAGCAGAGGACGAGTGAGAAGACACAGGGGACGAGTGAGAAGACACAGGGGACGAGTGAGAAGACACAGGGGACGAGTGAGAAGACACAGGGGACGGACCTGTCAGTCCTCGACGCGAGGTGCCTCCGGCCGTCACACCGGCCTGTCGGAGAGCGTGGGCGGTCCGTTCACCAGCCGGAGAACGGTGCGAGGTCAGCGTCCGACACGGCACCCTCGACCGCGGCATCGAGTGCTGCCATGAGTCGGTCGAGGCCGGTCCGCAGCTGCTCGGGGGTGATGGTCAGCGGTGGCGTGATCTCGATGATGTTGCCGCGCACCGGATAGGCCACGACGCCGCCGCGCCAGCCGGCGAAGGCAGTCTTGGCAGCGATGTCGTCGGCGGGCTTCTGGGTGCCCGGGACGACGAGTTCGATCCCGAGTGACAGGCCCCGCCCACGAACCTGCCCGATCCAGGCGGCGCCGGGGGCGTCGCTCGCGGCATGGGCCTCCAGGAGGTCAGTTGCAGTCTCTCCCAACCTGGCTGCGGCAGCGGCGAGAGCGCCATCATCTAGCAGTTCAAGCACGGCCAGGGCCGCAGCGCAACTGACTGGATTGCCGATCGTTGTCATCAGCGCGGAGGCGGCCGGCTCATCGAGCGCAGCAGCCGAGCCGACCAGGGCAGAGATCGGCAGACCGTTGCCGAGCGCCTTGCCGAGGGTGACCAGGTCGGGCACCACGCCCTGAGCGTGATGCGCCAGGAAGTGACCGGTGCGACCCAGCCCGACCTTGACCTCGTCGACGATCAACAGGGTGCCGTGGCGCGAAGTGGCGTCGCGCAGGCCGGCCAGGAATCCCTCCGGGGGCACGAGCACCCCACCGTCGGACTGGATCGGCTCCACGATCACCGCAGCTAACCGGCCGCCGGCCAGGGCCTCCTCGACCTGCGCGAGGGTGTCCGCCAGCAGCGTGTCAGCAGAGCCTTGCCACGGCCGATACAGATCGGGATAGGGGATCAGCGTCAGGTCCGGATCGGCCGGAGCGCCGCCAGAGATGTGAATCCCCGACACGGACTGGCTGGCGCCGAGACCGCCGTGATAGCCACCCTCGAAGGCCACGATCCCGGGTCGACCGGTGACGTGCCGGGCAGCCCGCAGTGCCACGTCGTTGGCATCCGTGCCAGCGTGACCGAGATAGGCACGGCGCTCACCCACAGGTGCCACGACCTGCACGCGCTCGCAGAGCGCACGTGCCAGCAGCACGGCATCGGGGTGCGTGCCAGACAGCACCGAACCACCCGGTGCTGCTCGCAACGCTCGCTCGGCAGCGGCCACCACGTCCGGGTGTGCGTGACCTATCCCGGTCGCGGTCCACGAGGCGCTCAGGTCGATCACCTCGCGGCCTTCCGGCGTGGTCAGGATCGCACCGGAGGCCGAGGCGACCACCTGGGGAAAGAAGCGCAGCCGTTCGACACCAGCCACGGAGGTGAGGTCCTCGGCATACCACTGCTCATCGGTCCAGTCGGGTCGGTTCTCCATCAGTCCAGCTCCTCACAACAACTCAGCGGTGGTGCAGCTCCACGGCGGCCAGATAGCCGTTGATCAGGGTCCGGGCGACGTCGCCCACAGCGTCGTCGACCGGTAGGAAGCGGGGGTGGTGCAGCGGGGGAGGGGTCTCGTCGTGCCCCTCGACCCGCACCCCGACGAAACACATGACAGAGGGCACCAGCTCACCGAAGAACGAGAAGTCGTCGGCGCCCAGGGAGCGCATTGGCTCGGTCGGCACGACACCGGTGCGCTCCAGCCAACCGTCCACCCGCTCGACCAGGTCCGGGTCGTTATAGAGCACGGGCTCCCCGGCAATGATCCGCACGTCCGCCGTGACCCCGAAGGCCTGCGCCTGGTGCTCGGCCAGCCGGCGCACCTGCTCCGGAATAGCCCTCCGGTCGCGGTCGTCGGTGGTCCGCATCGTGGCGAGGAGGCGGGCCTGCGAAGGGAGCACGTTGGCGCTCGCCTCACCGGCCTGCACGTGGCCGACCGAAATCGTGGCGGCGTGCATCGGAGAGACGGTGCGCCGCACGACTTCCGGCAGGCCGAGGACGATATGTCCCAGGGCAGACACCGGGTCGGCAGCATGGTGGGGATAGGCCCCGTGGCCGCCGTTGCCGGTGAGCACGATCTCGATCTCGTCGGAGGCGGCGTTGACCACGCCCGCCCCGGTGGCGACCTGACCCGCTGGCACGCCCGGGTGCACGTGCGCGCCGATCGCGGCGACCGTCTCGTGTCGGGCCAGGAGTCCAGAGGCCACGACATCCTGGGCGCCAGAGGGATAGGTCTCCTCCCGTGGCTGCAGCACCGGGACCAGCCCGAGCGGCAGGTCGAGGTGGGCAGCGGCGCGGACCACCGCGACGAGCGCGGCCAGGTGCACGTCGTGGCCGCAGGCGTGCATCCGCCCGGTGTCGGCGGCCCAGTCCACCCCGGTCGCCTCGTTCACTGGCAGCGCGTCGAGCTCGGCGCGCAGCAACACGCTGGGCCCCTGGTCAGGACCGGTCCGCCCCGCGCGTCCCGTCTGTGCGACCGGCTCCATCGCGATGCCCAGCGCGGCCGCGACCAGCTCGGCCGTCGGCCCCTCAGCCCCCGACAGGTGCGGGTCGGCGTGCACCCGTCGGCGCACCTCGAGGGCCCCTGGCAGCTCCGGCTCGAGCGCGGCGAGCCACTGCCGGTGCAGCTCGCTCAGGTGCCCCGGCGACGGGTCCGTATGCGGAGTGCTCACCCGCTCGCCCCGGTGGCCCCACCGCGGTGGTCCAGTCCGTAGACGCGCCGTGCGTTCTCGCTGCAGATCAGCCCCGCGATCCGCTGCTGCTCCTCGAGCGGCCAGCCGTCGGCCCCCGCCCAGCGGTCCAGGGACTCGCCCAGACCGCGCCGAAACAGCAGTGCCCCAAGGTGATAGAGCTCGGCGGCACCGAAGGCGTCGGAGGAGAACAGCGCCTTGTGGAAGGGCGTGAGCTCCAGGGACTCGGCGATCACCTGCGCGGACTGTGCGCCGGTGTAGTTCACCGCCAGTCCCACATCGCAGTAGACGTGCTCGAAGACATGCGCGAGATAGCCGGCCTCGCGGTGGAACGGATAGCAGTGCAGGAGAAGGAAACTCGCGCCGCTGCCGCGAGCGTTGCGGAGCAGGTCGCTCAGCAGCAGCGGGTTGGTCCGGTGCAGGTCGACGTGCGGGTCGCCATAGCCCACGTGCAGCTGGATCGGCACGGACCTGTTGATCGCCTCCCACCAGCCAGCGCGGATGATCACGGGGTCGGTGAGCCGCAGCGGCTGCCCCGCAGGGGTTTCGGAGCGCCAGTGCTCGACGGCGCGGGTGACGTCCGCATCGCTCGGTGGCGTGGGATCCAGCTCGAAACCGCCGCGGTATGCCGCGATGGACTTCACCCCGACCGCCGAGGCCAGCTCGTGGTCCAGTCGGGCACGGAAGGCGGTCAGGAAGTCGGCCGGTTCGTGCTCGGCCGCCACCTGCTCGGCGAGGAACTCCAGGCGGACCACCTCGGCGGTGCGGGCACCGGAGCGCTCGCCCATCTGGTCGGGGGTCAGGATCAGGTCGGGCGCGAACCCGGTCTCCACGACATAGTCCGTGATGCCGCTGGCACGCAGCAGCCGCTGGTTGACCTCCTGGGCCCCGAGCTCGACGCGGCGGGCGAGATAGTCCTGCGGGGAGGCGAAGGCGGGCAGGTCCAGCAGCGGTGGGCAGTGCGCACGCAGGGCCAGCCCGAGCTGGGTGTCGAAGTGGGTCGTGCCCGCAGGGGCGGGGGCGTCGGACTCGGTGATCAGGTCCTCGAAGACGTCCCGCGTCAGGTCCGACTCGATGACGCCGTGACAGTGGTGGTCGACGAGGTCAAGACCGGAGAGCCACTCAGCAGACGGTGACTCGGTAGACGTTGTTGCAGTAGACGTTGACGCCGTAGACAGTGACTCAGTAGATGTCGGCATACCAGGTGCACTTCTCCTCATCGGTCATGTCGGCAACAGCGGCCAGCTCAACGCGCTTGACCGCGAGATAGGTGTCGACGAGGTCATCGCCCAGCCAGGAGCGCACGTCCGTGTCCTGCTCGAACAGCTCCAGGGCCTCGGCCAGGTCGTGCGGGAGCTCGGTGATCTGCTCCTGCCTGGGGTCGCCCACGACGACCTCGGCAGGCTCGAGCTCCTGGCGCAGACCCTCCAGGCCGGCGCGCAGGACGACAGCGAGCAGCAGCCACGGGTTGGCGCCGATGTCGCCGGCGCGGAACTCGAAGTGCAACTGCGGCTTCGGGTCCTGTCCGTCGATCTCGATGGTCGGACAGATGCGCAGCAGCGCCTCGCGGTTCTCCACCCCGAGGAAGACTCCGCCCGAGGACCAGTTGTGGGGGCGCAGTCGTTCATAGGAGATGGCCAGGGGGGCATAGATCGCGGCCAGGGAGGGGGCATATTTCAGGATGCCCGCCGCAAACCGAGCTCCGAGCTCGGACAACCGCCCCGGCCGGTCGGGTGCAAAGAGCGGGTTGCCGCCATCGGCGTCCTGGAGGCTGAAGTGGATGTGCACTCCGGCGCCGGTCTCGCCGGGAGCGATCATCGGCGTGAAGCTCGCGCGCCGGTCGAAGGCCCCGAAGACGTCGCGGACGAGGTCACGCAGCAGGAGAGCGCGGTCGGCGGCAGCCACCGGGGCCGCCCGCTCGACGACGACCTCATACTGGTGGCGGCCATACTCCGGCAGCCAGTTCTCCAGCTCCAGACCGCTGGCCTGCATCGCGGTCACCAGGTGTGAGCCGATCGGCTCGGCGGCCCGGAAGTTGCGCCAGGAAAACGGGTGGTGCGGGGTGTCGCCGTCCAGGTCGGCGAACTCGTGCTCGAAGGCGACCTCCGAGGTGAGCCCAAACTCCTGCTGCAGGGCAGTGATGGTGTCCCGCAGGATGGTCCGCGTGCAGCACGACCACGGGGAGCCATCGGTGTGGACCACATTGGCGATCGCCACGGTGAGGTCGGGTTTGCCGGGGACACCACTGATCTGGTGGACCGCCTCGGGGTCTGGCAGCAGCCGCAGATCCCCGCTGGAGTCGAAGGGGATGTCCTCCACGATGTGTCCGTCCACACCGATCCCGAAGTTGGCCGGCACCCAGCCGGTGGAGGCGCCTGACGGCATACCGGCTGTTGGGACGACCCGTCCCTTGGTGAGCCCGGTGAGGTCGCTCGTGGCGACAAAGGTGAGCGGTGTCAGCCCGGGGCTGTCGCGGTGTCGTGCTGAGGTCATGAGAGATCCTCCTGTGAGATGCGGGCGCCGATCCGCTCAGCCAACCGTGGCGCGGCGATGATGACAACCAGACCGAGCAGGCACCAGGCGCCGGCGATCCAGGGGAAGTAGGTGTAGGGCGCCTCCTGGCCCTCGACCTGCACGACATAGACATAGATGAGGAAGCCCAGACCCAGGGCGGGGACGATCGCCTCCCAGGCCTTGATGGGGGAGCCGGGGCGGAAGGTGTGCCGCAGGACGCCGACGGAGGCCATGCCATAGGCCACGACCATGCAGAGGGTGGCGATGGTGGCGAACCAGTAGTAGACCTCGACCGGGCCCCCGCCGATGACGGCCAGGAACAGCATGAGCGCGATCGCCAGGCCGATGACGACGTAGGTCGCGGTGCTGGGGGCGCCGGTGGCATTGGTCCGGGCCAGTGCTGGCGGGCCGAAGCCGTCGCGGGCCATCGCATAGACCAGGCGGGCGGCCGCGGCCGAGCAGCTGAGCAGCGAGGCGAAGGCGACGCAGAAGGCGATGATCGAGATCAGGACGGCAAACCAGGAGCCGATGTAGGTCGAGCTGAGCTGGGTGAGCGTGGAACTGGCACCGGCGAAGGCGTCGATGCCGGCCTGGTCCGTGCCGAAGCCGACCGACTGCGCAAACATCACGATGGTGTAGATGACACCGGCGAGCACGACGGCCAGGGTCAGCGCGATCGGGATGGTGCGCTTGGGGTCCTTGGTCTCCTCGCCGAGCGTGGTGCCGGACTCGAAGCCCGCCCAGGACAGGAAGCCGAAGACCGCCGCAGTCATGACCGCGGTCCACGAGGCGTCACCGGGCAGCAGCGTGCCGAAGTCGAGGCCGGTGCTGACCGGGGCGTTGCCGCTGCCGACGCGGGTGATGATCACGAACGCCAGGCCCAGCATCGTCACGATGCCGACCATGCCGATCGTCAGCAGGACGCGCGTGACGGTCTTGGACTCGCGCAGGTTGAGAGCCAGGGCCCCGAGGCTGGCGACCAGCCCGACGATCAGCCACCCCCAGGTCGGCACGCTGACACCGAGCTCGGTGAGCATCGCGTCGAAGAACACCGCGCAGGCGCCGACGATGCAGGCGGAGAAGAACAGATAGGTGCCGAGCAGGGCGAAGCCACCGAAGAAGCCTGCCCGCGGGCCGAGGGTGGCACCGGCCAGGGCATAGACGCTGCCGGCGTGGGTGAAATAGCGGGTCAGGCGGATGAAGGCGTAGGCCACCGCCATGGTCCCCGCGAAGGAGACGATGAAGGTGAACGGGACGGCCTTGCCGACCAGGCCGGCGACGCCGATGCCGTTGAGCGACATCGCCATGACCGGGCCCATGAAGCCGACCGAGAGAGCGGTGACCTCCCAGACCTTCAGGTTGCGGTGGAGGCCTGGGCCGGTGGCCTCGTCAGGGGCGTGGTCTGCGGCCTGCCGGGGGCTCTCGTGAGGTGTGCTCGCCATGACCGTCTATGAAACATGCGATACATCGCGGTGTCAATGGTCTGTCGGTGAAATCTCTGTTTCAGGCTGGAAGGGCTCCAGTGGAGCAGGGTTCTCGGGGCTGAGTCCGTCGCGAACCGACTCCATCAGCTCGACCCGCGATCGTCCGGCCTGACCGCGGGCCTCCATCGCCGCCGTGACCAGGGTCTCGACCAGCGCCAGTCCGGGGACGAGCGAGTCGAAGGGTGAGGGCGACTCGACGCGGCTGGACAGGACGACCTCGGCGACGTCGGCGACGGGCGAGAGCCACGGGTCGGTCAGCAGCAGGGTGCGGGCACCGGCGGTCGCCATCGCCTGGGCCAGGCGCACCGTGGCCGGGTCATAGCGGCGGTAGTCGAAGACGACCAGCAGGTCCTGGCGGCTGGCGTCGGCCACCAGGGATGTGCGGGAGAACTCGTCGGGCGGCACGGCGGTGACACCTGCGCGCAGCAGTTGCAGGTGGGAGACGAGGTAGGCGGCCAGCAGGTGGCTGAAGCGCCCGCCGACCACGTGGATCCGCAGAGACTCGTCACACAGCAGGCTGATGGCAGCCTCGAACTCGCTGGTGGGCAGGTCCTCAAAGGACCTGCGGATCAGGCCGGCGTGCGTCTCGGCATTGAAGGGGAGGAACTCCTCGCCGGCGGGCATCTCCGCCTGCAACGGGATCTGCCGCACCGGTGAGCCCATCTGGGCGTGGACCTCACTCATCAGAGCGCGCTGCAGGTGCGGATAGCCGGCGAACCCGAGGCGGGCGACGAAGCGCACCACGGTCGGAGCGCTGACCCCTGCCCTGGTGGCGAGCTCGGCGACTGTCTCCAGGCCGGCCACCGGATAGGCGGACAGCAGTGCGCGGCCGACCTTGCGCTCGCCGGCGCTCAGCTCACCCAGTCGATCCCGGGTCAGCTGTGCGACGGTGACGGGCGTGCCGTCGACCTGGTCCTCGTCCATAGTCGTCTGAGGCTAGAGCACAGGGCCGCACTCTGGCGGAGTTGGCCACCAGCGACCCCAGAAATGGCGCCCTGATGCCGACTGTGGTGGTCAGACCTGCCGCTCGAAGGTCAGCAGCATGCCAGCGTGTCCCCGTGCATGTCGCTCTGGGCCCGCGAACCCGGCTGACGGCATACGGCATCTCAGTGCTGCTCGGCGGGCAGCTCCACCGTGGCCCTGAGCCCGCCCCCGTCCACGGGGGTCAGGGTGAGGGTGCCGTCGTGCGCCAGGGTGATGCTCTTGACGATGGCCAGGCCGAGGCCGACGCCGGCATCATCGGTGCGGATCCGCTCGGTGCCCCGCTGGAAGGGTTCGGTGAGGATTGCGATGTGCTGGGGCGTGAGCCGCTCGCCGGTGTTCTCGACAGAGAGTATGCCGAGCCCGTCACCTCTCGTGGTGCTCACCGTGACCGTGCCGTGCTCACGAACATTGTGGATGATCGCGTTGTGCAGCAGGTTCGTCGTCAATTGCAGCAGGAGGGCGGGAGAGCCCAGCGCTGGCGTCGTGTCCCCGGAGCTCTGGATGGCGACGCCGTGCCGCTCCGCGAGCGGGAGGAGGGTCTCGATGGCCTCCTCGGCGAGCAGCGACAGGTCGACGGGTTCCCGGGTAAATGAGCCTGAGTCCGCGCGACTGAGCACCAGCAGCGCCTCGGTCAGGTCGATCGCTCGGGTGTTGACGGTGCGCAGGCGCTCCAGCAGCTCCTCGGTGTCGCGGTCCGCGTCCCGGTGGGCGACGTCGAGCAGGGTCTGGGAGATCGACAGCGGGGTCCGCAGCTCGTGGGAGGCGTTGGCAGCGAATCTGCGCTGCTCGGCGACATGCGCCTCGAGCCGGGCCAGCATGGTGTCGAAGCTGTCAGCCAGCTCACGGAACTCGTCCTGCCGGCCCGACAGGTTGACCCGGTGGGACAGCGATCCGCTTGCCGCACGGCGCGTGGCATCCGTGAGGCGGGTGAGAGGCGCGAGCATCCGTCCCGAGAGGAACCACCCGCCGAGCAGACCGACCACCACGAGGCCGACGAGGGCCCAGACCGCCTTGGGCGCAAAGGCGCGGATCAGGTCGTCGCGACCGGGCGAGAACGGACCGGGAGTCCGGGCGGCGCTCTCGGGCACGTAGCGCAGCAGGAACACCCAGACCACGGCCAGCAGCAGGCCGCCGACCAGGATCACGAGCCCGGCATAGCTGAGGGTGAGTTTGAGCCGGACACTCAGCCCACGCGCTCTAGCCATGTGGGGCTGCCGCGTCGCCGGCGGTCGGTGCTGTGTCGATGCGATAGCCCACGCCCGGGACCGTGGCGATGACCCCTGGCTCGCCGAGCCGTTTGCGCAGGGCCGAGACCGTGATGCGCACAGCGTTGGTGAACGGGTCGGCGTTCTCGTCCCAGGCCCGCTCGAGGAGCTCCTCGGCGCTGATCACCCCACCCTCGGCCGTCATGAGCACCTCGAGCACGGCGAACTGTTTGCGGGTGAGCGCGATATAACGGCCGTCGCGGAAGACCTCGCGGCGGAACGGGTCCAGGCGCAGACCAGCGAGCTCCTGCACTGGCGGTCTGCTGTGTGAGCGTCGGCGATCCAGCGCCCTGAGCCGGAGCACCAGCTCACGCAGATCGAAGGGTTTGGTGAGATAGTCGTCGGCGCCGAGCCCGAATCCGGACTCCAAGTCATCGAGCCGGTCGGCGGCCGTGAGCATCAGGATCGGCGTGCCGCTGCCGGTGGCAACGATGCTCGCGGCGATGTCGTCACCAGACGGTCCCGGGATGTCGCGGTCCAGCACGGCGATGTCGTAGGTGTTGACGCTCAGGAGCTCCAGGGCGGTGTCCCCGTCGCCCGCGATGTCGGTCGCGATCGCCTCCAGGCGCAACCCATCGCGGATCGCCCCGGCCATCAGAGGCTCGTCCTCGACGAGCAGCACACGCATGGTCCTCATGGTACGAACGGCTGCCTATCGTCGGCGTATCGAAATCTGCAGACGCTCTGGCAACACGACCTGTCCTTGACTGCAGGCATGAGTCGAACCACAACAGCCACAACTGGTGGCGTCCTCACTGGCATCGCGGCAATCGTGGCCGCACTGCTTGCGATCCTCGGGGTCCGTGCCGCCGGTGGCGAAGTCACCGAGGCGGATGGTCTCGTCCCCGACGGGGTGTCCGTCTTCGACGAGGAGTTTCCCGCCGTGGCCAACCTTGACCCCGACCTGCTCCAGGCCGTGCGCCGAGCCGCCACCGATGCCGCAAAGGAAGGCATCAGGTTCCAGGTCAACAGCGGCTGGCGATCCACGGCATACCAGGATCAGCTGCTCCGCGATGCCATCGATGACTATGGCTCAGAGGCCGAGGCCGCTCGGTGGGTCGCCACCGCAGACACCTCGGCGCACGTCTCCGGGGACGCCATCGACCTCGGGGGCCTGGACGCGACGGCCTGGCTGTCCCAGCATGGCAGCACCTACGGGCTGTGCCAGACCTACGGCAACGAGCCCTGGCACTATGAGCTCCGCCCCGAGTCAAGCCATCAGGGGTGCCCTCAGATGATGGCCGATCCCACCCAGGACCCTCGCCTGCAGGTGCGCACGGGGTGACGGCCTCACAGGCCACTGGCTCATGGCCGCGCGACCTCAGAGCGGCCAGTCGGCTGAGGTGCGTGGCACGGCCACGACCTGCAGCGCGTCCTCGTAAGTCACTCTGCCGGGATGGGTGCAGCGCACCTCGCGGCACGAAATGCCGTGTCGCTCGAGCAGTGCAACCACCTCGGTGCTCAACTGGCGGAGGTCGGCGCTCGCGGAATCGGCACTCTCGATGAACCAGGAGTTGGCACGCGGCTCGGTGTCGAAGACCGACTCCGGAGGCTCGTCGTGGAGCTCGTAACTGCGCTCCACGAGACGTTCGGCGAGAACCTCGTCTGCCGCAGACAGGCGCCCGCTCTGTCGGAGGCCGACCAACAACGCAAAGATGCCTGGATGCCGGCCCCGCTGATTCGGAGCCGCTGACTCGATGCGGAGGTAGTGCTGCACCACAGCATCCTGGCATCCGAGCCCGTGCCGCCGGCGTCGCCCGTGACTCCGGGGTGTGATCAGAAGTTGGCGCCGCGGTCGGGACGAACAGGCTCCGCTCGCTGGATGTCGGTCCACCCCGTCCAGCCACGCTCCTCCAGCAGCTCGAGCAGTCGCGGAGCCGCGGGAAGGGCCTCGACGAAGACGGCGTCCAGCAGGGCGATGACCTCCTCGCTGACGTCGTCCTCGAACTCGACGCCCTCGTTGTAGGCGGAGGCAGCCTCGATGAAGGCCGCAACCCGGTCGGCGAGGTCGGGCAGGCGGGGGTCGTCGGGTGTGCACTCGGCTAGTTCCCCCATGTTGAGGTAGAGACGGCGCAGCTGCTCGTCCTCAACCTGGGCCCGCTTGTGGCGCATCAGGAGCTCCACCTGGTCGGGCATCTGGGCCGCCAGCAGGATCCAGCTGTCGCGCTCGAGCGCGATGATCCGCTCGTCGAAGCCAAACTCACGCATCCGCTCCAGATAGGCCACCACCTCCGGCGGCAGGGCCAGGCTCTCGCCGGCGGCGAGCTGGGCGATCTGACGGCGGTGCTGTTGCAGACCGCGGATCTCGCCGCGCAGGCGCCGGTCGATCTCGTCGACGGCCCCGGCGAAGGCCTCGTCGTCAGCAGCCAACAGCTCACGGACCCGTGACAGGGGCACGCCGGCGCCGGCCAGGGTGCGGATCCGCACCAGCTCGGTGACCGCGGCCGCGTCATAGCGGCGATAGCCGGAGTGGTCGCGCTCGGGCTCCGGCAGCAGGCCCTTGGCGTGATAGTGGCGGACCGCCCGGACCGTGACGCCGGCATAGGCAGCCAGCTGGCTGATCGTCAGCACGTCTCTAGTGTGCGATTTTGCGGGCGTACATGCGCGTTGCGACGAGGTAGGCCACGACGAGAACGGCGAGGCACCACCCGACCGTGAGCCAGCCGTCCCGGCCGACCGGCTGCTCGAGGAACAGGCTGCGCAGGGTGTTGACGATCGGGGTGACCGGCTGGTGCTCGGCGAACCACCGCACCGGACCCGGCATGCCGTCGGTCGGCACGAAGGCCGAGCTGATGAACGGCAGGAAGATCAGTGGATAGGAGAAGCCGCTCACCCCGTCGACGGTCCGGGCGCTCAGGCCCGGGATCACCGCCAGCCAGGTCAGGGCGAGGGTGAACAGCACCATGACCCCGAGCACAGCCAGCCAGGCAAGCACCCCGGCGCCGCTGCGGAAGCCGATCGCCAGCGCCACGACCATCACCAGTGCCAGGGCGACCAGGTTGGCCACGACAGAGGTCAGCACGTGGCTCCACAGCACCGCCGGTCGACTGATCGGCATCGACCGGAACCGCTCCACGATGCCACCAGAGACATCGGTGAAGAGCCGCAGCGCGGTGTAGGCGATGCCCGACGCGACCGTGATGAGCAGGATCCCGGGGAGCAGATAGTTGACATAGTTGGCGTCGCCGACGTCGATCGCCCCGCCGAAGACATAGACGAACAGCAGGAGCATGGCGATCGGGGTGATGGCGGTGGTGATGATCGTGTCCGGGCTGCGCAGCACGTGTCGCAGGGAGCGTCTGAACAGCACGATCGTGTCGTGGACGTGGCTGGTCATGGTCGGGATCCTTCGGTGGTGGAGCCGTCGTGGCCGATGACGGCGAGGAAGATCTCCTCGAGACTGGGCTGCTTCTCGACGTATTCGACGGTGGCCGGGGGCAGGAGCGCGGTGAGCTCCGCGAGGGTGCCCTCGGCGATGATCCGGCCCTCGTGGAGGATCGCGATCCGGTCCGCCAGCTGCTCGGCCTCCTCGAGGTGCTGCGTGGTCAGCAGCACGGTCGTGCCCCGGCCAGCGAGGTCGCGCACGGTGCGCCAGACCTCGAGGCGCGCCTGCGGGTCGAGGCCGGTGGTGGGCTCGTCGAGGAACAGGACGGGTGGGTCACCGATCAGGCTCATCGCGATGTCCAGTCGGCGTCGCATCCCACCGCTGTATGCCGACACGCGCCGCCCGCCGGCATCGGTCAGTCCGAACTGGGTCAGGAGAGCATCGGCCACCTGGCCGGTGTCTGCGACCCGGCGCAGTTGCGCGATCAGGAGCAGGTTCTCCCGCCCAGTGAGGATCTCGTCAACGGCGGCGAACTGCCCGGTCAGGCTGATGGACCGGCGGACCTGCTCGGGCTCTGTGGCGACGTCGTGACCATGGACCCGCGCACTCCCGCCGTCCGCGCGCAGCAGGGTCGACAGGATCTGGACGGTTGTGGTCTTGCCCGCGCCGTTGGAGCCGAGCAGCGCGACGACCGACCCGGCCGGAACACTCAGGTGCACGCCCCTGAGGACTGGTGTGTCGGCATACGACTTGGTCAGCCCGACGATCTCAATGGCTGGTGTGGTGGTCATGAGATGAGGGTGCGGCCCTGACCCTGCGTCAGGGTCAAGCCGGTTGCCGCACGGGATCCGGCAGCAGGACAGCCACCTGCCGATGCGGGTCCTGTCCGCCCTCCTTCGTAGGCTGTCCACGACAGCGACGACCGAGACGACGGACGGCAGGCGTGGAGCACGACGAGATCGAGGTGCTGCGCGAGGGACACCCCGCGTGGCGGCTGCTGCGTGCCGGCAACGCGGCGCTCGTGCTGTCCTTCCTCGGTCAGTTCTTCGTCGTGGACAACCACGGCGCCGTGAGCTCGACCGAGCTGGCTGCCGCGCTGGATGACCAGCTGCACCTCCTCAATCTGAGCGCTCCCGACGAGCCGCGCTATCCGCGACCGGCGCCCGACTATCTGCAGGACTGGGCGGCCACCGAGTCCGGGTGGCTGCGGCGGTTCTATCCGAGCGGCTCGGACGAGGTGCACTACGAGGCGACCAGCGACCTGGAGAAGGCCTATGCCTGGGTGACCGGCCTGCGCGCCCGGACCTTCGTCGGCACCGCCTCGCGGCTCGAGACTGTCTTTGACCTGCTGCGCCAGATCGTGCACGGCGCCGAGAGCGACCCCGAGGCCCGCCTGACCGAGCTGCGACGTCGGCGCGACAAGCTCGACCGGGAGATCGCGGCGGCCGAGGCCGGTGAGGTCGCCGTGCTGGACCCGACGGCGCTGCGCGAGCGTTATCAGCAGTTTGCCGGCACTGCGCGTGAGCTGCTCTCCGACTTCCGCGAGGTCGAGGAGAACTTCCGTGGGCTGGACCGGGCCGCGCGCGAGCGGATCGCCTCGTGGGAGGGCGGCAAGGGTGAGTTGCTCGCCGAGCTCGTCGGCAACCGCGCCGACATCACCGCCTCTGACCAGGGCCGCAGCTTCCAGGCGTTCTATGACCTGCTGCTGTCCCAGAGCCGACAGGAGGAGCTGTCTGAGCTGCTCGCGGGCGTGCAGTCACTCGACGACCTGCATCCCGACCGGCGGCTGCGCACCATCCACCACGACTGGTCCGACGCCGCCGAGCGCACCCAGCGCACGGTGCGGCAGATCTCCGAGCAGCTGCGCCGCTTCCTGGACGACCAGATGTGGCTGGAGAACCGCCGCGTCCTCGACCTGGTGCGCTCCGTCGAGGCGGCCGCTCTCGCCAGCCGCGAGTCCCCGCCACCGGTGGGGCTGGACGTCGACGTGCCGGGGATCGAGATCGCCCTGCCGCTCGAGCGCCCGCTCTATGACGCGCGCCCCGCCGCGGAGGTCGACAGCCTGCTCGACCCCGAGGCCGAGGCTGACGTCGACATCTCCGCCCTGTTTGGCCAGACCTTCGTCGACCAGGCCCGCCTGGCCGACCACATCCGCACCATCGTGCCGCCTTCCAGCACAGTGCTTTTGGAGGACATCGTCAACTTCTATCCCGTCGAGCAGGGGGCCGCCGAGATCGTCGGATATCTGGCGCTCACCGACGACGATCTTGAGGTCACCCTGGACGAGACGCAGGAGACCATCATCGAGTATGCCGACAGCACCGGTCAGCGGCGAGCTCGCCTGCCGAGGGTCACGGTGAGCAGGCGATGAGGACAGCCCCATGAGGACAGCCCAGGAGCAGGCCGTCGCCACCGCGATCATCAAGCTGATGCGCGGCGTGGTCTATCGCGAGGCCGACGAGGACAGCTGGACCTTGCTCGAGCGGCACGCTGCCCCGGTGCGCGACCACTTCGCGGCGATCGGCGTGCAGGTCGTGGTCGATGACATCGAGGGTTATGCCTATCTGCGCAACGCCGATGACGAGGACACCGAGGAGCCGCTGCCCCGCCTGGTCCGGCGCCGCAGCCTGACCTACAACGTCAGTCTCCTGCTGGTCCTGCTGCGCAAACGCCTGGTGGAGTTCGAGGCCTCCGGCAGCGAGGGCAAGCTGGTGCTGACCCGCGACCAGATGGTCGACCTGTTGCGGCTCTTCCTGCCCGACTCCAGCAACGAGGCGCGCGTCATCGACCAGGTGGACACCACGATCCGCAAATCGGCCGAGCTCGGCTTCCTGCGCCAGCTGCCCCGCCAGCCGGGGCACTGGGAGGTGCGGCGCATCCTCAAGGCCTATGTCGATGCCCAGACCCTCAACGACTTCGCCGGCAAACTGACTGAGTATGCTGGCGCCCACCCAGGCGGCGACGATGACTGACGCCCTGTTCTCGGCCGTGGAGGTCACCACGACCGCCCGCGCCGGCTATCGCCTGCACCACCTCGAGGTGTTCAACTGGGGCACCTTCGACAAGCGGGTCTGGCGGATCACACCCGACGGCGACACCGCCCTGCTCACCGGCGACATCGGCAGCGGCAAGTCCACGCTGGTCGATGCCATGACCACCCTGCTGTTGCCGGCGCACCGCATCTCCTACAACAAGGCGGCCGGGGCTGAGGCACGGGAGCGCACGCTGCGCAGCTATGTCGAGGGTCACTACAAGTCGGAGCGGGTCGAGGCCACCGGTGCCTCCAAGGCGATCGGGCTGCGCGACAACCGGTCCTACTCCGTGATTCTCGGGGTTTTCGTCAACGAGGGCCATGACGAGACCGTCACCCTGGCGCAGGTCTTCCAGCAGCGCGACAGCACCGGCCAGCCCTATCGCTTCTATGTCACGGCCGGGCGGCAACTGGGCATCGAGCCCGACTTCGTCGACTTCGGCAGCTCCCTCAATGACCTGCGCCGGCGGCTGCGCGACGGCGGTGTCGACCTGCACGATGACTTCCCGCGCTATGCCGAGCGGGTGCGGCGCCTGCTCGGCATCCGCTCGCCGCAGGCGATGGAGCTGTTCCACCAGACCGTGTCGATGAAGTCGGTCGGCAACCTCAACGAGTTCGTCCGCAACCACATGCTCGAGCCGGTCGACGCCGCCCAGCGGGTCGCCGACATCGTGGGCCACTTCGAGGACCTCACCAAGGCCCACGACGCGGTCAAGCGCGCCCGGGAGCAGCTCGAGGCGCTCGAGCCCTTGGTGGCCACCAGCCAGAAATATGACGAGGCCATCGCTCGGCGCGACGAGGCCGAGGCGCACCGCGAGGCCGTGCGCCTGTTCATCGCCGAGCGACGGATCGGGCTGCTCGGCGCGGAGATCGAGGCCAACACGGGGGAGCGGGATGCACTCTCCACCCGGGCCGAGCAGGCCCGGGAGCGACAGGGCACGGTGGGCCGGGCGCGCGAGGACCTCATCGAGGCCCGGGCCCGCGCCGGCGGCAACCGGGTCGCCGAGCTGGAGCGCAGCATCGCCACCGCCCGCGCCGAGGCAAACTCGCGCAAGGACCGCTGGGGCCGCTTCGACACCGCGGTCCGTGCAGCTGAGTTCGAGCCGGTGACCGACGGCGCTGCGTTCACGGCCACCGTGGCCCGCGTCGAGCAGCTGACGGCTGAGCTGACCACCCGCCGGGAGGAGCTCGACGACGAGCGAGCCACGCTCCAGGGCGAGAAGAACGACCTGCTCAAGGACGCCGCCCAGATCCGCGCCGAGCTGACCAGCCTGGCCGGTCGCACCAGCAACCTGCCCAGCAGCCAGCTCGACGTGCGGGCCGAGTTGTGCCAGGCACTCGGGCTGGACGAGACCGACCTGCCGTTCGCCGGTGAGCTGCTCGATGTCCGCGACGAGTTCGGCCAGTGGCGCGGTGCGGCAGAGCGGGTGCTGCGCGGCTTCGCGCTGTCCCTGCTGGTGCCGCAGGAGCACTACGACCGCGTCGCCGCGTGGGTCGACGCCAACCGGCTCACCTATCGCCGCAACGATGGGCGGGTGGCGGGCAGCCGCCTGGTCTATGAGCGCGTCCCGGCCCGGCGGATCCGGCTGCAGCACACCGAAACCCCGGGAGTGCTGCTGCTGGCCGAGACACTGGACGCCGCCGACGGCACGTTCCACGACTATCTGCGCGACCAGCTCAGCCGCCGTGCCGACCACCGGTGCGTCGAGACGGTGGAGCAGTTCCGCCAGGAGCACCGCGCGGTCACGATGCAGGGCCAGGTGCGCTCCGGCGATCGCCACGAAAAAGATGACCGCTCACGCGTCGACGACCCGCGCACCTGGGTGCTCGGGTGGGCCAACGAGCGCAAGGTCGCGGCCTTGACCGAGCAGCTCATCGAGCTGCAACAGCAGATCGAGCCCCGGGACGAGCGCCTCGCCGGGATCCGTGCCGAGGCAAGCGACTTGGCGGCGCGCCTGGCTGCGCTCAGCCAGCTGTCGGCATACGGCAGCTGGGAGGAGTTGGACTGGGCCGGTGCCCAGGCCCGGGCCGAGGCAGACGACGCCGAGCGCCAGCGGTTGGTCGACGGCTCCTCCGAGCTGTCGGAGATCAGCCGCCGGCTCGAGGAGAACGAGGCCGAGGCCGGGCAGCTCGCCCAGGAGCTGGCACAGGTCACCGGTGACATCCGGGTCCTGCAGGAGCGCATTGACCGGGCACAGACCGCGCGCCGTCGCGACGAGTCGCTCGTGAGCAGCCAGGACACCGGTGTCCTCGAGGCGGCGCGCACGGCCTACGACGCCCTCGAGGCACGCCTGGGTGGTGACCTGCCGCAGGACGCCGACGGGTGCGCCGCCGCGCAGGAATCGCTCACCGCCGAGCTGCAAACGGTGATCGACCGGGTCGGCCGTGAGCTGGGCGGCTACACCCAGAGCCTGCTGCACTCCATGGGCGAGGTGCGACGGCGCTGGCCCGAGGCGACCACCGAGATGGACGTCAGCGTCGAGGCGCGCGCCGACTACCTGGCCTTCCACGAGCGGGTGGCCGGTGACGACCTGCCGCGGTTCGAGGAGGAGTTCAAGCGCCAGCTCAACACCAACACCATCCGTGAGCTGGCCCAGTTCAACAGCTGGCTGCGGCGCCAGTCTGAGGAGATCCACACCCGGGTCGACCGCATCAACGAGGCGCTCGGGGCGATCCCCTACAACGAGGGCCGCTACATCCGGTTGGAGAGCGAGCGGACCGTCAACCAGGAGATCCAGGCGTTCCGGACCGACCTGCGCAAGGCGACCGACGACACGCTGGGTGCCGATGGTGATCAATACTCCGAGCAGCGGTTCCTCGACGTGGAGGCGCTCATCGAGCGGTTCCGCGGCCGCGAGGGCCACACCGACTCGGACAAGGCCTGGACGCGGCGGGTGACCGACGTGCGCACCTGGTTCACCTTCTCGGCCTCCGAGCGGGACCGGGAGACCGACGAGGAGTGGGAGCACTATCGCGACTCTGACGGCAAGTCCGGTGGGCAGAAGGAAAAGCTCGCCTACACCATCCTGGCCGCGTCGCTGGCCTATCAGTTCGGCCTGGAGTGGGGCGCCGAGCGCTCGCGGGACTTCCGGTTCGCCGTGATCGACGAGGCCTTTGGGCGCGGCTCGGACGTGTCCACCCGCTATGCGCTCGACCTGTTCGCCAAGCTCGGGCTGCAACTGCTGATCGTGACCCCGCTGCAGAAGGTCCACGTCATCGAGCCGTATGTCCGCGCGATCGGCTTCGTCGACAACCCCTCGGGCAGTTATTCGCGGCTGCAGACGCTGACGATCGAGGAGTTCCAGGAGGTCCGCACCCAGCACGTGGCCACCTCGCTGGCAGGGACCGGCGGATGAGCCCTGCGCGCCCGACCTGGTCCACGGTGGCTGACGTCAGGGCCAAGGTGCGGCGGCGCTGGGACGACGGGACGCTGTTGCGCCACCATGCGGTGGGGGAGGCGTTCCCGGTGCTTGAGGTGCCCGTGCGGCGCCCGCGCGCCTCGGAGATCGGTGACGATCTGGATGCGGTGCGGGCCTGGGCGTCCTCGCTCGCCTCGGGCAGCCGAGGCGGAGCGCACTATGACCTGACCTATGAGGCAGTGGGCGGTCGGGTGATCGGCCGCAACGAGCTGCCCAGCCGTGCCGTGGTCTCTGACTATCGGCAGGCGTGGGCGCTGCTCGGGGTGGCTGACCAGGTGCGCGAGCTCGACCAGATCCTGACGGTTGTGTCCGAGGAGCCGGTGCTGCGGGACTGGGTGGCAGCGCACCCGTTGAAGGCACTGCAGGTCGGCTCGGCCTGGGAGGGTGTGTTGTGGGCCTATCGGTGGTTGCAGGCCGAGCGGGGGAGCGGCCGCTACCTGCGGGAGGTCGATGCGCCCGGCGTCGACACGAAGTTCATCGACCAGCACCGCTCGCTGCTCGCTGGGCTGCTCACCGTCCCCAGTGCCTCGGGCGGGTTCATCGACGCGCTCGGTCTGCGCGGCAAGCCGGAGCTGGTGCGGCTGCGCGCGCACCCTGCGCTGGGTCTGGTTGGTGGATTCTCCGAGGTGGTGGTCCGGCTGGAGGAGCTGGCGGCGGCCGATCTGTCCGTGCGCACAGCGATCATCGTGGAGAACGAGATCAGCTATCTCAGCGTGCCGGTCCCAGATAACGGGGTTGTGGTGTGGGGCAAGGGCTTTGAGGTCGATCGCGTGGGGTCGCTGCCGTGGCTGCGGGAGGCCGAGGTGCACTACTGGGGCGACCTGGACACCCATGGTTTTGCCATCTTGGACCGGTTGCGCGCCTGGCTGCCGCAGACGCGCTCGGTCCTGATGGACCGCCAGACGTTGCTGGAGCACCGCGAGCGGTGGGGCCGCGAGCCCAGCCCCACGCCTGCCCGCCTGCGCCACCTCACGCCGGACGAGGCTGCCCTCTATGAGGACCTGGTCTCGGACCGCTTCGCCGAGCGGCTCCGCCTGGAACAGGAACGGGTCGACTGGGCGTGGGTGGAAGCCCGCCTGCCCACGTGGCAGACACGTCCTTAGGCTCACCTCGTGAACGGAGTCCTCGTGGGCCTGGCGCTGGGCGCCGCGGCCGGCATCAGCCCCGGGCCCTTGCTGGTCCTGGTGATCACCTCCGCCCTGCGTGGCGGGTCGCTCGCCGGGGTCGTGGCTGCCTGTGCGCCACTCGTCTCCGATGTGCTCGTAATTGCTGGCACCCTCCTGGTGCTCAACCAGCTTCCCGTGCAGGCTGTGGGGTGGCTGGCTCTCGGTGGCGCTGTGTTCGTCGCGTGGATCGGGCTGCAGACCGTGCTGGATGCCCGGGGCGCGCGGCTGGTGGCGGGTGCCGCGAACGAGCGGGCCGAGGCCAGGGCGGCGTTGAGGCGGGCGGCGATGGTCAACCTGCTGAGCCCGCACCCCTGGTTGTTCTGGGCCACCGTTCTGGGCCCCCTGGTGCTGACCACCTGGCGTTCCGCGCCGATCGAGGCCGTGGCGTTGGTGCTGGCCTTCTATGTCGCGATCGTCGGGTCCAAGGCGCTGATCGCGGTCCTGGTCGCTCGGGGGAGGCATCTGCTGAGCGACCGTGCCTATCGTTGGGCGCTCGTGATCGCAGGGGTGCTCCTGGTGGCTGCCGCAGTCGCCCTCGCCGTCGAGTTCTGGCCCGTGGCGTTCAACGGCTGACTGACTTTGCGGCGTGGCCACCCGCCCAGCAGTTGTCCGGGGCGTGGAGGTGCTGGACGGGTTGCCGGTGGGGACCGTGGTCTATTGGCTGCCCCGAAATGCGGGGCAGGCGATGTGCCGTCGTTTGTGCAGTCATCTGGGTCGACGGTCTCGGGACCAGCAGTGGTGCCAGGCCGAGCGAGGGCTCGACCGTGTCGGTTCCCCAGCCTCCATCATGGCTCGGACGGTGCGGGATGGCGTTTGTGCTGGTCAGGTGCTCTGTCGGTGGTGGGTGTTTAGATCGTTTGTATGAAGCAGGCAGACGCGACGGTGGTGGTCGGGGACGAGGTCCTCGGCCAGGATGGCCGCGCGTCGTTGCCTGGGGGTGTGCCGGTGTCGGATGCAGAGCTGGCGGTGTTGTTCGCGCAGGAGCGTGAGGCGTTGGTCGCGCGGGAGCGTGAGGCGTGGGTCGCGCGGGAGCGTGAGGCGTGGGTCGCGCGGGAGCGTGAGGCGACCGTCTCGACGGGGACGGCAGGTGAGCCGGTGGATGGCGACATGGACTCGTTTGAGTGGTGGTCGCTGCAGGCCGAGTTGGACCAGGTCCTGGTGGAGCAGGGGTCGGTGTCGGCGGCGGAGGTCCTCTCGGACGGGTTGGCGGCCGCGTGTAGCGCGGTGGGGCGTGTTGGGGGTTTGGGGCCGTCGGAGTTGGTGTCGGTTTTCGACCCGGGTGTCATTGACGCGTTGGAGGTCGTGGGGCAGGTGCGGGCGAAGTTGGATGGTGCCGGGGTGGCCCTGGCGGCGGAGGCGTCGACGCGGGGCTTGCACACTGCGGTGGGACTGTCGTTGGTGGACTGGCTGCGGGTGCGGTGCCCGTGGCTGTCGGTGACGGAGGCTGGTCAGATCCGCACCATTGTCAGGGCTGGGGAGAGGCACTGGGGCAAGGCGCTGCTGGCCCGGGTGGCCGCGGGGGAGCTTGCGGTGCACCGGGGTGCGAAGGTCGCGAAGACGATCACCCGGTTGGCCTCGAGCCTGGGGCCGGTCGAGCAGGCCGAGTATGCCGACATCGCCACTAACGCGGCTGCGGATGAGGAGATCAGCGACAGGGACCTGGAGGTGGTGTGCCAGGAGCTGCTCCAACGCCTGTTGGATGAGAAGCCGAAAGAGGAGCGGGAGCGGACGGCGCAGTCGTTGCGGTGTGTGTCTCGTCGTCCGTTGGGGAATGGGTTGACGCGGTTCACGGTCGATGCCCCGCAGGGGGATGCGGCGTTGTTGGAGGGTGTGTTGAACGGTCCGTTGGCGGCGCCGGAGCCGATTGAGGACGGCGCTGAGATGGATATGCGTTCGCCGGGGCAGCGGAAGTTTGATGCGTTGGTGATGGTGGTTAACCGTGGCCTGTCGAACCCGGGTGCCCCGCCGAGTAGTGGTCGGGCGTCGGTGATGATCACGGTGAAGGCGGATCCGGCGACCGGCAAGCCGGTGGGTGCTGGGGTGACGGCGTTGGGTCAGGTGTTGGATGCTCAGCAGGTGGGGCGGTTCGCGTGTATCGGGGACGTGACTCCGATCGCGTTGGGGGAGTATGGCGAGCCATTGAACCTGGGCCGAACGGTGAGGTTAGCGACGCCGGGGCAGTTCAAGTCGTTGCTGGTCAGAGACCAGAAATGTACGTATCCGGGGTGTTCGATCCCGGGGACTTGGTGCGACAGCCACCACCTGGTGTGGTGGTGTCGCGATGGCAACACTGACATCGCTGTCCTGGTCCTCCTCTGTCCACGACATCACACATTAGACGGTATGGAGTGACCCACTTTTTGTTGGGCGCCGTACCGAACTAAGCCCTGTTCGGGAACCGTACCTCGTTCCTCGATGGCCTTGATCGTGCGTCGTCGCTGGTCGGTGTCAACGTCGTTCATGCTCGCTGCGCTGCGCGTGCTCCACGTTGACACTCTCCTACGCGACGGCGCCAGGGCCGGGTATCGAGGAGCTGTTCCTCAAGGCGGGGTTGCGGGCCGGGGCCCCACGCACAAGATTCGTGGGTTACCGAGCAAGGACTGCTTGCTCGGCCTATCCGACAATTGTGGGAGGCCCCGGTGTTTACCGAGCGTACGAGTGTTGGGCTCGACGTGCACGCCAGATCTGTCGCTGCAGCGGCGATCGACGGCGAGACGGGCGAGCTGATCCAGGCGAGACTCTCCCCTGGTAAGAAGCAGATCACCGACTGGCTCAAGGCGTTGCCTGGCCCGGTCGCGGTGACGTATGAGGCCGGCCCGACCGGGTTCGACCTGTACCGTGCGTTGAGCTCGGCCGGGATCCGGTGCGAGGTCGCTGCCCCGTCAAGGTTGCAGAGGCCTTCTGGCGACCGGGTCAAGACCGACGCCAGGGACGCGGTCCACCTGGCCAGGTTGCTACGCCTGGATGAGATCAGCTCGGTGGCGATCCCGACGGTGGACCAGGAAGCGGCCCGGGACCTGACCCGGGCCCGCGAAGACGCCCGTGGTGACCTGATGACGGCCCGGCACCGGCTGTCCAAACTGCTCCTGCGCTACGGCATCGTCTACTCCGGCGGGTCCGCGTGGACCGGCAAGCACGACGCCTGGCTACGCACCGAGGCCTTCGCTGGGCTGAGCACCCGGGCGACCCGGCTGACGTTCGACGCCAACTACGACAACGTCCTGACCACCTTGGCCCGCCGGGACCGCCTCAATGTCCACATCGAGGAGTTAGCCGCCGACAGTGAGTTCACCCCCGTGGTGCGACGACTGTGTTGCCTGCGGGGCATCGCCACGCTGACCGGGTTCGCCCTGGCCGTCGAGATCGGTGACTGGCACCGGTTCACCGGCAAGACCATCGGCTCCTTCGTCGGACTGGTACCTTCCGAGCACTCCTCGGGCAACTCCCGCTCCCAGGGGCCGATCACCAAGACCGGCAACACCCACGTGCGGCGGATGCTGGTCGAGGCTGCCTGGCACCACCAGCCCAGGTACCGGATCGGCAAGACCATGCTGGACCGGTGGGACCTGGCCCCCGCAGCTGCGCGGGCCCGCGGTGACGCCGGGAACCGGCGGCTGCACGCCCGATGGGTGACCTTCATCGAGCGGAAGAAGAAGCCCACCATCGCCAACGTCGCCATCGCCCGCGAGCTCGCCGGCTGGTGCTGGTCCCTGGCGGTGCTCGACGAATAGCCCCCACGAACTGCTGATCTGCTAATACCGAACCGCTGGTAGCAGCGCGTGGAGCGGACCCGCGCCCGCACTATGAGCAGCAAAGACCCCCCGTGGGCCTTTGTGACGCTCGATGTTAGACACGCGGTCCCGCTCCTGCCGAAACATCGTCTTGCGGTACCCAACCCGCGCATATCAGTCAGACCGCGCGTCGCCAACGACACGCTCACCAGCGAACGTCGGCAACCCAGCAGACAGCAACGAGGCGCCCGCCCCAACCACGCCAAACCGGGACGGGCGCCTCACCCTGCCACTTGACAACAGGCCACTCCATATCAGTGCACCAGAAAGACCTGATGGCGACCGTGTCCGGGTCTGTCGTGACCTGGCACGTGTGAGGACCCTGCCCCGCAGCCCGGCCACCGCGGCCGGGCCCACAGGCATGCCCAGCCACTGCACCAGCGGGCAGACATCGCCCAGGCGGGCCGGATGGGCGGAGCGAGGACGAGGCCACGCTCCACGCAGGATCACAGATGGGGGTCGCGGCCGAGAAGCCTCAGGGCCTCCTCCCAAGTCGAGTCCACCGGATCTGCCGTGATGGCCGGAGAGAACGCTGACCCCCGGCGCTTGCGAGCAGCGTTGTCCGGCACAGTCTCGGCGACGCGCAGCACCTCGGCCGCGAGCTCGTCCGTCGGTGTGAAGGGCATGTCGATCGAGCGAGCCACGTCCCAGGTGTGGACCACCGTGTCGAGCAGTTGGGCTCCAACGACCGTCGCGTAGGGCAGCAGCCGGGTGGGGTGCAGCTCGACCTCGATGATGCCGTCCTCCGGGTTCGCGCCGGCGAACGCACCGAGGAGGCCGAACGCGGAATCGAGCCAGCGCTCGTGGGTGAACCGCTCGGGGGCGTAGGCCCTCTTGGGGGCGTAACCGTTCTGAGCGGCCCGCGTGAAGCCGCGGTGTTGCCCGACCATGTGAGCCAGCAGAGCAGCAAGATCCCAGTCTGAGCACGGGGTTGGCCGCACGAGGTCGCTCTGTCGGACCTGGCTGACATACGTGGTCGCGGTGTGCATCGCCTCTGCGTGCTGCGAGAGCAGGCTGTGCGTAGTGATCATGAGTTGATAATAATCACCATGGAGTGATGATTGCAATAGGGGTATTATTTGGCTAGGTTGAACGACTATGACGGACCGTCGCGACCTGCTGGGACAACTGCTCACGTTCACCAAGGAGTTGCGGCGCAACGAGGATCAGGCGGCGGCCGCGCAGGGTGTGAGCATGTGGCAATACGCCGTGCTGTCGGTGGCGGCAGCCCGTGCGGGTCTGAACCAGGCGGAGGCCGCAGCGATGCTGGGCTACAGCCGCAACCGGATCATCGCCGACATCGACACCCTGCAGGAGAAGGGGCTGCTGACGCGGGAGCGCGCCGCTGACCGGCGGGCCAACACCCTGCTGATCACCCCTGCGGGACTGAGGGTGATGCGGACGATCAGGGCAGACATCCACCGCGGCGAGGACGAGATCCTGGCCGGTCTCACGCAGGCTGAGCGTGACGAGCTCGACCGACTCGCGGGTCGGATCAGCACCCTGATGACGGAGCGTCGGCAGGCGTCAGCGAGCTGACCACGTCAGGGGTGGCGCGGAAGGACCGCGAGTGGTGAGTCTCCGGGTCAGAAGCCGGAGGGAACCACCAGCCCCGCCTCGATGAGTGCCAGGCGCACCTGCTCTCGCCGGTCAGCGTCGGCGAACTGTGCGTGATCCAGATCAGCAGCAACCGTCGTGGGCAGACGGTGAGCGAGCCACGCCCGGACGTCGGCCTGGCTGAGGAGCTCGAGAGGTTCCCCCTCCTCACCCAGCACGCCGTGCCGCGACTCGTAGACCTCGACGCCGGCGAGGGGTGCACCGTGGAGCAGGCAGGGCATCATGTCGGGGAGCACGATGCGCCGATAGGTGGGCTCGGTCGCGTCGATGGCCGCTAACTGAGCCTGGTCGAACCAGGCCAGCGTCACGGGGCGAGATGCGTTGCCGTCACGCGATGCGTCGCGGACGAAGGGAGCCGCCGCGATGTAACCACGGATGCTCACGTGCCCGGAGTGACCCACCGCCAACCGCTCGACCTCGGCCACGGCAATGGGCAGCCCGGTCTGCAACAACGGGCCCAGTTTGTTGCGCAGAACGGTGAGAGAGGCGTTGGACCCGACGGCTGCCACGGGGGTGCGGTCACTCAGATCCGGGGGCACGTCTCCGTCGACCAACTCGCTCTCCGTGAGCACGTGGGGTCGGGTGAGGAGGCCGGAGTGCGGGGACTCGGGCCACGGGTAATCGCTGGGCGGTAGGAGTGTCATAGGCGAAGATCACACTTCTAGAAGTCCCGATGAGATGCAAATTCTGGCGTCGATCCGGCATAATTCAGATGTCCTCACCTCCGCGGGAGGACTCCTGAGCACATCGGGATGGGGCCCGGATAACCCTCTGGCGAGGGTCCCGGTGCGTGACGGGTCGGACTTCGCGAGCCGGCCCGTCGCGCATCAGAACGGTGTTCCGCGCCGCGAGCGTGCCCGTCGAGTCAGGCCAACCGCAGAGCGTGTCCGGCGAGTCAGGCCAACCGCAGCCGATCGCTCAGCAAGCTGACCCTGCACTCAGTGCGCTCGGCGGGACTTGAACCCGCACGCCCGAAGGCACAGGATCCTAAATCCTGCGTGTCTGCCAATTCCACCACGAGCGCATGCGCCCCCGATCGTAGTGCCCCGCCTAGAATCAGGGCGCAACCAGTTCCGGGACGCCGTGGTCCGGGGACACGACGGAGGGGTCCACGTGAGTGATCTGCAACTGGAACCGACTGGAGCCACGCCGGCTCCTCGCGCGAGCGGCAGTGCCGCCTGGAAGGTGCTGGCCGCCCTGTTGGCCATCGCCTGTGCCGTGCTGGCCTTCCTGCTGCTCCGCCCGGCCGAGGAGGCCGAGGCAGAAGAATCGCCAACAGCCACGGCGGAGTCCACGGGAGCGCTGGCCTGTGACGTCCTGGGCGAGGTGGTGGCCGTCCCCGATGATGAGATGGCCAGCGACGAGGCCTACGTGATGCAACTGCGGCTCAGCGCGGCTGGCGTCCTGGGCCTGATGGCCGAGGAGCAGGACGCGTCCTTCGAGAACTTCGCCGAGCACCTGCAGGGACCGGGGCAGGCCCAGGCCCGGTCCTTCAGCATGGACAGCCCGGAGTTCCACGAGGCGCTGGACCTGGCCAGGTCGACCTGCTCCAACCGCTTCCCCGCGGAGGAGTGAGGCGGTTGCGCCGCGCCCAGAGAATGTCGGCCGCGCCCATGGAATGTCGGCCGGGCCCGTGAGTGACTTCAGCCTCGAACCCACAGGGGTCACGCCACCACGGCCCGGGGCGGGCTCGCAACCGTGGAAGGCGCTGACTGCTGTGCTGACGGTCGTGGTGGCGGTGCTGACCTTCCTGCTGCTGCGCTCCCACGGGCTGCTCGGGGCCGAGGAGGATCACTCCGGAGCGCGGTTGGGATCGCTGGCCTGCGGGTTCCTGGATGGCGTCGACCCCGAGTTCCTGGATGGGAGCAAGGAGGACCTGACGCCCACCGCTGAGCGGCTCGTGGCGGCCAGGACGCTGGCCACCCTGGCCGCTGAAGAGGACCCCACCTACACCGACCTGGACGACACGCTCCAGCAGATGCTGGGCGCGGACGTGGACTTCGCGACGGTGATCGAGCAGGGGCAGGGAGCCTGTGCCGACCTGGCTGATGTCGCCCCGTGAGGTGACGGGCCCAGCCTGCCCACGGCATACGGCCGCTGGTCAGAGACTGACGTTGAGGGCCTTGGCCAGCATCGCCACGTGACCGGTCGCCTTGACGTTGTATTTCGCCAGCTCCACCACGCCCTGCTCGTCGACCACGATCGTCGAGCGGATCACGCCGGTGACGGTCTTGCCATAGAGCTTCTTCTCCCCGAAGGCGCCGTATGCCGTGAGCACGGCTTTGTCCTCATCGCCCAGCACCGGGAAGGTCAGGGATTCCTTGTCGGTGAACTTGGCCAGTTTCTCGGGGGAGTCGGGGGAGACCCCGAGCACGGCATAACCGTGCTGCTCCAGGACGGCCAGGTTGTCGCGGAAGTCGCAGGCCTGGGTGGTGCAACCGGGGGTCATCGCGGCGGGATAGAAGTAGATGATCACCTTGCGGCCGGCGAAGTCGCTCAACGACACCTCGTTGCCGTTTGCGTCGGGCAGAGTGAACTGTGGTGCCTGCTGGCCGGGCTCGAGGCGGGACATGTGCTCTCCTGAGGTCTTGGGGGCTGTTCTGCGTTATCGTCTCAGGCGACCGTGCTCACCAGCGAAAGGCGTGCAGAGATGGCCGACAAGAAGGCTCCGACTCGCTCCCAGAAGGAGATTGAGGCTGAGCTGTCCGCGACTCGCGAGCGGCTCACCCGCACCGTGGATGAGTTGGCCTTCCGCGTCAGCCCCGCGGAGCTCAAGCGCCGGCAGATTGTCGCGCTGAAGGCCAAGGCCAACGACGCGGCCTTCACCCCGACCGGTGAACCGCGCTATGACCGCCTCGCCACCGGCTTGATCGCCGTCGCTGGAGTCGCCATCGTGCTGGGCCTGGCCCGGCGCGTCTTCCACAAGGGGTGACGCCCTGATCGTCGACCGGGCGGTCTATCGCGCGGGCGTCCGGCACGAGTGCGGCGACCTCAGCGACGATCTGGCCACCGTCCGGGCCGGCGGCCCCCACGACTTCCTGTGGATCGGGCTGAAAGACCCCACCGACGACGAGTTCGCAGAGGTCAACGACGAGTTGGGCCTGCACCCGCTGGCTGTCGAGGACGCGGTCTCCGGTCGGCAGCGCGTCAAGATCGAGCGCTATGGGTCGACGATCTTCGCCGCCATCAAGACGCTCGCCTATGTCGAGGCCAGCTCGGACATCGAGACCGGCGAGATCATGATCTTTGTCGGCGACCACTTCGTCGTCACCGTGCGACGCGGTGACGTCGCACCACTGTCCTCGGTGCGTCGCCTGCTCGAGGCGAGCCCGGAGCAGCTCGCGGCAGAGGGCGCAGACGGGGTGCTCCACGCGGTCCTGGATGTCGTCGTCGACACCTATCTGGAGATCGACCTGGAGGTCGCCAACGACCTGGACGAGATCGAGGAGTCGGTCTTTGGCAGCAACGACACGGCGCACTCCGGCTCGATCTATCGGCTCAAGCGTGAGGTGCTGGAGTTCCGCCGGGCCGCAGCACCGCTGACCCAACCGGTCGCCTGGCTGGCCAGTGAGGGGAGCCCCATCACGTCGGCCGAGCTGCGGTTGCGCTTCCGCGACGTCAGCGACCACCTGCTGCGCGTCGCCGACCACGTCGAGACCTATGACCGATTGCTCGCCGACATCTTCAACGCGCACCTGGCCCAGATCTCGATCCAGCAGAACAACGACATGCGCAAGATCTCGGCCTGGGTGGCGATGGCAGCGGTGCCCACCATGGTGGCTGGCATCTATGGCATGAACTTCGACGTCATGCCCGAGCTGCACTGGACCTTCAGCTATCCCGTGGTGATCGCGTTCATGGCGCTGGTCTGCGTGGTGCTCTATCGGGCGTTCAAGAAGTCTGGCTGGCTCTGAGGAAGCCAGCCCCACGGCATACGTCCGTTGTCTCTGGCATCCTGAGCCGGTGGAGCGCGAGGACCTGATCCGGCTGCGCCGGGTCCGTGACCTGATCGATCGGGAGTATGCCGAGCCGCTCGACGTCCCGCGCCTCGCCACCGAGGCGCTCATGTCGGTGGGGCACTTCCAGCGCAGCTTCAAGGAGGCGTTCGGTGAGACGCCCTACTCCTGGCTGATGACGCGCCGCGTCGAGCGGGCGATGGCACTGCTCCGCTTCGGCGATCAGAGCGTCACCGATGTCTGCATGGCCGTCGGGTTCACCTCGCTCGGGTCGTTCAGCGCCCGGTTCTCTGAGTTGGTGGGGGAGAGCCCGAGTGCCTATCGGGCCCGCGACCACGAGGGCCTGGTCGGCATCCCGGGCTGCTTCGTCAAGCACGCGACCCGGCCGGTGCGAGGACGGTCAGGATCGGAGAAGCGCGAGGACTCTGCGGGGTCCTAACGTTGTGGGCATGAGCGACAAGAACCCCACCTCACCCATCCTCAACAACTGCTTCGTGATCGTCGACGACGTCGACGCCGCCCTGGCCTTCTATCGCGATGCCATCGGTCTGGACGTGCGCCAGGACGTCTCACAGGGCGACTACCGCTGGCTCACGTTCACGCCACCGGGGCAGCCGGAGATCGAGATCGTGATCCAGGATTACAAGGCTTTCGGCGTGCCGATGAGCGAGGACGACAAGAGCTCTGTGGCTGACCTGATGGCCAAGGGCGTGCTCTCCTCGCTGGTCTTCGAGGTCGGTGACGTGGATGCGCTGTTCGAGAAGGTGCTGGGCAGCGGAGCCGAGGTGCTGCAGGAGCCGGCGGACCAGTTCTATGGCGTGCGGGACTGCGCCTTCCGCGACCCGGCCGGCAACATGATCCGGTTCAAGACCCCGCTGGCCAGCAGCGAGGGTGACGCCGACGCCGGCGCTTGAGATGTGCCGGCCCGGCTGGCCCGAGGGGTGGGACGGCCAGTCGACAGGATCCGGTGCGAACGGGACCATGGGTGTCATGACGGCGCTGCCACGAGTGGTCGGGGAGTGGACGGTCGACGACGTCGACCGGCTGCCGGACGACGGGCTGCAGTATGAACTGCTCGATGGGGCGCTCCTCGTGACCCCGGCTCCGACGATGTGGCACCAACGGGCAGTTGGTCGGCTTTATCAGCTTCTGCTCGCGGCCTGCCCCCGAGGATTCGAGGTCTTCTTTGCGCCGCTCGACTGGCGTCCGGACCGGCTCACCTCACTCCAGCCGGACGTGCTCGTGGTCCGCAACGACGACGTCCGCGACGGGGACATCGGCGCGGCGCTCGTGCTCGCCGTTGAGGTGCTCTCGCCCTCGACCAGCCGCAAGGACCGCACACTGAAACGGTCGCGCTACGAGGAGGCCGGGGTCAGTGCCTACTGGATCGTCGACCCCGCGGAGCCGTCGTTCGAGGCGCTGGACCTGGTGGACCGTCACTACGTTGCCGCTGCGCAGGTGAGCGGTACGGGCTCCGCACGGCTCGAGCTGCCGTTCCCCGTTGAGGTGGTCCCGGCCGACTTGGTCAGCCCGCCCGACTGACCGGGTCGCCCTCGAGGCACGGCTGGGTCTAGCCTTGCGCCCATGTCGGACATCGCTGGTCCTCTCCCCGGTCACGGCAAGCGCAGAACCGGGGCGATCACGTTCTGGATCGGGATCGTCATCGGGCTCGGCTCCCTGGCCCTGGCGATCATCACCGGGATGATGTCCTTCAACGCGATCTCCGATGCGGTGTCCGACGCCACACCGATCGACGGGAGCAAGTCGATCACCCTGCAGGCGGGCGACGAGCGCACGATCTATCAGGTGGAGCAGGGCAGCGAGGAAGCGGTCTGCACGGTGACCGGCCCCGATGGGCAGGAGTTGAGTCTCAGCCGCAACTCCACCGTCGAGGGGACCAGCGGTGACACGACCTACGTCAACGTGGGCAACTTCACTGCGGATCAGGCTGGCGAGCACCAGGTCGCGTGTGAGGGCCCCAGGACGTTGATCGGTCCGTCGCTGGACGTGGCCGGCACGATCGGCGGCATCTTCGGGGTCCTGGCGGGCATCGGCGGCATTCTCGTGGGCGGGCTCCTCGTCATCATCGGAGCGATCCTGTGGTTCCTCGGCCGCGGCGAGCGCAAGCGGGCGCTGACTGGTGGGCCGGGCGGTTATGGCCAGGGCAGTTACCAACAGGGCGGCTATCAGGGTGGTCCTCCTCCACCGCCCCCGCCGTCGCAATAACCGCTCGCGGCTGCCCGACCACGGGGATACCGTCGCCCCCATGCCCGACGCCGAGTTTGACGACCCACGCCTCGCCCCGCTCTACGACATCCTCGACCCCGACCGCAGTGACCTGGACACCTACCTGGCCGTCGCCGACGAGATCGGTGCCCGATCGGTGCTGGACGTCGGCTGCGGGACCGGCACCTTCGGCATACTGCTGGCGCAGCGAGGGATCGAGGTGACTGGGGTCGACCCGGCGGGTGCCAGCCTGGACGTGGCCCGGGGCAAGGAGTATGCCGAGCACGTCACCTGGGTGCACGGTGACGCCACGGCGCTGCCGCCGCTGCAGGTGGACCTCGCCACGATGACGGCGAACGTCGCCCAGGTCTTCCTCACCGATGATGCCTGGGCGCAGACCCTCGAGGCGGTCCACGCGGCACTGCGACCTGGCGGGCACCTGGCCTTCGAGAGCCGGGTGCCGGCCGTGCGCGGGTGGGAGGGCTGGACCCCGGAGAGCACGCGCGCGACCACGGACGTGCCCGGGCTGGGCCCGTTGACCGAGTGGATGGAGGTGACCGACGTGCGCGAGGACCCGCTGCTGGTCAGTTTCACCGCGCACAACGAGTTCCCGGGCGGGAGCGATGTGGTGTCCGCCTCGACGCTGCGTTTCCGGTCCCAGGAGGAGTTCGAGTCCTCGTTGGTCGCGGCCGGGTTCGAGGGCGTGCAGGTCGGGGACCTGCCGTATGCGCCGGGGCGCGGCTGGCTGGTGCGTGCGCGCCGCCCGTTATCCACAGATTGAGAGCAGCGCCTAGTTTGTTGCCGTCGATGGATCTAGAGTCGGGGGATGACGACGTCGGAGATCGAGAAGAAAGTCCGCCAGCTGGACAACGACGTGCACGACATCTACGACATGCTGACAGACATCTCGAAGACCCAGGTGCAGCTCACCAACCACGTTGCCTCGCTTGAGACCAAGGTGGACGGTCTCGACAACAGGCTTGTGGCGATCGATGGCAGGTTTGAGGCGATCGACAACAAGTTCGAGGCGATCGACGGCAGGTTTGACGCCATCGACAACAAGTTCGAGGCGATCGACGGCAGGTTCGAGGCGATCGAGAGGACATTGGTCAGTCACGACGGCAGGTTCGAGGCCATCGAGAGCAAACTGGTCGATCACGACGGCCGGTTCGACTCGATCCAGAGCACACTCGACCAGGTGCTGGACCTGCTCCAGTCCCGAGGCTAGGCGCCGAGCTCGTCGTCCACCCAGGCGGGTCGGGAGACTCGCAGCCCGGCCAGGGTGAGCACGACGCCGCTGGCCATGAGCAGGATCAGGACGATGGTCCAGGTGCCGGTCGCCTCGTAGATCAGGCCGACGACGAACGGACCGATCGCTGCGAACATGTAACCCAGGGGTTGCACGAACCCCGACAGCCGGGCAGTGACCTGCGGGTCGCGGGTCCGCGCGGTGATCAGCGCGATCGCGGTCGGGAAGGCAAAACCGGACGCGCCCAGGATCACCGCCCAGAGCCAGGGCAGGGTCGCCGGAGCCAGCAGCAACCCGGCGTTCCCGATGATCAGCAGCGCGCCGAACGCATACATCCACGGGTGCAGCGAGGGAGAGCGGGCGATCACAGTGGGCATGATCAGCGCACCGATCAGGGTCAGCGACGTGAGCAGCGACATGAGCAGACCGGCGTAGCCGGCCGACAGGCCGGCATCCCGATAGATCTGCGGGAGCCAACCGAACTGGATGTAGGCGTTCATCGACTGGACGCCGAGGATCACGGCGAGTGCGATCGCGCTGGGGGAGCGATAGATCCGCCCGGCGTGGTCCGTGCGGCTCCGGCTGCCGCGTCCCCCAGGCGTCTTGCGCTCTCGCAGTGCGATGACGGTCCATGGGACGACGGCGGCGAGGGCGAGCAGCCCCCACACCCCCAGGCCTGCGCGCCAGCCCAGGCTCGAGCCTGAACTGATCGGGGCGACCAGGGCGGAGGCCAGGGCTCCACCAGCAGTCAACCCCACGCTGTAGGCCGTCATGAGCCGGACGTCACGTGGCTGTCGCTTGATCCAGGCGGGCACCAGCACGTTGCCGATCGCCGCGCCCCCAAGGGCCAGCGTGGTCAGGGCCAGAAAAGCTGCGGTGTTGTCGACGGTGGCCCGCACGATCAGCCCCAGGACCACGGAGACCAGACCGAGGACGATGCCCGTCGTCATGCCGATGCGTCGGGCCACGAGCACGGCAATCGCGCCAACCGCACCGAAGCACAGACCAGGGAGCGCGGTCACGAACCCGGCCACGGCAGTGCTCATGCCGAGCCCAGCGGTGAGTTCCTCCAGCACCGGACCCACCGAGGAGGCACCGGGGCGCAGGTTGATCGCAATCAGGATCGCCGCGACGAGCGCGAACGCCGGGCCGATAGGCCGGGCGTGCCCCGAGTGGTCCGGCCCCGAGTGGTCCGGCCCTGGGTGCTCAGCCGGTGTGGTCACGGTGCATCGAAAGTCTTGATCACGCGCGCCGGGTTGCCGACCGCGACCACGTTGGCCGGGACGTCCTTGGTCACGACAGCACCAGCGCCGATCACCGAGTTGTCACCGATGCTGACGCCCGGGAGCACGATCGCGCCGCCGCCGATCCAGACGTTGTCGCCGATGGTGATGGGGGAGGCTGCCTCGAGACCGGCTCGGCGCGGGCCCGGCTCCACCGGGTGCCAGGCAGTCAGCAGTTGCACGTGGGTGGCAATCTGGCAGTCCTTGCCGATCGTGATCGACGCGACATCGAGCGCCGTCAGCCCGAAGTTGATGAAGGTGCCCTCGCCGATGGTGAGGTTGCGGCCGTAGTCAACGTAGAGCGGTGGCCGAATGTGGACGCCCTCGCCGAGTTCGCCGACGAGTTCCGTGAGCACCAGCTGAGCCGCCTCGACGTCCTCCAGATAGGCCGTGCCGTAGTCGGCGGCCAACTCGATGGCGCGGCGTCCCTCGGTCTCGATCCTCGGGTCGTCGGCGATGTAGAGGTCTCCGGCAACCATGCGCTCGTAGTTGCTGCGGTCATCGCCTCGGAAGTGTTCGGTCACCGCCCCAGGCTAGCCGCGCAGGTCCCTGGGGTTGATGTCGGCGGTCAGCGCCGCGGCGTGGGCACGGTAGCCCCTGGCGTTGGGGTGGAAGGACTCCCCGGGACTGGTCGGGACGACGCCGTGCACCCACGGGTCGTCGGCGTTGGCACCGTGGCCGGCGAAACGCGACGTGATGTCCACGAAGTCGAAGCCGTGGGCCTCAGCTCGCTCGGCGATGACCGCATTGAGCAGGTCAGCCGCATCGTTGGCGGCTTGTTGCTCAACGACCGACATCTGCAGGGTCAGCTCGGGTGTCAGGGGCACCTCATACGCCCCGGCGTCGGGGGAGAACAGGTGGGCGTAGCCAGTGACCACGACGTGCGACTCAGGGGCAGCGTCGGCCACCTGGGCGTAGGCGGCGTCCAGCACGGCCGGCAGCGCGGTCTGGATCTGCGCCTCGACACCGGCGATGGTGGCCAGGCAGATCGCGTCAGCGGTCGCAAGGCACACCGTCACGGTCTGGCTCCACGGAATGTCGTTGCCGCCGATGGTCAGCGTCACCAGGTCGGTGTCGGCATCGAGAGCACCGAGCTGAGCCTCCAGGCTGTTGCCAGACGGGCCGGCCGTCGCGCCGGGGACCGCGGCGAAGTCATCGAGGGCGATGCGCATCCGGCCGTCCAGCACCTCGGCATACGCGGCGCCATCAGGAGCTCCGGAGCCGGCGGCGTAGGAGTCACCGATGGCGTCGTAGGTGAAGGATGGCGGTGCCGCCGAGGCTGGCGCGGTGAGAGCTGCGAGCGGGAACAGCAGGGCAGTCACGGCTGCCAGGGACGTCATTGTCCGGGTGGGTTTCATGAACAGTCAGCGTATCGCTCGCGCGGGTGGGTGAACAGGGTCTCATCACGCCGGATGGCGGTGCGCACGGTGGACGGCATCCTGGTGTTCCGGTATGACTGTCGGGTGGAGTTCACCTGCACCGGTCCGGTCATCGAGTGGCGCGGTCCCGCACCGTTCTGGTTCCTCGACATCCCGGTTGAGGAGAGTGAGGACATCAAGGAGGCGGCACGCGGCCTGGAGTATTGGGGCCAGGTGGCCGTTGAGGTGCGGATCGGGCAGACCGACTTCAGCACAGCACTGTTCCCCAAGGACGGGCGCTATCTCCTCCCGTTGCGGGTGGCTGTCCGCCGTGCGGCCGGCATCGAGCCGGGCGAGGTGATCACGGCCCGAATGAACCTGACCCAGCGCCCCGTGTGAGGATGCCGTCCATGTCTCTGGTCAACTCTGCACGGTCCTTCTTCGGTCTCACGAGCCCACCGCTGCGCCCAGAGTTCACGCTCAGCGATCGCGGCCCGAGGATGCCGGTCTGCAGGGCGTGCGGGGCGCTCGTGGCCTTTGAGGGCCAGGACGGGCACATCGCGTGGCACGCCGACCCCGGTCGGCCAGACTCCAACGCTCGCTAGCTGCTTGTGGGCCGCACCAGGGTGAGTTGGGCGCCAAGCCCGGTGACGAGATAGCCCTCGGCTCCGGCCTCTAGCAACTCCGCCAGGTCGGCCCCGGAGTCCAGCGGCAGCGAACGCTCGCCGGCCCCTACCTCTGGCGCGTGGGCAAACCAGTCGTGCACGGCGTCGTCCTGCTCATCCGAGAGCAGTGACTGCAGGTGGTTGAGGTCCTCGGTGAGAGCCGCGAGCTGCTCGAGCACGGCGCCGCGGTTCTGGGTCAGCAACTCGACCGTCTTGTCCACGTCGCCGCGCAGCACCCGGGTCGCGTCGCGGAAGGACCCGGCAGCAAGGGCTGCTGTCAGATCTGGGTGGGCGGAGCGGAGCACACCGCGCACCAGCGCCTGGCCGGTCGCGTGCGGCACGTGGGAGACCGCCGCCACGGCCTCGTCGTGCACCTGCGGGCTGATCAGCGCGGCCCGGGACTCGAACGCACCGACCACGGTGGAGAGCGCCGTGTGGATGCTCTCAAGGTCGTTGCCGGGGACTGGGGTGATCGCCCAGACGGCGTCCGTGAGCAGATCTGCCTGCGCCGCGGCGAAGCCGCTGTGCTCGGTGCCCGCCATCGGGTGGCACGGCACCAGGTGAGTCAGCCCGGACCCGAGCGCCGCGTCGGCGATCACGCCCTTGGCGCTGCACGCATCGATCAGCACCGTGGCCTGCGGCACCTCGCCGCGGCGCAGCTGATCGACGACGGTGCTCGTCGGACCGGCCAGGAGGGCGAGGTCCGTGCGCGGGAGGGCGCTGATGGTCTCGGCGATCTGAATCCCTGCCGCGGCGGCCTGCGTGCGGGTCTCGGCATCGGGGTCCCACCCGTGCACCGCCACCCCCAGCTGCAGCATGCGCAGCGCGAACGAGCCCCCGATCAGGCCCAGCCCGACGACCGCGCAGGAGTTGACCTGCGGGGGCACCTGCGTCACTGGTCCTTCTCCGCGGCGTGATGGATCTCGTCGATCCGCTCGGGCCGGCTCAGATAGATCTCCCCGCTGCCGGTGCCGCTCGTGGAGGTCCAGTAGCCGACCATGTGGTGCCCTGCCTCGGGGCCCGCAGGTCGCAGCACCAGGAAGCCGGCGCGCGGCTCATAGCGGGTGGACGCCTGGCTGACCTCATAACGGATGTTGACCTGGTGGTCGTCGTATTCACAGAACGTCGAGGTGGTGTGGCCCAGGAAGTCACCGTCGCTGACGGGCTGACCGTCCAGCGCTGAGCGAAGGCCCGCCAAGGTCTCGAAGAGCTGCACCTCATAACGCAGTGTTGATCCGGTCAGACTGATGCGGGCCAGACCCCAGTTGGCGGCGCTGGAGCGGTAGACCCAGGAGCCGCGGATCCGCCGGCTGCGCACCCACAGGAAGGCCCAGCCGAGCAGCCGCACCAGCACAGCCAGGCTGAGGGCTGAGCCGAGGATCTGCAGCACGGGGTCCAGGTGCGCCACCAGGGGGAGCACCTTGACGACCAGAATTGCGAAGATGAGGGTGGCCAGCCCGAAGGCGATGTCCTCGACGCTGCTGGTCCGGCGGTCCTGGAGATATCTTTCGAGGGTCTTCACGAGTGAGGGTGCCTAGCCGACCTGGTCGCGGGCGGCGACGAAGGCTGCCACGCAGGCGCGCACGTCGTCCTCGGAGTGTGCTGCCGACAGTTGCACCCGGATCCGCGCCTTGCCCTTGGGGACGACCGGATAGGAGAAGGCGATCACATAGACGCCCTCGCGGAGCATCGCATCAGCGATCTCGGAGGCCTTGCGGGCGCCGTCCTCGCCGGGGAACATGACCGGCACGATCGGGTGCTCGCCGGGCAGCAGCTCAAAGCCAGCCTCGGTCATCAGCGACCGGAACAGCTCGGCGTTGCGACGCAGCTGGGCCCGGGGCTCGTCGGAGTCGCGGGCGATCTCCAGGGCCTTGGCCGAGCCGGCGACCACCGACGGTGCGACCGCGTTGGAGAACAGGTAGGGACGGGCCCGCTGCTTGAGCAGGTCGACGATCTCCTGGTGGGCGGCCACATAGCCACCGGACCCGCCACCGAGGGCCTTGCCGAGCGTCCCGGTCAGGATGTCAATGCGATCCATCACCCCGCAGTGCTCGTGGGAGCCGCGACCGCCCTCGCCGATGAAGCCGGTGGCGTGGGAGTCGTCGACCATGACCATCGCGCCGAACTCGTCGGCCAGGTCGCAGATCTCCTCCAGCGGAGCGAGATAGCCGTCCATCGAGAACGCTCCGTCGGTGACGATCACCTTGCGGCGGGTGTCCTTGGCCGCCTCGAGCTGGGCGCGCAGGTCAGCCATGTCCCGGTTCTTGTAGCGGAACCGCTGGCCCTTGGACAGCCGCACCCCGTCGATGATCGAGGCGTGGTTGAGCTCGTCAGAGATGATCGCGTCCTCCGGGCCGAAGAGCACCTCGAAGATGCCGCCGTTGGCGTCGAAGCAGGACGGGAACAAGATGGCGTCCGCAGTGCCGACGAAATCGGCGATGGTCCGCTCGAGGTCGCGGTGCTGGGACTGCGTGCCACAGATGAAGCGGACCGAGGCCATGCCAAAGCCCCACTCGTCGAGCGCAGTGTGCGCGGCCGCGACGACGTCCGGGTGGTCGGCCAGACCCAGATAGTTGTTGGCGCAGAAGTTCAGCGCCTCCGCCTTCAGGTCGTCGGCCGTCTTGGTCGTGACGTGGGAGGACTGCGGTGAGGTGAGCTCGCGCTCGACCTTGAACAAACCGGCGTCCCGGATCTCCTGGAGCTCTCCTGCGAGAGCCTGCTGCACGGCATACATGGTGTTCTCCTCAGCTCATATCTTTTGCGCTCATTCCGCGGGGCCGTCCGGGCCTCGCAAGCTCGTGTCCTCCGACCCCTGTCATGAGCTCCAATCCATAATGACTTTGCCCACCTCACCCGACCTGGCGGCGGCAAACGCGTCCTGCCACTGCTCAGCCGGGAAGCGGTGGGTGATGACCGAGCGGATGCGCTCGCGCAGGACCTCGGAGGTCTGCAGCATGAACGTCATCCGATACCACGTGTCATACATCTCGCGGCCGTAGATGCCCTTGATCGTGATCATCCGCGTGATCACCGGTCCCCAGTCGATCGCGAACGGCTCCTTGGGCAGTCCCAGCAGTGCGACCTTCGCGCCGTGGGTGGCGTTCTCCACCATCTCCGACAGGGCGCTGGGGGAGCCGGACATCTCCAGACCCACGTCGAACCCCTCGGCCATGCCGAGCTCTGCCTGCACCGGGCGGACCCGGTCGCGGGCGACGTTGACCACGCGGTCGGCACCGGCCGCCCTCGCCAGGGCGAGGCGGTGGTCGGAGACGTCGGTGACCACGATGTAGCGCGCGCCGATGTGCCGGGAGATCGCGGTGGCCATCACGCCGATCGGGCCGGCACCGGTGATCAGCACATCGTCGCCGGACATCGGGAAGCTCAGCGCCGTGTGCACCGCGTTGCCCAGTGGATCGAAGACGGCGCCGAGGTCAGGGTCGATGGCGTCCGGCTGCTCCCAGACGTTGGCGGCCGGCACGACCACATAGTCGGCGAAGGCGCCGTCGCGGTTCACGCCGAGGCTGGAGGTCTGCACACACATCTGCTGGCGGCCAGCTCGGCAGTTGCGGCACCGCCCGCAGATCACGTGACCCTCGGCAGAGACGCGCATGCCGACCCGCAGGTCGTACTTCCCGTCCCCGGTCGCCACGCCCTCCCCGACCGCGACGATCTCGCCATAGAACTCGTGCCCCACGACCAGCGGCGGCTTGAGCATGCTCGCCGCCCAGTCGTCCCAGGACTCGATGTGCAGGTCGGTGCCGCACAGTCCGGCCCGCAGCACCTTGATCTTGACCTCGCCGGGGCCCGCCTCGGGCTCGGGGACGTCGAGGAGCTCCAGCCCGGGACCGGCGGTGGTCTTCACGAGTGCACGCATGGGCTCCATCTTGACGCACGTCCCACGATTTCTGTCAGGCAGCCTGCCGGTGCTAAAGTTCTGCGTCGCGCGCCTATAGCTCAATTGGCAGAGCAGCTGACTCTTAATCAGCGGGTTCGGGGTTCGAGTCCCTGTGGGCGCACCACCAGGTCCCCAGTTCGGATACGTCCGGCTGGGGACCTTTTGTATGCCGTGCACGTCACCTTCGTGGTCGGTCACCCACCGACCCCACCCACAGCCCCCGGGAAGCTGGCCTGCCAGGGCGTGCCTCGGCATACTCCCGGTTTCGCGCGGCGCAACATCGCGACCTTTGGCACACTGGGCCGCTGGACCCGACACCAACTCGAGGGGAGAGGCCGTGAGTGCTGAGACGAGTGCACCGCAGAAGGTGAGCCTGTGGAAGGTGTTCAAGCGCACGATCGCTGAGTTCACTGACGACGGGGCGACGGACCTGGCGGCGGCGCTGACCTACTACAGCGTGCTCTCGCTCTTCCCCGCCATCTTGGCGCTCACCTCGCTCCTCGGTGTCTTCGGGCAGGGCCCCTCGACCACGCAGGCGCTGCTGGACGTCGCCACCGATCTCGGCGCTTCCGAGGACCAGCTGGCGCCGATCGAGAGCTATATCAACAACCTGCAGGGCACCGGGGGAGCCGGGATCGCCCTGTTTATCGGTCTGGCTGGTGCCCTCTGGGCGGCCTCGAACTATGTCAACGCCTTCTCCCGGGCGATGAACGCCATCTTCGACGTGCAGGAGGGGCGGCCGGTCTGGAAGCTGCGCCCGATCATGGTGCTGATCACCCTGGTCGTGCTGCTGCTCGTGGTCGTCGTCGCCCTGTCGCTCGCGCTGTCCGGTGGCATTGCCGAGGCGATCTTCGGCGTCATCGGGCTCGGCGAGCAGGCGACCATGGTCTGGGGCATCGCCAAGTGGCCCTTCCTGTTCGTCATCGTGGTGGGCATCATCGGGCTGCTCTATTGGGGCACTCCGAACCTCAAGCGCAAGTTCCGCTGGTTCAGCCCCGGGGCGCTGGTGGCGATCGTGGTGATGGTGATCGCGGTCGCAGGTTATGGCTTCTATCTGGCCAACTTCGGCAACTACTCAGCGACCTACGGCGCGATGGCCGGTGCGATCCTGATGCTCCTGCTGCTCTGGGTGATCAACGTGGCCCTGCTGTTCGGGGCCGAGTTTGACGCCGAGTTCGAGCGAGGGCGTGAGCTGCGGGCCGGGCTGCCGGCCGAGGAGGATCTGCAGCTGTCGCCACGCGATGACCGCCAGCTGGTCAAGAAGGCGGAGAAGCAGCAGGAGATCGTCGAGGAGAACCGGCGCATCCGCATCGAGGCGAGTCGCGAGAGTGACCCTGACCGCTAAGGGATGGCAGCTGCGGGAATTGGGACTTAGCCAGACTGAGCCAATTTCTGTGAGTTGTTGAGCGACACGACCAGCAGACCCGCGGCTGCGGCCGCGACCAGCACGGCGGCCGGGACAGGGAGGGCGTCGACGCCGCTGTGGGAAACGACGGCTGACGCGAGTGCCGCCCCTGCGGCGATGCCGGCATTGAAGAGCACCGGGATCAGGGCCCCGGCGAGGGAGCGGTGCTCGGGGCCGGCGAGACGCAGGATCAGGGTCTGCGCGAGCGGGGCCACGGTCCCGGAGGCCAGGCCCCAGGCCACCACGACCACCAGTCCTCCGACGGCATGCCCCTGGGTGACCACGAGACTGAGCAGAGCCGCTGCGGTGGCCGCCGAGCCCACCACGAGGGCGCTGGACGTCCGGTGCCCGATGCGAGCGGCCAGGGCCACCCCGGCAGCGGAGGACAGTCCGAAGACCAGCAGCAGTGTGCCGATGCCTCCGGCCACCAGGGTGGCCGGCTGCTCGCCCAGGACCGTGATGTAGGTGTAGGCGCCGAAGTGACCGACGAGCACGAGCGCGACGAGTGCGGCGACCGCCACCATGGATCCGACCTGGCCGGTGCCTCGTGCCTGGCCAGGTGCCTCGTCGCGGTCCTTGGAGGATGCCTGGCTCGACGTGACTCTGGGGACGAGCCAGGCGACGACGAGGCCGAGCCCGGCCAGCAACCAGAAGGACGCCCGCCACCCGGCCAGGTCGGCGACGAACCGGCCGACCGGCGTGCCGACGACCAGACCCAGCGTCCCGCCACCGAGCACGATGGCGGTCGCGCGGGCCAGTTGCCGATCCGGCACCAGGTCGGCCACGTGGGCGTTGACCGTCGACCAGAGCAGGCCCACTGCGGCGGCGCCGATGACCCGGCTGGCCAGCGCCACGGCATACGTCGGCGCCAGGGCGGTCAGCGCGGCCGACACGGCAAACGCCAGCATGCTCCCGGTGATGACGGCGGTCCGGTCCCACGTCCTGGTCAGCCGCACCAGGGGGAAGCTGGCGACCACGACCACCAGGGCCCACAGGCTGACCAGCAGACCGGTGCTGGCCTCGGACACCCCGAGGCCAGCCCCCATGGTGGTGAGCACCGCCGTGGGGAGCATCTCGCCGCTGACCATCACCATCGTGGCCGCGCCGAGGGTGAGCAGCGCCCGCCATGGCAGCTGGTCGCTCTCGGCGGTCGAGCGATCGGTCTCGGAGGTCAGGCCTGGTGTCGTCATGTCCACGACGGTAGACTTTGACATTAGTGTCAATGTCAAGGTTGTTTCGAGTGCACGCGAGGAGATGGTTGCGGTGAAGATCGGCGAGGTCGCCCGACGCACGGGGGTCGCCACACGGCTCATCCGCTATTACGAGGCACAAGGGCTGCTGACCGCCGACCGGGAGTCGAACGGCTATCGCACCTATGCCGACGGGCACGTCGATCGGGTCGAGCGGATCGCGGGGCTGGTGCAGGCTGGGATCCCCACCCGGCTGGTCAAGGTGCTCCTGGAGACCGAGGATGCCTGCCGGCGCGAGGAGCCGACCTGCTCGGATGAGGTGGCGGCGCTGCTGGCTCAGCAGCTGAGCGCCCTGGAGCAGCGGATCGACTGTCTCACCGCCAGCCGCGACACGGTGCGGACCTTCCTCGAGCGGACCCGCGGCGGCGAGATCTGGAGTGCCCCTGAGGTGGGCCGCGTGCCGTCCTCGGCGTAGGCGCACGCGGCAGCGCCGGGGGTCAGGTGTTGTTGGCCGCCGTCGCGCTGCCAAAGAGCTCAGTGACCAGGGCAGTGTTCTCGCGGAACGTGGACCCGAGCAGCTCCGAGACCGCCGGGTCGTCGGTGCTGGCGGGCAGGTGCAGCCCGAGGATGGTGCTGACGAGCATGCCGTTGCCGAGGAAGGCGGTGGCGCGGGTTGCGGAGAGTCCGGCCTCGTCGCGCAGGATCGTGTAGATGCGCAGGAAGCCCTCGCGGGCGACCGGCCCGATCCCGGTGTCATGACCCAGGGTGAACAGGTGCAGGAGCGTCACAAGGGTGCCTCGGTCCTCGGCCAGACGCACATACGCCTCGCCCAGCCGCGGCTCGATCTGCTCCTGCGGCCCACCCTCGGCGATCACTGCGCGAAAGGCGTCTGCCACGCGTTCGACCACGCGCTCCGCGGTGGCGATGAACAGCGCCTCCTTCGAGCCGAAGGTGCGGATGACGTAGGCCTGACTGATGCCTGCGATCTGGGCGATCGCGTCGGTGGTGGCCGCGGCGTATCCGCGCTCACCGAAGACCTCGGCGGCGGCAGTGAGGATCGATTCGCGCCGCTCGGCGGCAGGCAGGCGCTGACGGGGAGGGTTCACGTTGTCAGGTTATCAGTGGATAACATACGATAGTGTTGTTATTGACTGATTACTAACAACGGAGGCTCTCATGGGCGGGAAAGTCATCATCCTCGGCGGCGGCATCGGAGGCTTGTGCGCGAGCATCGCGCTCCGGCGGGCCGGGGTGAACGCAGTCGTTTATGAGCAGGCGGAGCAGTTCAGCGAGGTGGGTGCCGGCATCCAGGTCTGGGTGACTGGCATGCAGGCGCTGCGACGGCTCGGTGTGGCCGACGCGGTGCGCGCCGGGGGAGCGGAGGTCCATCACCACCGGTTCTTCAATGCTCGGGGTGCCCCGCTCTACTCTGCGGACCTGGCCGGATTGGCCCGGGAGCACGGCGCGCCGACCCCGGTGATGATCCCCCGCACCGCGCTGATCGACGCCCTCGCCACCGGGATCGACGACGATGCTGTCCACCTCGGGCGCCGGGTCACCTCGTTCGAGCAGGTCGACGAGTTGGTGCGAGTGCAGTTCGAGGACGGCACGACCGATGAGGCCGATCTGTTGATCGCAGCGGACGGCATCAACTCGACCGTGCGCCGCGACCTGTTTCCCGAGGTGCGCATCCGCACCGCGTCCTACCGGTATGCACGCTCCCTGGTGGAGCATCCGGCACCCTTCGGGAACAACGTGTTCTCGATGTTTTTCGGGCGGGGCAACCGGATCGCCATCGGCGACTGCGGCGACGGCATGCTCTATTGGCTCGTTGGCCTCAAGAAACCCACCGTGCCACTGGGCGGCGACCTCAACGTGCTCAAGGCCGATCTGCTCCGCCGTTTCGACGCCTTTCCCGAGGGTGTCGCATCGGTGATCGACGCAACCCCGGCCCACGCGCTCATCCACCACACGGTGCGTGACCTGGAGCCGATGGAGACCTGGGGGCGCGGGCGGGTCTTCCTGCTCGGGGATGCCGCGCACGCGACGACCCCGAACCTCGGGCGCGGGTCCGCGCAGGCGATGCTCGACGCCATCGCCCTGGCCGACCTCCTGCGCGGCGTCGACCTCACCGACGCTCACCAGGTCGCCAGGGTGCTCGACACCTATGGTCGGTCTCGGAAGCCGGAGGCGGAGGCGTTGCAGAAGACCTCGCGGAGCATCGGCAACATCACCTCGTGGGACAGCGCCGTGATGACCACCGCGCGCGACGTCATCATGCGCACCGTCGCGGGCCGCAGGCAGGTCGCCGCGATCAGCGCGCAGTTTGCCGAGGCAGCGCGGATGCCGGGCTCGACTGTGGGAGCCTGAACTGGCACGACCTGTCCGGTGGGCTCAGCTGCCCTCCTCAGGGCCCTGCCGCGGCCGGCCACGACGGGGGAGCGGCTTCACCCCGCGGGGTGCCCGACCCGCCTTCTTGAGCGCGTCGCGCAGGATGATCTCGATCTGGGCGTTCACGCTGCGCAACTCGTCAGCGGCCCAGTGCTGGAGGGCCTCGTGGACGGCCGGGTCAAGCCGGAGCAGGACCGACTTGCGGTCGGTTCTGGCCCGGTCCCGCCCTGCCTTGTGCTGGGGGTCCGGCTCAGCCATGTGGTCCCACCCGGATCACCGTCGTGCGTCGCTTAGTAGAGCGATCCGGCGTTGACGACCGGCGTGGTGCCGCGCTCGGAGCAGAGCACCACGAGCAGGTTGGAGACCATCGCGGCCCGGCGCTCGTCGTCGAGCTCCACGATGCCCTTGGCCTCCAGCCGCTGGAGCGCACCCTCGACCATGCCCACGGCGCCCTCCACGATCTTCTCGCGGGCGGCGATGATCGCCGAGGCCTGCTGACGCTGCAGCATGGCCTGGGCGATCTCGGGGGAGTAGGCCAGCGACGAGATCCGGACCTCGATGACCTCGAGACCGGCCAGCGTGATGCGCTCGGCGACCTCCCGGGCGAGCTCTGCGTTGATGACCTCTGTGTCGCCGCGCAGCGTGACCTCGTGGGCATCGTTGTCATAGGGGTGACTCATCGCCACGTGGCGCAGCGCCGACTCGGCCTGGACGGCCACGAAGTCCTCGTAGTCCTCGACGCTGAAGGTTGCGCGGGCTGTGTCGGCAACCTGCCACACCACGATGGCCGCGATGTTGATGGGGTTGCCGTCGGCCTCGTTGACCTTCAGGTCGCTGGTCTCGAAGTTGTGCACCCGGACCGACACATTCTTGCGGGTGGCCAGCGGCACGATCATCCGCAGGCCGGTCTTGCGCACCGTGCCGATATAGCGACCGAAGAACTGCACGACCTTGGTGTGCCCGGGTGCGATCACCGTGAGCGAGGAGGCCAGGATGGTGCCGACGGTGAACACGACCGCGCCGATGACGATCTGTGCGACGGCGCCGCCGACACTGCCGAAACTGTCGACGGCCTCGGTGGCGGAGATGACGCCGGCGATCATCTGCCAGAGGCCGAGACCGATGATGGCCAGGGAGATCACCAGGCCCGCAAACCCGTCGATGGACCACGCGGCACGCTCTGTGGCGTTGACGCGGGTGCCGTCGTGCCCCACCGGGGTGCCGGCCGGGGTGCCGCCCACGGCCTCGTCGGGTGCTGGTGTCTGCTCGTTCATCGTCGTCCCCTTGCTTCGCTTAAAGTGATATCAAAATAGTATCACCTGGCAATTTCGGGAACCGCGCCCAGGTTCCCGGCGTCGGAGGGGACGCGAGACATCAACGACTAGCAGTGTGGGTGATGAGTCATCCACGAGGAGGAATGTATGCGCTCGGTCAAACAGGACACCGTTGCCTTCGCTCAACCAGCCGACACGGTGTTCCAGGCGGCCCTCGGGGTCGTCCAGAACGCCAAGAACCATCACGTCCTGGCCGCGCACAACGAGGGACGCAAGCTGGTGGTGCGCGAGAAGCCCAAGATGTCCAACCCCAAGTTCCTGCAGGTCTGGGTGGAGGAGGCAGGGGCGAGCGCCCGCGTGCAGGTGGCGGTCGGCACGGATCCGCGCACGCCCAAGGCGTTGCTGGACGGCCGGGCCAACGACAAGTTCCTCAAGGGCTTTGTCGCCGACGTGCAGGCGGCGCTGGACGGCAGCGCACCGACCCCCGCAACGCCGGTGCCAAATCACTTCCTGCAGAAGAAGACCGAGGTGCCGTGGACCGACCCGCAGCAGGACCCAGAGATCGAGCTGGACGGCAACATCCTGGCGCTGTACGGCCTCTGGCAGTGGCCCCGGCCCAGCGACGCCGGTTGCCCGCATGAAAAGCGCCCCGGCCCGGAACCAAGGTTCCGCTGCCGGGGCGCTGCTGGGGTGAGTGACGGGACTTGAACCCGCGACATCCGCGACCACAACGCGGCGCTCTACCTGCTGAGCTACACCCACCATCGGTGTTGCCGACGCCGAGGCGTTCAGGCAACGGCGACCATCGTACCTGCTCCGCGCCGTGGTTCCGAACAGAGCCGGCGAGACTCAGCCGGCCACCGCTGCAGCGGCGCAGAATGGATCAACTGGCGCCTCGGCATACGGCTTGTTCTGTCAGTTGTCGTGGTCGGTGGCCACCGTGGCGGCCAGCTCCTTCAGTGCGGAGGACTCCATGCCAGGCTGGGGCTGAAAGACCGCCTGGCGGTAGTAACGCAGCTCGGTGATGCTGTCCCGGATGTCACCCAGCGCGCGGTGGCCCCCGGTCTTGGCCGGGGCCGCGAAGTAGGCCCGCGGGAACCAGCGACGGGACAGCTCCTTGATCGAGGAGACGTCGATGATGCGGTAGTGCAGGTGCGACTCCAGCTCGGGCATGTCACGGGTGAGGAACGCACGATCCGTGCTCACCGTGTTGCCGCCGAGCGGTGCCTTGCGGGACTCGGGCACCCAGTGGCGCACGTAGTCCAGCACCTGTGCCTGGGCGTCGGCGATCGTGGTGCCCTCGGCCAACTTGTCCAGCAGCCCACTGTCGGTGTGCATCTGGCGGACGAAGTCGCCCATGATCTGCAGCGCGGCATCCGGCGGGCGGATAACCAGATCCACCCCCTCGCCGAGCACGTTGAGCTCGAAGTCGGTCACCAGGGTGGCGACCTCGATGAGCGCGTCGTTGACGATGTCCAGGCCGGTCATCTCGCAGTCGATCCACACGATCCGGTCGGCTTGGGCCTTGCTCAGTGGTTCGGTCACGACACCCACCCTACTCAGCGGGGCAGGTAGCGTGACGCCCATGTCGCAGTCAGGTCCGAGTCGGGCGCACGGCCCGTATGCCGGGTTCCAGGGTGAGCCCGCCAATGTCACCCCGAGACGGACCCTGCGACGGTCCGTCCTGACGGGGATCGTGATCACCCTGTTTGCGCTGTGTGGGCTGTTCCTGTCCGTCCTGGTCACCGACAGCACCGGGGTCACAGCGGCGATGCTCGGGCTCCTCACGGCCTCAACGGTGCTCGGCATCGTGGTGCCCGTGCTGCTGTGGGTCGACCGGCTCGAGGCTGAGCCCGCGCGCATCATGTGGTTCGCGTTCTTGTGGGGTGCGCTCGTCAGCACGGCCGGGACGCTGATCCTCAACGAGTTTGGGATGGCCTTCTTTGCCGGCCTGCATCTCGACCCGGTGTTCACCAGCGCCGTCCTTGTCGCGCCGATCGCGGAGGAGGCGCTGAAGTGTCTCGGGGTGCTGATGATCTTCCTGTTCGCGCGGCGTGAGTTCAACGGGATCGTCGACGGCCTCGTCTATGCCGGCATGGTCGCGGTGGGCTTCGCCTTCATCGAGAACATCATCTATCTGGGCGGTGCCTTCAACGAGATGGGGACGCCGGGGCTGGTCGGACTGTTCGTGCTGCGCTGCCTGATGAGTCCGTTCGCCCACCCCATGTTCACCGCGTGCTTCGGCCTCGCGCTGGGGTTGATCGCCTATCGCCGGCACTGGCGGTTCGCCTTCGTGCCCGTGCTGGGCTATCTCGCGGCGGTGTTCCTGCACTTCCTGTGGAACTTTGCCGCGTTGAGCAGCACCGACGGTTTCCTGCTCGTCTACGTCGTGGTGCAGGTGCCACTGTTCATCGGCTTCATCGTGCTGCTGGTCTTCTCCCGCCGGCAGGAGCGGGCGATGCTGCGCGAGCACCTGACCGGCTATGGCCTCAACGGCTGGTTCACGCCAGCCGAGGTCGCGATGCTGGTCTCCCCGCGTGAGCGTCGCAGGGCGCGAGCCTGGGCCCAGGGCGTCGGAGGCAGCCGAGCCGAGGCGGCGATGGAGGCCTTCCAGGACGAGTCCAGCGAGCTCGCGATCGCCCGGCACCACCTGGAGCGGGGTGACAACGACCCGGTCTGGCGGCACCGGGAGCGGGCCCTCCTGCACACCGTGCAGGCCCGCCGAGCCGTCTTCGCGCCCCCGCTGCAGACGCCACAGCCACTGGTCTCCCAGCACATCCACCCGGTGCCGCACAAGCGTTAGCGCCGGGACCTCGCGCCCCCCGACGCTCGCAAGAGCAGGGCGTCCTGTCTCACTGCTCGGAATCAAGCCCCACGTAAGTGGGGCTTTCTTGTGCAGAAACGTTCCCATGCCTTGACCTCTGGCTCAATGATGTCCTACTCTCAGGACACGCAGTCTCGTCTAGTGAGACAGTCAGGCAAAGGAGCTCACCATGGTCGATCGCGATAGCGCCGACATCCAGGTGATTGCTCGCTGTGCGCAGATCCTGCGTCAGCTTGAGCCCGGCAGCCGACTGCGCGTCGCCCCCCTGGCCAAGGAGCTCGGGGTCGGCCGGTCGACGCTGCACCGCTACCTCAACTCGATGGTGAACGCGGACCTGATCGAGCGCGTGGGCGAGGGCGAATACGCGCCGGGGCCCCTGCTGGCCCAGCTCGGGACGATGGCGCTGAACTCCCTGCACGTGGTGGAGGCCGCTGGCGTTGCCATGCAGGACCTCTGCCGTGAGGTCAGCCAGACAGTCGTGCTGAGCGTGTGGGGCGGTCTCGCGCCCGTCGTCACCCGTGTTGAGGTGCCGGATCAACTCATCCAGGTCCAGGTGCGCATCGGCTCGGCCCTGCCCCTGAACGCCGCCCAGACCCGCGTGTTCCTCGCGTTCCAGCAGGACCCCCGCACCGTGGAGCGGCTGCTGTCGCTGGTGCCCGAACGGCGCGAGGAGATCGAGGCAGACATGGCACGCGCGCAGTCAGACGGCTTCGTCGTCTATTCCGGCTCGGTCGTCGGACTCAGCACCATTGCCGTGCCGGTCTTCAACGCCCGTGGCATCGCCGCGACCCTGGCGATCATCGGCACCGATGCCTCCGTCCTTGGGGCCGAGCAGGAGACGCTCGCCGGCCGTCTGGGTGCGGTGGCCCACGAACTCAGCCAGCAGCTCGGCTTCGACGGTGCCTATCCGGGTGCCGCCCCCGACGCCACGGCCTGACCAACACAACCCTCTCAGCAAGGAGAAACGCATGGCTTCTGCGATTGAAAAGGTCCTCTCCGGCATGGTGGACATGCACGTCCACTCCGGCCCCAGCCCGTTCCCGCGGGAGTTCAATCACGCCGAGGCGGCCCGCGACGCGCACGAGCGCCTGCAGATGAAGGCCATCGTGGTCAAGTCCCACCACCACAACACCGTGATGGACCTGCTGGCCCTCGAGGGCGAGCTCCGCAACATCCCGACCCAGGCCTTCGGCGGCATTGCCCTCAACGGCATGGTCGGTGGTCTGAACCCGTGGGCCGTCCAGATGTGCCTGCAGATGGGCGGCAAGGTCGTGTGGTTCCCGACCTTCTCCTCCGGCCGGCACATCGACTGCCACCCAGAGCATGCAGGCTTCCCGACCCCGACGGTGAACCTCACGGTCGAGAAGACCGTCGTGAGCGTTGACGGCGAGCTGGTGCCCGAGGTCAGTCCGGTCCTGGACCAGATCGCCGAGGCCGGTGCCGTTCTCAACGGGGGACACATGTATCCCGAGGACATCGAGATGGTGTTCACGGCTGCCAAGGAGAAGGGCATCGATCGGATGGTCGTCAGCCACCCGGACTTCGTGATCGGAGCGGAGCCGGAGCAGTGTCGCAAGTACATCGACCTGGGTGCCTTCATCGAGCACGAGATGCACATGTATGACCCCGCGGCAAGCATGCAGTGGCCCATTGAGAACCTCTACAACTGGATCTCCCAGCTCGGCCCGGAGCACACCGTGCTCTCCTCCGACTTTGGCCAGCGCGGCATGCCCAAGCCAGTCGACGCCTTCCTGCGTGTGTGCGGGGCGCTGCTGGACCTGGGTCTGCCCGAGCGCGACCTGCAGCAGATGGTCCGCGACAACCCTTCCCACCTGCTCAACATCTGACCAAGGAGTTCTCGTGTCCTACGGCAACGACCCCCGGGCCAACCTCGCCTCCAGCCCGCAGGCAGCCCCGACGACCGGTGCGCGGCGGCCGACGTTCTATCAGTTCGACCTGCACGCGCCGGCCGAGCAGACCGAGGCCGGCAGCCCCACCTGGTTCTTCCGCGGCCAGAACTTCGTGCTCAGCCAGACCCGCCTCCAGGCCGGCGACAGCCTGCAGGTCACGGGGGCGGAGCACGAGTATGTCGTGCTGCTCACCGAGTCCACGGCCCACGTGAGCGTCCTGGCGGGCGAGGAGACCGAGGAGGTCAGCGAGCACGCCGTGATCGTCGTGCCCCCTGGTGACAGTCGCGTCGAGGCGCACGCCACGACCGTCGTGTCCCGCCTCTTCGACGTCCGCTCGCCCCTGGTGGAGCGCGCGGCCAATGCCGAGGCGTATGCCGAGGCTGACCCGATCGTGGCGCCTCTCGTTCCGTGGCCGGACCCGGTCGGTGGGGCCAGGTTGCGCGTGTATCTGCCCGAACGCGTGGAGGCAGAGCCGGGCCGCTTCGGCCGGATCTATCGGACGTCCTCGTTCATGATCAACTTCCTGGACGAGCAGCAGGGGCCGCGTGACCCGGAGAAGTTGTCGCCCCACCACCACGACGACTTCGAGCAGTGCTCGTTCGTCCTGGAGGGTTCCTACGTCCACCACATCCGCAACTCCTGGACGCCACGGCGCAGCGAGTGGTGGGAGGACCAGCACCAGCACATCGGTGCCCCCTCGGCCACGATCATCCCGCCGCCCACGGTGCACACCAGCGAGGCCGTCGGCCTGGGACTGAACCGGATGGTCGACATCTTCTGCCCGCCGCGTGAGGACTTCTCGGCCATGGACGGCTGGGTGCTCAACGCCGAGGACTACCCACAGCCCCAGCCTGCAGAGTCCGAGCAGTCCGCATGAGTGCCCGCACCCTCGAGCAGCTCATCGCAGGCGACGGGACGCCCGTCGGCACCTGGGTGAAGCTCTCGGCCCCCGAGGGCGTCGAGCTGATGGCACTGGCGGGCTTTGACTTCCTCGTGCTCGACCTGGAGCACTCGCCGATGTCCCTGGAGACGGCGGCCCAGCTGATCGCCGTGGCCCGCGGCCACGACATCGTGCCGTTCGTGCGCACCCCGGACCACACGCAGAGCTGGATCCAGCGCTGCCTGGACGCCGGCGCTGCCGGCGTGCTGGTCCCGCACGTCGACACGGCCGACGAGGCTGCCGCCGTCGTGGCGGCGGCCCGTCACGAGCCGGCCGGACGCCGCGGCGTCGGGCCGACCAGTCGCGCAGGTGACTGGGGCCTGGTCCCGATGGGGGACTACCTGCAACGGTCCACCGAGCAGGGCGTCATCGTCCAGCTGGAGAGCCCGACCGCGCTCGAGAACGTCGCAGCCATCGCGGCCAGCGGTGTCAGCGCTCTGTTCGTGGGACCGGCAGATCTGTCCGTCGCGATGGGCGTGCCGGTCACCGACCCTGCCGTGCGCGAGGCCATGGGCCAGGCGCTCGCGGCTGCCCATGATGCCGGGCTTGCGTGTGGCACAGCAGTCGGCGACCCGGCCCAGGCACGCGCGTTGGCGCAGGAAGGCTTCGACTTCGTCATGGTGAGCAACGACGCCACCATCCTCGGGCTGGGGGCCCGGAATCTCATCAGCACCTTCCACTCAACGGTCTGAACCTCAGACCCACCCCTCTAGGAGAACCCCCATGAAAAGCTCTCGCACTCTGACAGCCGTCGCCGGTTTGGCGTCGGTCACCATGCTCCTGGCCGCCTGCGGCACGGGCTCTGGCGGTTCCGGCGACGGCGGCGCGGCCTCTGGCGACGGAGACGCCCAGACTCTGACCTATGCGTCCTACGGCGGCACGTTCGAGGCCGGCCAGGTCAAGGCATGGCAGGAGCCTTACTCCGCCGAGAACCCCGGCATCACCTTCGCCAACACGTCCCCGTCGGACACGGCCATGATCAAGGCACAGGTCGAGTCCGGCAACGTGCAGTGGGACCTGGCCGACGTCAACCCCTTCTTCGCGGCGGACTACTGCGATGAGCTGGTGGAGCCGCTCGACCTGCCCAATGTGGACACCTCCCAGTTCGACGAGGCCCTCGTCGGCGAGTGCTACTTCGGCTCCTACCAGTTCGCGCTGATCATTAGCTACAACACCGACAAGTGGCCGGACCCGGCCTCTGCGCCCTCGACGGTCGCCGACTTCTTTGACACCGAAAAGTTCCCGGGCCAGCGTGGTGTGGTCAACGACGTCACCAACGGCATGCTGGAGTATGCGCTGATGGCCGATGGCGTGACGCCGGAGGAGCTCTATCCGCTTGATGTCGACCGTGCGCTGGCCAAGTGGGACACCGTCCGCGACCAGACGACCTTCGCCGCCAACAACGGCGCCATGCTGCAGCTGGCCACCGGCAACCAGGTCGACATGATGATGCTGGTGTCGGCCCGCACCAAGGCTTCCCTGGACGAGGGGGCACCGTTCGCGCCCATCTGGGATCAGACCATGGTCACCTTCCACACCCTGGTCGTGCCCAAGGGCGCCCCCAACAAGGAGGCTGCGATGGACTTCATCGAGTTCACGCTGGAGCCGGAGCAGTCGGCCGGCTTCGCCGAGGCAGCGGGTGTCTCCCCGACCAACAAGGAGGCGGTCATCGAGTTGGACGAAACCGCCACGGAGGTCAACGCCTTCGATGAAGAGGTCAACACCGGCGGAGTGATCACCACGGACGCCGAGTGGTGGGGCGAGAATGTCACTGACGTGGCGGACCGCTTCAACACCTGGCTCAACGGCTGACCCATGGCTGTTGCGGCAGTGACGCAGGGCCGACAGAGGCGGCGTGCCCGGTGGAGCGGCCCGGGGCTCCTGGTCCCGGCGCTGGTCCTCATGGGCTTCGCCGTCCTGGCGCCCCTGGCGATGAGCTTTTGGCGCAGTCTGACCGACCCCAGCTTCGGGCTGAGCCACTACACAGACCTGTTCACCGACGGCATCACCCTGACCATCGTGGGGCGGACGCTGATGACCTCATTGATCGTCACGCTCGGGACGGTCATCCTGGGCTATCCGTTTGCCTATCTGATGACTCGCGTCGGCACGACCATGCGGATCCTGATGCTCACTGCCGTCCTCGTGCCGTTCTGGACCTCGATGACCGCCCGCAACTTCGCGTGGCTGATCCTGGTCCAGCGCGGTGGGCCGGTCGACAAGATGTTCTCCGCGGTGGGCATCGATGGTGTGGTCCTGCACGGCACCGTCGCGGGTGTCGCAGTCGCGATGATCCAGGTGATGTTGCCCTTCATGGTCCTGCCGCTCTACAGCCACATGGCCGGCATCGATCGCAAGCTCCTGCTCGCGGCCCAGGCGCTCGGCTCGACCCCGATTCGAGCCTTCCGCAAGGTCTTCCTGCCCTTGTCGGTCGGTGGCGTGGTCTCCGGCTCGATCCTGGTCTTTGCGCTGAGCTTCGGCTTCTATGTCACCCCGGCGATCCTCGGGTCACCGCAGCAGTCTCTGGTGGCCCAGCTGCTTGGCCAGCGGACCCTGCAGCTGCTCGACTTCGCCGCGGCCGGTGCGCTGGGCATCGTGGTGCTGCTGTTCACACTCGCTCTGGTGACGGTGGCCAACCGCCTGGGCGGCAGCGTCTCAGCACTGGGCGGCGCCAGCGTCGCGAAGGGGAAGTGAGGACCATGGCGACACGCACGCAGAGCCCGGCCCCTCGGCATACCGAGGAAGGGGGCCGACCCCCTCGCAAACAGAAGCCGGTCGACGCAATCCCGCTGTGGCTGAAGATCGTCGGCGTCCTCGTGGCGATCTATCTGATCCTGCCGACCCTGGTCGTGATCCCGATGAGCTTCTCGGCCGGTGCCACCTTCCAGTTCCCGCCCGACGAGTGGTCGTTGCGCTGGTATGAGAGCTTCTTCACCGACGACCGGTGGCTCAAGGCCCTGAGCAACTCGCTCAAGGTCGCCTTCTCGGTCATGGTCGTCGCGACCCTGATCGGCACCGCAGCCGCTGTCGGGCTGTCCAGGACGCGGGCACGCTGGGCCGAGGCCGTCCGGTCCTTCCTGATGCTGCCGCTGGTGGCTCCGGGCATCGTCATCGCCGTCGTGGTCTACATCGCCTACCTCAACTGGCAGATGGTCGGCTCCTTCTGGGGCTATGTCCTCATCCACACGGCCATGGCGTTGCCCTACGTCCTGGTCGCGGTGACCGCGAGCCTCAGCGGGTTCGACACCAACCTGCTGCGGGCCGCAAGCTCGCTCGGAGCGAGTCCGCTGCGCGCCTTCTGGCGCGTGCAGCTGCCGCTGATCCTGCCGGGAGTCCTCTCCGGGGCGGTCTTCGCGTTCGTCACCTCACTGGACGAGGTGGTGGTGGCGCTGTTCATCCGCTCACCACTGTTCGAGACCCTGCCCGTCCGCATGTTCAACTCCGTGACGATCGAGATCGACCCGACCGTCGCCGCGGCCTCGTCCATCCTGGTGGTCCTGGCCACCCTCCTGATCCTCACGCCGCAACTTCTTCGCCTGGCACGGCGCAAGAAGTAGACCGAAAGGCAACCACCATGAGCACTGCCACGCAGAGCCCCGAGACGTCGTCCATCAGGACCGAGGGCACCCACATCTCGCTGAGCGGGGTGACCAAGGACTATGGCCTGGAGCGTCCAGCCGTCGCCGACGTCGACCTGGAGATCGGGGGTGGAGAGTTTGTGTCCTTCCTCGGCCCGTCCGGGTCGGGCAAGACGACGACCCTGAACATGATCGCCGGCCTGGAGACCGTCACGCGCGGCACCGTCAGCCTCGATGGTGTCGACGTCAGCCACCTGCCGGCCTACAAGCGCAACCTGGGCATGCTCTTCCAGAACTATGCGCTCTTTCCCCACATGACGGTGGCGCAGAACGTGGCTTATCCGTTGCGAGAGCGCAAGGTTGGCCGGGCGCAGATCAAGGAGCGCGTCGCCGCGGTCCTCGAGCTGGTCCAGCTCACCGGTCGGGAGGCGGCACTGCCCAAGCAGCTCTCCGGTGGTCAGCAGCAGCGGGTCGCCCTGGCTCGCTCGATCGTCTTCAACCCGCGGGCACTGCTGCTCGACGAGCCGCTGGGCGCCCTCGACAAGAACCTGCGGGCGGCACTCCAGCTCGAGTTGCGGCGCATCCACCGGGAGGTGGGCTCGACCTTCGTGTTCGTGACCCACGACCAGGAGGAGGCCATGACCCTCTCCGACCGCATCGTGCTGTTCCGGGAGGGTGGCGTGGAGCAGGTGGGGACGCCCGAGGAGCTCTACGAGCGGCCCAACACCTTGTTCGCGGCCCGCTTCCTGGGCGACTCCAACACCTTCCGGGTGACACCGGGAGCTGACCACGTGTCCTACGGGGAGCTGGCCTGGCCGGCGGTGCCCGAGACGGTCGCCCCGGGGGTGGCTGAGGCGAAGTCGGCTTATGTCGTGGTCCGCCCTGAGCACATGCAGGTGGCGCACGATGAGCCCGTGCCAGCGGGCACACCCTCGATCAGTGTCAGGGTCCACGACGTGGAGTATGTCGGCTCCTTCCAGCGGGTCGTGGCCCGCACCACTGACCGGGACGAGCTCATCACCGCCAAGCTGTCCCCGGGCAGCGCCACCCCAGACGTGGGCGACGAGATCAAGCTGTGGTGGCGGCCGCAGTCGCAGCGCATCGTCATCCCGTGAGCGCACCTGCGTCGCTGGCCACCTCGATCGCCGGGGTCCCCGTTAGCAACCCTGTCTGGGTGGGCAGTTCCGAGCTCACCATGAGCCGTGGTGGGCTGGTGCAGTGCCTGCGGTCCGGTGCCGGTGCGGTGGTCGCCAAGTCGATCAACGAGAATCCGGCAGCCAGCAGGCAACTCGACATCGCCGACTATGTCCTGCTTGACGAGGACTGGTCGCCCGTCGCGCCGGAGCTGGCGGGTCCTTCGGCCGCGCTCCTGAACCGCTCGGGCCTCGTGCAGCAGTCCCTCGAGGACTGGTTGGGCATCCTGGAGGACGCCCGCGCGGTTGGGGAGGCGCACAACTCCCTGCTCATCGGCAGCATCACGATCGGTGAGATCGGGGCCGCCCGTGAGATTGTCCGTGCGCTGAGCTCTGTGACGTCTCACGTGGAGGTCAATGTGGGCGCACCGCACGCACGGGAGGCCGCCTCTGGGGCAGTCACCGCGCTGTCGTCCGCGGAGCTGGTGACCGAGCTGGTCAGGTCCACCCGAGACGTGTGCGAGGGGCTGCTGCTGTTGAAGCTGCCGGATGCAGGTGTGCTCACGCCGGCACTCGTGGAGGCGGGTCGCAACGCTGGGGCAGACGTTGTCGTGCTCAACGGACGCCAGCACGGATTCCTGCCGGACATCCGCACCTTCGAGCCGGTGCTGGGCTCCTGGGGTGCCTACAGTTCGCCCCGGACGCTGCCGATGTCGCTCTATGCGGTCAGCAAGGCCTTCCGGGCGACCGGGGGAGTGCTGCCCCTCGTTGGCACCAACGGCGCCCGGGACGCTGGTGACGTCCTCCGCTTCCTCCTCAGCGGCGCCCAGGCCGTGGAGATGGTGACGGCCGTGTGGACCCAGGGGCCGGCATACGTCGGTCGGGTGGTGCAGGAACTCGCGCAACTGATCGAGCAGAGTCCGGCCGACTCCCTGGAGGAAGTGGTCGGCGCCAGCGTGCAGCTGGCCCAGGAGTATGCCGAGATCGCGCCCGTGCAGAGTCCCTCCCGTCCCTGGGAGCGCTGGGTGGGGAGCCGGTGAGGTCCATCCAGAGGCGTCGGGCCTCAGCGGGCATCTGCGCCATCCGCGAGCCGGGCGGCTAGGCGAAGGCCAGCGACCCGTCGGCCTGTAGCTCCACCCGGGAGGTGAAACTGAGCCGGACAACCCGCTCCGTCTGCTCCGCGCTCGGGCCCTCCGCGACCGTGAACACCGCCTCACCAGCCCTCGCTGTCTCGACCCACCAGCCGTCGTTGTGATCGACCGGCTCCATCTGCAGGTCGGGCCACGAGGCGATCTCCCAGGTGCCGTCTGGAGGCTCTCCGCCGCCGAGGAAGATGTCATCGGTGGAGATGGGGCAGTCGGCCTCTGCCGGCTGGTCACCGGTCGTGCACTCCTCGACGAGCTCGCGGAAGAGCCGCTCGATCTCCGCCTCGCCCTCTCCTGTGAGCTCGTAGGTCAGATCCACGTCCTCGGCCGAGGACATTGAACTGAAGTCGGGTGGCAGGGTCACGGTCTGCGGTTGGGAGGTCACGAAGCTGCTGAGGTCTGGCAGCGCGAGGGTGTGGGTGCCGGGGGAGAGGTAGATGGTGCCGATGCCCAGACCGCCCAGCGTCATGCCATACAGGTTGGACAGGCCGACGCGCTCGTCGTTGACGGTGATGGCACCGCTGGCGGTGGGCACGTGGAACTTGACGCTCGGATAGTCCACTGGGTCGAGGTGGCCGTCGTTGACAGTGAGCTCGACAGGGTGCTCTCCGGACGCCGACACAATGGTCGCCTCCACCCGCGTCCATCCCTCGAGGCGCTCGATCTCGTCGATGGTCCAGTCGGTGATGGCGGGGCCGGCGCTTCCCGGGATGGTCACGGTGCGGATGGTGTCGTCTTCTGGCTTCCAGAGCGGTTGTGGGCCGAGGTCGGCGGCCCGCTCCAGGTCACCGTCGGCTTGCGCTTGCAGGAAGTCCTCGGCCACCCGTCGCGGCTTCTCCCGCTGCCACCACCAGGTGCCCGCGATCGCCACCAGCGTCAGCGCAAGGACGGCGCACACCCACACCGAGGGTCGGCGCCACATCGGCGGTGGCCACTCGCGTCCCCGGCCGTGCTCCCTGGCGCTCTGAACTGTCATGTCGTCGGTTGTCCCCACATAACCGTCCCCTTCTCGGCGATGGAGGCATCCTAGCGAGCCGCTGAGACAGGCACTCTCACCGACCGCTCGGCAGGCTGCTCAGCGCTGCGCGTCGGCGTGGGCCAGCAGGGACTGACTCTCCGCCCTGAACCGCCCGGCGTGCGGGCCGAACCACTCACCGATCTCGCGGAAGCGGGCGATGAACGCCTCCCGGTCACCGGCCCGCAGGATCTCCAGGGCCTCGGCGAACCGGTCGTGATAGCGCTCGATCAGGGCCAGGTTGTCCGGCGAGGACATGATGATGTCGGCATAGAGCTCGGGGTTCTGCCCGAACAACCGGCCGATCATGATCAGCTCCAGGCGGTAGATCGGCGAGGACAGCGCAAGCAGCTCGTCCAGTGACCGATCCTCACGGATGAGATGCAGTCCGTCGGCGAAGGTCGCGAAGTGCCGTTGCGCCTGGATCAGGCCCATGGCGTGGTCGTGGTCCGCGGCCGAGACCTGGTGCAGGCGGGCGCCCCACAGCCGGATCTGCTCCAACAGCCAGGTGCTGGCCTCGGGGTCGCGGCCAGGGACGTAGGCAACCACCTGCTTGGCCAGGTTGTCCACGTCGGGTCCGAACATCGGGTGCAGGCCCAGGACCGGGCCAGGGTGGGCCGCCAGCATGGCGGCCATCGGTCCGGCCTTGGTCGAGGTGAGGTCGACCAGCAGGCAGTCATCGGGAAGCGTGGGCAGCCGCTCGATCACTGAGACCGTGTCCTGGATCGGGACACTGACCAGCACCATCCCGGCGTCGGAGAGCAACTCGTCAGCACGGTCCCAGTCGTCGCGGTCGAGGCTGTGCACGTCATAGCCCGACAGACGCAACATCCGCCCGAACAACTGGCCCATCTGACCGGAACCGCCGACGATCACGATGTGCCGCAGGTCGGGGGCCTGTCTGGTGAAGCCGAGGTTCTTCTCGTGCGCATAGGCCTCGCGCATACAGCGCCGCAGGACGTCCTCGATGAGGTCGGGCGGCAGTCCGCGGCGCTCGGCCTCCGCGCGACGTGCTGCGATCATCGCGCGCTCGCGGTCGGGGGCATAGATCGGCAGCCCGTGCTGTCCCTTCAACTCACCGACCTCAGCCACCAGCTCCAGGCGCCGGGCCAGGAGATCCATGACCTGCTTGTCGACCGCGTCGATCTGATCGCGCAACTCGCCCAGGGGGGCCTCGGGGCCGACCGACGGCTCAGGGTGCTCCATGGGTGCTGAGCGTAGTCGCGCCTGCTGTGCCGCCGCTGCCCGCCTCCGGTCACGCACTTAGACTGGGACACCGGCTCGCCGCTGCGGGCCAGGCCCCCGTAGCTCAATGGATAGAGCAACGGCCTTCTAATCCGTAGGTTGCAGGTTCGAGTCCTGCCGGGGGCGCCACGGCCTGAGTCGACACCGTCGTCCGTCTGCCGCCCGCTCGCCGCCGCGAGGTCGCGTGCGAGACCTCTATGAAAATCCGGGAATGGCGTGCGAAACCTTTATCTTTTTGCGGGTGGGGGCGGGTCTGGTTTGTCCTAACAGGCAAGAGGCGGCAATCTTGGGTCGTGACTGACACGGACTCCGCAGGAGAGCTGCTGCCCGCGGTCGAGCGACTGCGCGCCGCCGCCGAGCGGATCCAGCTGACCCTCGACCTGCCAAGCGCAGCCGAGGCTCGCCAGACCCGGGGCGACCTGGTCCATCAGCTCGACGACTATGTCCTGCCCCGGCTGCGCTCGCTGGACGCGCCTTTGCTGTGCGTCGTCGGCGGGTCAACCGGCGCCGGCAAATCCACGCTCGTCAACTCGCTCGTGGGGGAGGAGGTCAGCCGCGCGGGAGTGCTGCGACCGACCACCCGAGCCTCGGTGCTGGTGCACCACCCCGACGACAAGAGCTGGTTCACCGGCGACCGCATTCTGCCCGGCCTGTCGCGGGTGACCGGTTCGGTGACCGACGAGGACGACCCCGGGTCGGTCCGACTCACCGCCTCGGCCATGCTGCCGTCGGGCCTGGGACTGCTCGACGCCCCAGACATCGACTCGGTGGTGACCTCCAACCGTGACCTGGCCCGCCAGCTGCTCGCTGCCGCCGACCTGTGGCTGTTCGTCACGACCGCTGCCCGTTATGCCGATGCGGTCCCGTGGACACTGCTGCGCGAGGCCGCCGAGCGCGGCACCAGCGTGGCCATCGTGCTGGACCGGGTCCCGCCGGAGGCGATGGAGGACATCCGCGTCCACCTCGCAGAGATGCTGCGCGAGCAGGGTCTGGCCAAGTCCCCGATCTTCGTCATCCCCGAGTCCGCTCTCGGCGAGGACGGCATGCTCTCCGAGCGCGACACCGAGCGCTTGCGCGGCTGGCTGCACACCCTCGCTGGCGACGCCCGGGCACGCTCGGTGGTGATCCGACGCACCTTGGAGGGGGCACTCGGCTCGCTGTCGGCGCGGTCAGCGCAGCTGACCGAGGCCGGTCAGTCTCAGCTCGCGGCCCGCGACGGTCTGCGCCAGGCCGCGCGCTCGGCATACGTCGATGCCGTGCAGGGTGTCGAGGACGGCATGGAGGACGGCACGCTGCTGCGCGGTGAGGTGCTGGCCCGCTGGCAGGAGTTGGTTGGCACGGGCGAGTTCCTGCGCCAGATCGAGGTCGGCATCAGTCACCTGCGCGACCGCCTCACCACCTTCTTCACCGGCAAGAAGGTCACCACCGACAACCTCGGCGAGGCGATCCAGACCGGTGCCGCGGCGCTGATCACCTCCCATGCCCAGGTGGCCGCCAGCACCGCGAGCCGCAGCTGGAAGAGCACCGACGGAGGCGCCGCGCTGGTGCTCGAGCACAGCGAGCTCGCCAAGGCCAGCGCCGGCATCGAGGAGCGCGTCGAGCGGACCATCCGCGACTGGCAGGGCGAGGTGCTGGAGATGGTGCGCGCCGAGGCAGGCGGGAAGCGCACCACCGCCCGCTATCTCGCCTTCGGTGTCAACGCGCTCGCGGTCATGCTGATGCTGATCGTCTTCACCTCCACCGCCGGCCTGACCGGTGTCGAGGTCGGCATCGCCGGCGGCTCGGCGGTCCTGGCCCAGCGGCTGCTCGAGGCGATCTTCGGAGACCAGGCGGTGCGCGAACTGGCGGCCCGGGCACGAAAAGCCTTGCTGGCCAAGGTTTCTGACCTGTATGACGCGGAGCTGGCTCGGTATGAGGCCGTCCTGGACGAGGTGCAACTGTCCGCGGAGGCGGTCACCGAGCTCTCGGCTGCGGCCGAGCAGGTGGAGGAGGCCCGATGAGTCGCGGTGGCACCCGGCAGCAGACCCTGCAGTGGCGCACGGAGCAGCTCAACGATGGGCTTCGGGCGGGCGGTCAGGAGTTGGAGCCCGACGCGGTGCAGGCCGGGACCGCTCTGGTGTCCAAGATCGAGGAGCGGTGGGCCCTCAAGGGCGGCCGCACCGTCGTCGCCCTGGCCGGTGCGACCGGCTCGGGCAAGTCGACGCTGTTCAATGCCCTCGTCGGTGACGAGGTCTCCGTGATCGGCGCGCGCCGTCCGACCACCTCAAAAGCCACGGCCGCGATCTGGGGCGGGGACGACAACCCCGCTGAGCTGCTCGACTGGCTGGGCATCGAGGCGCGCCACCATGTGCGCGACGCGGACAAGGCGCTGGACGGCCTGATCCTGGTGGACCTGCCGGACTTCGACTCCACGCAGGAGTCACACCGGGTTGAGGCAGACCGCATCCTGGAGCGCTCCGACGTCTTCGTCTGGGTCACCGACCCGCAGAAGTATGCCGATGCTCGCCTGCACAATGACTACCTCGCCCCGCTGCAGGATCACGAGGCAGTCATGCTCGTCGTGCTCAACCAGGTGGACCGGATCCAGCAGGACGGTGGCGTCGAGCGGATCAAGGCCGACCTGGCGCGACTCATTGCCGCGGATGGCGCGGGTGACTTCGAGGTGATCGGCACCTCAGCGCGGCTGCGCCACGGGCTCGATGAGCTCACGTCGGCGATCGGTGCGGTCGTGGCCCACCGCAACGCCGCCGAGCAGCGCCTCATCGGGGACGTCAAGGGCACCGCGCGCAACTTGCTGCGTGGTGTCGCCGACGCGGATCCCACCCTGAGCAAGGACGCCGACCAGAAACTGGTCACCTCCTTGAAGCAGGCCGCCGGTGTGCCGGTCGTCCTCGACGCGGTGCAGCGTGACTATCTGCGTCAGGCGGGCCAACACGTCGGGTGGCTGTTCACCCGCTGGGTCAGTGCCCTGCGACCCGACCCGCTGCGCCGGCTGCGGCTCGGCGGGACCGCCGAGCGACCCGCGATCACCGATGCCGACGTCAGGACCGCCCTGGGGCGCTCCTCCCTGCCTCCGCCCAGCCCGGCCGCGCGCTCGGCCGTCGACCTGGCCACCCGCCAGGTGGGTGAGGCCGCAGGCGCTGGCCTGCCCCCGAGGTGGGGCGATGCCGTGGCCGCGGCCGCGACACCGCAGGACGAGGCGCTGGCTGACGCGCTCGACCAAGCGGTCATGAGCACCCCGCTGCGGGCGCGCAACCCGCTCTGGTGGGAGGGCGCCAACCTGCTGCAGTGGCTGCTGGCACTGACCGCGATCGCCGGGCTGGTCTGGCTGGTGGTCCTCGGAGCGCTCGGGTTCCTGCAGATGCCGCAGGAGGTGCCGACGTGGGGACCGTTGCCGATCCCCGTGCTGATGCTGGCCGGGGGAGTGCTGCTCGGGCTGCTGTTGGCCATGATCTCCCGAGCGGCCGCTCGGGTTGGGTCCCGGCGCCGCCGACGTGCCATCGAGGAGCGGCTGGCCACCTCGGTCGCTGAAGTCTCCCGCAAGCACGTCAGTGAGCCGGTCAGCGCCGTGCTGGCCCGCCACACGCAGACACGTCAGCAACTGCAGGCCGCCGCGCGCTGACCGCCCTGTCCACAGGCCGAACCACCGGCCTGCGTCATCCACAACCTTGCACTGACCTCTGCCGGGCCGGTGACCCCACCACCACAGTGGGGTCGAGCCCACAATCCGTGGGGCAACCGGAAGGGGAATCAGATGAGCGACGCAACCGTCACCGTGGTGGGCAGGCTGACCGCCAAGCCGACCTATGGTCACACCAAGAACAACGACGTGTTCGCCAACTTCGATGTCGCGGTCAACCACGGTTACTACGACCGTGAGCGCAAGATGTACATCGAGACCGGCGCAAGCTTCTTCAGCGTCTCCACGTTCCGCAACCTGGCGATCAACGCCATCGAGTCGCTGGAGCGAGGCACACCGGTCATCGTCCAGGGCCGGCTGCGGCTGGTGAAGTGGGAGAGCAACGACAAGCAGGGGATGACCGCCCGCATCGAGGCCAACTCGGTCGGCCCGGACCTGAACTGGGGACAGGCCGACTACACCAACATTAAGCGTCCGCGACTGGAGGGCGACGACCCGATGGACGACCCCAACGTGCTGGGAGCCACGCCCGGCGACCCCCAGGGGTTTGACAGCGAGCCGCCCGAGGACCTCGACGAGGACGTCGATGAGGCCGCCGAGCGCATCCCGGCGGTCCTCAGCGCCTGAGGCTGCCGCCGGTGTGGCCCCGGGTCGTCCCGTTCCCCGGTGGGTCGGCCCGGTCAGGTGCCTCAGACGAGTCCGGCACTCGGCAACAACCGATTCGGGCCGGGCCACCGGGGAGGGCTAGCCTGAGCACCATGGCCGAATTTATTTACACGATGACGCGTGCCCGCAAGGCGGTCGGCGAGAAGCTGATCCTGGACGACGTCACGATGTCCTTCTACCCGGGCGCCAAGATCGGCGTCGTCGGCCCCAACGGTGCCGGCAAGTCCACGATCCTGAAGATCATGGCCGGGATGGACCAGCCCTCCAACGGCGAGGCACGACTCTCGCCGGGATACTCCGTCGGCATCCTGCTGCAGGAGCCGCCCCTGAACGAGGAGAAGACCGTCCTGGGCAACGTCCAGGAGGGTGTCGGTGAGATCAAGGCCAAGGTCGACCGGTTCAACGAGATCGGCGAGCTCATGGGGGAGCCGGACGCCGACTTCGACGCACTGATGGCCGAGATGGGTCAGCTGCAGGAAGAGATCGACCATGCCGACGCCTGGGACCTGGACGCCCAGCTCGAGCAGGCCATGGACGCGCTCCGCTGCCCGCCCGGCGATGCCGACGTGACCGTGCTCTCCGGGGGTGAGCGCCGCCGGGTCGCGCTGTGCAAGCTGCTGCTGAGCAAGCCCGACTTGCTGTTGCTCGATGAGCCCACCAACCACCTGGACGCCGAGTCCGTGCAGTGGCTGGAGCAGCACCTCAAGGAATACGCTGGCGCGGTCCTGGCCGTCACTCACGACCGCTACTTCCTCGACAACGTCGCCCAGTGGATCGCCGAGGTCGACCGCGGACGCCTGCTCGCCTACGAGGGCAACTACTCCACCTACCTGGAGAAGAAGCGCGAGCGCCTGGAGGTCCAGGGCAAGAAGGACCAGAAGCTGGCCAAGCGCCTGGAGAAGGAGTTGGAGTGGGTCCGCTCCAACGCCAAGGCCAAGCAGACCAAGAACAAGGCCCGCCTCAGCCGCTATGAGGAGATGGCGGCCGAGGCCGAGAAGACCCGCAAGCTGGACTTCGAGGAGATCCAGATCCCGCCGGGCCCGCGCCTGGGCGCCCAGGTCATCGAGGTCAGCGACCTCAAGAAGGGCTTCGGCGACCGGGTCCTCATCGACGACCTGTCCTTCACGCTCCCGCGCAACGGCATCGTCGGCGTCATCGGCCCCAACGGTGTCGGCAAGACCACGCTGTTCAAGACCATCGTTGGTCTCGAGGAGCCGGACGACGGGACCGTCACGATCGGTGAGTCGGTCAAGATCTCTTATGTCGACCAGTCCCGCGGCGGCATCGACGCAGACAAGTCGCTGTGGGAGGTCGTCTCCGGCGGCAACGACTACATCCAGGTCGGCAACGTCGAGATCCCCTCGCGCGCCTATGTCAGCCAGTTCGGTTTCAAGGGCCCGGACCAGCAGAAGAAGGCCGGCATCCTCTCTGGTGGCGAGCGCAACCGGCTGAACCTGGCCCTGACGCTCAAGGAGGGCGGCAACCTGCTGCTCCTGGATGAGCCCACCAACGATCTGGACGTCGAGACGCTCGGCTCACTGGAGAACGCGCTGCTCAACTTCCCGGGCTGCGCCGTCGTCATCAGTCACGACCGGTGGTTCCTGGACCGCGTGGCCACGCACCTGCTGGCCTATGAGGGCACCGAGGACAACCCGTCGGCGTGGCACTGGTTCGAGGGCAACTACGGCGCCTATGAGGAGAACAAGGTCGAGCGGCTCGGTGCCGACGCGGCCCGTCCGCACCGCGTCACCTATCGCAAGCTCACGCGCGACTGAACGGGCGCGTCAGCGGGGATGACCGGATGAGGGCGACCGATGGCCGGCAGGCCGGGACGGACCGGGGGCCGAGCCTGCTTGAGGAGCTGATCCACCCGATTGGCGATCCGCACTATCCCTTCGGCATCGTCGCCCGACCGGCGATCCAGCTGCCGGTCCTGTGCCTGCTGCTTCTGGTTGGTCTGTCCTGTGGTGGCGCAGCCGTGGTCCTCGCGGTGTCGGGAGAGTCGGTCGGCGAGCGCCAGGACCCGGCCGCCGCCGTCGCCCTGGCCGTCGGCGGGGTTGCCGTGGCCCTGCTGGGCCTGGTCGTCGGGGCCGGGACCGAGATGTTCCGGCAGGCCCGCACCAACGGCTGGACCCGGCCAACCCCGCGGCAGGAGGTGCCGCCGCTCGACGCGGGGACCCTGCGTGGACTCGGCTATCTCGTGGCGGTTGGTGGCGTCGGCACCAGCATCATCGCCGGGGTGATCCTGGTTGCGGGCTGGGACCTGTCGCCGCTGGCGACCCTCGCGTGCGGGCTCGTCCTCGCCCTGCTCCTGGTGGCACTGGTTGCCTGGCGCCTGCTCCGCCGATGAGGCGGCGCCGAGGTGTGATGACGTCGCCGCTGCCGCACCGGGACGGGGTGCCCCCGGTCCGGATCAGTATGCCGACCGGCGCCTCGTGGAGCACGGTCGCCGAGTTCCTGTTGGACCGGACCAACGGAGCAGCAGAGGTGGAGCGGCGCCTCGCCGCAGGGGAGGTGCTCCTCGGTGACGGGACCGTGGTCACCGAGCACACGGCATACCGGTCGGGGCAGTGGGTCTATCTGCACCGGGACCTGCCCGACGAGACCGCGGTGCCAGGCGAGCTGACCGTCCTGCACGAGGACGAACGGGTGCTGGTGGTGGACAAGCCGCCCTTCCTGGCGACCATGCCACGCGGACGGCACGTGCGCGAGAGCGTGGTGACCAGGCTGCGGCGCCAACCGGGGTGGCAGCACGTGCAGCCTGCCCATCGTCTCGACCGTCTGACCTCCGGGGTGCTGCTGGTGACCAAGGATCCGGCGCTGCGCGGTGCCTATCAGCAACTGTTCGCGGATCGGCGGGTGGAGAAGACCTATCGCGCGCTCGTGCCTCTCGGGCCGGACACGACCCTGCCCGCCGTGGTGCGCTCGCGGATCGAGAAGGTGCACGGACACCTCCAGGCGCAGGAGGTGCCAGGTGAGGTCAACGCGATCACCGGCATCGAGGTCCTTGCGCGGGAGGCGGGGGTGGCTCTGGTCGGTCTGCGCCCGCAGACCGGGCGCACCCACCAGTTGCGAGTGCACCTGTCCCGGCTGGGTGCCCCGATCGTCAACGACCCGCTCTATCCCGAGATCCTGGACGTGGCGCCGGACGACTTCAGCCGTCCGCTGCACCTGCTGGCCGCCGAGCTGGCCTTCACTGACCCGCTCACCGGGGAGCACCGGCGGTTCGTCTCGCGACGGCAGCTGGCGCGCGCTGGTGTCTGCGGCGGGCCCGGCCTGCGCGGTCAGTAGTCCACGGGGTCCCGGGAGATCGGGCAGGTCATGCAGTGGCCACCACCGCGACCACGACCGAGCTCCGCCCCGCGGATGGGGATGACCTCGATGCCCTCGGCACGCAGCAACTCGTTGGTGTAGGTGTTGCGGTCGTAGGTGAAGACCACCCCGGGCTCGACGGCCACCGCGTTGTTGCCGCTGTCCCACTGTTGGCGCTCGCCGGCATACCAGCCGCCACCGGGTTCCACCGTCCGCAGCCTGGGCAGGCTGAGCGCGTCGGCGACCACCTCGATGAACGAGCCGGACTCCTCGGTCACGTCCATGCCCCCGTCGTCCGCGGGGCGCAGGGACACAGTGCGGATGCCGTCCACGATGTCGGGGTAGTAGGTCACCACGTCGCGGTCCGCGAAGGTGAACACGGTGTCCAGATGCATGGCGGCGCGCAGTTTGGGCATCCCGGCGACAACGACACGGGTCGCGGCCCCTGCCTCGAACAGTTTCGTGGCGACCTGGGTGATTCCTTGCCGCGAGGTCCGCTCGCTCATCCCGATGAGCACGGCACCATTGCCGATCGGCATCACGTCACCGCCCTCGATCGTGGACTGGCCCCAGTCCTGCTCCGGGTCGCCCCACCACACGGTGCTGGCGGTGTAGGCAGGGTGGAACTGATAAATGGCCTTCATCAGCAGGGTCTCGTCGTGCCGCGCCGGCCAGTAGAGCGGATTGAGGGTGAGGCCGCCATAGATCCAGCAGGTGGTGTCGCGGGTATAGATGGTGTTGGGCAGCGGCGGCATGAGGTATTCGGTCACCCCCTCTGAGCTCCGGGCGAGGGCCAGGTGGGGCGAGCGGAACTCCTCGGGCATCTCCCGGGTGGAGAGCCCGCCGATGAGGAACTCCGTCAGGGTCGTGGCATCCAGCGTGTCGAGGTAGGCACGGGTGTCATCGATCAGCCCGAGCCCGACATCATTGATGGTCAGTTTGCGATCCATGAGCCATTCGCGGGCCCTAGGCACGGCCAGCGTCTCGATCAGCAGCTCGTGCAGCTCGACCACGTCGACCCCACGCGAGCGCATGGTGTCGACGAACTCCTGATGGTCGCGCTGGGCGCTCTCCACCCAGAGGACGTCGTCGAAGAGCAGGTCGTCGTTGTTGCTCGGGGTGAGCCGCTCGTGACTGAGGCCGGGTCGACAGACCAGCACCTTGTTGAGCTTGCCGACCTCGGAGTGGACACCGTGGGTGGGGAGCGACATTGACGTTCCTTCCTGAGTTCTGTTGTTGTGGCAACGCTCAGTGTCGTGATGCCCATTTGTGTTGTCTCAGCGGACATCTCCGCTTCCTCCAGACGACCGGGCCCGAGTTCAACTCCCACACTTCCGCACGGAACAGATCAGCACAAGGGTGTGGCACAGCTGTTTCGGCCGGGATGTCGGTGCCGGCCACTAACGTGGACGACATGGTGCTGGAAAACATCAACGTGCAGGCCCGTGACCCACAACGGACGGGGGAGTTCTGGGCCTGTGCGCTCGGCCTGGTGGATGCGGGGATGTCCGAGCCGGACCTGTTCGAGGGACGGCTGGAGCTGGGGGACTTCTGGCTCGACCTCTGCATCGAGCGAGTGCCTGATCCGCCGCCCCCAAGCTGGCGGTTGCACCTCGACCTCCTCGGCGGCGACGCGGAGGAGCAGGCCGCGGTGGTGGAGCGACTGCTGGGCCTGGGGGCCACGCGCGCCGACATCGGCCAGGGCGACGTGCCGTGGGTGGTGCTCGCCGACCCGGACGGCAATGCCTTCTGCGTCATGGATCAGCGGCCTGCGTATCGCAACACCGGCCCCATCGCTGCCCTGCCGCTGGACAGCGCTGACCCCGAGCGAGACGGGGCTTTCTATGCCGCGCTGACCGGCTGGGTGCCCGCGCAGGGCATCGGTCCGGTGTCCTTGCGACACCCGAGCCTGCGCGGGCCGCTGCTGGAGCTCTGTCCAGAGCCGGAGCCCAAAATCCGGCAGAATCGCACGCACCTGGATGTTCGGCCTGAGCCCGGTGGTCCCGATCAGGCCGGTCTCGTCGAGCTGGCGCTGTCTCTCGGTGCGACGCGAGCCACGGAGGACTGGGCTCAGGGGCAGCCGTGGGTGGTCCTGCGCGACCCCTCCGGCAACGAGCTGTGCGTGCTGTCCGACCCGGGGACGCCCTGAGCCTTTAACGTGGTGCCATGAGCGCACTTCATGATCTCCGCCCGGCCTCGGATGCCCTCGGGCAGCTCGTGGCGAACCTCCCGGCAGAGCGGTTGACGGGCCCCACCCCGTCGGAGGGCTATCGCGTCGGTGACCTGCTCGAGCACATCGACGGACTCTCCGCCGGCCTCCAGTCCGCCGCCCACAAGACGCCCGTGGCGCCGGAGGACCTGCGCGACGGCGACGCCGCGCAGCTCCGGCCAGACTGGCGCCAGCGTGTCCCCACGCAGTTGACGGAGCTGGCCCTGGCGTGGGCCGAGCCGTCCGCGTGGGAGGGGGAGACGGTTCAGGGCGGCGTGCCGCTGCCCGCGCCGGTCGCCGGGATGTTCGTGCTCGACGAGCTGATCGTGCACGGCTGGGAGCTGGCCCGCGCCACCGGTCAACCCTTCACCCCGCGTGAGACGGACGTGCGTGCCCTGCTGGACTTCCTGTCCTCGCTCCCGCCGATGGAGGAGGCCGACGGGCTGTTCGGCCCGCCGGTCCCCGTGGCGAAGTCCGCCCCGGACCTGGACCGTCTCATCGGCCTGACGGGCCGCGACCCGGCGTGGGAGGCCGCGCCCGCTCAGGGGTGACCGTGGCCGGGGGGCCCAAAATCCCGCACACTGGAGTCATGAAACTCGGACTCCAGGTCTCTTACTGGTCGTGGCCGGATGCACCGGCCTCGATCGGCCCGACATTCACCCGCATCGCCCGTGACGCGGAGGCAGTCGGGCTGTCCAGCCTGTGGGTGATGGACCACTTCCTCCAGATCCCTGACATCGGGCCCCCGGAGTCGGAGATGCTCGAGGCCTACACCACCCTCGGGTTCGCCGCTGGCGTCACCTCGCGGATCGAGCTCGGCGCGATGGTGACCGGGGTGACCTATCGGCACCCCGGTCTGCTCGCCAAGACGGTGACCACCCTCGACGTCCTCTCCGGTGGGCGGGCCTGGCTCGGCATCGGGGCGGCCTGGTTCGAGGAGGAGCACCGCGCGCTCGGCGTGCCCTATCCACCGGTCGCCGAGCGGTTCGAGCGGCTCGAGGAAACCCTGCAGATCGTTGGGCAGATGTGGGACGGCAACGAGGAGCCGTATGCCGGGGCGCACCATCACCTGGAGCGACCCCTGAGCTCTCCGCAGCCCGTGCGACGACCGCCGGTGCTGATCGGCGGCGGTGGGGAGCGCAAGACGCTGCGGCTGGTGGCGCAGTATGCCGACGCCTGTAACCTGTTCGACTACTCCGGGCCGGGGGTGCTGAAGGGCAAGTTTGACGTGCTCGCGCGGCACTGCGCCGACCTCGGTCGCGACCCCAAGGACATCGAGCACTCGGTGCTGAGCCGAATCTCCCTGACCCGGGACGGGGGCGACACCATGCCCTCGGGAGAGACCTCCCTCAGCGTCGCCCAAGCCGTCGACAAACTCGGTGCCCTGGCCGAGGTCGGCACCGACACAGTGATGCTCGGCATGGCCAACGACACGGACCCGGCAGCCTATGCGCTCGTCGGTGAGCTGGTCGAGCAGGCCGCGGGCCTCTGAGGAGGAACATTCAGATGAAGGCAGTCGGCCCGAGCCCGGGCCTGGTCTTCCCGGGATTCCAGTTTGATCGTGAGGGACTGCGTCCGGTGTCCAGTGGTCACCGCCCCATTCAGGTGGGCTTGTGCGACTGGAGCCAGAAGCGCCTGCGGGTGACCCGCGGAGGCTGGGTCTCCTCGTCCGCCCAGAGTTCGAGGAGTCGCTCGTCTCTCACGCCTTGAGCCGGGTCATGCCCTCCTGGCCGACCGTGGCCAGCAGGGTGCCGTCACGGGTGAACATGTGCCCCTGACCGAGGCCACGTCCGCCCTGCGCGGAGGGGGAGACCTGGGTGTAGAGCACCCACTGGTCGGCCCTGGCCGGGCGATGGAACCACATGGCGTGGTCCAGGCTGGCGATGCGCAGGCGGGGGTCGCCCCACATGATGCCGTGCTTGCGCAGCACCGGCTCGAGCAGGCTGTAGTCCGAGGCATAGGCCAGCACCGCGGCGTGTAGGTGCGGGTCATCTGGCAGCACCCCGGGCAGACGCATCCACACCGACTGCGACTCCGAGGGCTCGGCGTCGGAGCCGGGATAGAGCTGGGGGTCGACGTGGCGCAGCTCGACCGCGCGGGCAGCAGCGTGCCGTGCCAACGGGTGGTCGATCTGGGCGAGCAGCTCGGCATCGGGCTGCAGGTCCTCGGGGGCGGGGACGTCGGGCATCGGGATCTGGTGGTCGAGCCCCTCGGACAGGTCCTGGAAGGAGGCGATCATCGACAGCAGGATCCGACCGTCCTGGACCGCGTGCACCCGCCGAGCCGAGAACGAGCCGCCGTCGCGCATCCGGTCCACCAGGAACCGGATCGGCTTGTTGGCATCACCGGGGCGCAGGAAATAGCCGTGCAGGCTGTGGATGTGCCGCTGGCCGTCCCCGTCGTCGAGGTCCACGGTGCGCCCGGCGGCGACGACGCACTGGGACAGCACCTGCCCGCCGAAGACCCGGCCGTGCGGCATCGGCTGGCTGTTGCCGACGAAGACCTCGCCCGCGCTGTCGTGCAGGTCCTCGTCCACGCCCTCGAGGGAGGCAACGCGCACCGTGGTCTTGCCCTCGAAGGTCAGATCGAGCACGTTGAGCAGATCGGTCAGCTGGTCTTCTGGCGTGGGGGTCACCCCGCGAACTGTAGTAGACCGCAGGCCACCTGAGAGGATGAGCGCATGCCACCTCCCGCCATCCCCGTGCCTGCCAACGCCACGACCGTGGAGGTCGCCGTGCGCTGGTCAGACATGGACGCCTACGGGCATGTCAACAACGTGCAATATCTGCGTTATCTGGAGGAGGCCCGCGTCTATGCCTTCCACGAGTGGTTCGGCCAGGAGCGCTCGCTGCTGGAGGACGGCGTGCTGGTGGCGCGCTCGGAGATCGACTATCTGGCGCCGATGACCTTCAGCTATGAGCCGGCGCTGGTGACGTTGTGGTGCTCGGCCATCAGCGGGGCCAGCTTTGACATCTCGTATGTCGTGGGGCAGCGCGGCAGTGACCTCACCTTTGCGAAGGCCGAGTCCACTCTGGTCACCTATGACCTGACCGCTCAGCGGCCCCGCCGGATCGCCGAGCATGAGCGCGCGGCCATGGAGTCGGTCGCGGGCGAGCCTCTGCTGCTGCGCAGCCACAAGGACCGTCGTGCCCACTGACCTCACGCCGGGCGGCGCTGCTCCGGGCGGCCCCGCGCTGGAGTTCCCGGACGTGGAGAGCCTGCATGACCTGGGCACCTTTGTGCGGCGCGCCCGCACGCTGATGGCCCAGGGGTCGGTCCGACTGCTGGTCAGCGGCGGGGTCCTGGCTGCGTGGGTGTGTGTGCTGCCCGGGCGCGGCCTGGTGGGGCAGGGCGTCGTGCTCGGCCTGCGGACCATGCCGCTGACCGCCCTGCACGGCGTGGCCGAGTTGGACACCACGGTGCCCCTGGCCGCGATCAGTGACCGGCTGGCCCGGCGGGCTGGCACGGGGGACCTCAGCACCGTGTTGCCCGTCCCGCCGATGGAGAACACCGAGACGTGGACCGCACTGACACCGGCTCGCTCCGGCTGGGAGCAGGTCGGCATCGTCGCCGGCGACGACCTGCTCGAGGTGGCCAAGGCCGGCATCTCCGAGATCGCCCAGGGAGCGCCCGAAGGGTCCGGTGGTCACGCCGTCGAGGCGCTGCGCAAGCGAGTCTGGGAGCGGTCCGTCGCCGACGGGGCACTGACCGCGGGAGTCGGCCTCGCGGCCTACGGTCTGGGCTTTGTCCGCCCAGGAGCGGAGGTCAGTGTCTTCCGGGCCGGCCCGTGGACGCGTGCCAGCACCCCGGTCGGTCACATCCTGACCCGCTGACCCACCCCAGTAAAAGAATAGAGGTCTTGCACGCCCTGCCCCGAGAGTATGCGAGGCATCGCCTACCAAGACCGGCAAGACATCGAGATCCCGGCTGGCGGGTATCACCACACCACGTCGAGGAGCGCCGCAGTGGGTGGTCTTGTGCGACCCACGGCGTGCGGCCCAAGAGATTTCTCGGAGTATCCGGCTCTGGTGTACGAGACCTTGACAGTTTTACGGGCAGCGCGTACGAGACCTTTATTCTTTTGCGGGGGGACCGGGGGCGTGGCGACGTGGTGTCGAGGTGTCCGGGTGCATCGCGATGAACACCGAGTGCGGCGCGGACTGCGTGTCGCGGGGCCGCTCATAAAAGTCGGTGACCAACTCATAGAGCCGCTTGCGGAACTCCTCCAGGTCGCTGCCGTTGAGGCGCATGCGGGACAGCTCGCGCTGGTGCGCGGGCACCGTGCCGATCTCGGAGACGAACGCCTCCACGATCGGGCCGGCCGTCACGCCGTGGGTGTCGAGGTTCCAGGACTTGCCGGTGGCGCGATAGGGGATCTCGCGTGAGCCGCGGGTGCCGCGCCGCACCGCCTCGGCCCGCAGGAAGCCGGTGTCGACCAGGGTGCGCACGTGGTGCAGGACGGAGGCTGGGTTGCGGTCCAGTGCCTCGGCGATCTCCTTGTTGGTCAGCGGCTCGTCCAGGGTGAGCCGCAGGATGCGCAGGCGGAGGCTGGAGGCGAGGGCACGAGCCTCGGCGTCCGTTGCCGAGCGCCGCTCTCGATGCTTCGGCGTGTCGGCACTGGCGTTGGCCCCGGCATCGGCGTCGCCCACACCGTCTGTTGCGGGGTCACGTGGGGTCGCGGACAAAGGCTCCTCAGGCGTGAGTTCCGCGGCGTCGTCGCCGGTCATGGGCCGAGTGTAACGCCGAGGGCGCTGGGATTGAGAACTCTCAATGCCAGGAACCGGTGGAGAATGCGGCTGGCGACGTCGTCTGCCGATAGCGTCGTGGCGTGGACTCACAAACTCTGGTCAATCTCGGCCTCGTGCTGGTCTTCGTGCTGATCGGCGGTGTCTTCGCGGGCACAGAGATGGCGATCGTCTCGCTGCGCGATGGGCAGGTGCGCAAGATCGAGGCGAGTGGTCAGCGCGGGGAGCGGATCGGTGCCCTGGTGCGCAATCCCAACCAGTTCCTGTCGGCGGTGCAGATCGGTGTCACCGTCGCCGGGTTCTTCTCCTCGGCGTATGGCGGCTCGACCATTGCTCCGGACCTGGTGCCGGTGCTCACCGGGTGGGGGATCCCGGAGGGGGTGGCCGACACGGTGGCGCTCATTGCGATGACCCTGCTGATCGCCTATCTGTCCCTGGTCCTGGGCGAGTTGGTGCCCAAGCGCCTGGCGATGCAGCAGGCGGTGGCGTTCACCAAGGTCCTTGGTCCGCCGCTGAACATCTTCGCCAAACTGGCCCGTCCGGTCATCTGGTTGCTGTCGGCCTCCACCAACCTTGTCGTCCGCCTTGTCGGCGGCGACCCGAATGCGACGGCCGAGGAGATGACCACCGACGAGGTGCGCGAGATCATCGAGGGCCACCAGGGACTGCGTCCCTACAGCCGCCGCATCCTCACCGACGTCTTCCGCGCGCACGAGCGCAATCTGGACCGGGTCATGCGGCCCCGCACCGACGTGGTCTTCCTCTCCGGTGACGAGACCGTGGAGGCGGTTCACGACATGCTCGTGTCCTCGTCCCACTCCCGGTTCCCCGTGACGGGCCGCTCGGTCGATGACATCCTCGGGTTCGTCCACATCCGCGACGTCTTCGCCGTGCCGGTGCAGGAGTGGCCGACCCAGCGCATCGCCGACATCACCCGACCGATCGTCCCCCTGCCGGGGAGCCTGCACGTGCTGCCCGCGATGAACCGGCTGCGTGCGGAGAAGCAGCAGATCGCGCTGGTGGTCGACGAATACGGCGGCACCGACGGCATCGTGACCATGGAGGACCTCATCGAGGAGGTGGTCGGCGAGATGTATGACGAGTACGACGCCGACACCGACGCCGAGGACGCCACCCTCGCTCACGGCGACTCGCTGTCTGTCGATGGAGTCCTCAATATCGAGGAGTTCGAGGACCTCACCGGCAAGGAACTGTCCAACGAGAACTATGACACCGTCGGTGGCTTGATTCTGGAGCGCCTCGGCCGGCTGGCCGAGGCCGGCGACACGGTCGAGGTCGAGGGCCTGCGGCTGGAGGTGCTCCAGATGGACGGTATGCGGATCGCCCGGGTCCGCGTGACCGCACAGGAGTCGGGGGAGACTCCCGCGCAGTGACCGGTCAGCAGTGACCGGTCAGCACGGGAGGTCAGCGGCGCAGCCAGACGGTGGTGTCGGTCGGGACCGCACCGTCGACCAGGCGGCTGCTGGCGACGAGCACCTCGGCGCCGTCGGGAATCGCCACCGGATCGGCCCCCAGGTTGCTGATCACGCGGACTCTCTCGCCGTCCTGGTCGGTGATCCGGAAGGACACGACGTCGTCACCTGAGGTCTCGTCCCAGGTCAGCTCGCCAACGCCGAGGTCCAGCTCGCGGCGCAGGGACAGCAGGGTGCGATACAACTCGAGCGAGGACCCCGTGACGCCCTGCTGCCGGTCGACGGCCAGGGCGCCATAGATCTCGGGCTGGGGGAGCCAGGTCTGCGCCGAGGGGCCGAAGCCATAGCCGGGGGCACCGGCCTCCCAGGGGATCGGCACCCGGCAGCCGTCCCGGCCGCGCTCGCGGTGCTCGGAGCGCTCAAAGGTCGGGTCCTGGCGCAGGTGGTCCGGGATCGCCGTGTGGTCGGGCAGGCCGAGCTCCTCGCCCTGGTAAAGGTAGGCCGAGCCGGGCAGGGCCAGCATCAGCGTCGTGGCCGCGCGCGCTCGACGCGCGCCCAGCTGGGCGTTGGGCTGCACGTCGCCGATGCCGATGCCGTTGGGGCGAGACTCACCGATGGGCAGGCCAAGGCGGGTGGCGTGGCGCACGACGTCATGGTTGGACAGCACCCAGGTGCTCGGCGCGCCCACCGCATCGGCCGCGGAGATCGAGGTGGTGATGACCTCGCGCAGGGTGTCCGCGCGCCAGGGTGACTCCAGGAACTCGAAGTTGAAGGCCTGGTGCATCTCGTCGGGGCGCACGTAGGCCGCGGCGCGCTCCATCGGCTCGACCCAGGCCTCGGCGCACAGGATGCGGTCGCGGGCGGGGTCCCCCTCGGGGTTGTAGCTCTCCAAGAGGGCGCGCCACTGACGGTAGATCTCGTGCACACCGTCCTGGTCCCACATCGGTGCCCGGTCGGACTGGTCGGTGTCACCGCCCTGCTCCTCCTCGTGGCTGCCGAGCATCCCGGTGCGCTCGTGCCAGTCCGGCAGGCCGTCGGCCTTGATCAGGCCGTGGGCGACGTCGATGCGGAAGCCGTCCACGCCACGGTCCAGCCAGAACCGCAGCACGTCCAGGAACATCTCCCGGACCTCGGGGTTCTCCCAGTTCAGGTCGGGCTGACCCGGGTCGAAGAGGTGCAGATACCACTGCCCGGGCGTGTCACCGGGCTCGGTGACACGGGTCCAGGCCGGGCCCCCGAAGACGGACTGCCAGTTGTTCGGTGGCTCCGACCCGTCCGCGCCCTTGCCCTCGGCGAACATGTAGCGCGCCCGCTCTGCGGACCCGGGTGCGCTGTCCAGTGCCGCCCGGAACCACTCGTGCTCGCTGGAGGTGTGGTTGGGCACCATGTCGACGATGACCCGCAGACCCAGCGTGTGCGCCTGCTCGATCAGGACGTCGGCGTCGGCCAGGGTGCCGAAGACCGGGTCGATGTCGCGGTAGTCGGCGACGTCGTAGCCGGCATCGCGCATCGGTGAGACGTAGAACGGCGAGAGCCAGACGGCGTCCACGCCGAGGTCGGCCAGATAGGGCAGGCGAGCTGTGATGCCCGGCAGGTCGCCGATGCCGTCACCGTTGTCGTCCGCCCAGGAGCGTGGATAGATCTGGTAGATCACCGCGTGGCGCCACCAGGGTGCGTCGTGGGGCTCGGCGGGGTGGAGGCGTCCGGTCACAACTGAGGACTCTAGGGAGGTCACGGGGCACCATTGTGGTGACCCGCGACCACCTGGCGAAATCCGGGGCCCCCGCCCCTCGGCATACGGCTCAGCGGGCCACCCGGCGGGGGAAGAGGTAGGCCGTCAGGGCCACCGCGAAGGCGATGATCCCGACGCACCACGCGATCGCGACCAGCGCGTCCGACCCGGGGGCAACACCGGTGAAGAGCGCCCGCGTCGCCTCGATGACCGGGGTGATCGGCTGGTGGGCCGCGAAGCCCTGCAGCCAGCCCGGCATCGTCTCGACGGGCACGAACGCGCTGGAGACATAGGGCAGGAAGAGCAGCACGAAGCCATAGCCGTTGGCCGCCTCCGGGGAGTGGGCCACCAGGCCGAGCATGGCGAAGACCGCGGTGATGGCCAGGATGTAGAGCGTCAGCAGCCCGATCGCACCCAGCCAGTCCAGCGGACCGGCCTCGGGGCGGAAGCCGATCAGGACTGCGACCAGCAGGACGACGCCGGTGGCGAACAGGTTGCGGGCCAGGCTCGCCACGACGTGCCCCACCAGGACGGTCGCGCTGGGCACCGGCATGGTCCGCAGCCGGTTGATCGTGCCGGTGGTCATGTCCTGGGCGACACCGACCGCGGTCGAGGCGGCCCCGAACCCAGCGCAGGTCAGGACGATCCCGGGCACGACGTAGTCCAGGTAACTGCCCCCCGGCGCGATCGCCCCGCCGAAGACGTAGGTGAACATCAGCATCAGCATCACCGGCAGGAGGACCGCCATCAGCATCGACTCGACGTCGCGCAGGCTGTGCCGGGCGGCCCTGCCGACGAAGACCCCAGAGGCGGTGAGTATGCCGGACCCCCGGCTGGGTGCCGGAGCCCCCGTGGTCGTGGGTCGGGTGGGTGCGGGGTCGGTGGCCGGCTCGGTGGGCTGGGTGCGGATGCTCATCGGGTGGTCTCCAGGATCATGTCGTGCTCGTCAGTGGCGCTGTCGGTGGGGTCGGCCGCGTCCGTGGCGGCGTGGCCGGTGAGCTGCAGGAAGGCGTCGTCGAGGGTCGGCCGGTGCAGCTCCACGCGCCAGGTCGGGTCGGTCGCGGCCAGGTCTGCAGTGACCCTCGCCAGATCGGCGGCTGTCCCATCGGTCGGTGCCTCACGCCGGACGGTGCCGGCCGCGTCGAGAGCGCGCACCACGTCGCTGCCCACCAGGGCCTTGAGGTGGGCAGCGGTGCCGTTGGCCACGATCCGGCCGCCGTCGAGGACGGCGATCTGGTCGGCCAGCTGGTCGGCCTCCTCGAGATATTGCGTGGTGAGGAAGACGTTGGTGCCCTCGGCAGCCAGTGCGCGGATCTGCTCCCACAGCGCGAGGCGGCTGCGGGTGTCCAGTCCGGTGGTCGGCTCGTCGAGGAAGAGCGCCTGCGGCGGCCAGATCAGGCTCACCGCCAGGTCGAGCCGGCGGCGCATGCCTCCGGAGTAGGTGCGTGCCGCGCGGCTGGCTGCCTGCTCCAGGTCAAACCGGGTGAGCAGCTCGTCGGCCCGGCGGCGCGCCGCCCGTGGTCGCAGGCCCAGCAGGCGAGCCATCATCACCAGGTTCTCGCGCCCGGTGAGAACCTCGTCCACGGCGGCGAACTGACCGGTGGCGCTGATCCGGTGCCGGATGCGGTGGGCGTCGGTGCGGGTGTCCATGCCCAGCACCTTGACGGTGCCCTTGTCGTGGGGGACCAGCGTGGTCAGGATGTTGACGAGGGTCGTCTTGCCCGCGCCATTGGGTCCGAGCAGCGCGTGCACGCCGGGTCCGAGGGAGAGGTCCAGACCTTGCAGCACCTCGGTGCCGCCGTAGCCCTTGTGCAGCCCGGACACCTCGATCACGGTCTCGTCTGTCGTGGTGTTGTCTGTGACAGTGTTGTCTGTGTATGACATAAACAGAGTATGACATACACAGCGTGTCACGTACACAGTTATTCGACTAGGCTGGCTCCATGCCTGGTGAGAAGACGGACAGTGGTGTGCCACGGGTGGTCGCCATCGCGTGGGGGGCGCACGCGGCGCCGCAGCGTGGCCCCAGCCGGGGGCTCAGCCACGAGAAGATCGTGAAGCAGGCCATCGAGATCGCCGACGAGCAGGGGCTGGCTGCGGTGACCATGCAGCGCGTGGCCGAGTCCCTGGGCTTCACCACGATGTCGCTGTATCGCTATGTCGCCAACAAGGATGAGCTTCTCCTGCTCATGTGCGGTGCGGACTGGCTCCTGCCGCCGCGGACGAAGAGCGGGGACGACTGGAGGGAAAATCTGCGCAACTGGGTCGCCGAGCTCCAGGGCATGTATCGCGAGCATCCCTGGCTGCTCGAGGTCCAGCGGGGGCCCGTGTCGGTGCTCCTCCCGGGGACGATGGAGGTCGTTGACCGGGGGATGGAGGCGGTGCGCGCCCTGGAGTTGAGCGAGGACGAGATCATCAGCCTCGTCCTGGTCATTAGTTCCTACGTCTCCAGCTTCTCCACCCTGGAGCGGGACCTCGCCGACCAGGAGGACCTGGAGTTCGGGCCGGACGCGATGGCCGAGCTCGGTGAGGTGATCACGGCAGAGCGGCTGCCCTATGCGGCACCCCTCTTCCTGGCCGGCGGCTACGCCGGTGGCCCGGTGCTCGAGGACGAGACGGGCGTGGGCATGGAGTATGAGTTCGGGCTGGAGCTGCTGATCGAGGGGCTCGCGGCCCGGCAGGCAGCCCGCCCCCGCGACTAGCTGCCGGTTCTGCCGAGTCGGCCCGGCGCCCCCAGGTCGGCCCGGTCTGCGGCCGTGGTGCCGGAGACCCAGCCCTCTGCGTCGAGGGTGGCTCGGCTGCGCTGGGTCTGCAGACGCGGAAAGCGTTCTGCCACGGCGTCTTCCACCTCCTTGTCGCGCGCGGCGAGCACCAGGGCCGTGCGGTCGTTGCGCGGCGGGTCGCTGAGCCGGGACGCCGATCCTCCGGGGACGCCGGGGTCCAGGTGCCCGACCTCGGCCCGCTCCTGCTCACCCTCCTGCTGGGCCTGCTGAGCTGCCAGGTCCAGCCGCTCGCCGATCCGGACCGCGAAGGCGGTCAGGAAGCTGTTGCGGAACGACCGGGTGCGGTTCTGCCCGGACCAGTGCTCGCGCGACCCAGCCGCGGCCATGGCCGACGTGGCCTGGACCATCAGCGAGGTGAACAGCAGCTCGACAGCGCGCAGGTCGGTCGGGAAGCCGACCACCGTGCTGAACCCGAGTCCTTTCTGCCACACCGCCTTGCACCGGTTGGCTGTCGCGATGGCGGAGATCAGGTGGAACCGCGCCGACTCATAGGGGCGGTCCACTCCGACCCGGATCGCTGCGGGTCCGTCATGACTGTCCTTTCCCTGCTCCAGCAGGGCGCGGTCGATGCTGTGCCTGGTCATCAGCTTCTGTGCCGCGGCGGTGAAGGTCTCGGCCTCCTCGGGGAAGGTGGTCGACTCGGCCTTGGCCAGCATCAGGCGGACCTTGCCGAGGAGTCGTTCGTCGACCGCAGGGCCTGGGGTCTTCCGGGCGCTCGCCCGGCCGGGACGCGCCCCGATCACCTCGAGCGCCGGCAGACCGCGCAGCCACGCCTCCAGCTCACGGCCGGCCTGGTGCAGGGCGGCCCAGCCACCCTTGACCAGCCTGGCGCGAGCTGTCACGGGGTCCTCGTCCGGGCGCCACCAGACAGACGCTTCCATCTCGTCCAGCTGAGCGTGCCAACGCTCTTCGACCGTCAGTGCCGCATAGCGTGCAAGGTCGGCCGCGATCAGGTCGCCAAGGAGCGCGATCGCCGCAGGCTTGGTGTTGCGCACGGCGACGCGGTGCAGGTCCATCGGCTCCCAGCCGTTGTCCCACGCCTGCTCGATCAGGTGCCCCAGTCGCTGTCCCAG